>JANYGI010000138.1 GCA_025362495.1 Byssovorax sp. | reverse complement strand
CCGCTTGCGCCTGGAGCCGCGATCCCCGCGCGCGCCCGGCGCATCGAGCTGCAGGCCGTCGGCCCCGGGCGCAGCGAGGTCGACATCTTCGGCCGCACGATCGCGCTCGGCGCCATCGAGATCCGCGCCGTCGACGGGGAGGGGAACGTCGTCGATCTGACCCGCTCGCACGCCTCGCTCGAGCGCACGCCGCCCGCGCGGATCGCGCCTGGATCCACGGGCGATCGCGATGATTCCGACGCCCTCCGGTTCGTGGCTGTCGGGGTCGCCGACGATCTCCCGGCGGCGCTATCCATCCTCTCGATCGGCGCTGACGGCGAGCCGATCGACGCGCTCGTCGCGCTGCCGCTCTCCGCCGTCCCGTGCCCCGCGGGGGTCGCAGCCACCTTCCAGTGCGGCTCGACGCCGCCGATCCGCGCGGCGGCCGACGACATCGATCGTGGCCATCCGCTCGTGAAAAACAGGTCGATCCGCGCCGAGCTCGGCGGCGCCCTCGCCGTGACGTCGCCGCAGGGTGACAAGCTCCAGATGATCCGCGTCGGCGGTCCGCGCGCGACGCCGGCCGGCCCGATCGAGCGGCTCCGCGCGAAGCTGCGCGTGTTCCTCCTGCGCCTCGGCCCGCACGGCCCGCCGCCGCTCGGCGGAGACGACGCCGAGGCGATCGAGGTCGCGCGCGCCGAGGTCGAGCGCGCAAACTCACTCTGGGGCGGCTGCGGCGTGAGCTTCGGCCCGCCGTCGGAGCTCGACGTGCGCGTCGTCGATCCTCCCGCGCCGCACCTCCTCGCCGTCGGCTGCGATCACGGATTCCCGGCGAGCGGCGGGGTGATCCACGTCCGCGTCGACGGGCGCGACGTCAAGATCCCGATCGTCGCCGGGACGCGTCCCGCCGTCGCCGCGCGCGCCGTCGCCGCCGCCGTCGACGCCGCGGGCTTCGTCACCACGGTGTCCGACAACCCGACCATCGGCGCCGGCGCGTTCGGCAGCGCCGACGTCCTCGTGCGGCGAAGAGGCGGCGCCTTCGCCACTATCGACGCGCCCGCGAGCGGCGCGCTCAGCAGCGACGCCACGCTCACCGCGTGCCTCGGCCGCGTCGATCTCGAGGACGGCCTCCAGCACTTCGGCGACGTCGACGCCGTCGCCGGCACCGTCGAGGAGCGCTCGCTGATCAAGGCCTTCGACGACGGCGATCCGAGCACGATCGAGATCTTCCTGATCCCGAGCTTCGCCGGCGGAGGCCGGATCGGCGAGTCGTTCATCTCGGCCGACGGCGGCTCGGTGCGCAACGTGCTGATTGAAGATCGCGCCGGGATCCGCGCCGGGCGCGCCTCGTTCGCGCTGGCGCACGAGCTCGGTCACATCCTCCTCGACGATCCGGGCCACCCCGACGATTTCGGGGCCGACACGCCGACGCGCCTCATGGACGCCGACGCGGCGAGCTCGTCGGCGTTCGGACCGCGGCGCCTCCTCGTCGCCGAGTGCGCGCGGGCCGTGCGCCAGAGCGGACCGGGGTCGCCGGTGCCGCTGCTGAAGGCGTGGCCGCTCGGGCCGCTCGTCCCGCTCATCCCGCTCATGCCGGAGCGCGGGGCCTCGCGTCCGCGGCGATCTGTCAGAAAATGACCGTGCTCCGGGGCCGACACAGCGTCGGCTCGTCGTGCTAGGAGGGGGCCGCAAAATGAGCCAACGCCACGGCCTCTTCGGCGGGATCGCCGTCCTCGCGTGCGGGACGGTGGTCCTCGCGACCGCGCTCACGCGCCTCTGTGCGGCGCTCTTCGGGCAACCGGTGGCGTTCGTCATGCTCGCGCTCCCGCTGCTCGGGATCGCCGTCGGCGGCGGCCTCGTCCACCTCGTCCCCGCGCTGGTGCGGCCCCCGGCGCTGCTGGCGCGGCTCGCGTACCTGGCGGGCGCGGCCTCGGCGGGGACGGTCGCCGCGCTGCTGGTGCTGCTCAACGTCAAGATGTTCGAGGCCTTCGATCGCGGCGGGCTGCTGCGGCTCGTGGCCCTCGTCGCGAGCTCGTCGCTGCCGTTCATCGCCGTCGGCGCGGTCGTCGCGGCGGCGCTCCGTCACGCGGCGTCCGCGGCGAGCCGGATCCATTTCGCGGCGCTCGGCGGGGCGGCGCTCGGCGTGCTCGTGACGGTCGCCGCGTTCTCGGTCGGCGCGGGGCGCGCGTGCCTGCTCGTGGCGATCCTCTTCGCCAGCACCGGGATCATTTTCTATGTGAGCGCGCGCCGCGGCGCCACGTCGCTCGACGTGCCGGCCGAGCGTCGCGCCAGCGGCGCCGTGGTCTCCACGTTCGTGCTGGCGACGGCGGTGCTCTTCGCGGGCGACATCGGCGCGCCGTGGCTCAAGCTTCCCGGGCTGCGCTGGACGCCGATCGACAAGGTCGAGCTCCAGCAGTGGAGCGAGTCGGAGCTGGTCACGGTCGACAAGCCCGCCGGTGGCACCGCCTGGGTGCGCTCCGACGGCACGAGCACGACGTCGATCGTCGACGCCAAGACCACGCCGCCCGCGCAGCCCGACGAGCTCGGCTACGCGCTTCACAAGGACCGCGGACCCGCGGCGGTACTCGGCCCCGGCGCCGCTCGCGACGTCCGCGCCGCGCTGCGCGCCGGCCAGAAAGACGTGACGGCGATCGAGCCGGATCCGATCCTGGTGCGCGAGGTCGTGCGCGGCCGCTACCGCGCGCTGAGCGGCGATCTCTACGACAAGCCCGAGGTCCACGTCGTCGTCGCCGACGGGCGCAGCTACTTGCTCGGCGCGCCCACGAAGCTCCGCAGCCTCGTCGTGACGCTCGCCGACACCTCGGCGCCCGCGGCGGTCGGCGCGCTCGCGCTGACGGGCTCACGCCTCTACACGGTCGAGGCGATCCGCGACTACCTGACCGCCCTCCAGCCCGAGGGGACGCTCCTCGTGAGCCGACCCGAGGCCGAGACCGATCGGCTGCTCGCGACGGCCGCGACCGGCCTTCGCCGCCTCGGCGCTGCGAACCCCGCCGAGCACCTCTTCGCTTGCAGCGCGACGAAGATCACGGCCCTCCTCGTCAAGCGCACGCCCTTCACGAAGGACGAGATCGCGCTCCTGCGGCGACACTGCAAGAAGAGCAAATTCGCCGAAGCGTTCGCGCCCGATCAGGCGCCCACCGAGCTCCGGCGCACGCTCGTCGAGGGCGCGGATCCGCGGCTGACGGCGCTCGACGGCACGACCGATCTCGCCCCCGCGACCGACGATCGCCCCTTCATTTTTCAGCCCGTCGCGGCGCGCTTTCTCCCGCAGATCCTCGCCGACGTGCCCACGCTCCGCCACGAGCGCCAGGGCCTCTTCGCGGCGGGGCTCCTCGTTGCCATCGGCGCGGTGCTGCTGCTGCTGCTCGCGCTGGGCTCCCTCGCGCGCGGCGGGGGCACCGGTCCCGCGCCGCGTCGGCTGCGGCCGATGCTGTACTTCCTGGGCGTCGGCGCCGGGTTCGTCCTCGCCGTGCACGCGCTCGTGCCTCGCCTCGTGGCCTACCTCGGGCACCCCGACGCCGGGCTCTCGGTGGTCGTCGCGGCGCTGCTCCTCGCGGCGGCCGGCGGCGCGCGGCTCACGGGATCGATCGCCGCACCGAGCTTCGCGCTCGCCGCGGGGCGCCACGCGCAGCTCCTCGTCGCGGTGCTCGCCCTCGACGCCGTCGCGGTCGCGCCGCTCCTCGACGCCACGGGAGGCCTCCCGTTCGCCGGTCGCCTCGCGCTGGTCGTGCTCGTCCTCCTGCCGGTCGGCGCCCTGCTGGGCTCACTCCTCCCGCTCGGCGCGAAGGTCGTGGCCGTCCGGTCGCCCGAGCTGCTCCCGTGGTGCTGGGCGCTCGCGGGAGCGGCAGGTGTCGCGGCGGTCGGTGCGGGAGCCTTCGTGGCCCTCGGTCTTGGCTACAGCGCCGTCTTCCTGGTGGCCGGTGCTTCCTGCCTGCTTGCTGCGGCGTCCGTGCCCGAGGTCAAGGGCAGCGCAATTTTTTAGCGTGAAAGTTTCTTTTTTTTGCAGATTGGCCCCGCCATTCCAGCGTATACACGCGGATCTCAGGAGGATTACCGCACATGGCCGGATTTGGTGGGCTTCTATTGGCAATCGGGTTCATCGCCGCGATCTACTGGTTCATCATGGCCAGGAAGGCCGGGAAGATCAAAAACGTCCCGTTCCGCAAACCGTCGGAGATCCAGCAGCAGGGTCCCGCATCTGCGGACGCAAAGGGGCAAGTTTCCTGCGAGGGCCAGGTCCAGGGTCAGCCCCTCATCGCGCCGGCCTCCGGGCAGCAGTGCCTCTACTGGGAGTTCGAGCTCGTTCGCCAGTGGGAGAAGTCCAGCACCGACTCCAGCGGCAACCGCACCACCTCGAGCGGTAGCACCAGCGTCAACACCGAGAAGCTCGGCACCGTCTTCACGCTCACGGACGGCACGGGCGGCGTCGCGATCGACTGCACCAAGAAGCCCGACTCCGACCTGAAGACGTCGCACAGCAGCGAGATCCGCATCGGGATGCTGCTCCCCGGCGAGCTGATGTTCGGTAACCTCCGCACCCAGGTCCCGCACCTCCCCGGCGGCGAGAACGTCAAGGGCTTCAAGGGCGTCGAGAAGATCGTGCCGTTCCAGGCCGGCCAGACGCTGTTCGCGCTCGGCAAGCTCTCGCAGGGTCAGTACGGCCCGACGCTCGGCGACATGGGCTGGAGCTCGCTGATGCTGTCCGACAAGGGCCGCGAAGCCACGCTCGGTTCGGCGGTCAAGGGCGCGAAGATCGGCATGATCACCACCATCGCGTCGAGCGCGATCGGCGCCATCCTGCTCACGGTCGGCCTGCTCACGGCCACCCCGGCCAGCGCCACCGCGACGGCTGCGCCTGACGCGTCGGCCTCGGGCGCCGTCCCCGCCGACAGCGCCGCCGGCGCGGGCACCACGACGGCCGGCACCGCCGCGCCGGTCCACGCCGCGCTCCCCGTGAAGCCGACCACGGTCACCTCGGCGAAGCCCGCCGGCTCGGCGGCCGCTCCGGCGACGACGGCCGCGCCCGCGACGACCGCGAAGGCCTCCACGCCGGTGGTCAAGACGCCGGTCGTGATCCCCAAGAAGAAGTAACACGCTCCAGCACCCCGCCGCGCCGGGGGAGGTGGCCCGATCGTCCCCCGATCGCCAGCGGCCTTCCCCTCCGGCTACTGCGCCACGCCGAGCTCGTTGAGGTCGGTCCCGGCCGCGTAGTCGTAGCTCACGAACGAGTCGAACCCCATCACCGTCACGCCGAGCGGCGCGTTGCCGACGATCCGATGCACCCCGTCGTTCTGAAGACCGGGCGTCAGGTTGTCGGGCGCGAGCTTGTTCGGATCGATCACCGGGAAGCTGAGCTGGCAGCGATACACGACGAACTGCGGATCCGCTGAGCCGCGCTCCTCGTCGGTGAGGCCATCGGCCGGCCCCATCGAGCACGCGAGGCTCGTCAGCGGGGTGTCGTCGAACAGCACCAGCGCCGCCGGCGGCGCGACGATCGATACGAAGTCGAAGGCGTACTTGTCCGGCGTCAGGAACACGTAGTCGGCGCGAAACTGCTCGATCGGCGGCTCGATCAGCAGGCTCGGATCGCCGCCCGGGAGGCCGCGCTTCACGCCGGCCGCGTCCTGGCTCGCCATCACCTGCGCGACATGGATCGGATCGCTGCTCGTGGCCATGAAGTCGCGGTATGCGGTCACCTCGCGGAAGTCGCCGAGGCCGCTCAGGTGAATCACGTCGTCGGGCTTCGGGAGCGTCGTGGTGATCGTCGCGCCCTTGGTCGACGCGGCGACGAAGCGCACGAAGTCGGGCTCGGGCACCGCGTTGATCTTCGCGCCCGCGGCCTTCACCGCGGCCGTCCGGCTCGGCGTGTGAGCGATGGCGAAGATCTTCCCCGCGGTCCGGAGCGGATCGAGCTGATCTTCCAGGTGATCGGCGCAGCACCGGCGATCGGACAGCGTCTTGAAGTGCGGCGCGTCGGACGCCTCGGTACCCGAGAACACCGCGACCGGCCCGTCGGCGTCGATCACCGAGCCGGTGAAATCGGCGTTGAAATCCCCGGTCTCGAGGTTGAGCACGTCGAACGCGCCCAGCGTCGCGGTGATGATCCCCGACGCCGGCGTGGCCATCACCGGGCCACCGGCGACGACCGCGGCGCGCGTGTGGACGCGGACCGTCGTCGCCTCTTTCGTGCCCACGATCGTCAGGAACGCGCGCAGGTTGATCGGGCTCGACGGGCTGAAATTGGTGTTCGGATCGTCGGTCGCGGCGATGGTCTGCGGCCACCCCGCGACGACGTACGCCGGGAGGAGCCCGGTGGTCGCCGTCGTCAGCGCCTCGACCGGCTTGAGCAGCGAGGCGTCGTTGGAGAACACGTTGACGTTCTCGAGCGGGTTGAACTGGTAAGCAACGACAGGGTAATTCGAGGTGATCTTGTACGCGTGCCGCGTCAGCGCGGTGTTGGTCCCGGTGTTGAACTCGCCGTCGGGGCTGCCGTCGACCTCGCGCGGGCCGAGCTTGAAGACCTGGAGGTTGAGCGGCGCGATCGTCGCGCCCTGCACCTCGATCGGCGCCGGCGCGTCGCCGGGCTGACCGTCATCCTGGAAGACGTGCACCACCGCCGCGACGTCGGGCTGCGGGTTGGAGATCACCACCGCGAACTGCTGCGCGGCGGCGTTGCTCGTCGCGCTGATCATCGCGTTGTCGAGGTCGACCGCCCAGTACTCGCAGCCGACGTTGCTGCGCTCGATCGTCGCGCGGTTGCAGAGATCGAAGCAGGCGCCGTCGCGGCAGGCGACGCCCTTGGTGGTGTCGCAGGTCGACGTGGCCGCGCCCATGGTCCCGTCGGCGTTGCACGCGCGCACGCTCTCGCCGTCGCAGCTCGCCTGGTCGGGGATGCAATCGGTGCAGGCCCAGAGGTTCGGCGCGCAGACCTTCCCCGCGCCCGCGCAGTCGTTCTTGGTGACCCACGCCGGCGTGCTGCCCTCGCAGCGCTGGAGCTTGCCGACCGCGCACCGCTGCGTGTCGGCGACGCACGCCGGGCCGGGCGGCGGCTTCACCGGGAGGGCCTGCCACCGCGTGCCGGAGTCGAAGCAGCTCTGCGCGGCGAAGGCCGTGAAGCCCGCGAACAGGAGCCACGAGAGGCGAGGGGTCGAGGTTCGTCGTCGCATCAGTCGCATCAGTCGTCGCATCAGAGGTGCGCGCTGAAGTAGTCGAGCGCGTAGGCCGTCATCCCCGTGGTGCGGATCCAGCGGTAGCGCAGCTGGGTGTAGTCGAAGCCGTCGACGCGGCCGCCGTAGACGCCGATGGTGATCGGCCCGGCCGGGAGCGCGCTGTCGGGGAACCCGGAGAGGTCCGGCACCTCGATGGCGTTGGAGCCCTTGGGCACCGCGATCAGCCAGTGCACGATGCCGCCGCCGGCCTGCACGTCGTAGACGCTGATGTCGATCGGCGAGCCGCCCGGCGGGAACGTCGTTGCCAGGTGTCTACCGTCCCACGCGCCGTTGACGTCGGGCGACACCAGGGTAGGAACGTTGACGAAGCCGTTCATCGGGACGATCTGGCTCGTCGTCGTGGTGAGCACGCGGCTGATCACCGAGAGCGGCGTCGTCCCGGTGATCCCCGTCTGCGCGCGCGCCGTCGACACGTAGCTCGAGCCCGCGAGATCCCCGTCGAGCGACGGGACCCCGACGAACGAGAGCAGCCCTTGCACCGGCAAGAGCGGCGCCTTCTGGCCGGCGGGGAGGATCGCGAAGCCATCGTTGCCCAGCATGACGGCCACCGTCGCGCGGAGGCGATCCGGGCCCTTCGCGCCGGGCGGCGGGGCCTTCACGTCCATCTGCAGCGCCTGGTCGAGCGTCTTGCCCATCGCGATGTAGACCGAGTCGGTGTTCGAGCCGGGCAGCACCGGGACGCCGCTGACGGCGCCCATCGCGTACGCGGTGAACTTCGGCGGGTTCGTCGACCGGTCCTCGATCCCGGCCAGCGCGTAGAAGCCGCGGTTGCCCGGGAACGCGGCGATGGCGAACTTGTAGCCCGTCTCGCCCGGGGTGGCCTCGGTGAGCGCGGCGCCGGGCGAGGGGAGCTGGAACGTCTGCGTCGCGTCGCCGGCGGCGGTGAACAGGTACGCCGTGCGCATCTCGTTCGGGCCCTTCACGGCGGGCACGTTGCTCCACGTGCCCTTCTTGAACTCCTGCACGCTCGGCCAGACGAGCTCGCCCGTGACGGTGCCGAGCGTCGTCGGCTTGCCGCCCACCGGCGGAGGATCGCCCATGCCGGCGCACGCCGGCGAGAGCACCGGATCGAGGTAGGCCGTGACCTTGTCGACGGGCACGTCGACGAAGGTGATCGGGCTGTGGCAGAGGCCCGCGATGGTGACGGTGACGGGCCCGGTGAGCGAGGGATCGTTGATCGCCGCGACCCCGGTCGCGCTCGTCGTGGCCACGATCGCCGACGCGATGTTCGACCCGAGGATCACGTGCGCGCCGGGGATCGCCGCCCCGGTGTAGTTGTCGTACGCGAGCACGGTGATCGCGCCGGCGATGGGAGCGCCGCTGAGGCCGCCCTTGTACCCGTTGTCGCTGTCCTCGTAGGTGTAAGCGTCGAGGACGAGGATCGTCTCGCTCCCGGTCGCGACCGAGATCGTCTTCGAGCCGGGGCTGCCCGGGGGCACCGTGCAGTCGAGCACCGTGGGGCTCACGACCTTGAGGTTGGTGCAGGGCTTCTGATCGATCCGCGCGACGGTGGTCGCGTCCCACGCGGTGCCCTGGCCGATGATCTCGATCACGGTCCCGCCGGGGACCGGGCCGGTGGCAGGAGCGGCGTAGAGCGCGTCGTAGGTGTACCCCCCGATCAGCGTGCGCTTTGTCGAGGCGTCGGTGCCGTTCTGCACGCTGATGTCGACGGGGCCGGCCTTGGCCGCGGGCGCGCCGGCCTGCACGCGCGAGGGATCGATCGGGATCACCGTCGTCGCGTCGACCTCGGTTTCCCCGAACCAGATCCGCGCCTTCGACGAGAAGCCTTTGCCGTGGATCAGCACGCGCTGACCGCCCGCGAACGGGCCGTGCGAGGGCTCGGCGCCGATCACCGCGTGGGGATCGGACGCCCCGGCCTCGGGCAGCGGGTTGTCCGGCGGCGCGGCGTCGGCGAGATCGATCCCGTCGCCGCCCGTGCCTTGATCCGTCTCGCGATGGATGCCGGACGGCGCGACGCTGATGCACGCCGCGAGCGCGATGGCGCCCGTCGTGAATGCGGCGATCGGACGGGCCGCTCCCCGGAACCACGTCGTTGCTCGGCGGCGAAACTTCGAGGGGCGAAAGGAAGGGGGCACGCGCCGAGCATACGTGACCCGCGGCGCGGGGGCTACCGGCCGCGCGGCGACGCGGGCGGCGGGATCGACGGAGGCAGCGGGGGCGGCAGTGTGGGGCGCTCGGCGACCCGGGACGCTTCGGCCACCCAGGCGTCGCCGGTCGCCGTCCAGAGCTCGCCGGGGCGAAGATCGTCGCGTAGCAGGGCGAAATCGGGGTGCGACCCGAGCGGGGCCACCAGCGCGGAGCCGTCGTCCTGGAGCGCGTGGACCCGCACCTCGTCGGGCGTGACCTCGTCGAGGAGCTGCGGCGAGCTGGTCGTCGCCACGATCTGGAGGCGTGGATCGGCGACGAGGATCGCCTCGATCTGCCGCATCAGCGCGGCGACGGCGAGAGGCCCCACGCCGCGATCGAGCGGATCGACGAGCACGAGGCAGCCCGGCGCGGCGGCGATCAGCGCGGTGAACAGGCCGAGGACCCGGAGCGTACCCTCGCTCATCGCGTAGGCCGGGAGATCCGCGGCGCCCACCATGTCGAACACCAGCGTGTCCATGCGGCCGAGGCGCACGACGCGGACCCGGTGCAGTCCGCGGATCACGGCCCGCAGCGCGCTCTCGATCCGCCGCAGCTCGTCGGGGCGCGTCGTCGCGAGATCGGCGATCACCGCGGCGAGGTTGGTGCCGTCGGTCGCGAGCGAGCGCGGGCTCGCCTCGTCGTCGGGGCAGGGCGACGGCGCCGCGAGCCGCCGCGGATCGAACTGCAAGAACACGGCTTCTTGCAGCGCCGAGGAGAGGGGCAGCTCGGCGGGCGAGAGCGCCCCCGCGGCGGCGGCGTCGGCGTCGAGCTCGCGCCGCAGCACGCGCTGACGATCGCCCCAGCGCGACTCGAGCACGTAGGTCGAGCTGAAGGGAAAGTCTTCGATCGACGGGAACGCGATCGACAGCGATCCGCGGCGCGCGCGGAACGATCCCGCGAGCCCGAGCTCGAACGCGCCCGAGGCGCCCCGGCTGCAGATCAGGCCCACCGCGGCCGCGCGCGTGAAGATCTCGCGTGGCTCCGAGGCCGCGAGCCGCGTCAGGTGATGGAGACCTTCGAGCACCGTTGTCTTGCCCGAGCCCGCGGGACCGACGAGCAGCGTCAGCCGCTCGAGACCGATGTCGACGCGGCGGAGCGCCTTGAAATTGCGGAAGCGAAGAGAGTTGATCACCGACCCTCTCTCTATCGCAAGCGGGCTCGCCTCGCGACGTCGGCGTGCCTCGTCAGTCGCTGGAGGGTCGCAGCGCGCCGCGGAGGAACGCGATCACCCGACCGAGCGCGCTGCGACGCGGCCGCTCCGGATCGTCGCCGTCGTCGGGTGTCGAGCATGGGACCGCGGGATCGCCCACCGCCGCAGACGCCTGCAAATCAGGGGTGATCGCGCGCGCCGGATCGAGGTCGAGGCCCTGCGGCTCGAGCCCGCCCCCCCGGAGCGGCACCACCGCGTCGTCCTCCACGCCGAGCGCGTCGCCCTCGATCCGCGCCACGATCGCCGTCACGTTGTCGGGCCCGCCGGCCTCGTTGGCCAGCGCGATCAGCGCCTCGGCCGCCTCGACCGGCGACGCGGCGCCTTCGAGCGTCGCGCGGATCACCTCCTCGTCGACGGGGCCCGAGAGCCCGTCGGAGCAGATCAAGAGCACGTCGCCGCGGCGCACCGTCACCCGCACGAGATCGACGTCGACGCGCGGGGTCGTCCCCAGCGCCTGGAGGATCACGTTGTTGAAGGCGAACGTCGGCAGCTCTTCCTTCGTGAGCTGGCCCTGCTCCATCATCAGCGTCGCCAGCGTCTGATCGCGGGTGATCTGCGTGAGCCGGCCGCCGCGGAGCAGGTACGCGCGGCTGTCGCCGACTTGCGCGACGAAGAGCGCGTCGCCCGCGAGCGCGCACACCGTCGCGGTGGTGCCCATGCCCGCGCGCTCGGTCCAGCGCGTCGCGTCCGCGTGGACCCGCTGCGCCGCGATCTGCAGGCTCTCGATCAGGCGATGCCCGAGCTCGCTCGGCTCGGTGATCGCGCCGCCGCCCGTGAGGGTCGCGCCGATGGCGGCGACCGCCGATCGGCTGGCGATCTCGCCCGCGGCGGCGCCGCCCATGCCGTCGCACACGCCGAGCGCGACCCACTCCAGCGCGGCGACGTCGATCGGCGCCTCGCACGGGAGCGTGCTCCCCGCGTGGCCAGGGCGCGCGATGAAGAGGCTGTCCTCGTTGTGCTCGCGCTCGCGCCCGACGTCGGTGCGCGCGGCGAAGTCGAGGTGAAGCGGAGCCGTGACGGAGCGGTCGCCACGGACGCGGAGGTCGAGGTTCGGGTTCGGGTTCGGGCTCGGGCGCGAGTCGGTTTCCATGCTCCCCAGAATGTGTCTGAAACTAAAGTTGTCAACAGTTGCAGATGGTGGACTATTCGGGCACTGACGAACGGCGTCCGACGCTGTACGGTGAGCGGGTGAGCGACTGGCAGGAGCGGCTTTCCGAGGCCATGGCGGCGCGCGGCATCTCCGGCTCGGAGCTCGCGCGCCGCACCCAGTTCACGCCGCAGTACATCAACTCGATGCGCAACAAGGACCGCGGCGCTCGCCTCCCGGTCGACACGGCGCGGCGGCTCTCGCAGGCGCTGGCGATCTCGGTCGAGTGGCTGACGTCGGGCACCGGTCGTCGCGAGCGCCTGAGCGACGTGTACCCGGTCTACGTCGAGCCGGGATCGTCGGCGGGTGCGCCCGAGTCGGCGTCGTTCGTCGAGCAGTACCCGAGCCGCGGTGAGGCCATCGCGCTGCTCGCGACGACGGTCGAGCCCGAGGTCCTCGCGGCGCTGCGCTCGGCTGCGCCGCCCGACGCCGAGGCGGATCCGGGGCGTGCGTACTGGATCGCTCGGGCGCGCGAGCTCGTCGAAGCGCTGCGGGAAATCAAGGCTGATCCGGGGTTCCGCGCCGACGGCGCCGCGCCCGCGAGCGAGCACGCCGCGCCGACGCGACGCGCCCCCGAGACGAGCGGCCGCAAGAAGGCGAAGTGAGCCGCGCGAGCGACGCTTGACACGCGAAACGCCGGGTAGTACCTCTCCCGCCCCCCGGGCTTCATCCGCGAACCCGGGCAATCCACACGCCTTTGTCTCGTTGTTGTTCTGGGGCCTCGGCCCCAGAACGGTGCTCTGAAGCGGATCGCTGCAACCCAGCTTTTCGCGTCAGCACCAAGACGATGGGCTCGTCGACCCGGTGCCTCCCCTTCGTGGGCGAGGTTGGTCGACGGGAAAGGCGGAGGAAACAACCGAAAGGAAAATCAACGTGTCAGAGTCCACTGCTTCCGAGGCCCTCCAGGCCGCCGCGCCCGCTCCGGGCGAGATGCCGCTCCCGCTCCGCTCGCTGCTCGACGCCGGCGTGCACTTCGGCCACCAGACCAAGCGCTGGAACCCGAAGATGAAGCCGTTCATCTACGGCGCGCGCAACGGCATCCACATCATCGATCTCGACCAGACGACGCGCCTCTTCAAGAAGGCGTACGACTTCATCGTCGAGGCCGTGGGCCGTGGCGGTGGTGTCCTGTTCGTCGGCACCAAGCGCCAGGCGCAGGACATCGTGATCGAAGAGGCCCGCCGCTCGGGCATGTACTTCGTCACCAACCGCTGGCTCGGCGGCACCCTCACGAACTTCCGCACCATCAAGCAGGGCCTCGATCGCCTTCGCACGCTGGAGCGCATGAAGGAAGACGGCACCTACGAGCAGCTCCTCAAGAAGGAGGTCTCCAAGCTCGAGAAGGAGCGCGAGCGCCTCGAGAAGTACCTCGGCGGCCTCAAGGGCATGGGCAACGTCCCCGCCGCGATCTTCGTGATCGATCCCCACCAGGAGTCGATCGCCATCAGCGAGGCCCGCAAGCTCGGCGTCCCCGTCGTGGCCATCACGGACACCAACTGCGATCCCGATCTCGTCGACTTCGTCATCCCCGGCAACGACGACGCGATCCGCTCGATCAAGCTGATCACGTCGCGCGTCGCCGACGCGTGCGTCGAGGGCGCGCAGCGCCGCAAGGATCACAACGAGGACCGCGGCGGTGATCGCCAGGATCGCGGCGATCGTCCCGAGGGTGGTCGTGGCGACCGTCCCCAGGGTCAGCGCCCCGACGTCTATCAGGGCGGTCGCGGTCGCGGCGGCGCCCCCCGTCCTTCGTGATCCGATCCTGAGGCCCTCAGCGGCCTCAAACCCCGGCGCGAACAGCGCGCCTTCGTGAAGAGGGGATCGACGGCGATCCCTTTTTCGCATGGGCCGAAAGCGGCCCGGTCGCAGCGCATCGAAGAGCGAATCGCTCACGGTGCGCCGGCGCCCCTCATCCCGACTCTGCTCGCACCGAGCGAGAATCCATCCCGCGTTTCATCTGTCTGAAGGAGATCTGTCCCATGGCCATCAATGCGCAGTCGATCAAGGAGCTTCGTGAGCGAACCCAGGCGCCGATGGGCGACTGCAAGAGCGCCCTGACCGAGGCCGACGGCGACATGGACAAGGCGATCGAGATCATCATCAAGAAGGGCATCGTGAAGGGCGCGAAGCGCGCCGGCGCCGTGGCCTCCGAGGGTGAGGTCCGGGCCTCGGTGTCCGCTGACAAGCGCCACGCGACGGTGGTCGAGGTCAACATCCAGACCGACTTCTCCGCCCGCAACGACACCTTCCGCGCCTTCGTCGGCGACGCGCTCGCCGTGGCCGAGAAGGCCCCGCTCGGCTCCGACCTCGCGACCGCCAAGCTCGGCGACGCCACCGTCGGCGACGCGGCCGTCGCGCTGACCGCGAAGATCGGCGAGAAGATCGCCGTCCGTCGCTGGGATCGCGTCGAGATCGCAGACGGCGCGCAGGGCCTCGCCCACGCATACGTGCACATGGGCGGCAAGATCGGCGTCGTCGTCGCGCTCTCGACGGGCACGGCCGAGGCCGCCACGCACGCCGACGTCGTCGCGTTCGCCGACGAGCTCGCGATGCACATCGCCGCCGCCAACCCGCTCGTGCTCAAGCGCGACGAGGTCACGGCCGACGCGGTCGCCAAGCAGAAGGAGATCTTCGAGGGCCAGCTCCGCGAGGATCCCAAGCCGAAGCCCGAGGCGGCGTGGCCCAAGATCATCGAGGGCAAGTTCAACAAGTGGTTCTCGGAGACGGCGCTGCTCGAGCAGGAGTCGGTCGTGAACCAGCAGCAGATCGGCAAGCAGCTCGACGCGCTCTCGAAGGCCACCGGCACGACGGTGTCGATCGCGCGGTTCGTCCGCTACGAGCGCGGCGAGGGCATCGAGAAGAAGACCGACGACTTCGCCGCCGAAGTCGCCAAGATGGCCGCTTCCTGAGCCGGATCCGGTAGTCGCAAAGGCCTCTCGTCTCTCCTCGGAGGGGTGAGGGGCCTTCGCTTTTCAAGAGCGCTGAACAAAACCGGACCGAGCCGACCAAGGAGGCGCTAGCGCGCCTGGGCGCGAGGATGAAGGCGTGCGAACGCACGTCGAATCCGAGCAACGACGGCGCGCGACGCGGATCCGCCGGGCGGCGACGGGAGGTTTTGTGAAGCGCTCTCAGTCTCGATCGATGGCTCGAAGGCTCGCTGCGGTCTCCGTCGATCTCGACGCGATCCACCACTACTTCGCCATCCACGGCCTCGTGTCCGCCGGGTACGACCTCGATCGAGCCTACGATCGCGCCCTCGAGCGCATGAGCGCGTGGGCCGAGTCGCGGCGGATCCCGCTCACGCTCTTCGCCGTCGGCGAGGATCTCGAGCGCGACGGCGCGGCGCGGCTCGTCGGCGTCCTCGCGGATCGCGGGCACGCCGTCGAGAACCACTCGTACAGCCATCGCTACGATCTGACGCGGCTCGACCCGGCGACGATCCGCAGCGAGATCGAGGCCGGATCGAAGGCGATCGAGCGCGTCACCGGCCGCAAGCCGACGGGCTTCCGCGCGCCCGGGTACACCGTCAACGACGCGCTCTTCGACGCGCTCGACGAGGCCGCCGTCGCCTTCGACTCGTCGGTGTTCCCGTGCCCCGCGTACTACTTCGCCAAGGCCGCGGCGATGGGCGGGATGCGCCTCCGCGGGCGCGAGTCGCGCTCGGTGCTCGACACGCCGCGGGTGCTGACGGCGCCGCGATCGCCGTACCGGCCCGGCGCGCGATGGAGCGATCCAGCCGGTAAATCAAGGCGTTTTGTCGAGCTGCCCGTGCAGGTCACCCGCGGCGCGCGGCTCCCGTTCATCGGGACGATGCTCGGCGTCGTGGGGGCCCGCGCGTCGGCGCGGCTCGCGCGGGCGTGCGTGGGCGAGCCGCTGGTGAACCTCGAGCTCCACGCCATCGATTTCCTCGACGCGAGCGAGGGGCTCTCGACGCTCGCGCCCTACCAGCCCGAGCTACGCGTGCCCCTCGCGGCTCGAATGGCGGCGCTCGACGCGGCGCTCGATGTCCTCGCGGAGGGCGGCCACGCCTTCGTTCGCCTCGACGAAGCGGCGCGCGCATTCGCTTGATTTCAAGGCAAATCGGCGCCGATCGACGCCCGCCTCCGCGTCACGCCGCGGTGTTCTGCTTCTTCTTGTCGGTCACGCGCGAGACGTTGTCGGTGTTCACGCCCGAGGCCTCGATGAAGGCCCGCGCCTCCTCGTTGTCGCCGTGCGCGAGCTCGTCGGGCTTGCCCTGCGCGATGACCTGGCCCTGCACCACGAGGAAGGCCTGGTGGGCGATGCGAAACGTCGAGGCCATGTCGTGCGAGATGACGACGCTGGTGATCCCGAAGCGGCTCCGCGTCTCCTCGATCAAGTCGTCGACCATGCGGCTCGTGAGCGGATCGAGGCCGCTCGTGGGCTCGTCGTAGATCAGGATCTCGGGCTCGAGCATCAGCGCGCGCGCCAGGCCGACGCGCTTGCGCTGGCCGCCGGACAGCTCCGACGGCATCCGGTTCTCTTTGTTCTCGAGGCCGAGGAGGTTCAGCATGCTGACGACCTTCTCCTTGATCGCCTTGGCTCCGAGGCTCGCGCGGTGCTCGTGGAGCGGGAAGGCCACGTTGTCCAGCACGGTGAGCGAGTCGAGCAGCGCCGCGTACTGGAACACCATCCCGAACTTGCGGCGCATCTTGTTCATCTGCACTTCGTCGAGGTACGCCATGTCCTCGCCATCGACCCAGATGTGCCCCGTGGTCGGCTGCTCGAGGCCGATCAGCAGGCGGAGCAGCGTCGTCTTGCCGGCGCCGGAGCCGCCGATGATCACCGCGGTCTCCTTGCGCCGGAGGTGGAGCGTGATCCCCTTGAGCACCTTGGTCGAACCGAACGACTTGCGGACGTCGTCGACGAAGATGTGATCCTCGGGCGGGATGTCGGGCCGGATGGGGTTGGGTTTCGTCACCGGGCGCGCACGATATCACGAGCCGTCGCGAGCCGACTTGACACCCCGCCTCGCAGAAAGGAAACAGGGGCCATGATCGAAGAGATGCTCCGTGTGGTGCTCGATACGGCGAACGCCAAGACCGACGGCAAGGACGGCTGGACGACGCTCCCGGAGGGGCGCCTGCTGACGCTCCACGTCGCGCACGGCAACGCCAGCCTCACGGTGGGCAAGGTCGAGGCGATCAAGGTGCAGGGCGCCATGGTCCGCGCCCGCAGCTCCAAGGGCGAGACGTTCGTCGCCCTCGCCGACGTGTTCGCGGCCGGCCTCGAAGGCGGCAGCGATCCGACCAACCCGGCGCGCAAGGCCGGCTTCGTGCGTTGAGAGCGGCTGAAAAAACCGGACCGAGCTGGCCAAGGAGACGCAAGCTCGCCAAGGCGCGAGGATGAAGGCGTGCGAACGCACGTCGAATCCGAGCAACGCAGGCGAGCGCCGCGTGTCCGCTGGCCGGCGACGGGAGGTTTTTTCAGACGCTCTGAAGCGCGACCGCCTGGGCTCCGCGCCCGGGCCGCTCTGGATGCGCGCTCTGGCCGCGGCCGTCGCGCGCCTCCCGTTTCGCTGGATGCGCGGGCTCGGTGGCGCGCTGGGCTTCCTGGCGGGCTCGGTGCTGCGCATCCGCCGACGTCACGTCGAGGCGTCGCTGGAGCGCGCGGGCGTGCCCTCGGCGTCGTCCGAGGCGACCGGCATGTACGCCTCGCTCGGCGCGGGGATCTTCGAATTGCTGTGGCTCGCGGGCCGGCCGCCGGAGGCTCTCGCAGAGCACTTCACGATGGATCCCGCGTGCGGCGAGGCGCTCCGTCGAGGCGCGGCGCTCGGGCGCGGCGTCGTGGTGGCCACGGCGCACACCGGCAACTGGGATCTCTCGGCGTGCGCCGCGGCGCAATGGATCGCGCGCGAGTGCGGCGGGGCCCGGCTCCATGTCGTGACGAAGCGCCTCTCGTGGCGCGCGCTCGATCGCTACTGGCAGCGCCTCCGCGTGGAGCGGGGCGTCGTGCTGGCCGACGCGCTCGGCGCCGCGGCGTACGTGCGCGACGCGCTCCGCGCCGGCGACATCACCACGATGCTGATCGATCAGGTGCCCGAGCGCGGCTCGGGCGTGGCGACGTTCCACTTCCTGGGCGCGCCGGCCCTCCACGATCTCGGCCCGGCGCTGCTCGCGGCGCGGGCGCGGGTCCCGCTGCTCCTCGTGCTCGGCCATCGCACCGCGGACGGGCGCCACCGGCTCGAGCTCGCCGCGGCGATCGCGCCCGACGAGCTGCGCGGCCGCGGCGCCGTCGAGCGCGCGACGAGGACCATGGCCGCCGCCCTGGAGGGCTTCGTGCGCGCCCACCCGGCGCAGTGGCTCTGGCTGCACCGGCGCTGGAAGAACGTCGACGCGAACGCTACCGCGCGACGCCCAGGTGAACCGCGGGGAACAGCTCGCCTGCCTCGTCGCTCCGCAGAGCATCCATGATCGCGATCACCGTCTGATACGGCACGTCGGGGCTCGCCGTGAGCGTCACCTGCGTCTCCAGGGCCGACTCGGCCCGCGCGCCCTTGATCCGCCGCGCGCACGCGCTCAGGCCGACGAGATCGTTGTCCTCGCCGCGCTTCGGCACCGTCACCCCCGCGCCGATCGCGCCGCAGCCCGGCGCGATGTGCCCGTCCGCGGTGGTGAGCGCCACGCCCTCGGCCGATACGATCGCCGTGAGGTGGAGCGCGTGGACATCGTGCTCGGACACTCGCGGTCCGGCGAACGCCGCCTGGATGTTGATCGTCCCCACGAAGGTGACTGCCACGCTCGCGAGGACGAACATCATGATGTTGGTGATGATGTCGAGATAAGGAACGATGTTGAGCTCACCGGCCTCGTCGCCGGGGGCGGGATCCACCGGCCGGGCGAGCCGGCGAATGCGAGATCGTTGCGACGCGCTGAGCGGAGCGGGCAAGGTGGACGGCATCCGCGGGGGCGACAGCCGGCTCGCGCCGAAGTTCCCCCGGCGGCGATCGATCCACGATCGGCGCCTCGCTCTGCCGGCCCCGGGGTGATCGGCGCGATCGCGCCGACGGTGATCGAGGATCCCGGAGGAGGGTTGAGCGGGAGCGAAATCGACTCGGCGCTGATGACGCTGAAGAAGATGAAGCTCATCTCCTTCGCCGTCTTCGGAGCGATCGTCGGCGGGCAATTTCGGCAGCTTCATTCTCGCGCGGCCGCTCGACGATCTCCCCGATGCTTGGCGCGCTAATTCGGTGTTTCAGAGGCCGCCTGCCCGGGGCCAATGCCACCCTCTCCACCCGCTCTCGTGAGCGGGGAGAGGCCATGACGGCGGCGTCTTTCAGCAGCGGTGGGCGGCGCCGAGCCTGGCGCGGGTCGTGTCGTCGAGCTTTCCGGTGACGTCGATGTTCGCCTCGTGCTGGAAGAGCGCCAGCGCCGTGCGCGTGCGCGGATCGAGCTCGCTCGACGCCTCGCCGACGTCGTAGCCGAGGTTGCGCAGGCGCTCGCGGGCGCCGCTCACGCCCTCGTCGGGGGCGTCGGTGAGCGGATCGAGGGCGGCGCACTCGAGGACGAGCACGCGCGCTCCCACGGTCAGCGTCGCGGTGCGCGCGCCGCTGCTGATGGCCTCGACGATTTCGCCGTCGCCCGTCGTCTTGCCTTCCACGCGCTCGCCGTCGGCCTCGAGCACGTACGCCGCGCCGGCGATCGGATCGCCGCCGTGATCGAGCAGCCGCAGGCGGAGCTCGCGCTTCGAGATCTTGACCTTGAACCGGTGCTTCGCGCCGCTGGGCACGCTCAGCTCCTTCGGCTCGCGCTCGGGGATCGCCACCTCGTCGCCGGGGTGAAGGATGTTGGGGTTCGGCCGCTTCTTTCGCAGCGCGGCGTTGTCGGGGTGCTTGTAGAGCGCGTCGCCGCGCAGGCCGTGAGCCTGGGCGATTGTGGCAAAGCACTCTCCCTGCTTGACTACATGGATGGGCATCGCGTCACCAGACCCGCGCTGACTCGGTGTCACCGTTCTCCGGCGCCTTCGGAGCGGGCATGAAGAACGAGGGCAGGTGCTCCTGCACCGGGTTGGCGCCGATGCCGCGCCCCGCGTAGGCTTCGGGCTCGTCTTGCTCGGGCGCCTGCCGCTTGCGGAACAGGAGCTCGGCCGCATAGCCGATGTCCTTCAGCATGAGGGGATACAGCTTCTTCACCGATTCCTTGTGCTGGTAGTGCCACCACTCGAGCGGCTCGCCGTGGCCGGGCGCCGGCAGCTCGCAGGGGTGTTGAGGCTGGAAGGCCACCTCGTCCAGGCTCTTCGGAGTGACCTTCTCGAACACCGGTTGCAGGGTGATCTGCCAGTCTTTCGGATCGCGCTTGACCGAGCGCACCGCCGGCTTCTTCTCGGGCGTCGCCGCGGCCTTGGCGTCGGGCGCGATGTTGGCCGTCGCGACCTTCTCCTTGAAGAGCGTCGCGACGTTCTCGAGCTTCGCGCGCCAGGCCGAGCCCGTGTCGATCTTGCCGGCGTCGGCCGCGACCAGACCGGGCTTGCCGCTCGTGGCGATCAACGCAGGATCGAGCAGTGTGCTCGGCCCCGCCGCGACGAGGACGAAGAAGTCCTTGCCGCTCTCCTCGAGCTTGTCCCACACCGGCTGGAGCTGGGCGAGCCCGGCGTCGGTAGCCGTGAGCTCGATCGTGACCTGCGGCTTGCTGAGGGTGACCACGATCGGGACACCCCTGGGCGGGTTCGGTCGCAGCGCCGTCAGGGCGCGGGCCCAGCGCTTCATGAAGTCGACGTCGAGATCCGGGAGGTGCCTCTGGAGCTGCTTCGAGAGGATGACCTCGCCCTTCTCGTCCGAGCCGTCGCGGCCCATGCGATCGATCAGGCCGACGATCTTGCCGAAGAGCGTGCTCACCGCCGTGATGGCCTGACGAGGCGCCTTCTGTCCGTCGATGTGGGGATCGCGCAGCCGCCCGACCTGCCCGCCGATCCGGAACATCCCGCAGCGCCAGCCGAGGTAGGTCAGGTTCACGAAGGATCTCGACGCGGGCGGTACGCCGGGCTTCGCGCTCTTCTCGGCGTCGAGGTAGCCGAGCGGATCGGTGTCCGTTCCAGGGTGGATCTCGTCGCCCGGCTTGCCAGCGCCGCGCGAGTAGGGGTTGTAAACCCACTGGCGGACCGTGGCGCGAAACACGGTATCACGGACCAGGGCGCGCCCCGCGGCGCTGCGCGACTCGGGGGGACCGAGGTTGCCCTTCAGCTCGTTCTCCCAGTCGGAGAGGAACTTGAGGTTCTCGGCCAGGAACGCGTCGCGATCGGCAGCGGGCGTGTCGCCGAAGTCCTTGTTCAGCGATTTCACGAGGCCGACCGTCATGCCGTCGACGGCCTTGTAGAGCGCGTCGAAGCCGCGGTCGGGATCGCCGAAGACATCGAGTCGGCTGTGGGCGTAGAGGCGGAAGTGGATCCACCACTCGTGCAGGTGCCGCGGATCGTCGCGGTAGGCCTCGAACTGCTTCTGCGCGGCGTCGAGATCCTTCTGGGCCTTGTCGACGGCGGCCGTCGCGTCGGCGAGGGCCGTGTCGGCCTTCGCGCGCGCGATCGAGGCGCGATCGCGCGCCGCGGTGGCCGACTTCTGCTTCGCGGGGTTCGGCGGATCGAGCGCGTTCGCCGCGGTGACGGCGTCGTTCGCCGCGGTCTCGGCGACGGCGCTCTTCTTCTGCGCGGCGTCGCGATCCAGGCGCGCCTTCTTCGCGTCGGCGAGCTTCCGGCGCGGTCCTTCGGTCTTGTCGATGTTGCCAGTGTTCCAGAGCACCCACTGGCCTTCGTAGTGGATTGGCCAGTTCGACCGCGGACGCGACCAATCGGACAGAGGGCCAGACTCGTCGGTGACGACGCCGAAATCGATGGCGTGACCGGTCTTGTGCGGGTGCGCGATGCCGAGCTCGAGGCCCGCGTTGAGGTCGGCGAGGGAGTACCCGGAGGCGAGCTGGGTCTCCTCTTCGGAGGTGCCGGGCTCGTCGTAGCGGACACCGAACGTCGCCGCGAGCTTCTTCCAGGCCAGCACGGAGAGCGCGGCGTCCCAGCGCATGTACGTGACCGGGTTCTTGACGAGGATCATCCCCGGCCTTCGCACCCTGGCCGCCACCCAGGCGTCGATGGCATTCCACGTCTTCTCGTCGCAGCACGCGGGGAGCACGCCTTCGAGCTTGTCGACCGGGACCTCGCGGGCGACGACGAACCACCAGTCGTGGCGGCCGTCGGACTGCTCGGTGTGCCCCGGCGGCCAGGCGAGCGGCTGGACCGCCTTGCCCTCGGCCGCCTGCTGCTGGAACGCGAGCACGGCCGAGAGCGTGCGAGTATCGAATTTGCCGTCGTTGACCTTGTCGGGCGCGTACGCGTTCGACTCGCCCCCGATCGGGAAGCGCAGGAGCCCGAGGCGCCGCTGCAGCGCCTTGACCTGGGTTTGCACCGGAGCGCAGGCCCCGTGCGGCATGTCGTGGTAGAGCAGCCAGCCCTCGTGAGAAGCGTGCCGGGGAGGGAGGTAGTCCGCGGCGTCCTCCGATACGCTGAGCACGAGCTGCGTCCCGCTCGAGGTGTCCTTGGAGAGGTCGAGCACGCGCGCGAGGAGCTCGCGTCCGCCGAGCGGCTTCTCGCCGGCGAGGGGCGATCGAGCCTTGTTCCAGGCGGCGAAGCCGTGCCCGGCGTGATCGTCGCCGGTGTTGAGCCACCGCGTCAGCGCCCGCGCGAAGCTCGGCTGCGGGTGACGGAGCAAGCAGCCGACGAACGTCCCCCCGGTGTCGACGGGGATGCGCGCCATGTCGCGGGTCTTGGGCGCGACCCCTTTGCGCGGCGGGGCGAGCGGCGGATCGGGCGCGAAGATCTCGTGCCAGGGATTGCTGTCGTCGTGGACTGGCTGGAGGAACCCGTGCGCGTCGACGATGGTGCACACGAACCGCGTCGCCAGCGCGACCGCGTCGGGGTTCTCGGCGGGCGCGGAGGCCGGCGCGGCAGGATCGGCGGCGCCGTCGTGGACCGCGATCACCTTGTCGATCGACGGGTGCGACGGGCCGGCGAGGGCCATCCGGAGGATGACGAACAGGCCCGACATGGAGTGCTTCTCGTCGACCGCGCAGCGCACGCGGACGCTGAGGCTCGGCGGGGCGTAGGCGGTCTTCGCCGCGGGTGCGTCACTCACTGGCATCCTCGAGGGGACGGGATTGATTGAACGTGCGCTGGTCCGGCTCGGGGGCGTCGAGGCCGTCGCTCTCGGCTTCTTCTTCGGGCTCGTCGTCCGTGGCCTCGCCGCTCGACGTGGCGGCTTGCACCGAAGGTTTGTCGGTCGCGAGCCTGGTGCCGCCGAGGTACGAGCCGTCGCGCGCGATCACCAGATCGTGCATCAGATCGTGCCACTCGCCCGCCACGCACACCGCGACGCGATAGACGCCGAGCGGCACGTCGTCGAAGCGATAGAGCATCAGGCGCGCGGCGCGATCTGGCTCGACGCAGGGCTCGTCGGCGAGCATCGTCCGGTCGTAGCCGCCGCGCGGCGACCAGACGCGGACCTCGTCGTCGTGGAGCGGATCGCCGTCCGGGTCCATCTCGAGCGGGATGACCAGGGTCGCGCCGCCGAGGACGAGGGTATTGGCGTGCGTCTCCCCCGGGGATCCGAGCGCGACAGCGTGGCGTGAGGTGGTGGGCATGACTGGCGTGGTCCGGGCCAGCGGCCGCTGTCCGGGACGAGTACGAAGCGCCAGAACCACCGCCCCTGTCAAGGCTCACCTGCGCGTCCGCCGCGCGAGCACCGCTCGAATTCGGCGCACGGGGCCGGTTTTCTCGGCATGATGCGGCGCGCCCTCGCGATGAGCGACGCGCACCCGAAAGGCGTTTGCTCATGCGCTCGTTCCTCGCCTCGTCCCTCCTCGCCGCGACCTTCACGTGCACGGCGGCGTGCGGCAGCGGCGGCGGCACCGTGGCCACCTCGACCACCAGCGGCGCGGGCGGCGGCGCCGGCACCTCGTCGACAGCGACGGCGACCGCGGGCAGCGGCGGCGCGTCGAGCAGCACGAGCAGCGGCGGCGCGAGCGCGACGAGCAGCAGCGGTGTCGGCGGCGGCATGTCGGCGTGCTCCGGGCCGAAGCCCGACGCCTCGAACACCGGCGTCCCCGCCGGCACCAAGCTCACGCCGAGCGGCTCGATCACGGTCACCGACAACGGCGCCGTCGTCGAGAACCTCGACATCACCGGGAGCGTCACCGTGCTCGCCAACGATGTGATCCTGCGCAAGGTGCGGATCACCAGCAGCGATTACTACCCGGTCCGCTACTTCGACAGCGACAACACCGGCCTCCTCGTCGAGGACAGCGAGATCATCGGCACGACGGGCGACGTGACGGCGGCGATCTCGTTCGCCAACTACACGGCGCGGCGGCTGAACATCCATGGCTCGTCCGACGGGCTCAAGGCCGACTCGAACGTGCTGATCGAGGACTGCTGGATCCACGATCTGTCCAACGGCCCCGGCGAGCACAACGATGATGTCCAGTCGACGGGTGGCAAGGGCGTCACCATCCGCCACAGCGTGCTCTCGGGCGCGAGCAACGCCGCGGTGCAGACCGGCGATGAGGGCGGCGTCCCGACCGAGGATCTGAGCATCGAGTGCTCCTGGCTCTCGGGCGGCGGGTGGACGCTCAACATCCGCGGGAGCGGCGCTACAGCGCCCAAGAATACCCTGGTGGTGAACAACCGCTTTGGCAAGGACGCCGGGTACGGGCCGTGGACGTTCGATGATCCGAACCCGACGGTGACTGGCAACGTCTATGACGCCGACGGGACGCCGATCCCGTATCCATGAGCCGAGCCGCGCTCGCGGGCGCGCCTCGCGAGATGGGGAGCGAGGCGAGCCGGGCATCGCGCAGAGCCGGTGCGGTGACGTGAATTTCGTCATCGATCCCGCTGATTTGTTGAAAGTCGCGCGACTTGTTGCGAACATCCCGATCCCCTGCAGCGGTCACCGGGCTTCATCGCCGCTCAGGAAACCAGGTGACGAGCCGATCCTCTTCACCACGTCCCAGCAGGCCAACGGAGACAGTACATGACGAAGCAAGCGAAGGCGCCGAGCGGCAAGAAGAAGCCCGTATCGGGCGCAGGCAAGTCGAAGCCCGGGGTGCTCGCGCGCGGATCCAGCGGCGACGCAGTCTCGACGCTGCAGGACGCCGTGAACGCGTGGGGCTACGGCCTCGACGTCGACGGCAAGTTCGGCGGCGAGACCGAGGCCGTCGTGCGGCATTTCCAGTCGTACGCGGACCTCACGGTCGATGGCCTGGTCGGGCCCGCGACCCGCGACGCCCTCGCGGATGGAATCGATTCCTCCGTCGCCGATGACTACGACGAGGCAGAGTGGTTGATCGTCCTGAAGTCGGAGCCCGAGTACATCGTTTACGACTACGAGTACGAGTACGTCGCGGACGAAGACGAAGACGAGGACGAGGAGGACGAGGACGAGGACGAGGACGAAGAAGACGACGAGGACGACGAAGAAGAGGGCGAAGAAGAGGCCGAGTAGCGGCCTCTCCTCCGGGGCGAAGATGGCTTTGCCCCGGCGGAGATACCGTCGCCGAGCTAGCGCGCGGGCGGCGGCGCCTCCAGCACCGTCGCGCCGGCGTCGCTCGACACGATGAGGAGCGCGAAGCGCTCGACCCGGTCGAGATCGTCGGTGGAGAGCGTCGCGTAGTCGAAGCGGCCGCGCAGATCGGTGTAGCCGTCCTTGTAGAACGCGATCTCGTCCGCGCCGCCGCGCTGACGCGCGTAGACCTTGACGTACGCCGCGGGCAGCGGGCTCCCGGTCGAGGCGCGGAGCACGCGGAGCTGGCCATACTGATTGGCAATCTCGACGCCGAGATCGTGGGCGTAGTGGGCGATCGAGCGGCGCTGTCCCGCGGCCACGGCGTCGACGACGAGGTTCTCGCCGCGCATGGACTCGGGGATCGGCACCGGCGTGCGGCCGCCCTCGCCGAGCGCCAGATCGAGCGTGCAGCCGGGATCGATCCACGAGAAGCGCTCGACGTCGCCCTGCACGAACGGCTGACGCGAGAAGAGCAGCTCGATATCCATGCGGTAGAAGCGGAGCTGGCAGGTCGCGAGGTTCTGGTGCTGCACGACGAGCTGCCCGTGATCGGCGACGAGATCGAGCGTGGGCTGGCGCGCTGCGAGCTCGGCGATGGTGCGATCGCGGTTCGCGGGACCGGCGGCGTCCGGCGTGGCGATCGCCGCGGGGATCTTTCCTTCGGCCTCGTCGAGCATCGCCACGAGGGCGACGAAGCGCGCGCGCCAGCGATCGACCGGGTGATCGATCCACGGCGAGGCCAGGCTGCGCGCGCTCGTCAGATCGCCGCGGCAGCACGCGGCGTAGGCCGACAGGTACCCGAGCTGGAGGCGCGCCGTGACGCGCTCGGGCCGCACGCGATCGAGGAGCGCGAGGGCCTCGTCGACGCGATCGAGGCAGAAGGCGTAGTGCGCGGCCGCGAGGAGCTCGGCGTCGCCCGGGCGGGCGCGATGAGCGACCACGTCGAGGAACGATCGGTACTGCGTCGCGAGCGCGTCGTTGAGGATGCGGCGGCGCTTGCCGAGGGTGTGAGCGCGGGCATTGACGAGCGGCGCGTACTCGAGGTGCTGGTAGTCGCCGCGCGCCACGGGATCGATCGGGGCGAGGCCGCCCTCGAGCGCCGGGCCGGCGACGCGGAGCAGCTCGTCCTGATGGCGCAGCCACTCGGCGGCGCGCGGACGATCCGCGTGCAGGAGCGCGTAGGACCAGAGCCTGTCGTCGTAGGCGTGGCGCGCCGCGAGCAGCGCCGTCACGCGGGTGAAGGCGTCGCGATCCCGCAGGCGCCAGGCGATGCGCGCGAGATCGATACGGCCGAGGTTCTCGCGATCGAGGAAGGCGAGCACCTCGTCGATCGTCGCGTGCTGCGACACGTGAGGCCACGAGCCCGCGTCGACGGCGGTGGCCTCGCGGACCACGTCGAGCGTCGTCGGCGCCGCGAACGCGCAGAGCTCGCCTTTGCGGATCACGTGCGCGGGGAAGTGCTCGAAGCGCCCGGGGAGAGGGAAATAGAAGGAGTACGCGAGCGCCTCGGTGCCGTACGGCCCGAGGTGCAGGTGGCGCGTCTTCGTGAGGAAGCCGCTCTCGACGGGCACGGCGCCGCGCGGGATTTGCAAGAGCACGTCGAGCCGCTGCGCGGCGCTGGTGGGGTTGGTGACGGTGATCCGGCACTGGTAGACGACCCCGATCAGGAGCTCGCCCGTCACGTATTTCTCGCGTTGCTCGGCGCCGTCCCAGGTCGAGGCGTCGTCGGCGCGGACGTAGCTCTGGCCGACGAGGATCGGGCTCGGCGCCGCGGGCAGGGCAATGGCGGTGATGCGCGTACGGGCCGCGAGCGCGTGGCTCGCCGCGGTGAGCGTGAGGCGCGTGTCGTCGACCACGATCGCGTGCGCCGCAGCCGTGAACGGCAGATCGAGCAACGCGAGGGCGGTGAGCGCCGCGGCGAAGCTCGACGCGCATTCGCCGAGGTGCGGTGAGAGGAACGGCCCGCTCTCGTGGCGCGCGAGATCGCGGAGGAAGCGGCTCGGCGGGATCAGATCCGGCGTCGTGTCCTCGATCCGCTTTCGCCAGTACGCGGTCTCGGCCCACTCCTCGGTCCGGTCGGCGCTGCGAAACAGCGTGATCCCCCGCTCGCGCTCGCGCAGATCGGCGCCATCGCGCTCGGCCCGACCTCCGCCGCCGGAGCCGGGCAGCATCGCCGGCGCTCGCGGCGGCGGTGCGGCCGCCATCGGCGCAGCCGCAGGGGAGGGCGGCATCGCGCCCATCGACGCCTCGTCGTCATCGTCGCCGCCGCCGCGCGATCGCGACATCGACTTCTTCGCCTTGGGGCTCTCGTCGGCCATGATCGAGCGCGCTTCCATCAGCGCGTCGATCGACACCTCCGCCGCGGCGCCGAGGCGGTCGCCCTCGAGGCCCGCCGCGCCGAGGAGCGTGTCGACGAGCTCGGCGTCGCGCGCCGGATCGGGCGGGATGCAGTCGACGATGTCGCCGACGAGCCGGGTGATCGCCGCGCGCGCCTCGGGGACGCGGCGCGCGAGCAGCACGCGCTCCAGCGTGTTGAGGCGATCGAACGCCCACGGATCGAGGTAGTCGCGGAGATCGTCGCCGACCAGGTAGCGGTCGAGGAACGTGGGATGGAGCTTGTGCGCGAGCGTCGGGCGGACGACGCGCGCGAAGAACGCCGGATCCTTCTGCGCGAGGAACAAGTTCAGCTCGTGGCAGGCGTAGTGGCTGTATTTTCGCTGCTGCTCGGCCGCGTCGAGGTCGGGCCATTTCGTGATGAAGGCAAACTCGCGGAGGGCGTCGTCGTTGCCGAGCGTGAGCAGCACCTGGTGGGCGCGCGCGATGGTGTCGACCAGCTCCAGCTTGCCGGTGCGCACGTCGTCGACGACGATCGTGGTGCCCGCGGGGAGCGGCTCGACGCGGCGGTCTTCGGCGAAATGGCCCTGCGAATCGAGGGCGAGGCGCAGGCGGCGATCGCGGTGCGCGGGGGCGATCTCGGGTAGCGCGAGCTCGGCGGTGGTGGTCAGCGCGGGATCGACGACGACGATCTGCACGAGCTGCGCGGCGCAGAGATCGGCGAGCGGGATGCGGAGGACGCCGTCGGCGTCGGGGCGGAGGTTGGCGATCACGACGGCGGGGGCGGCGAGGAAGTCGAACGAGGCGAGGGGGATCGTCGGCGAGCTCCGTCGTCGGATCCCTCCAGGGCCGCCGCCGCCGCGGGGGTCGCCGGCGGTCCGCATCATCGCGCCGTACGCGCTCCCGTCGGCGGCCGTCTGGAGCGCGGTCGACGTCGTCCGGAGCGCCCACGGATCGCGCAGCAGGCTCGGCTTCTCGATCAGCATGCCGGGCCGCCGAGCGGCGGTGCGCCGGTCGAGGATGTAGCGGTGCTCGTCGCCGAGATCGCGGCCCGAAACGTAGCTCGACGGCGTTGGCCGCGCGGAGACCTTGTCCGGCGCACGGTGATCCCAAGCATGCTGCGCGGCGAGCGCGGGCGACGGGCGAAACAGGGTCGCGATGGCGTGGACGCGGGTGTCCGCGCCGGCGTTCGAGATGCGGACGACGAGCTGCTCGCTTTCGACGGCGAGGGTGCGGATCACCGGCAGCGGCGGCGACAGCTCGACGCTCCAGTCGCGCGTGATCGACCACCCGCGGGAGCGCTCGACCGCGCGCTCGACCACGGTGATGTCGATCCCCGAGCGCCAGCCGCGGCACAGGAGCCGATACCTCCCGGGCTCGAGGCCGGTGATGACGAGCGCGCGCCGCTCGAGGCGCACGCGATCGGTGCGATCGAGCCGCGCGCGGCCGACACCCTCCTGAAGCGAGACCGCCAGCGCGAGATCGGCGTCTTGCGCCAGGAACGGCGGCGCGGGCAGCGTGATCGCGGCGCCGGCCTCGGCGTGCACCCACCTGGGCACCTGCACGTCGGGCCACACCGACCACGTCTCGTCGCCGGCGGTGACGCGCTCGACGCCGGGCAGCGGGCCGAGCTCGATCCGGCCGCGCTCATCGGTCGAGAGCGTCACCGTCACGTCGAAGTCCACGGCGGCGTGCTTGAACGAGAGCGCGATCGCGCGCCCGGCCCGAGGCTCGCCGCTCTTGCCGAGCAGGTGGAGCACGTGCCCCGCCTCGGTGGTCGCGAGGTGCATCACCTCGGTGCGAGCGCTCCTGTCGACGAGGTTGACCTCGGCGTCCGCGCCAGCTTCCAGCTCGATCGTTTGCTGGGTCGAGATCGCGCGGACCCGACCGCGCAAGCGGATCCCGATCCTGCTCGCATCTTCCGGCACCTGGAATTCGATAACAGCCTCGCGGTCGTCGCGGAGCACGACCGACTCGACCTTCGTCGACGCGAGGCCGGCGAGATCGGTGACGGTGATCTCCACGCGCGGCTCTTCGAGGAGCGCGATCGGCAGTGGGGTCGACGCGATGGATAGCTCGGGGCGGAGCAGCAGGCGCGCGGTCTTGCCGGCGACGAGAGCCTGGCGGTCGAGGTCGAGCCCGGCTTCGAGATCGTAGGCTTCGGCGGGGGGACCGCCGCTCGCGCGCTCGACGAGATCGCCGTGGATGAGCAGCATCGGGGCGCTGTCGGGCCTGGTCGAGAAGGGGATCGCGATCTCGCCATCCTCGCGCGCCAGGTACTCGCGCCCGGCCATCCACGCTCGCGCGTCAGGGAGGAAGCGCCCTGTCTCGTCGAAGACGCTCAGCATCAACCCGGCGGCGCCAACGCGCCCGGTGTGACGGAGCGCGCCCTTGCGGATCAGGGCTCGGCTCGATTTACCGTTCCCGAGCAGCTCGACGACGTACGTGCCCGCCCGCGCGCACGCGGGCAGATCGAGCGTGACGCGCGTCCGCTGGATCGCGGGCGCGTCGAGGCGGAGCGTGCGCTCGTCGCCGGCGATCATGCCGTCGAGATCGACGCTGGTGTCGATCAGGTCCCCGCGGGCCTGGAAGTACGCGAGCGCGTCGATGCGGAAGACCTTGATTTGCAGCTCGGGGACGTTCTTGACGAAGACCTCGAGCGTGACGGCGTCGTCGGCGCCGAAGCGCGTCGGGTTGCGCGGCGAGAGATCGATGTCGACCCGCTCGCGGAGCGCCGCGAGGGCCGGGGTGGAGAGGATCGTCGTCCAGCGTCGGGTGTCCGGATCGCCGGCGAGCAGGCGGGCGGTCGCGTGCTCCTGGTCGAGCCAGTCGCGCTGCAAGCGATCGGCGAAGGCGTCGACGCCCTCGCGCGCGAGGAAGTGGTGCAGGTAGTCCAGCAGCAGCGCACTATCGTCCTGCCGCGGCGCGAGGCCGGGGACGCTGATCCTGTCTCCCGCGTCCACGCGCTGCTCTGTGGGGAAGCTCCGTAGCCAGCGCCGGTCGACGAACGGACGATCGCTCGGCAGATCGAGGTAGCGCAGGAGGCGCGCGCGATCGAAGGTGCCGAGGCGGCGATCGAGGTCGAGGCGGTGAAAGAGCACCTGCGCCTTGAGGCTGTTGAAGCTCAGCGCCAGGGGCTCCACGAAGGCCCACAGCCCGTCCAGGTAGTCGCGCCGCGCTTCGTCGTCGCTCTGCCCGGCCGTCGGCTCCGGCAGATCGTGGCGCGCGAGCACCTCGCTCACCCAGGCGCCGTCCTGGCGAAGCGAAGGGAGGATCGCCGCGAGCGCGAGCAGCTGATCGCGCGTGAGCGATTGGTGGAGGGGAGCGTCGCGAAAGCCTCGCGATCCAGGGTGATCGATCGCGCGCGCGACGAGCTCGACCACGCCAGGCACGTTGGTGCGCTGCAGCCGCCGGAAGAAGTCGTGCAGGAGGGGTCGCTCGAAGGTGGCGGCGCGCGCGACGAGGCGGCCGGCGGCCCAGTCGGTGATGTGCGTGAGATCGTCGGAGCGGCTCAGCGCGTCGTCGATCAGCCGATCTTCGTCGAGCAGCGCCGGATCGAGCCGCGTCGGATACCGCTGCGCCGCGACCTCGGCCTCGGCCTGATCGTCGAGCGATACCTCGGCCTCGATCCGCAGCGCCTCTGCGTGCGCCGCGAGATCCTCGCCCGCGCGCAGCAAGAGCTGGCGCCGCGCGAGCCTCTCCTTGAGCTCGTCGTCGTCGTGGTGAGCGGACCACGCCGCCAGGATCGGATCGACCTCGTCGAGGCGCCCCTCGTGCTGGAGATGCACCCCGCGCCAGTAGTCGTGGAGCGCCGTGCCGGGGAGCAGCGCGGCGAGGGCAAGAGAGCGCTCGGGCGCGAGGGCGAGAGCTTCGAGGAGGTCGAGATCGAGTTCCATCGCGCCGGAGACTACCGTGAGTCGCCGGCGCGACGTGGGGAGTCGACCGTCGCCTCGACACCCCTCCTGCCGACGACCCGCTCGCGCTGATAACCACGGTCCCACGCGCCACCTCGGCGCCGGGGCCACTCACCTGTTTCGCTCAAGGGAGAACCACATGGTCGACAAGGTCGAACGAAGGGTACTGAGCACGGGCGACGTGCTGGTCTTCGCGGCGGCGCTGGCCTCGATGATCTTCGTGAGCCGCGAGCAGGTCCATCGTCTGGGCACCGACGGGCCGACAACGTGGAAAGAGGCCAAGGAAATGGTCGACGCAGGCCACGCGAGCGAGCTCCACCTCGCCGAGGTCGCGCGCATCACGGAGAAGCTGGAGGCGGTCGGGCTCCTCACGGGCAGCTCCGAGTGGCCGCCGTTGTGGTGATCACCCACCTCGCGCCGCTGACGTCGCGCCTGGTCACCCTGGCCCGCCTCTCGTCGCTGGCGCTGCTCGGCGAGGTCCGCGTGATCCTCATGCACATCGACAGCGAGACTCCCTCGCTCGCGACGTTCGCCCAGGAGCTCCGCTCCGACTTCTGCAAGGAGCGGCCCGCCGTGGCCGCCGAGATCGAGCTCGCCGGCCACGACGAGGCCTCGCATGCCCGCTTCGGCAAGACCTGGTTCGAGCACCTCGTCCCCGAGAAGGCCAATCGCAAGGTGGCCGTCGAGCGAGCGCTGCTCCTGCGAGGCGTTCTGATGCTCACGGCCTTCTCGCACTACCACGACACGCCGCTGCTCGAGATGATGACGCGCTTCAGCGCCCCGGACGCCCCGCCCGCCGCGGCGGAGCCCTCCTGATTCCCACCCTGTAATTCACCCATTCCTTCGGAGAGGAGATCTCGTTCGATGATTGAAAAAATTGAACGACGAGTGCTGAGCACCGGTGACGTGCTGGACTGATTCGTCCCGCGCCGGGCAGCCGCGTGAGAACGGACCATAGCTCCGCGAGCGCGTGGCATGTGATGAGGCCGGTCGCGTGTCCCTCGGCCACTGCGTCGATCCAGGCGACTGCGCGAGCGTGATGCGGATGCGCCCGGTGCAGCCCCGCGACGAGCACGCTCGTGTCGAACTCGACCTTCACGATCCGCTCCAGATCCGATCCGCCCGCGCGTCCCGGTCAACACGATGGTCGAATGCTGCCTCGGGCAGCGCTGCCTCGGCGTCAACCAGCAGGAGGCCGTGGCGCTCGGTCAGCAGTGCGCCGGCGGGTGGGGCATGCTGGTCCTCCTCCGCGACAGGGGCATGATTTGCCGCGTCGTGCGCGACGAGCTCGATTACGCGGAGACGCTCGAGGACGGGCAGGGCCCGGATGGCGGCGACGATCTGATCGATGGTCATGGCAGCGCAGGATGCCACGTCCCGCACCGGAGCGGACGCGCGGAGCGTGGCAGGTGACGCGTGGCGCGTGTGCTTCACTCTCACCAATGATCGGCCGGTTCCGTCCGTCCGCGCGTGAAGCATCACCGGTTGACCGCCGTCGCGGTTGCCTCGTAGCCTGGCGAACATGATCGCTCCCCGAGACTGCACCTCCGAAACCATGCTCCGCGCGCTGTCCACCTCTATCGGCGCCCTCGACGCGGCCTCCGAGCTCGATGTCGATCGCAGCGACGCGGATCGCTCGTTCTTCCTCACCGAGAAGGCCACTCTCCAGCTCCTCTTCGATGACGTCTTTGCCGCCGACCAGAGCCTGACCAAGCACCTGTTGCTCACCACGCAAGGGCTCCAGGCGCGCGTGCTGGTCGGCGATGCCGTGCTCGATCGCGGTGTGCGCGCGGCAAAGGCGCGTATGAAGCTCGAGCTCAAGACCTCGACCATGCCGCAGGGCGCGGATCATGTGTTCCCGTCCGATATCTCGGACATCGTCGACGCCGAGCGCCGGGTCGAGCCCGGCCTCGTGCTCCAGGTCGTCGCTCGATTTCCGCAGGTCCCCGATTTTCAGGGGAAGGCGGCGCTCGAATCCGATCTCACGGGACGCGCCACGCGGCAGACCGCCAACTTCACCGGCCGCGATGCGGGGGAGGTAAGCGAGCACGCGATCGACGGGCGGCTAACGCAGTCGATCGCCCACGCGTCGGACGGGCTCTACCGGCTGGAGAAGCGGCTGCTGGAGCGGTTCCCGCGGGATAAGGTGTATGTGCGGGCGTTTTTCCTCGACGTGGCGCCGGCGAGGAAGAAGGCGGCCGCGGATCCGGCCGTCGGGGTCGCGGGGACCGGGACGCAGGGCTGAAGTCGGCGCGGAGTGCCCGATCCCTGCGAGGCTCGGGCTGCGTCTGGAGCGGGGATCGTCCAATCCCGGTGGGATTGGGCGGTCCTGGGGGAGTCCCGCCAACGGATACCAGTGAGACAGCAACGAGCGTCGTCGGCCGCCCTGCTCGGTCGCGGTGAGCATGTGAGCCGATGGTGCGCAGGGATCGTCCGCAACCGGTGGGCTCGGCCGTTCCTGGCGCACGGCGCCAGCGTCACGCGGGCGGGATCTGGATTCGATGCTGCGAAGCGGTCTCCGCTCGGCGCCCCGCCGTTCACGCGCAGTCGAACAGCCCGGCCGATCATTGGGAGCCAAGCGGCTGTCGCGCGGGGGCCATGGCAGCGACGATCGCGCTCCTCGAAGTGCGTCGCGCCCGTGTCGCTACACCACCGGCCCGCACATCCCTCGCGCTATCTTGCCGCCACCAATGAGCGCCGCCATTTCCGGTTCGTCTCGCGAAACTAGTCCCTATCCGCTGGCGGAAGCTCTGCGACGAGAGCGCCCGCCCGAGCGCACGCACCGAACAGTCCACCCGTGTGACAGCGCGTGGGCGGCGTCGTTCTTCTTGTGCCGGCTCCTATCGGCCGCGCCCGCTCCGCGCCGTGTCGATCGAGAGCGCGCGCAATCCATACTGGCCGAGCAAGGCTGCCCGGACTTTCTTGCCAACGCGGAACGGCGCAACTGGATCAGGTTCGTGCTTGACGTTGCAAAGATTCCTGGCGCGGTCAGTTCCGCGTTCCAGACCGGCCGTCTCCGCGGGGACCTCGAGGCGCTGAGTGCGCCGGAAAAACAAGCTCTCCTCGCGCTGATCGACGCCACGGATCACCGTCACGAATTTCGGCTGACTCGTGCAAGAGCGACTGAGTTGGGTGATCTTCACGCTCAAGCCCATCCCGAGACGCCGACGATGGAGGCGTTGATATTGGCATGAGTGAGTGTCGGTTGCTGCAAGACCGGCGGACGATGTGAGGCTGCTCGGGCAGTGGAGGTTCGGTGAATATGAAAATCGACGAAGGTTGTCGGACCGAGAGTATGCGAGATGATAGGGAGCACGCGTGAGATGGACCACCGACTACAAGCGCGGACCTTGCGGACACGTTTGAACGACCACGGCGCGAACATCGTGCAGATGGCGGGCGAAGCGGCGTCACTGTTTCAGCAGGCGGGGAGCATCGTTCACGTGCGCTGGCTCGATTTCGAGCTCAAGGGCTACGGCGCCGCAGTGGATCACGCGCCACTTCACGAGGTGTTCGGCGTTCCTTCAGGGGACCGGTTGTCCGTGCACGTGTCCGCCTATCGCGCGCAAACGGGGCGAATCGTCGAGCCCCAGCAGCGTTACAATCAACCGTTTTGGCACTTTTTCGTCGAGTCTCTTCCCGATCTCTCTAGCGCGGCAGAGCGCATGCGCGGAAGCACGGCGACCGAGTTGCACTTGAGCTTCGGACCCGGCGTGGCGAACTACCCTGCCTCCGGGGCGTTTCCTGCCGGCGTGTTCGATGCAATTCTGCCGGGTTTTCGGGCGGTTCTTCATCTCCAGCTCGGGAGCGTCGCGCAATGAAGCTCGATATCGATAAGCTTCCGCGAGCCCCATGCGGCGCTCGAAATGGTCCCGGAGATGACGCGATGAGCATCGAAACGCTTCATGAACAAGTGACAAGGGCCATCCTGCAGGCGGAAGCTCTCGACGCGACAGGTCCGCAGTTTGCGGTGAAGCAGGCGTACTGGACCGTTTCAACCATCGAGGCGGAGATCGCGGAGATGCGACCCGCCGATGGAGAGGAGGGAGCGATCGCGCGGCGCGGAGCGGTCCGGGCGCTTCTTGCTGCAGGTCTACCGGTCCATGCGAAGGAGCTCGCGGACCGGTATATGGCGGAGAGCAACGCGCCGACCGAGCTGAAACGCGAACTGTCTGAAATGGTCGCGAACGTCGAATCGAACCTTGGGCCGATTCCTGTCATTTCGGCGGCACGGTACCAGTTTCACGACGAAGCTGCGTAAGGAGTGCGGGCGCCCGCGACGCTGGGGAATATGGAGGATGCGCAGTGGCGCCCGCCCATATCCCACTCGAGCTCGATCGCCCGCGTCCCATTCGCGTACAGTGGCTCCATCCCACCCATGACCCCCTCCGAGACCCCGCCGCCGTTCTCGCTCGTCGATCTCCGCGCCCGCTTCACCGCGGCCCGCGCCGACCTCCTCGCGAGCGTCCCCACGGCGACCGCGGACCCCGACGCGGCGCTCGCCGATCGCGACTCCTGCGGCCTCGCTCTCGGCCGCAAGAACGCGCGCATCCTCGACGATCTCCTGGTCACCCTCTTCCGCACCCTCCGCGCCGGCCAGATCGACACCGCGGCGAGCCCCGCGCTGCCGCCCGCCGCCTGGGACGCGGTCGAGCTCGCCGGCGTCGGCAGCTACGGGCGCGGCGCCGTCGCATTGAAGAGCGATCTCGACATTCGCCTCCTCGCGAAGAACGTCGACAAGGCCGCTCCCGTCGCCGACGCGCTGCTCTACCCGCTCTGGGACATGGGCGTGAGCGTCGGCCATCAGGTCGTCACCGTCGACGATCTGCTCGAGAGCGCGCGCACCGATCTCCCGGCGGCGACCAGCCTGCTCGAGTGGCGTCACGTCGCGGGCGACGCCGAGCTCGGGCGCTCTCTCCGCAAGCGCGCGGCAGAGGGCCTGTTCGCGCACTCGGAGCTGCCGCGCTTCCTGGCGCGCCTCGAAGAAGAGGTCGCCCAGCGGCACTCGCGCTTCGGCGGCTCGGTGTACCTGCTCGAGCCCGACGTGAAGAACGGCGCCGGCGGCCTCCGCGATCTCGACGTGGCGCGCTGGGCGGCGAAGGCGCGCTTCGGCGCGGGCGAGCCCGAGGAGCTGGTCCGCATCGGCGCCCTCGTGCCGCGCGAGGCCGCCGAGATCCTCGCCGCGAGCGAGATGCTCTTCCGCGTGCGCAACCTCCTCCATGCGCACGCGGGGCGCCGCAGCGACCGGCTCACCTTCGACGAGCAGGAGTCGATCGCCGTGCTGCTCGGGTACGGCGATGGCCTCGAGGCCGTCGAGCACATGATGAGCGCCTACTACCGCGCGGCCCGCACCATCTCGCGATCGCTCGACATGATCCTCTCGCGCGCCGCGCCGGTGCTCTCGCGCCGCAAGCCCCGCGACGAGGATCTCGGCTCCGGCGTCCGCCTCTTCGACGGCAGCGCCACGATCAGCGATCCCGAGCTGCTCCGCTCCGATCCGGCGCTCTCGCTCCGCCTCGTCGCCGCGGCGGTCGAGCGCGGCGTGCCGATCTTGCCGTACGCGCGCGACGCCATCGTCCGCGCCTCCGCCGATCCCGCGTGGGGCGCCGAGCTCCGCGCGCAGCCCGAGGCCGGGCCGCGCTTCGCCGAGCTGGTCAGCACCTGCCGCGAGACGTCGCTCCGCAGCGGCTCGGTGATGCGCGAGCTCCACGACACCGGGCTTCTCCTGGCGATGATCCCCGAGTTTTCCCCGGTGGTCGGGCGCGTTCACCACGACACGTACCATGTGTACACGGTCGACGTTCACTCGGTGGCCGCCGTCGATCGCCTCGTTTCGCTGGTCCGCGGCGATCTCGCGGCCGAGTTCCCCCTCGCGTGCCGCCTCGCCGCCGAGCTGGTGCGGCCGCGGATGCTGTTCTTCGCCACGCTGCTGCACGACGTCGGCAAGGCCATCGGCGGCACCGATCACAGCCAGCGCGGCGCCGAGATGGCCGGCGCGATCCTGCGGCGGATCGGCCTCTCGCCCGAGGACGTCGACGAGGCCTGTCACCTCATCCGCAAGCACCTGGTGATGTACCACGTGGCCACGCGCCGCGATCTCGACGATCCGGCGACGGCGAGCGACTTCTCGCGCGACGTGCACGGGCGCGAGGGGCTGCGCGATCTCTACCTGCTCACCGTCGCCGATCTCTCGACCACGAGCCCGACGTCGATGACCTCGTGGAAGGCGCGGATGCTCGACGAGCTCTACCTCGCGACCGACACCGCGCTCGGCGGCGTTGCGGTCGACGATACGCGGAAGATGCGCGCTCTCTCCGAGGTCTCGCGCGAGGTCGACGCGCTGCCCTCGGCGAGCCCGCACGATCGCTCGGCGCGGCTGGCGTTCCTGGCCGAGTTCATCGGCTCGATGCCCGAGCGCTACCTCCTCGCCAACACGCCGAAGGCCATCGTCGCCCACGCCGAGCTGGCGCGGAACCACCGCGATCGCCCCGCGTCGGCGGCGCTCGTCCCGAGCCGCCACCCCGAGGCCGCCGAGATCTGCGTGATCGCGCGCGATCGCCCCGGCCTGCTCGCGGCGATCACCGCGGCCATCGCCGCGTCACGGCTCGAGGTCCACGCGGCGCAGATCCACACCCGCGCCATCGCCGGCGCCGAGGTGCAGGCCGTCGATCTCTTCTGGGTCCGCGATCGCGGCGAGGGCGTCTCCGGCGTCGCGCGCGCGCTGCCGAAGCTCGAGCGCGATCTCGCGGCCATCCTCGCCGGTGAGGCCAGCCCGATCGAGCTCGCGCGCAGGCGCTCGTCGGGCCAGCGCATCGAGCGATCGAGCCCCAAGGTCAAGATCCAGGTCTCGGTCGACGATCGCGCCTCGCCGCGCCACACGGTGATCGAGGTCGTGGCGCGCGATCGCCCCGGCCTCCTCTTCGCGATCTCCGAGGCGCTGCACGGCCTCCGCCTCTCGATCTCGGTCGCCAAGATCAACACCGAGGGCACGCGCGTCGCCGACGTGTTCTACGTGAGCGAGGCCGACGGCACCAAGGTCGCGCCGGGCAAGCGCAGCGCCGAGGTGCAGAGCGCGCTGCTCGCGGCGCTCGAGGGGCTCGAAGAAGAGCGCGCCGCCCGCCCCGCCTGACGTGAGAAGGCGCCGCGCGCCCGCGGGAACCTGCTAGACACGCGGATCCCGTGACCCGCATCAGCACCCGTGACATCGCCGCGACGGACGGTCCCTACGGCCGCGGCATCACCGTCGTGCGCCCCGAGTCGGTGTCCGAAGGCTCGGTGGTGACGGTGATGCGCGTCCCGCCGGAGGCCGCGGGGATGCGCCTCGATCGCTTCGTGCAGTCGCAGCTCAAGCGCACCAGCCGCACTCGCGCCCAGCAGATCATCGCGCGCGGCTGCTACTCCGACCAGGCCAAGCCGCTCAAGGGCAACGATCGCGTCAAGAGCGAGCAGCTGATCCTGCTCTGGCGCGAGCCCTGGGACGAGCAGGCCCCCGACGTCGAGGTCCCCGTGATCTACGAGGACGCCGATCTGATCGCGGTGAACAAGCCCGCCGGCATCCCCGTGCACCCGACGGCCCGCTACCACAAGAGCACCGTCGTCTGGATGCTCCACGCCGTGCACGGCGAGCTCTTCCGCCTCTCGCACCGCATCGATCGCGAGACGAGCGGCGCGCTCTTGCTCACCAAGAACATCGAGTCCGACCGGCAAATCAAGGTCCAGTTCGAGGAGCGCAACACCGTCGAGAAGCGCTACCTGGCCATCACCTGGGGCTGGCCCGAGGACGACCGCTTCCGCGTCGAGCTGCCGCTCGAGCTCGATCCGACGAGCCGCTACAAGGTGAAGATGCGCGTCGCCGCCCCGGGGGTGGGCCTGACGGCGCGCACCGCCTTCGAAGTCCTCGGTCGCCGCGCCGATCCCGCCACGGGCCGCCGCTACGCGATGGTCCGCTGCTCCCTCGAAACGGGCCGCCAGCACCAGATCCGTTTGCACCTGACGGCGCTGGGCTTCCCCCTCGTCGGCGACAAGCTCTATGGCCCCGACGAGGACATGTTCGCCCGCAACGCCGACGGCGTGCTCACCGACGAAGACCGGGTGATCCTCGAGCTCGACCGCCACGCCTTGCACGCCTCGGAGCTGGTGCTCGACCACCCGATGGAGCCAAAGAGGGTGCATATCGAGGCCCCTTTACCCCAGGACCTCACCGACTTCTGGGCCCGCCTCCAGGCCTGAGCCGGGGAGGGGGAGTCGGAGGAGAATTCAACGCAAAGGCGCAGAGGCGCAAAAATAAGGGAGCAGAGGAGAATTTGTATCTACCTCTGCTCTGCCTCCGGGCCTTTTTGCACCTCTGCGTCTCCGCGCCTTTGCGTTCGACTCCGGTCCGGCTCCCGGCCCTGATTCGACGCCTCGCCCCTCTAAAGGCCTCTCGGGACCTTGCTCAGATCCACCTGCGAGAGCGCATGGCGGATGAGCGCGCTGCGGTTGGCCTTGGTGATACCCATGCCCTTGAGCTCGTCGATCATGCCGTCGAGTCGCTCGAGATCGCCGGTGTACATCGAGATGCAGATCACCTTGTAGTGATCGGGGCGCGGCTGCTTGGGGCGTGATCCGCTGCGCGGGGGCTCCACCGCCTCTGCGGGGCTGTAGAAGGCGCCGGACAGGACCCCTTCGACCTCGTCACGATCGAGCAGCGCGCGGGCCGCGCCGCCATACTCGGCATCGCTCTTCATCAACAACTCCGTGGGCCCGAGAGAGCCCGGGCGAATCTAGAAATCTGGCGCGCAGCCGGGGCCGCGCTCGCGCCGCTACGCCGTCGCAGCAGCCTCGGGGGCAGGGGCCTGAGCCGCGGTGGTCTTCCCGCCCGCGGTGGCCTCCCGGCTCGCGACGATGGTGTCGACCACCACCTGGTAATCGTCGGCGGCGTGGGTGCCGGCGGCGTACTCGAAGATGGTTTGCCCCTGCGCGGGGGCCTCTTTCACCTTCATGGCGGCGCGGATCGGGGGCAGGCAGCGATCGCCGAAGTGAGACTTCAGCGTCGTCACGGCCTCGCGGCAGATCTTGGCGCGAGCGTCGTAGAACGTCGGGAGCACGCCCCAGATTTGCACCGGGTGGTGGAGCAGGGCGTTGACGTTCTTTACCGTCTTGATCACCTGGCGGACGCCGACGAGCGAGAGGTAATCGCAGGCCACCGGCACGAGCACGCTGTCGGCGAACACCAGCGCGTTCTGGTTCATGAGCGAGAGGCTGGGCGAGCAGTCCAGCACCACGTAGTCGTAGCCGGCCGCCGCCGAGGCCAGCCGCTCTTGCAGCACGCGATCGCGGTTCTGCCGTCCCGCGAGGTAGAGCTCGGCCGCCGCCAGCGTCTCGTTCGAGGGCAGCAGATCGAGGTTGGGGCGCACCGTCTTGGTGGCGTCGGCGACGCGGAGCCCCATCACCAGCACGTGGTAGAGCGAGCGCTCCGCCGTGGCGCCGAGCGAGACGCTGACGTTGCCCTGCGCGTCGGTGTCGACGAGGAGCACGCGCTTGCCCTTGGCCGCGAGGCCGGCCGCGACGCTGACCGAGGTCGTCGTCTTGCCGGTGCCGCCCTTGTGGTTGAACACGGCGAGATACCGCGGGACGCCTTCGTTCTGCTTGTTCTCGCTCGACTTCATCGTCGCCGAGGCGACGCGCTCGCGCCGGCCGGTGGCGGGCGGCGTCGTCGGCACCGCGGTGGCGGGCTCGATCTTGCGGCTCGTCGCGGGGCGGAGCGGCACCCCCGCGGGCCCCGACGCGACCGCGACGGCCGGCGGAGGCGGCGTGGTCGACGTCAGCCTCACTGCCGCAAAAGCGGGCGAGGGCGTGGCCTCGTCGTTCGCGGGCGGCGTCAGCTCTTCGGCCGCGATGTCGCCGAGGCGAACCCCGCTGGCCTCGCGCAGGAGCTGGCTGCGGCAGCCGAGCGAGCAGGCGTAGTTACGCCGCCCGCCCACGTAGAGCACCTGCGACACGAGGTCGGGCGAGAAGCGCTTGGCGCAGGCGTCGCACGTGGCGAGATCGCTCTCGGCCCCGGCGCCGCCGTGATGGCTCTTCTCCAGGCACTTCTGCGAGCAGTAAAATGAGAACCCGCCGCCCCGCTCTTCCATCTGGTAGCGGAACTGGATATCGAACTCGCCGCTGCAGACACTGCACGTCTCTCGGATTGTCGCCACGGCCTCTCCTCGAGGGTCGGGCCCGCCGGCGCCCGGCCGACAGGCCTCGTTTCAATAAGCCTGTGCGACCTTCATCATGAAATCGCGGACACGGGCAAATTTTTTCCGGCGATTTCGTGCGCGAGCGACGAGAAATGTCCGGTCACCGTCAAATCAATGACGAAAATGCCTCGCCCCGGTGAACACCATCGCGAGCGCGGCGCGGTCGGCCGCCGCGATGATTTCCTCGTCCTTCACGCTCCCGCCGGGCTGCGCGACGGCGACGATCCCGTGCTGGGCCGCGAGCTCGAGGCCGTCGGGGAAGGGGAAGAACGCGTCCGAGGCCATCACGGCGCCCTTCGCGAGCTCGCCGGCCTTGCCGACGGCGATCTTCACGCTCTCGACCCGGGACATCTGCCCCGCGCCGACTCCTACCGTCCGGCTCTCCCGGGCGAAGACGATGGCGTTGGACTTGACGTGCTTGCTCACCTTCCAGGCAAAATCGAGGGCTTTCAGCTCCTCGGCCGTGGGCGCGCGCTTCGTCACGACGCGGCCGCGGGCGACCTCGCCGCCGGCGGTGGCGTCGCGATCCTGGACGACGATGCCGCCGCTGACGCGCTTGTAGGTCAGCTCGGCGTCGCTCGCGGGCAGCCAGGCGCCCGTGGCGAGGATGCGGAGGTTCTTCTTGGCCGTCAGCACCGCGAGGGCGTCGGGCGCGTAGCCGGGGGCCACCACGCACTCCAGGAACGTCTCCGCGAGCACCTTGGCCGTCGCGAGATCGACCTCGCGGTTCAGCGCCACGATGCCGCCGAAGGCGCTGACCGGATCGGCCTCGCGCGCGGTGCGATATGCGCTGGCGAGGTCCGCCCCGAGCGACACGCCGCAAGGATTGGTGTGCTTCACGACGACGGCCGCCGGCTCCTCATGCTCGCGTACCGCTTCGAGGGCAGCGTCGACATCCACGAGATTGTTGAAGGAAAGCTCCTTCCCACCCGCCCCGAGGGACTGCGCGGCGGCCAGGCTGCCGACCTTCGCGTCGCGGTCCCGGTAGAACGCGCCCGTTTGATGAGGGTTCTCCCCGTAACGCAGCGAATACGCTCGCTCGAACGCCAGCGTGAGCAGCTCGGGGTACTTCTCGCCCCGGTTCGGCTCGGCGTCGCCCACGGCCGACGAGAGGTAGCCGGCGATCATCCCGTCGTAGGCCGCCGTGTGCCCGAACGCCTTGGCCGCGAGCCGCTGGCGCTTCCCGAGCGGCACGCCGCCCGACTCCTCGATGTCCGCGAGGATCCCCGCGTAGTCCGCCGGATCGCAGACCACGGCGACGCGCGCGTGGTTCTTCGCGGCCGAGCGCACCATCGACGGCCCGCCGATGTCGATGTTCTCGATGATCTCGGCGTGCGTCGCGGCCGGGTTCGCGACCGTCTTCGCGAACGGGTAGAGGTTGACGACGACGAGATCGATGGGCTTGCCGCCGAGGCGCGCGAGATCGGCGTCGTCGATCGCGCCGCGCATGAGGATCCCGCCGTGCACGCGCGGATGGAGCGTCTTGACGCGCCCATCCATCACCTCGGGCGATCCCGTGTACGCCTCGACGGGCGTGACGGGGATCCCCGCGTCGGCGAGGGCCTTCTGCGTGCCGCCGGTGGAGAGCAGCTCGACGCCGCGAGCCGCGAGGGCCCGGGCGAACGAGATCAGATCGGTTTTGTCGGAGACCGAGAGGAGCGCGCGACGGATCATGGGCCTTCCGCTAGCGCGTCGCGGCGCAGGACGAAAGGCCCCCGATCAGCCGAGGAAAATCATGCGCCCGGCTGCTCGCCGGGGAGCGCCTCGCCGTCGGGCGCGCTCGGCCTCTCGGCCTTGTCGCCCGCCACCACGGGCTCGCCGTCGATGTACTCGAGCACGTTGCGCGCGGGCCCGAAGATGAGCTCCGGGTTCGGCACCACCAGCGCTTCGCGAAGCACATCATCAACATGCTCGACCAGCACGAGGCGCAGCGCCTTGAGCACGCGGCGCGGCACGTCGCGGAGATCTTTGCGGTTTTCCTTCGGCAAGATCACCGTGGTGATCCCGCAGCGGTGCGCGGCGAGCAGCTTCTCTTTCAGGCCGCCGATCGGTAGCACGCGGCCGCGGAGCGTGATCTCGCCGGTCATCGCCCGGTCGCGCCGCACGGGGACCTTCATCAGGCCGCTGACGATCGCCGTCACCATCGTCACGCCGGCCGAGGGCCCGTCCTTCTTCACGAAGTCCGGGAAATGCACGTGGATATCGACCTTCTGGTAGATGTCCTTCTCGAGCCCGAGGCGATCGAGGTGCGAGCGCACGTAGCTCATCGCGGCGTGCGCGCTCTCCTCCATGCCCTTCTCGAGCAGGCCCGTGACGACGAGCTTGCCCTTGCCCGGCAGCACGGTCGCTTCGGCCTGGAGCAGATCGCCGCCGACCGACGTGACGGCGAGGCCGTTCACGAGGCCGATCTCGTCCTTCTCTTCCTTGCGACCGAGCCGGTACTTGGGCACGCCGAGGTACTTCGGGACGCTCTTGGCCACGATCTCGATCGGCGTCTCTTTGCCCTCGGCGACGACCTTGCGCGCCACCTTGCGGCAGATGCTGGCGATCTCGCGCTCGAGCGAGCGGACTCCGCTCTCCTTCGTGTAGTGATGGATCACCGTGCGCAGCCCGCCCTCGGTGAAGGTGAAGGGCACGTCGTCGAGGCCGCAGTCCTTCTTCTGCCGCGGGACGAGGTACTTGACCGCGATGTTGAGCTTCTCGAACTCGGTGTACCCGGAGAGCTGGATGATCTCCATCCGGTCCTGGAGCGGGATCGGGATGCCGCCGAGCGTGTTCGCCGTCGTGATGAACATGACGTCGGAGAGGTCGTAATCGAGGTCGAGGTAGTGATCGTTGAAGCTGTGGTTCTGCTCGGGATCGAGCACCTCGAGCAGCGCCGCCGCCGGATCGCCGCGGAAGTCCGACGACATCTTGTCGATCTCGTCGAGCAGGAACACGGGGTTGTTGGTCCCCGCCTTCTTCAGTGACTGGATGAGCTTGCCGGGGAGCGCGCCGATGTACGTGCGCCGATGCCCGCGGATCTCGGCCTCGTCGCGCACGCCGCCGAGCGACAACCGCACGAATTTACGGCCTGTCGAGCGGGCGATCGATTTGGCGAGGCTGGTCTTGCCTACGCCGGGCGGCCCGACGAAGCAGAGCACCGGGCCCTTGAGCTTCTTCGTCAGCGCCTGCACCGCGAGGTACTCGAGGATGCGCTCCTTGATCTTCTTGAGGCCGTAGTGATCCTCGTCGAGGATCTTCTCGGCCTCCACCAGATCGTGGCGCTCTTCGCTCTTCTCGTACCAGGGCAGCTCGAGGATCCAGTCGATGTAGTTGCGCACCACGGTCGCCTCGGCGCTCGTGGGGTGCATCATCTTGAGCTTCTTCAGCTCCTTCTTGACCTTGGCGGTGGCCTCTTTGCTCATCCGCTTGGTCTTGAGCTGCTCTTCGACCTCTTGAATCTCGTTCTTGAACTCGTCGCGCTCGCCGCCGCCAAGCTCCTTCTGAATGGCCTGCATTTGCTCATTCAGGTAATATTCCTTCTGCGTCTTCTCCATCTGCTTCTTGACGCGAGAACGAATCTTCTTCTCGACCTGGAGGATCTCGACCTCGGCCTGCATGAGCTCAATCAAGCGCTCGAGTCGGGCCTTGGGATCTTCCATCTCGAGCAGGCCCTGCCGGTCGACGAGCTTGACCGTGGGCAGGTTGCCGATGATCGCGTCGGAGAGGCGCGACGGATCGTCGATGGCCTGCACCGACATCAAGACCTCGGGCTGGATCTTCTTGTTGAGCTTGACGTACATCTCGAACGTCGTCTGGACCGAGCGCATCAGCGCCTCGACCTCGACGCTCGCGGGCGCGCCCTCCACGAGGTCGTCGTACTCGACCAGGAAGTAAGCGTCGGACTCGACGAATTTACTGATCTTCGCGCGCCGCTTGCCCTCGATCAGCACCTTCACCGTGCCGTCGGGCAGGCGGAGGAGCTGCATGATCACCCCGACCGAGCCCACGGCGAAGATGTCGTCCGGCGTCGGATCGTTGGTCTTGGCGTTGCGCTGCGCGGCGAGGAAGATCTCTTTGCCGCGGTTCATCGCCTCGTCGAGCGCGGCGATCGATCGCTCGCGCCCGACGAAGAGCTGCGAGACCATGTGCGGGAACACGATGATGTCGCGGAGCGGGAGCAGCGGCGCGACGCCCCGCGGGGCCGAGTCCTTGCGGTCGTTGTCGTTCTTGAAGAACATCCTGGTCTTTCAGGCGGGAATCAAAGGCTCACGAAGCGCGAGCCCAAGGGCAGCGGACCCGCGATAAGCGAGCTCGCCGTGACCGGACGACCAGACAGCGTCCGTCGGAGAGGGGCTAGGCCAGCTCTGCTTCTTTCGTGTAAACGATGAGCGGGGCCTCGTGCTTCATGATCACTTCCTCGCTCACGACGACCTCCTTGATCCCCGTGCGCGAGGGGATTTCGTACATGATGTCGAGCATCGCCGCCTCGAGGATGGCGCGGAGGCCGCGGGCGCCGCTGTTGCGCTCGAGCGCTTGCTTGGCCACCGCGACGAGCGACGGGCGCGTGAACTTGATCTTCACGCCATCCATCTCGAAGAGGCGCTGGTACTGCTTCACCAGGCTGTTCTTCGGCTTCGTCAGGATGTCGATCAGCGCCTCCTCGTTGAGCTCGTGCAGGGTCGCCACGATGGGCAAGCGGCCGATGAACTCCGGGATGAGGCCGAACTTGAGCAAGTCTTCCGGCTGAACCTGGCTGAGCAGATCGCCGAGCTTGTACTCTTTCTTCGACTTGATGTCGGCGCCGAAGCCGAGCGTGTTCTGCCCGATGCGCCGCTGGATGATCTGGTCGAGTCCAACAAAAGCGCCGCCGCAGATGAACAGGATGTTGGTCGTGTCGACCTGGAGGAAGTCCTGCTGCGGGTGCTTGCGTCCGCCCTTCGGCGGCACGTTGGCGATCGTCCCCTCGATGATCTTCAGGAGCGCTTGCTGCACGCCCTCGCCCGACACATCACGCGTGATGCTGGGGTTATCGCTCTTGCGGCTAATCTTGTCGATTTCGTCGATGTAAACGATCCCGCGCTGCGCCCGCTCGACGTCGTGATCGGCGTTCTGCAGGAGCTGGACGATGATGTTCTCGACGTCCTCGCCGACGTAGCCGGCCTCGGTCAGCGTCGTGGCGTCGGCGATCGCGAAGGGGACGTTGATGATCTTCGCCAGCGTCTGCGCGAGCAGCGTCTTCCCGGAGCCCGTCGGCCCGAGCAGGAGGATGTTCGACTTCTGCAGCTCGACGTCCTCGCTCGTGACGCGGCTATCGATGCGCTTGTAGTGGTTGTGCACCGCCACCGCGAGGACCTTCTTCGCGCGGTTCTGGCCGACGACGTACTCGTCGAGCGTGGCCTTGATGTCCGCGGGCTTCGGGATCGGGGTCGCGCCCGTGTAGGGCTCGTCCTTCTCGACCTCTTCCGCGATGATGTCGTTGCACAGCCCGATGCACTCGTCGCAGATGTACACCGTCGGCCCGGCGATGAGCTTCTTCACCTCCTTCTGCGATTTCCCGCAGAAAGAGCAGCTCAAGTTGCCGTTCGAGTGATCGTCCCGCCTTCGCTCCACGTCGGCTCCCTACACGGCGGGTGCCTGCCCGCCGCCTCTCGTCGCGCCGGGATGGGCCCGGCCGCTCGCATTCGCCACTCTCGACACGGGGTGCGACGCTCTCGGCGCTCGCACCCCCATCCGCCCTACCGCCGCGCGGCTACCGTGCGCGTCGTCCTGATCTGCGCGAATTCTCGCGCTCTCAGCAAACCTCGCGCCGGGATTCTAGTCCTGGGCGCTCTCCGTCGCAAGAAGCCGAGGCCTTTGCGACGCCTCGTTCGTCACAGCGGCGCCGGCATTCCCTTGACGCGCTTCGGGAGCACCTCGTCGATGAGGCCGTACTCCTTCGCCTGTCCGGCGCTCAGGTAGAAGTCGCGCTCGATGTCCCGCGCGAGATCGTCGCGGTTCTTGCCGGTCGCTTCGACCAGGATGTCGGTGAGCGTCTCTTTCATCTTCTTGATCTCGCGCGCCTGGATCTCGATGTCGGTCGCTTGCCCGCGCGCGCCGCCGAGGGGCTGGTGGATCATCATGCGCGCGTGCGGCAGCGCGTAGCGGCGACCCTTGTGGCCGGCCGCGAGGAGGACCGCGCCCATCGACGCCGCCTGCCCGATGCACATCGTCGAGACGGGGCAGCGGACGTACTGCATCGTGTCGTACATGGCGAGGCCCGAGGTCACCACGCCGCCGGGGCTGTTGATGTAAACCTGGATGTCCTTCTCGGGATCCTCGCTCTCGAGGAACAAGAACTGAGCGATGACCGCGTTGGCGACGAAGTCGTCGATCTCGGTGCCGATGAAGACGATGCGATCCTTCAACAGGCGGCTGAAGATGTTCCACTCGCGCTCACCGCGGTGGGTCACCTCCGTCACCGTCGGGAGGATGTACGCGCTCTCGCGCTCGAGGAACTCCATGGCTTGCGTGCGGTTCTCGACTCGTCGGGTCATGCGGGGCTCCAGGAGATCTGCGGTTGAGTGGGGGAGGTAGAGGATCGAGGATCGGACGCGCGGCGACCCCGGGAATCGCGAAGGCTCGGCGCGGGGATCGCCCTAGTCGTGGGCCGGGAGCCCAGGTTCCGCAAGCCCCAAAGTGAACGGGGCGCGACGTCGTGATCGCCGCGGCAGCGCGGGAAAATACACGCGCGCGCTGACGGATGCGATCCGGCGAGGACGGGGGAGAAATCAGGTGACGCCGGCACGCGAGACGCGCCGAAGCGTGGGGCCGATCGCGGCCCCACCGTGCTCAGGAGGCCGACTCGGTGGTCTCGGTGATCTTCGCGGCGCCCTCGACGAGATCGAGGATCTTGTCTTCGAGGATCATGCCGATGAGCATCTCGCGCTTCTTGGCGTCGCGGTACTCGGCCTTGACCTTGGCGACGTTCTTCCCGGTCTGCTCGGCCAGCTCGATGTAGCCCTTGTCGATGTCGGCCTCGGTGACCTGCACCTGCTTGATGCGCGCGATCTCGGCCATGATCAGGCCGGCGCGGACCTTCATCTCCGAGTCGGCGCGCACGCGCGCGTTGAGCTCGGGCGAGTTGTCGAGGCGCTGACCCTGACGGCGCGCCGCGGTGACCAGCTCTTGCTGGGTCATGCGCGACTGCTGCTCGACCAGCGAGGGCGGGACGGGGATCGGGTTGGCCTTGCAGAGCTCGGCGACGAGCTGCTCGGCGAGGTTGTCGCTCGCCTTCTGCTTGAGGTCCTTCTCGATCTTCTCCTTCAGCGACACGCGGAGCGCGGCGAGATCGTCGGCGCCGCAGTCCTTCGCGAACTCGGCGTCGACCTCGGGGAGGATCCGCTCTTTCACGTCCTTCAAGGTGATGTGAAAGATGCCCTTCTTGCCGCGGAAGTCGGGGTTCACGTGGCGATCCGAGAACACGATCTCGACGTCCTTCTGGGCGCCGACGCTCATGCCTTCGAGGGCCTCGTCGATCTCCTTGAAGACCTCGCCGGCGCCGATCTCGGTCTCGATTTCCTGGGGCTTGTCGCCCGACGCGGACGCGGCGTCGACCTCGAGGGTGAACGTCATCGTCGCGGCGTCGCCCTTCTTCGCGGGGCGCTCGGGATCGGGCGCCTGCAGGGTCGAGTGCTCGCGGCGGAGGCGCACGATCTCGGCGTCGATCGCCGCTTCGGACGCGAGGACGACCTGCCGGGTCACGGCGAAGCCCTCCCAGTTCACGACGTCGATCTCGGGGCGGACCTCGAAGCGCGCCTTGTAGGTGAACGCCTCGGCGGGCTTGAGCTCGGACGGGGCGATGGCCGGCTGCGAGAGCGGCTGCACCTGCTTTTCCGAGAGGGCCTGATTGAGGGTCGAGTCGACGAGCCGCTGGGCAACGTCGGCGTGGATGCGCCCGCCGTAGAGGTGGGCCAGCACGTTGAGCGGCGCCTTTCCGGGCCGAAAGCCCTTCACCTTCGCGGAGCGCTGGAGCACCACGTAGGCTTTGTCCACTTCGCTGCGCACCTGCGCGGCGGGGACTTCGATCTGGAACTCGACGAGGACCGGGGAAAGCTTTTCGACGTTGACTTGCATGGCTCTAGAGGGGCGGCCTAGTGCCACGCGCCGCTGAGGGGGTCAAGCGTGCAGTCTCCACGGAGAAAAAAAAGAAAAAAGCCCTCCGGCGGAGAGGCGCCGCCGGAGGGCCCAGGATCCCGGGAGGGGATCGCCGTCTGGCCCAGGTCGGCTCCGCGTGTCCGAGGAGACTGGAGCGAGCGATCGCGCGGGAGACCTGGGAGATCCGGCGCGTCGAAGCGGGGGGTGGCCCCCTCGGGATGGCTGCGGGCGAGGCCCGGCCGAGGGCGCCTAGTAGGCGTCGTCGCGCATCGACTCGAAGGGATCGCTGTCGACCTCGACCTCGGCGTCGAACGAGGTGTCTTCCACGATGTCCTCGAGCGAGAGGCCCATGCGGGTGTGGGGGTGGATGATCTCGCGCTCGAACTCGGCGAAGGACTGGAACGTCTTGGGGAAGGCCATGGGGAGCTCCGAGGGCGCGCGGTGACCGCGCGATGAGGGTCGAAAGATCAGGGCGTGGAAGCGACGGGAAGCGAAAGAACGCGGCCCAGGCGGGGCTCGGCTGCGGGGCTTCGCCAGAACTGCTCGGCGAGGATCCGGTCGGCCGAGCGGCTCTCGAGGGCGTCGGCGAGCGCGCTGCGCAGCCGGGACGTTTCCCCTTGACGACCACCTGAACCTACATTAAGCGACATGTCAGCTACTGTATTCAGATAGGCTCCGGTGGCCAACAAAAGAAAGCTCGAGCGGTACTGCTCCAGGAAGCCCGCCGAGGCCGAGCTCCCTCGACGGGGCGGCGGGCCTCGTGTAATCAGCCGTTCCGCGGGCGGTCCCCTCGTCCGCGCCCGGTAGCCGAATGCCCCCTTCGCCCGTGATCCTCGCCATCGCCAACCAGAAAGGCGGGGTTGGCAAGACGACGACTGCCGTGAACCTCGCCGCGAGCCTCGCCGCAGCCGAGAAGCGCACGCTGCTGGTCGACTGCGATCCGCAGGGCAACGCGTCGAGCGGCGTCGGCGTGCGTCGGCAGACGGTGGAGCGATCGATCTACGACGTGCTCATCGGGCAGGCCACGGTGCCCGAGGTCATCCGCAAGACGGCGGTGCCGCTGCTCGACGTCATCCCGGCGACGCAGGACCTCGTCGCCGCCGAGCTCGAGCTGGTCGACGCGACTGACCGCGGCACGCGCCTCCGCGACGCGCTGCGCCCGCACATCGGCAAGTACGCCTACGTGATCCTCGACTGCCCGCCCTCGCTCGGGCTGCTGACGCTGAACGCGCTGACGGCGGCGACCCGCGTGCTCGTGCCGCTCCAGTGCGAGTACTTCGCCCTCGAGGGCCTCACGCACCTGATGGCCACGATCGATCGCGTGAAGAACGCGTTCAACCCCGAGCTCGGCGTCGAGGGCGTGGTGCTGACGATGTTCGATGGGCGCAACTCGCTCACCCACCAGGTCGCCGACGAAGTGAAGGCCCACTTCCACGTCTTCGACACCATCATCCCGCGCAACGTGAAGCTCTCCGAGGCGCCGTCGCACGGGAAGCCCGCGCTGCTCTACGACTCGCAATCCAAGGGCGCGCAGGGCTACCTGAGCCTCGCGCGCGAGATCCTCGACGCCGCCGAGGGCGGCAAGAAGAAGGCGCGCTCACGCGAGGCGGCCCCGCGCACATGAGTCAACCGGATCCCAAAGCTGCCCCGCGCCGCGCTCTCGGGCGTGGCCTCGACGCTCTGCTCCCGTCCGCGGCGCCCGCGCCCGGCGCGCAGGAGCGCAGCGCGTTCCACTGCCCCGTGGAGAAGATCTCGCCGCAGCCCGGGCAGCCGCGCCAGTACTTCGATAACCAGGAGCTCGAAGAGCTGACGAGCTCGATCCGCGAGCACGGGATGCTCGAGCCGCTCGTGGTGCGCCGCACCGCGCCGGGCGCCGACAGGTTCGAGATCATCGCCGGCGAGCGACGGTGGCGCGCGGCGCAGCGTGCGGGGATGAAAGACGTCCTCGTCGTCGTCAAGGACGTCTCGTCGAAGGACGCGTTCGAGCTCGCGCTCGTCGAGAACGTGCAGCGCGCCGACCTCAACCCGATCGAGCTCGCCGAGGCCTACGATCGGCTGCTCCGCGAGCACGCGTACACGCAGCAAGCCCTCGCGGACAAGGTCGGCAAGGACCGCGTGACGATCGCCAACGGGCTCCGCCTGCTCAAGCTGCCGCAGAAGATCCGCTCGATGGTCATCGGCCGCGAGCTGAGCGAAGGCCACGCGCGCGCGCTGCTCGGCGCCCCCGACGACAAGTCGATGGCCGACATCGCCGAGAAGACGGTGCGGGGCAAGCTCCCGGTGCGCAAGGTCGAGCAGCTGATCCGCGCGGCCCGATCGCGCGGCGACGGCAAGAGCGACAAGGAAAAAGAGAAGGCCGCGACCTCGCCGGGGATCCGCGATCTCGAGGCTCGCCTGATGCGCCGCCTCGGCACGCGGGTCGAGGTGCGCGATCAGAGCGGCAAGGGCGAGCTGGTGATCGCCTACGGCTCGCTCGACGAGCTCGATCGCGTCCTCGCCCTCGTGGGCGCCTGAGCTATCGCGGCGCGTGCTCGAGCACCTCCTCGGCTTCGCCCAGAGCCCGCTCGGGTATTTTCTGGTGATGATCCCGGTGCAGGGCGTGCTCTCGCTGCCGCTCGAGCCGGCGACGATGATCATCGCCAAGGTCGCGCCGCCCTGGGAAATAGCGCTGATCGGATCGGCGGCCGCGGCGGTGACGGCGGTGGCCGACTACTTCATCGTGCGCCGGGTGTTCCGCGTCGCCGCGCTCGATCGGCTGCGCGCGCACCGGCTGTTCGCGCGCGTCGAACGGGCCGCCAAGGTCGCCCCGTTCCTGACGATCTTCCTCTTCGCGGCGCTGCCGCTGCCGTTCGCGATCCCGCGCGTGATGATGCCGATCACCGGGTATTCGCTGCCGAAGTACGTCACGGCGATGGCGCTCGGTCGCCTGCCGCGGCTCTACGTGCTCGCGCTCTTCGGCAAGCTCTTCGACGTGCCGAACTGGGTGCTCGGGGCCGTGTTGCTCGGGGCCGTGGTGCTCGCGGCGCTGGGCGCTCTGTTGCGCCGGCTCGGCTGGATCGGGAGGCCGCGCGACGAGGCCGCGGCCGACGAGCTCGCGAAGGCGACGCCGACGCCTCCCTCGCGCTGAGTCACTTCTTCGTGAGCGCGTCGACGCGCTCTTTTGCGGCCTTGCCGATGTCGCCGCCGAGCGCCGCGGCCTTCTCGAGCGAGGCGATCGCGCCGGCGCGCTTGTGCTCACCGAGGAGCGAGAGGCCGAGGTAGTAGTGCCCGGCCGCGAACTTCGGATCGACCTTGATCGCCGCGCGGAAGTCGTCCTGCGCGCCGGGCTCGTCCTTCACCTCGTGGCGGCACGTCCCGCGGCGCACGTACCACTCGGGCTCCGTCGCCTTGAGCTTGATCGCGCGATCGAAGGCCGTGACGCAGTCGCCGAAGGCCTTCGCCCCGCCGAGCATCCGCCCGATCGTGACCAGCAGCGGCGCGTCGTCCTTCACGCCCGAGAGCGCCTTCTTCAGCTGCTCGGCGGCCTTGTCGAGCTGCTTGTGGTCGAACAGCATCGTCCCGTAGGCGAAGCGGACCATGGCGTCGTCGCCCTTCGCCAGCACCGTCTCGTACTGCTTGCTCGCGCCGGGCACGTCGCCCTTGAGGCCGTACGCGTAGGCCAGGTTCTGCCCGAGCCGCGCGTCGGCGGGGCTCTTCGCGAGGGCCGCCTGGAGCACGGCGATGGCCTCGTCGGGGCGCGCCGGATCGTCGAGGTAAATCGCCCCGAGGTTGGCCGCGGCCTCGGCGAGCTTGCCGTCGATCGCCAGGGCCTTCTTGTAGGCCTCCTCGGCGCCGGGCTTGTCGTTGAGCTTCTCCTTGGCGAGGCCGAGGTAGTACTCCGCGTCGCCCGATGGTTTGAGCAGCAACGACTTTTCGAGGTGGACCCTGGCGTCCGCGGCGCGATCGTTCTTGAGGTAGGCGATGCCGCGCTCGAGCTCGGTGTCCGCCTCGCCCGTGTCGGCCGAGGTGGAGCCGATCGGCGGATCGGCCGTGAGCGGCTCGGGCGGGGGCGGCTGGGGGCCGGAGCAAGCCGCAAGCACCAGCACCGAGAAGGGCAGCCATTTCGTCATCCCGAGCATCATGGTCCTGGTTCCTTCCGAGGCGGAGCCGCGCGTCGCGCCCTACCGTAGATCACGTCGGGCGCCCGCGTCGCCTTCGAGGTGAAACCCGCCGATTACTTGGCGACGCGGGCCACGGCGCTGGCGTCGTGGGTGGTGACGAAGCGGTGGCTCGCGGACGATCGCCGGGCCCGGGGTCCGTCGACGAAGAGGCCCCATCCCGCGGGTGACCCGGCTCGCGCTTCCGTGATACGCCGGAGCGATGCCGCTTCCCGGATCCGAGCCCAGAGCGCGCTGGAAGCGGGCCGCGCGCGCGCTCGTCGTCGCCGCGGTCGCGCCCCTCGCGGCGGGCTGTGGCAACGACGACGCGAGCCCCTATTTCGGCGCCACGACCCGCCCGCCGAAAGACGTCGCCACGTTCTACAGCAACACCTCGGGCGAGCCCGAGTACCTCGATCCCGGCAAGGCCAACGACACCGCCAGCACGGCGCTGACAGGCCAGCTCTTCGAGGGGCTGACGTCGCCGCACCCGCGCGACACGCACCCGGTCCAGGGCGTCGCGCAGAGCTTCGAAAGGAGCGCCGACAACCGGTTCTATCGATTTCATCTCCGGCCCGACGCGAAGTGGAGCGACGGCGTGCAGGTGAAGGCGAGCGACTTCGAGTACGCCTGGAAGCGCGTGCTCCGCCCGGCCACGGCCTCGCGCGCGGCGACCGCGCTCCAGGTGATCGCCAACGGCGAGCTCTTCAACTTCGGCAAGCTCAAGGTCGTCACCAGGGATCTCCCGCTCCTGCGCGAGCCGCGCGACGACGCCGGCGCGGGCGAGAGGCTCGCCCGCGGCGCCGCCGTCGAGGTGCTGTCGCAGTCGCCGCGCCGGGTGGCCGCCGCGATCGCGCCGCTCGCCGCCGCGCCGACGGGCGTGCGCTTCGTGAGCTGGTCGAAGGTCGACGCGAAGAAGGGCACGCCGGAGCAGCTGAGCTTCGGCGGCGCTCGCCCGCCGGTCGCGGCCGCGGCGAACGACGCCTGGAAAGACGCCGAGGTCCTCGTGCTCGAAGCCGGCCCGGAGGTCGACTGCGACGCCGTCGCCGATCGCTGGTTCCTCGTGCAGCGCGGCGCCGAGCGCGGCTATCTCCCCGGCTGCATGCTCGGGCCGTCCAAGGCCGCGACGAAGACGTACGCTCTCGTCCAGCGCCACGACAAGCTCCCCACGTACCGTCCCCCGGCCGCGCCCCCGCCCGAGGGCGCGACGCCGCCCGCGCCGGTGCGCGGCTTCGTCGCGTCGTCGGACCTGGCGGAAGACGACCACGTCCTCGGGGTGCGCGCGACCGACGATCTCACCCTCGAGGTCGAGCTCGAGCAGCCCACGCCGTATTTCCTCGAGCTCACTGGCCAGTCGGTCGCGATGCCAGTGCGCCGCGACGTGATCGAGGCCTTTGAAAAGCGCGGCGATCCCGATCTCTGGACCCGCCCGGAGAACATCGTCACCAACGGGCCTTACACGCTCGGGCCGGCCAAGTTCCGCTACGAGCTCACGATGGTTGCCAGTCCGTACTACTGGAACCGCGACAAGCTCCGGATTCACCGCATCGTGTGGCTCGAGATCGAGGACTACCACCCGACGATGAACCTCTACAAGGCCGGGGAGATCGATTACATCGGCGACAGCGCAGCGCTCCCGTCCGAGTATCAGCCCATCCTGAAGACGAAGAAGGACTATCGCAACAACGCCTATCTCTCGGTCTACTGGTACGAGCTCAACACCAAGAAGCCGCCGCTCGACGACGTCCGCGTGCGCCGGGCGCTGAACCTCGCCATCGACAAGAAGCAGCTCGTCGAGAAAGTGGCGCGGGGTGGCCAGCCGATCGCGACGCACTTCGTCCCCGACTTCACCGGCCTCGGGTACTCGGACCAGGTCGCGGTCGACAAGGCCGCCGGGACCGATCCGTTCACCGGCCCCGGGATGGACTACAATCCCGAGCTGGCCCGCTCACTGATGAAAGAAGCCGGCTATCCCGTGGTCCAGGATGGCAATGGCCAGCGCGCCGACAGGTGCCCTCCGGTGGAGATCCTCTACAACACCAGCGAGGGCCACAAGAACGTCGCCGTGGCCATCCAGGACATGTGGAAGCGCAACCTCGGCGTCACCGCGACCCTCCGCAACGAGGAGTGGAAGGTGATGCTGAAGAACCACCGCGACGGCAACTTCAACGTCGTCCGCGGCGGCTGGGTCGGCGAGGTCAACCACCCTCAGACGTTCCTCAACGTGTTCACCTCGAACAGCCCCGAGAACCAGACCGGCTGGGCTGATCCGGCGTTCGACGCGGCGCTGAAGACCGCGGCCTCGATCTCGGATCCGGGGGAGAGCATGCGGGCCTATCGCAAGGCCGAGCTCCTCGCGCTGGCGGGGATGGCGCGGATCCCGTTCTACTTCTACACCAAGTCGACGCTGATCAAGCCCTGGGTGAAGGGGTTCTGGGGCCTGCCGCGCGGCACGCACCTGATCCAGTACCTGTGGATCGACCCTGATGGCGTGAAACACGAAGGCAACGAGCTGGCCTACCAGCCGCTCGAGCTGCCCCCGCCGGGAGCCTACTCTCCGTGATCCGATACGCGATAAAGCGCCTCCTGTCCGTCCTGCCCACGCTGCTGATCGTGGCGACGCTGGTCTTCATCCTGGTGCGCCTCGTCCCCGGCGGGCCGTTCGATCAAGAGCGCGTGGTGCCGTACGAGGTGCAGAAGCAGCTCAACGCCAAGTATCACCTCGACGATCCCATCTACAAGCAATATGGCGACTGGCTCTGGGCGCTCTTCACCCGCGGTGATCTCGGCCCGACGATCAAGTACCCGAACCGGACCGTCAACGAGATCATCGGCCTGAGCCTGCCAGTCTCGATGGAGCTCGGCTCACTGGCGATGCTCTTCGCGCTCTCGATCGGGATCCCGCTCGGGATCCTCGGCGCCACGCGGCAGAACACCGCCGTCGACACCGCGGCGATGGCCACGGCGATGCTCGGCGTGTCCGTCCCGCGTTTTGTCCTGGCGCCGGTGCTGATCCTCGCGTTCTCGCTCAAGCTCTTCATCTTCCCCGTGGCCCGCTGGGAGACGTGGCGACACATGATCTTGCCGGTGATCTGCGCCGGGCTGCCGATGGCCGCGTACATCGCGCGGCTGACCCGCGCCGGGATGCTGGAGGTCATCCGCTCCGACTTCGTGCGAACAGCGCGCGCCAAGGGCCTCTCCGAGCGGCGGGTGATCTGGAAGCATGCTTTGCGAGGAGGCCTGCTCCCGGTCGTCAGCTTCCTCGGGCCGGGCTTCAGCGGGCTCCTCGTCGGGTCGCTCGTCGTCGAGAAGATCTTCAACATCCCCGGGATGGGCCGCTATCTGGTCGAGGCCGCGCAGAACCGCGAGTACAACCTGCTGGTCGGCGTCACCCTCGTTTATGCCTTCATCCTCCTGATCGCCAACACGATCGTGGACATCGCTTATGCGTTCCTCGATCCCCGGGTGGAGCTCCGCTGATGGTAGCCGCGAACCCGGTCGTCCCCGGCTCCGTCGATACGCTCGAGAAGGGCTCCAGCCTCGGCCGCGACGCGCTCCGCCGCCTCGCGAAGAACCGGGCCGCCGTCGTCGCCGGCGTGGTCCTCGCCGCGCTGGTCCTCGGCTGCATCCTCGTCCCCTCGTTCTCCCGCTGGCGCTACGATCAGGCCGATCTCGCGACCGGGCCCACGCCGCCCTCGTGGGAGCACTGGATGGGGACCGACTACTTCGGCCGCGATCTGATGGCCCGTGTCTTCTTCGGCGGCCGCATCTCGTTCGCGGTCGGGCTCTTCGCCACGCTGGTGAGCTTCTTCATCGGCATCACCTGGGGCGGCGTCGCGGGGTACTTCGGCGGCAAAATCGACGCGGTCCTGATGCGGATCGTCGACGTGCTCTACGCTATCCCGTTCTTCATCGTCGTCATCCTGCTCATGGTGTTCTTCGCCGGGCAGGAAGGGCCGCTGTTCAAGGGGTTCAAGAGTATCCTCACGCTCTTCGTCAAGCACCCCGAGGACCCGAGCTACTTTCCCATCTTCCAGATCCTGATCGTCTTCGCGGCCCTGGGTGGGATCTCCTGGCTGACGATGGCGCGCATCGTCCGCGGGCAGGTGATCGCGCTTCGCGGCCAGCCCTTCGTCGAGGCCGCGCGATCGATCGGCGCCGGCCACGCCGCGCTGATCTTTCGCCACCTCCTGCCGAACGCGCTCGGGCCGATCATCGTCTACACCACGCTGACGATCCCCGAGGTGATGATGACAGAAGCGTTCCTGAGCTTCCTCGGCCTGGGCACGCAAGAGCCATTGTCGAGCTGGGGGCTCCTCGCGGCGACGGGGGCCGACTCGATGGATCTCTACCCGTGGACGCTGATCTTCCCGGCGCTGATGCTGGCGATCTCGCTCTTCTGCTTCAACTTCCTCGGTGACGGGCTCAGAGATGCGCTCGATCCCCGCATCCAGAAGGACTGATCCTCCGATGGCGCTCCTCGAGGTCCGCGGTCTCAAGACCCATTTCTCCACCGAAGACGGCACCGTGCGCGCGGTCGACGGCGTCTCGTTCCACGTCGATCGCGGCGAGGTCCTCGGCATCGTCGGCGAGTCCGGCTCCGGAAAGAGCGTGACGAGCCTCTCGCTCCTGCGCCTCATCCCGGATCCGCCCGGCAAGATCGTCGGCGGAGAGATGCTGTTCGAGTCGTCTCCAGGCAAGAAGGAAGACCTCGCCCGCGCCACCGAAGCGCGGATGCAGAAGGTCCGCGGCGACCGCATCGCGATGATCTTCCAGGATCCGATGACGTCGCTGAACCCCTATCTGCGGGTGAGCGAGCAGCTGGTCGAGGTGCTCGAGCTCCACAAGAAGATGGCGCGCTCCGAGGCCCGGAAGAAGGCGATCGAGATGCTCCGCGCCGTGGGGATCCCCGCGCCGGAGCTGCGCATTGACGATCACCCCCACCAGCTCTCCGGCGGCATGCGCCAGCGGGTGATGATCGCCATGGCGCTCCTCTGCGAGCCGGATCTGCTCATCGCCGACGAGCCGACGACGGCGCTCGACGTCACGGTCCAGGCCCAGATCCTCGAGCTGATCCAGGATCGGCAAAAGGCCCTCGGCCTCGGCGTCATCCTGATCACCCACGATCTCGGCGTCATCGCCAAGATGGCCGATCGCGTCGCGGTGATGTACGCCGGTCGCGTCGTGGAAGAGGGCCCGGTCGACGTGATCTTCGACGATCCGCGTCACCCGTACACCATCGGTCTCAAGAGCTCGATCCCGCGGCTCGACGCCGGGCGGGGCAGCTCGCTCGTGCCCATCCCGGGGATGCCACCGTCGATGGCCAGGCTCCCTCCGGGGTGCCCGTTTCACCCGCGCTGCGGGTTCGCGGTGGCCCGCTGCAAGGAGTCTTATCCTGAAGAGCGGGAGATCCCCGGCCCGGGCGGCCGCCACCTCGTGCGCTGTCACGTCGACGACGTGACCCCCGCGCACGCGGCGAGAGCCGAGGCCTCATGACGACTGACACGCTGCTGCAAGTCCGCGATCTCAAGGTTCATTTCGCCGTCAAACGGGGCCTGCTCCAGCGCACCGTGGGCACGGTGAAGGCCGTGGACGGCGTCTCGTTCGACGTCGCCCGGGGCACCACGCTCGGCCTCGTGGGCGAGTCGGGCTGCGGCAAATCGACGACGGGGCGCGCCCTCTTGCGCCTGGTCGAGCCGACGTCCGGCAGCGTGCACCTCGGCGGCGTCGATCTCGGCAAGCTGGGGACAGGCGATCTCCGCCGCGCCCGCCGCCGCATGCAGATGATCTTCCAGGACCCGTACGCGAGCCTCAACCCGCGGATGACGATCCTCGACACCGTGGCCGAGCCGCTCCGCATTCACGGCCTCGCGAAAACGCCGCGCGAGCGCCTCGAGAAGGTCGCTCACCTGATGCAGACCGTCGGCCTCGAGCCGGCGTACATGCGGCGCTATCCTCACGAGTTCTCGGGCGGCCAGCGGCAGCGCATCGGCATCGCCCGGGCCCTCTCGCTCTCGCCCGAGCTGGTGGTCGCCGACGAGCCGGTGAGCGCGCTCGACGTCAGCATCCAGGCTCAGATTGTCAATCTCCTGGCCAAGCTCCAGGCCGATCTCGGGCTCACGTACGTGTTCATCGCCCACGATCTCGCGGTGGTCCGGCACCTCTCGCGCGAGATCGCGGTGATGTACCTCGGCCGCATCGTCGAGCGCGCCCCGGCCGAAGAGCTCTTTGCCCACCCCGCGCACCCCTACACCCAGGCGCTGCTCTCGGCCATCCCCATCCCCGATCCGAAGATCGAGCGCAAGCGCAAGCGCCTGGTCCTGGTGGGCGACGTGCCGAGCCCGCTCAACCCGCCTTCAGGGTGCCACTTCCACACCCGCTGTCCCTACGTGATGGACCGGTGCAAGGTCGACGAGCCGGAGCTCGTCGCGCGCGGCGAAGGGCACGTGGCGGCCTGTCACCTCGACGAGGTGCCGGCGATCGACATCACGGGGTAGGGGAGCGAAGACGAGAGAGGCCGCCTCCCGCGAGGAGAGGCGGCCCCGAGAGCGCCAGTCAAATCACGAGCGATCTCACGGGCAGCTGTTCGGCACGGCGCCCGGCAGGAGCCGCACGTCGTCCACGTTCCACGAAGAGATGGTGAGCGCGCCGGCCTGGTTGATCGAGTACCCGAAGCGCACGCGGACGCCGGCCTTGTTCAGGGCGCTGGCCGGGACGTTGTACTGGATCTTCTGCCAGGCGACGTCGTGGATGCCCGGGCTGGGGCCCGACGTGAACACGTTGATCCAGCTCGTGCCGTCGAAGATGTCGACGTAGTTCGTCATGTAGGGAGTGTAATCGCTGTTGAGCCAGCGATAGAACTCCAGCGTCGTCGGCGTCGTCACGCCGGTGAGGTTGATGGGCGGGCTCGTCAGGTACGTCGGCCCGATGACCGTGGTGGGGAGGTTGCCGCCGATGACCACGCCGGCCTCGCCGTTGTCGGCGGTGGGCGTGTTGTCCTGCGCCGGATCCGGGCCGTTGTAGGTCTGGTTGGCGGACAGGGTCGCCGGGCCGATTCCCCAGTTCGTGCCCAGCGTCCAGCCGGCAGCGTTGCTGGCGAACGTCTCCTTGAAGTACACGACCGGGGTGTTGATGCAGCCGACCTGCGGGTTGCACGAGTCGGCCGTGCAGACGCTGGCGTCGTCGCAGCTGATCGGCGTGTTGTGCACGCCGGTCGCGGAGTCGCAGGTGTCGGTCGTGCAGAGGTTGCCGTCGTCGACCACGACCGGCGTGTAGATGCAGCCGACCGCGGTGTTGCACGAGTCGGCCGTGCAAGCGTCGCTGTCGTTGCAGACCACGGGAACGTGGGAGACGCCGAACGTCGTGTCGCACGCGTCGGTGGTGCAAGCGTTGTTGTCGTCGAGGACGACGGGCACGTGGGTCACGCCGGTGGTCTTGTCGCAGCTATCGACCGTGCAAGCGTTGTTGTCATCGACGACGACGGCCATGTGGACGACGCCGCTGACGGGGCTGCAGGCGTCGACGGTGCAGGCGTCCATGTCGTCGATGACGACCGGCAGATGGGTGATGCCGGCGGTCGGATCGCAGGTGTCGGTGGTGCAAGGGTTATTGTCGTCGATGGCGACCGCCAGGTGCTTCACGCCCGCCACCATGTCGCAGGAGTCGGTGGTGCACTTGTTCCCGTCGTCGATGACCGTGGGCACGTGAGTGATGCCGTTCGTCGGATCGCAGGCGTCATCGGTGCACGCGTTGCCGTCGTCGGTCTTCACGGGCAGGTGGGTCGGGCCCGTCGCCGGATCGCAGGCGTCCGCGGTGCATTTATTCTTGTCGTCGACGTCGATCGCCAGGTGCACGATGCCCATCGCGGGATCGCACATGTCGGCGGTGCACTTGTTGTTGTCGTCGATCTTCGTCGGCGTGTGCGCGCAGACACCGGCGTTGCAGGTGTCGTCGGTGCACTTGTCGTTGTCATCGCACGACGCGGCGTCCGAGCAGCCCGTTGCCCCGCCGGCGCCGCCGGCGTTGGCCCTGCCACCCGTCCCGCTGGTGCTCGGCGAGCCGCCCGTGCCGCTCGCGCCTCCGCCCGTCCCCTGCGAGCTGGAGCTGCCACTGCCTCCGCAGCCCATGATCAGCGCCCCGAACAGCAGCGCGGACGCTGCCGCGGTGCGACGTGAACCAATTCGTTTAAGAGCGATTACCATTCCGTCCTCCTACGCCAATGGAACCTGGAGCGTATAGGCACAGCCCTTCCCCGCCAATTCCTTCGTTATCGGCGACGTTTCCCGCTCCAGGTCATGGAGAGCGGCCGTTACGCATTCGATGGCGCGACGCGGCAAATCTCGGCGCAGAATGGTGATGCAGTGGCACAGGCGCGTCGCCGTGAGGGCCCTCGCTGGAGCCACGTCGACATCGTGGCGAAGGGCTCAGCGAGGTCGTCTCCGCGCGCTCGAGCGAGGCGGCGAGGGCGCCGGCGGCGCTTCGGCTTCGCCCGTCTCGTCGTTCGCTTCGTCCTCGCGATCGGCGTCGTCGAGCAGCAGGTCGAGCGGCGCGTCGCTGGCGTCGTCGAGCTCGAGCGCGATCGCGCTCAGATCCTCGCCCCGCGTGGCTCCTTCGAGGAACTGACTCCCGAAGTGGGCCGCGAGATCCGCGGCGGCGTCGCCGGCGAGCGGATCGATCTCGAACTCGATCGCCTCGTTCTCGCTCGGGTGGTGGCGGTAGCTCCGGTGCTCGTCGTCGAGCGTCGGCACCGCGGCGTCCATGACGTCGCGCGGGTTCGTCTTGCCGTGGAGGGGCGGGCCGACGTCATCGCCCGGCGTCGTCGGATCGGGCGACAGCGGCGCTCGGTCGCTCGCGGGCGGCGTCGCCGCTGGTTTCGCCTTGCGCTGTCGGCTCACGGGGGACCTCCGATCGTGGCAATGCAGAAGGTGGTCCGCCGCCGACGCGGGCGGATCACGGCGTTTGCGCGTGCGGCCGGCGCCCACCTCGCGGTACAAGCGAGGTCCCACGTGCACGGATCGAGCGACCGGCAGACCAGAGCGGTGAGCGCCGCGCGCGATGGCGTGCACCGGCGGCACAGTCACGCGGCGATCGCGCTCGGCCTCGGGATCGTCGCCGGCGCCTCACCGTGCAGCGCCGACGATCCCCCGGCCGCAGCGGCCGTCGTCGCTCCCGGGACGCCCGCCGCCGAGGGCACCCCGACGCTGCGCGAGCTCTCGGGCCCGCCGTCAGGGTATGCCCACCTCGTCGGCTCGCTCGAGATTGGCAAGGGGCTGCGCTTCAACAACCCGTACCGGCTCGCGACCCAGCTCGGCGCCACGGCCGAGTCCACGTCGCTCACGTCGACGTACCTCGATCTGGGCGCGGGCCTCGCGTTCGGGCCGCCGAACGGGCTCGAGCATGGCGTCGCGCTTCACCTCTCGTTCGCGCTCGCGGGCGTCTCGCAGGCCGTGCTCACGCCCACATACTTCGCGGCGTACCGCGGCCCGCGACGCTTCCTCGCGTACGGTCGACTCGGCCCGTCGATCGTCCTCACGCCCGATCCCACCATCGGCGGCGAGCTCGGCGTCGGCTTCGCGTGGTTCTTCACGGCGCGCCTCGCCTTTGCGGGAGAGCTCGTCGGCGACGTGTATTACGGGGCCGGGACACCCACGCAGGGGATCTCCACGTACCCGATCTTCTCCGGGCAGCTCGGTCTGCTCGTCGACTACGAGATCCTCCCGTGAGCCATGATGCGCCTCGCAAACGCCCCTCTCGCGGGGACGCGATCCGCCTCGGGATCGCCGTGCTTTTTTTCACCGCGGCGCCCACCGCGGGCGACATCGGCGGCTGCGGGCAGGCCGAGAACGATCTCGATCCTGCGAAGTTCTTCGCCGCGAAGCAGGGTGTCGACTGCGATCGATGCACGGCCTGCGGGCTCACCACCGACGCCTGCGGCAAGGCCTGCTCGCCGGGCCTGATCGTCAGCGCGTTCCCGCCGGGGTGCGTGCCGCTCGAGCACGACGGCGAGGTCTGCGTCGACGCGCTCGCGGCGTCCGCGTGCAGCGACTACGCGCATTTCATGGCCGACGAGGGATCGACGATCCCCACCGAGTGCAACTTCTGCCCGCCGCAGGCCGACGCCGGCGTCGCCGACGCGGAGGCCGAGTGAGAGCGATCGTTGCAGCAGCAACCATTCTCGCGGCGACGACGGGCTGCGCCGGGAGCGGCTTCCTCACCGCGCCGGACGACTACTCGGCCTACCGCACCACGCGGGTCGCGCCGACGCTCGAGGACCGGCTGTCGGCCGCGGATCACTACCTCACGAGCTACCCCGAGGGCGCGTTCCGACCCGAGGTGCGCGCCTATTTCGATCGCGCCGAGCCGGTGTTCTTCGCCGCGAAAGAGGGCAACATCGCCGGGCTCCACGACTACACGCGGACGCTGCCGACTGGCCCCCACCGCGCCCTCGCCGCGAAGGAGCTCGGCCGGCTCGAGGCCGCTCGCGATCGCCACGATCTCGCCAGCGCCGAGGACGTGACCGCCGGGGTCGATCGCGCGACGGCGGAGCGCGCCGCCGTGAGCTCCGAGCTGACGACCTGGATTGGCCTCTTCCTCGATGTGCCGCTGTGGGACGCGCCGCTCAGCCACGCGAAGAAGGAGCTGATCGTCCCGTGGAGCCTCGCGCTGCCGAGCCCGACGTGCGCCGCGCTCGACCAGGGCACGAAGGCCGGAGAAGGCCTCGCGCCGCCGCGGGGCGCGACGCGACGCTGCGCCAAGCTCCGGGAGCTGCCGTATGCGGTGGTCGTCGACGGCGTCTCCGAGCCGCGCGAGGTCACGCTGGAAATCACGGTGTTCCAGGACGCGGAGGGCCGCCCGATCGAGGCGCGGATCGGCGGGCCGGATCTCTTCCTGCGCCTCGAAGAGACGTTCACGATCCGCGCGCTGCCGCGGGGCGAGCCCGAGCCGAAGATCGCGGCGATGGCCCGCACGGCGGAGCTGCTCCGCGCTGCATTCTTCCAGGCGGTCCCGCCCGGTGGTCAGTGCAAGCGGCCGCCCGCCGCGCCGATCTTCCTCGATCTCGCGTGCGCCGGACTCCACGCCTCGGCCCGCGCCGCGGTCGCGGAAGGCGAGGACGATCTGATCCTGATCCGCGCCGAGAGGTAGTCGCGCGGCGGTCAGGTATTTCTGACCACGGCCGCGCAGCGCCGGTCGGAAGATCCTGACTCAGCGCCCGCGATCTCCGTGATTTCACGGCAAATCACGCGGATCGCCCCGGGCACGAGGGTTGCGAAAGCCAGGCTCCGACATGGGGAGCGCCGCGGCCCGCGGCGTCCCCGGGAGGTCTGACTCGATGGCTCTTCGTAACTCCGTGCTCACCGTCGTCGCCGCTCTCGCCCTCGTCGCCTGCAAAGGCACCGATCCCGCCGGCTCCGGGGGATCGAGCGGCACCTCCACCGGGGCGGGCGGCGCCGCCGCAATGGCCGCGCCGGTCGTGCTCCCGCCGAACAGCAACGGTGACACCTGCCAGCAAGGCGGCTCGTGCAGCGACGCGGCCGCGAACGACGCATGGGGTAAATGCGTGCTGACGACCTGCGACCCGCAGTACAAGCAGTGCTTCGGCGACGGCTACGCCGCGGGCAAGTTCGGGGGCGACTGCAACAATCTGATGGTCTGCGCGTCGGCCTGCAAGAGCTGCGATCAGGCGTGCATCAAGGCTTGCACCGATCAGCACTTCACGGGAGCGTGCCAGTCGTGCATCCAGGGCCCGATCTTCGATTGCGTCGTCGACGCGATCAAGACCAAGAAGTGCACTCTCCCGTGCGGCCCGTCGAGCTCGGGCGGGGTCTGCGACAAGCTCAAGGCCTGCTGCGACAGCCTGCCTGCCGACCAGCAGGGGGACTGCAACACGGCCTACGACTCGGTCCAGATCGGCGGCGATCAGGGCTGTCAGAGCGTGCTTTACGGGTATCAGCAGGGCGGCAGCTGCATGTGACGCCGCGAGGTGGGTTGATGGCTCAGGCGCCGTCGCCCTCGGCGTCGAGATCGCGCATGAGCTGATAGAGGTACTTGGCGTTGACGCCAAGGCGCTTCGCGGCGGCGTTGTGATCACCCCCGGCGTCGGCGAGGGCGCGATCGACGAAGCGGCGCTTGAACGCGCGCACCGCCTGCTTGAGGCCGTGGCTCTCGGGCAGGCTCGGCGCCGATCCGGCGATCTCCGGCGGCAAGAGATCGAGGGTCACCTCGTCGCCCGGGGCGAGGACCACCGCGCGCTCGAGCACGTTGCGCAGCTCGCGCACGTTGCCGGGCCACGCGTACGCGGCGAGCGCGTCCATCGCGGCGGGGTGGACGCGTCGCGCCCGCGCCGCGTGCTCCTGGCAGAAGCGATCGACGAAGCCGCGCGTCAGCCGCGCCACGTCGCCCTCGCGATCGCGGAGGGGTGGCAGGCGGATCTCGATCACCTTGAGGCGGAAGAGCAGATCGGCGCGGAACCGACCGGCGGCGACCTCGGCGTCGAGGTTGCGGTTCGTCGCGGCGAGGACGCGGACGTTGGCGCGGAGGGGCCGCGTGCTGCCGACCCGCTCGAATGTCCCGCTCTCGAGCACGCGGAGGAGCTTGGCCTGCGCCGCGAGGGCGAGCTCGCCGATCTCGTCGAGGAAGATCGTCCCGCCGCTCGCGGCCTCGAAGCGGCCGATGCGCGCCGCGTGCGCCCCGGTGAACGCGCCGCGCTCGTGGCCGAAGAGCTCGGACTCGACCAGCTCGCCCGGGAGCGAGCCGCCGTTGACGACCACGAGCGGGCGCGCGGCGCGGGGCGAGTTGGCGTGGATCGCCTGCGCTACGAGCTCTTTTCCGGTGCCCGTCTCGCCGGTGATCAGGATCGTCGTCTCGCGCGCGGCGACCCGCGAGATCAGCTCGAGGACGCCGAGCATCGCCTTGCTCTGGCCGGCGATCGCGTCGAGCTGGTAGCGCTCGCGCAGCTCGGTCAGGCGCGCCGCGCGCTCGCGGCGGAGATCGCCGAGCTCGAGATCGCGCGCGAGCACCGGCGCGATGAGGCGCGCGAAGGCCTCGGCGGCGCGGCAGGCGGTCTCGTCGAAGGCCGCCGCCCGCGCCGGGTTGTCGAGGTAGAGCACGCCGAAGGGCGCGCCGTGCGCGGCCAGCGGCACCACCAGCACCGCGCGCAGCGCGAGCGCCTGCACGCTGCCCTGCGCCCCGAAGCGCGCGTCGATGCGGGCGTCGTCGATCACCAGCGCGCCGCCCTTCGCCAGCGCGTGATCGAGGATGGTGCGCGAGAGCTCGGCCTCGGGCGCCGAGACGTCGAGCGTCGTGAAGGCGCGCGCCGCGGGGAACGACATCTGCCCGCCTTCGTCGCGTAGCGCGATGAACCCGCGCTGCGCCCCGGTGAGCTGCAGCAGCGCCCCGAGCGCGACGCCGATCGACTCGCCCTGATCGGCGGCCGACACCTGCTCGACCGAGCGCAGGAGGGCGTCCTCGCGCGGCGTCGCGCTCGGGCTCGGCGCCGCCGTCTTCGCGGCCTCGCGCAGCGATTTCTCCACGGCGAGGAGCTCGCGAAAATGGGCGCGCGCCCAGCCGCGCACCGCCTCGGCGTCGGCGCCTCCGGTGGCGACGAGCCGTTCGAGCGCGGCGAGGGAGTGGGTCGTCTTCTGGAGCAGCTCGGCGGGATCAGTCATGGTCGACGCCGCCCGAGCATACGCCGGTCGGCGCGCGTCCGGCGCCGCCTCGAACGTGGTTTTCGTCCGCGGCCAATGGAGGCGACGCTGCGGAGACCGCGGCGTCCAGCGCCTGGCCGAGCTCGTGCGCCGACGCAAAGCGGTCTTCCGTTGCTCGCGCGAGGCAGCGCTTCACCAGCGCGTCGAGCGCGGGGGGCACGCGCGCATCGAGCGCCGAGGGCGTCGGCGGATCGACGTTGTGGATGACGTACACCAGCTCGAGCTCGTGATCGGCGGTGAAGGGACGCGCGCCGGTGAGCATCTCGTGGAGGACGACGCCGAGCGACCACAGATCGCTGCGACCGTCGAGCGGCCGGCCGACGCACTGTTCGGGGCTCATGTACGCGAGGGTGCCGACGGCGACGTCGTGCCGGGTCAGGGTCTTGAAGAGGGCGCTGCGCGCCAGGCCGAGATCGGTGAGGACCGCCGATCCATCGGGGCGGACGAGGATGTTCTCGGGCTTCACGTCGCGATGGACGATGCCCGCGCCGTGCAGCGCCGCGAGCGCCGAGGCGAGATCGCGAGCCAGCACCGCGGCGCGCGCCGGCGCGAGGCTCCGCTCGTCGCGGAGCACCTCGGAGAGCGAGCGGCCGGGGACGAGCTCCATCGCGAGGTAGCAGCGCCCGTCGTCGAGCGCGCCCGAGTCGTGGATGCGCACCACGTTCGGGTGCCGGATCTCACCGCCGATGCGGGCTTCGCGGAAGAACCGCTCGCGCGACTCGGCGGCGCCCATCGACTCCGCGGAGAAGAGCTTGAGCGCGACGATCGTCTTGCCGGCGCGGGCGCGCCACACGGTCGCCGCGGCGCCCGCGCCGAGCTTCTCGAGCAGCGTGTACGGGCCAGCGCGGCGCCGCTCGCGCGCGCGCGTGACCGCCCGCGCGAGCGCCGCGCCGAGCACGCCGCACCCGATCGTCGCCGGCACGAGCGCCCACGCGATCGCCCCGCCGCCGCGGAGGAAGAGCCCCGCCAGCGCGAGGTAGGCGCCAAAAAATGAGCCGATTCCCGCGCGGATCCCCGCGATCTTCGCGCGACGTCCGCGCGCGAAAAGAAGCGCGAGCCCCAGCATCGGCAGCCCGAGATCGCGCGGGAGCCACGCTCGGCGCGCCGTCCCGACGATCCACAGCGACGCGAGGCGCGCCTGGTAGGCGACCGCGTCCGCGTCGCGGACCACGATCGTGCTGCCCGCCCCGACGTCGCGCGTGGTGCGGCGCTCGCCCGCGGGGAAGCGCACCTCGACGTCGTAGCGCGCGGCGGCGTCGGGCAGGCCGAGCGTCACGCGGTCGCCGTCGGCGCGCCCGCTCGCCACGATCGCCGCGTCGCCGGCGCGCCGCACCAGCACCGCGGCGCCCTTCGCGAAGCGGTCGCTGCGGCTCGCGCGGAGCCGCACGCGGATGAAGCTCGACGGATCCGCGGTGTCGAGGAACAGGCCCGCCGCGGTCGTGTACACGTCGGGATCGCCGTCGCCGTCGGCGTCGAGGATCACCGGGCGCGGCATCGCCCCGGTGATCGCGGTGATCCGCTCGAAGCCCTCGACTCCGCCGGTGGCCAGGTGGATCTCACCGTCGGCGGTCATCGTCTCGTCGCCGCGCAGATCGGTCGAGATCACGTCTTTTTTCCCGTCGAGATCGAGATCGACGACGAGGCCCGCGGGGACGGGCGGCCCGGCGTACGGCAGGCACGCGCGGGCCGCGTCGGCGGGGTGCTCGCTGATCAAGGGATCGATCGCGCACCGCTCGAACGGCAGCGCCGGGCCGCGGATGTGGAGCTTCTGCGCGTAGAGCTCGGGGCGCCCGTCGAGGTCGAGGTCGCTCCACGAGGCCCCCTCGGCGACGACCGGAAGATTGGCAATCACGAAGCCATTGGGCGTGTTCAGAAGCAGATGCGCGGGGTTGCGCCAGTGCTGGAGGACGGCGTCGACGCGCCCGTCGCCGTCGGCGTCGGCCCAGGCGACGCGCTCGATCGGGATGTCGAGCGAGGGCATCGCGGGCCCGTCGGTGAAGCGCCCTGCGCCGTCGTTGACGAGCACGCCGGGGGCGCCGGGGATCAGGCTGAGATCGAGATCGCCGTCGCCGTCGACGTCGACGAGGGCGATCCGCGCGCCGGGCGCGTCGCGCGACCACGCGCGTTCGAAGTGAGCGCCGGTGCGCAACCAGAGCTCGACGCGCTCCTCGACGGTGACCAGGGCGACGTCGAGATCGCCGTCGCCGTCGACGTCGCCCACGTCGACGCAGTCGCGCCACAGGCGCACGTCGTCGGGCAGCCCCAGCGAGGTCGCGGTGAAGTGGCCCGCGCCGTCGTTGAGCTCCGCCACGAGCGCGGCGCCCGCGTTCCCACCCTCGCTGGATCGCGCCGAGAGACCGAGCAGATCGTCGTCGCCGTCCTGATCGAGATCGACGGCGATCGAGTAGGCGAGCCCGGGCGGTACGGCGCCCGCCGCCGCGGGCGCGAACGTGGGCACCGAGCGTCGCGTCGACCGGTACACGCCGTCGCGGGCGAGCGCCCAGAGCGCGCCGTCGGCCTCGGCGATCGCCGTCGGTGTGAAGGGAAGCTTTCCGCGCAGCGCGCGCAGCGCGGCGCCCTCGACCGCGACGATCCCGTCCGCGCCCGCGACCCAGCGGCCCGGGGCGTCGGCCACGAGAGCGCCGCCGCCCGGGAGCTCGCCTTTGATCGGTGACACGCCGGGCGCGTCGATGCGCACGAGCGCGCGACCGATCTGCCCGAGCCCGCTGGCCGAGAGCAACGTCAGGCCGGGGTCGCGCGGAGCGAGGCGCCACACCGTTCCATCCCACGTCGCGCTGTTTCCATAGACGTCGACCATCGTCCCGCGATCGCGCCGATCGAGGCGCATCGCCGTGCAGAAGCTCCGTCGCTCGTCGTCGCCGGGCTTCCACGGGAACACCTGCGGGAGCGCCGTCCAGCGCCCGTCCACCCGCTGCGACAGGCTCCCGTGCTGCCCGCACGCGAAGCCCTCGTCGTCGGAGAGCATCGCGTAGGCGCCGACCTGCAGCCACTCCAGCGCGTCGAGGCGCGTCGACGGCGCCTCGAGCTCGCGGACGCCGCCCGGCGAGATCACCCGCAGCGTCGATCGATACCCCTCGAATACCAGGCTCGCGCCCAGGTACACCTCGCCGGCGCGCACCGACGAGAGGCTGAGCTCGGTCGCGAAGGGCCCTTCGTAGCGCGTGCTCCAGGCGCCGCCCGCCGGCCGATGGAAGAGGCGGCTCCGCCCCTCCGTCGTCGAGGCGCCGGGCACCGCGACCCACACGCCGCCGCCGGGATCGGCCAGCATCGCCGGCTGATCGCCCCCCACGTCGGCGATCGCCAGATCACGATACCAGCGCAGCTCGGGAGCCGGCCGCGCCGGGCCCTCGACGCGCTCGGGCTCGCACCCGGCGAGGATCGCGAGCGCTGTCGCGAGGAGCGCTGCCCGGCGTCGCACCGCGCGGGTAATACGGTAAACCGCCGCCGGGCGAAAGCGTTGCTCGCGCCTTCGCCCGCCTCAGGCAGCGCCGCGGCGGCGCGCGCTCACTTCTCGCGGGCGATGGCCTTCGTGGCCTCGGCCTCGTCGACGCAGGCGAGGGAGTTGTCGGGCTTGACGTTGCATCGCCGGATCTTCGAATCGCCGAGGCCGCACCCCTTGCCGAAGCCGGCAACCCCGGAGCTGCACGTCCCTTCCCAGTAGGTGAGATACAGTATCCGCGCGTTGCCGGCCGCAGGAGCGCTCGCGTCCTTGGCTCCCTCCGCCGGCGCCGCGGCCGGGCTGGGCGCCGGGGCCGAGCCGCCGCTCGTCCACCGGGTCGCCGTCATGTAGCGCACGGTGCTGCTGCACCCGGTGGAGGCGCCGAGCAACAGGGCCGCGCTCAGCGCGCGCACGAGAACGTTCTTCATGGTGCCTTTGCGGTTCATCAGTAGACCGTCCCGGGGACGACGTCCTGCACGACGACGGTGTCCTTGCAGGCCGTTTCCATGTTCTTCGCGTCGAGGTCGCAGACCCGCACGAACACGTTGAAGAGCTTCTTCTTGGTGCTCGTGTCGATCTGCCCCGACTCCTGGATGATGACCTTCGAGGTCTTGTCCGTGCCGTTGAAGCTGCTCGCCACGAGCACCTTCGGGGGAGGCGCGCACGCCGGCAGCGCCAGCAGCGCCAGCAGCGCCGCGCCGATCTTCGTCTTCGCGTTCATCGATCGATCCCTCTCGGCCCTAGCGAACATTGGATTTCCCGCCGTAGCTCGTGGCGACGTCGTTCGGGCACTGGACGTCGAGCTGCCCGCCGCAGGTGCGCTTGCAGACGAGCTTGTCGCCCGCGTCGGCGCAGCTGTAGAACTGGTGCTCGTGGGTCGAGTACACGTAGTACGACTTCGTCTCGAAGACCTCGAGATCGGTGACAGGGTAGCTCGGGTGATCCTCGAACGAGAGGATGGCGCGCGACGCGCACCCGGTGGAGCCGAGCGCCGCGAGGGCCACGAATGCCGGCAGAATGACGTTCTTCATCTCCATCACTCCTCCAGCACCACGGCCATGTCGCGGCACTTGCTCAGCGCCCCGTCGGCCGCGACACCGCACTTGATGATCCCCTGCGCGTTCCCCTGCACGTAGAGGAACTTGATCTGATCGTTGTTGTTGGTGATCGAGGTGATCACCTTGGCCTGCGCGGCGCAGCCGCCGAGCGCGAGCAGGGCGCCGCCGATCAGGGCGGCGCGGGCCGTGGTCATGAGGTCTCGTCGCATGGAGTCGGGTTCATCCATTCTCCCGGAGAGCCCGGGTCAGCAGGGAACGTGGTGGAGAGCAGGGCTCGTCCGCAGCTGCGTTCAGCAAGCGACGTGCCCGGCCGCGCGGCCGTGATCCAGCGGCAAAGCAGCGAGACCAGTCAGGAAAAGCGGACCAGCGCGGCCGCCGCGGGTCAGAAAATTCTGACCGCGGGTCGGTTCGATGCTTCGCGTGCGTCGGCCGCCCCGACGGCGCTACGGTGCGCCGGAAGGAGACTTTCATGAAGCAACGGCAGCTCGGGCCCGACGGCCCCCAGGTGAGCGCGATCGGCCTCGGCGGCATGTACATGTCGATCACCGGTCGGCCCGACGAAGCCCAGGCGATCCGCGCGATCCACGCCGCGCTCGACGCCGGCGTGACCTTCCTCGACACCGCCGATGTGTACTGCCTCGACGACAAGGACATCGGCCACAACGAGCGCCTGATCGCCAGGGCGCTCGCCGGTCGCCGCGAGGGAGTCACCGTCGCGACCAAGGGCGGCATTCGAAGGCCGAACGGCTCCTGGACCCGCGACGGCAGCCCCGAGCACCTCACCGAAGCCTGCGAAAAGAGCCTGATCGCGCTCGGCGTCGATGTCATCGATCTCTACCAGCTCCACGCGCCCGATTCGAAGGTGCCATTCCTCGAGAGCGTGGGGGCCATCGCGCGCCTGCGCGAGGCGGGCAAGGTGCGCCGCGTCGGCCTCTCCAACGTCGACGCCCAGGAGATCGCCGAGGCCGCGCGGATCGTGCCGATCGCCAGCGTGCAGAACCGCTGGAACCCCGGTCATCGCCATCCCGAGGAAGACGGCGTCCTCGCCGCTTGCACCGACGCCGGGATCGCCTTCTTGCCCTATTCGCCCTTCGGGGGCGCGAGCGGCGCGAAGTCGCTCGGCGACATGCGCGGGCTCGCCGCCGAGGCCGCGCGTCGCGGCGTCTCGCCCCATCGCCTCGTGCTCGCGTGGATGCTCGCGAAGAGCCCGGTCGTCATCCCCATCCCCGGCGTGCGCCGCGCCGAGACCGCGCAGGACAGCGCCGCTGCGGCCGACATCGAGTTCACGGCCGACGACGTGACGGCCGTGCAGGCCTCATTCGGCGGCTGAGGCGGCGCCGGGACGGAGCCAGTTGTCCTCGGGATACCGGCAGGCCTCATCGATCACGTGTATCGAATAGGCGTGCCGGGATCGTGGTGATCGATTGGCTCCGCTCCAGTGCGGGAGGTGCCCGTGGAGCAGCACCATCGTGCCCCGGGGGACCTCGAGTGGCACCCACGGCGCCCCGGGCACCACGGCCGGGAGAGGCGTGGAGTCGACCTCGATCATCCGCGTCGCGTCGCCGCCGGCGCGGGCGAAGCGCTTGCGCAGAGGGCCAGTGTGCCCGCCCGGGAGGGCCCACAGACAGCCATTGTCGAGCGTCGCGTCCTCGAGCGCGAACCAGAGGCCCGTCACGCTCATCGGCTCGGTGTAGAGGAACGTAGCGTCCTGGTGACAGGCCACGTCGCCGCCGATGCGCGGGTTCTTGAAGATGTACATCGACTGGAGCTGCCGCGGCCGCGAAAGGCCGAGATCGGCGATCACCGCCTGGATCACCGCCCCGCGCGAGAAGGCCGCGAACACCGGATCGCGATCGTGGAGCGCGTGGCCGATCTTGTTGATCGAGAGCGCTTTTTCCTGCCGGAGCGAGCCGCCCGGGAGGAACGCTTCCTCCTCGAAGAAGAAGCGCACGTCGTCGCCCGAGCCGAGAAAATAAGCATCGGACGTGCTGGCCTGATCCCTGGTCGAGAAGATCGAGACGGTGGTGGGATCGAACGCGTCGACGAGGGCGCGGGCGCGATCGGCGAGCGTTGTGCAGGTCGGCGCGTCGAGGAAGCCGGGGACGACGAGGTAGCCGTCGCGCGCGAAGGTGGCGCGATCGTCGGCGGAGAGGCCCGGGGCGCGTGTCATTGTCGCCTTTTACCCTCGCGCCGACGCCGCCGGTAGCGGATCTCGCCGGTCTTTCGGCTAGCATCCGCCCGTGCGCCTCCCCGCTGCCCTCCTCGCCGCGGCGATCCTCGCGGTCGCCTGCGGGCCCGCCCCGACGCCGACGAGCGCCCCGAGCGGGCCTGTCGCGCCCGGCGCCGCCGTCGTCAGCAGCAACATTCTCCGCGGCGACTACGCGGGATCGGCCTCGTGCGCGCCGTGCCACGCCGCGATCTACGCGCGCTGGAAAGACTCGCCGATGCGCCGGATGACGCGCCTCGCCTCGGAGACCGTCCCGCGCGCGCCGTTCGACGGCACCACGTTCCATTTCAAGGGCGACAGCGTCACGATGGAAGAGCACTCCGGCCGCCGCTACATGCGGGTAGTCACCCGGAAATCCGGCGAGGCGCTCTACCTCGTGACCAAGGTGATCGGCGGCCGCTACCGCGAGGATTTCGCCGGCCACGAGGTCACGAGCGTCGAGGAGGGCGCGCCTCCGACTGGCAATCCCCACCAGGAGCCGGTGCTCCCCGCGTCGTACCTGATCTTCGCCGGGACGTGGCGTTACAAGGGCTACTCGGTGATGGTCAAGGAGCGCCCGTACATCGAGAAGGGCGGCGCCCCGTGGCGGCAAACGTGCATCTTTTGCCACAACACCACCCCGTATCTCGCCACGATCTACGACGATCTGGAGGACGCGCCGTCCCGCGCTTACCAGGGATCGATAAGCGATCGGCTCCTCCCCGCAGCGCGCCAGTGGAAGCTCCGGCCCGGCGACGCCGACGGCCTCGCGAAGGCCCTGTCGATCGAGATTGCCTATCTGCAGAAGAAGCCTGCAAGAGCCCTGGGCGGCGCCCCACCCGAGCTCCTCGACGAGGCCATCAAGGTCACCGGCGCTCGCTTCGACGAGTCGCACCTGGTCGAGGTGGGGATCGGCTGCGAGGCCTGCCACAACGGGAGCCGCGAGCACGTCGCCGATCCGCGCAAGCTGCCGAGCCTCGTCGTCCAGAGCCCGCTCGTGAAGGTGACGACGCCCATGGGGGCTCTGCCGACGCACGCCGAGTCCGTCAACCGCATCTGCGCTCGCTGCCACACCGTGCTGTTCTCGCGTTATCCGTACACCTGGGAAGGGGGCCTGAGGAGCGGCGACGCGGGCGGCAGCGCCATCAACTCCGGCGAGGCGCGCGACCTGCTCCTCGGCGGCTGCGCCGGGCAGCTGGCCTGCACGGCTTGCCACGATCCTCACGGCGAAGACTCGCGCGAGAAGCTCGACCGGATGGGGACCGTCGCGGGCAACCCGCTCTGCCTCGGTTGCCACGCGAAATACGAGGGCAACGCCGCGCTCGCGGCCCACACCCACCACGGGCCCGAGGGGCAGGGGAGCGCCTGCCTGAGCTGCCACATGCCCCGGAAGAACACCGGCCTCGCCTACCGACTGACGCGCTATCATCGCATCGGATCACCCACCGATCGTGAGCGCGTCGAGAAAGATCGCCCGCTCGAGTGCGCTCTTTGCCACGCGGACAAGCCCGCGGGCGAGCTCGTCGCGAAGATGGAGAGCTGGTGGAGCAAGTCCTACGATCGCCGGGCGCTCACCGCGCTCCACGGCGATCTCGGCGAGAGCTCGATCGTCTCCGCGCTCGCGCGGGGCAAGCCGCACGAGCAGATGACGGCCGCCGGCGTCCTGGGCGAGCGCGGCACGAGGAGCCAGGCGCCTCTCCTGCTTCCCCTCCTGTCGAGCGAGTATCCCCTCGCGCGCTACTACGCTCGCGCCGCGATCGAGGCGCTGGTCAAGAAGCCTTTGCCCGTCGACCTCGACGGCGACGCCGACGAGATCCAGAAGGCGTCGGCGAAGTGGCTCGAAGTGGCCACGATGCCTGGGCGCTGACCGGGCACGAGCGTCGAAATGCTGCGATTGCGGCCTTGATCTTTCGCCCGATCCGGGTCAATTTCCTGCGCGGCAGTCGCTCCGAAACCCTCGTAGTTGCTGTAATTTTCTTGTGTAGCTGGCCTCGCGCCAGCGCTCATCCACCTGCGGTAAGGCCTCGCTCCGGCGGGGCCTGCACCGGCGCCGTCCCGAGGCTCCATGCGCGTGTCTTGTCGTGTCTCGCTCGCCGGGCTGGTTCTCGTGGTGGCCTCGGCGCTGGGAGCCTGTAGCAGCGATGGGACGCCGGATCCCGGCCACGTCAACGCGGGCGACAATCCGATCCTCTTCGTCGCTCAGGTGCCGGTCTCGCACTTCGACTCCGTGTCTTCGCCGTTCGCCAACCACCTGCCCGACGTCGGCTCGGCGCCCCGCGGCGGCGATCTCTACATTCGCTACCCCGACGGGACGCTGCGGAACCTCACCAAGGAGGCGGGCTTTGGCGACGACGGGCAGCAGGGCGCGAACGCCATCGCCGTGCGCGATCCCGCGGTGCACTGGAGCGGGAAGAAGGCCGTGTTCAGCATGGTCGTCGGCGCCCCCGAGAAGCAGTACGAGCAGAACACCTCGTATCGCTGGCAGCTCTTCGAGGTCGAGGGCCTGGCCCGGGAAGAGAAGGTGACGATCACCAGGGTCATCAATCAGCCGCAAGAGTACGACAACGTCTCTCCGATCTACGGCACCGACGACCGGATCCTCTTCACGTCGGATCGCCCGCGGGACGGCTCACCGCACCTCTATCCGCAGCTCGACGAGTACGAGAGCACGCCGACGGTCACCGGCCTCTGGAGCCTCGATCCCGCCTCGGGGAGCCTGTTCCTCCTCAACCACACCGCCTCTGGTCTGTTCTCGCCGTCGATTGACAGCTTCGGGCGGGTGATCTTCACCCGGTGGGATCACCTCCAGCGCGACCAGCAGGCCGACGCCGACAAATTCGAGGGCGGCCACAACGGCTCGTTCAATTACCAGGACGAGTCGGCGGCCGCCAAGAAGCTCTCGTCGAACAAGGAGATCTTCCCGGAGCCTCGCGACAAGCAGGATCCCGAGCTCGGCCCGAACGTGTCGGCGCACTCGTTCAACCAGTTCTTCCCGTGGCAGCTCAACGAGGACGGGACGGGTGAGGAGACCATCAATCACGTCGGTCGTCACGAGCTCGGCGGCTCGTACACCGAGGGCAGCTTCAAGGACGATCCCAACCTCACCTACTCGTTCGCGACTCCCGAGGGGAACCACGCCAATCGTTTGTACGTCAGCGCGTCCGGCGGCCTGTTCCAGCTCCGCGAGGATCCGGCGCACCCCGGCACCTATTATGCCACCAACTCCCAGGAGTTCGACACCGACTGTTCGGGCGCCATCTTGAAGCTCACCGGAGATCCGGAGCTGAACGGCGACGAGATGGTGTTGACGGCGGTGACGGCGGCGGGGGACCGGGTCTTCAACGCGGATGGAACCCCGCCGGATCCCGCGCACACCGGCCATTTTCGTAACCCGCTCCCGCTCGCCGATGGCACGCTCGTGGTGTCGCACACCGACGAGACCCGCGCCGACAAGGACGATGGCACTGTCGCGCTTCCGAAGGTGCGTTACGCCTTCCGGCTGAAGACGACGCGATCCGACGGGCAGCTCATGGTCGCCGATCAGCCGCTCACGGCCGGGATCTCGAAGTCGATCACCTGCTGGAGCCCCGATGTGCAGGTCACCTACGATGGTCCGCTCTGGGAGATCCAGCCGGTCGAGGTGCTCGCGCGGCCCCGGCCACTCCGGCGCTTCGAGCCGCTCGAGAGCCCCGAGGCCCAGATCCTCAGCGAAGAGGGCGTCGACGAAGCCGCGCTCCGCAAGTGGCTCACCGACGGGAACCTCTCGCTCATCGTCAGCCGCAACGTCACCTCGCGCGACCGGTCGGATCTGCAGCAGCCCTACAATCTCGGCGTCCCCGGCGGCGTCAAGACCGCTGGCAAGCCCGGCAAAGTCTACGACGTCTCGACGATGCAGATCTTCCAGGCCGATCAGATCCGTGGCTATGGCAACCGGCCCGGGCGCCGCCCGCTCGCCGTACCGATGCACGACGGAAAGACGCTCGGCACCGGCAGTTCAGGGCCAGATCCGGGCAGCGTCGTCCTCGGCACGGACGGCTCGATGGCGGCCTTCGTGCCGTCGCGCCGCGCGCTGACATGGCAGCTCGCGGCCCCCGACGGGACCGCGGTGGTGCGCGAGCGCAACTGGATAAGCTTCGCTCCGGGCGAGATCCGCACGTGCGCTGTCTGCCACGGGATCAACACGCAAGATCAGTCCGGCGCCAAGACGGCCATGAACCCGCCGGAGGCCCTCCGCTCGCTGCTCCAGGAGTGGAAGAAGCTCCCGCCGACGCCGTGATGTCCCCGGAACGCCCCTCGTGGCGCGCGCGCCGCCCGGTGGCTCACGAGGCGGCGTGGAGGATCATCTTCAGCAGGGTGAGCGTCGCCCGCTTGCGCACGCCGCCGAGCTCCGTCGCTCCGACGCACATCGGGCAACCCTCGCTGCACGGACAGCCCATCACGAGCAGGCGAGCCGCCGAGACGAGCTCGGCCGCCTGCTCGTGAATGCGCTCGGCGAGGCCGACGCCGCCAGGCACGTTGTCGAAGAGGAACACCGTGGGATCAAAGCCCTCGTCGGGCACGTGGCCGCCGGTCGCCGGGCCGTCGCCCTCGCTCTGATCGCCTATCGTCTGGCCGAGATCGCGCGGATCGCACATCAGCGACAGCGTGGCGACCGTCTCCAGGGCCACGGCGATCCCGCGCAATCCCTCGATCGCGGCGGCGCGCCCGGCCACCGCCTGACCGGGGCCGCCCTGGATCTCCACCTCTTCACACAGGGATTCTGGAATGGTGAGCCAGAAGCTCGTGGTGTGCATCTGGATGTCGGGTAAACGCACCTCGCCATAGCCCGCGTTCTCGTGGGTGTAGAACTTGATCTTCTTGTAGCCGGTGACCTTCTCGACGACGCTGACCTCGCCCCAGGCCACCGTGGCGCGGCCGAGCGGGTTCTTCGCCTCTTCTTCCATCACCGAGACCTTGCGGTTGGTCATCGCCGTCGTGAAATAATCGGGGACGACCTTGGTGACGAAGGCCTTGTGGTTCTCGTAGTCGAGGCGCTCGACCTGGTATTGCTCGCCGTCATGCTGGTAGATGGCCTGCTCGTGCAGCATGGTGGGAGTCGCGCGCCAGTCGAGCTCGGCGAGGGCCTTTCCTGAGGCCTTGTCGATGATCACGAAGTTGTCCCAGCCGACGCTGCGGAGGCTGACGTGGTTGGCCGGATAGGCGTCGGTCGCCCAGTGAAAGCGGTCGCCCGAGGCGTGGACGACGCCGTGGTCGGCGAGGAAATTCAACGCCGCATCGGTGTCGGGCGGCGCCATCCCGGCGTAAGCCTCGCCCTTGAGAAACGGTAGCTCGAAGGCCGCGCACTTCAGGTGCTGGACCAGGATCTCGGTGTTGTGAGGATCGATGCGCGCCGACTCGATCGCGGTGTCGAAGAGGTAATCGGGGTTCCTGGCCAGGTATTGATCGAGCGACGAGCTCGACGCGACCATGACCGCGATGCTCGATGAGCCGCGGCGGCCGGCGCGGCCGAAGCGCTGCCAGGCGCCGGCGACCGAGCCGGGGTAGCCGGCGCAGATCACCGCGTCGAGCTCGCCGATGTCGATGCCGAGCTCGAGGGCGTTGGTGGCGACGACACAGAGTATCTCCCCGTTTCGCAGGCCGCGCTCGACCTTGCGGCGCGTCTCGGGGAGATAGCCGCCGCGATAGGCCATGATCGCGTCGGCATCGACGCGGTCCTCGGCGACCTCTTCGCGCAGGTACTTGAGCATGATCTCCACGGAGTTCCGCGACTGGCCGAAGACGATGGTGGGCACCCTGGCGCGGACGAGATCGGCGGCGAGGCGGACGGCGCTCTTGAGCGTGCTGGCGCGGATCCCGAGCTCGGCGTTGACGACAGGAGGGTTGTAGACGAGGAGCCGCCGGCTGCCGCGCGGAGCGCCCGACTCGTCGATGAGGGCTATCCGGTCCTCGTCGACGCCGAGCAGCCTGGCGGTGTGCTCGCGCGGATTGCCGATCGTGGCCGTGGCGCAGAGGAAGATGGGATCGGCGCCGTGGAAGCGCGCGGCCCGCTGGAGGCGCGCGAGGACGTGGGCGACGTGGGAGCCAAAGACCCCACGGTAGGTGTGCAGCTCGTCGATCACCACGTAACGCAGCTTCTGGAGCGTGCGGGCCCAGTGGGCGTGATGGGGGAGGATCCCGGCGTGTAGCATGTCCGGGTTCGTCATCACGATGGGGCTGCGCTCGCGGGCGGCGCGGCGCGCGTCGCCGGGGGTGTCACCGTCGTAGACGACGGCCGGGATGGACAGGCCCGCGTCGCCGATCAGGGTGCGCAGGCCGGCCTCCTGATCGCGGGAGAGGGCCTTGGTGGGATAGAGGTAGATCGCGCTGGCGTCGGACTCGCGCGAGAGGGCCTCCAGCACCGGTAAATGAAAGCAAAGGCTCTTCCCGCTGGCGGTCGGGGTGGCGACGACGACGTGCTTGCCGCTGAGCGCGGCCTCGAACGCCAGAGCCTGGTGGGCGTAGAGCTGCTCGATCCCGCGGCTGCGCAGCGCCTTCACGAGCGGGGCGGAGAGGCCGGGCGGGAACGGGGCATAGGCGCCCTCGGTCTCGGGCATGGCGCGATCGGCGGCGAGGCAGGGGCGGACGTAGCCCGACGCGAGCCAGGAATCGACGACCGGCTCGAGGCCCGTCCGGCCAGCCCAGGGAGGAAGCGGCATGCGGCGGATACTAAACGGATGGCGAGTGCTCTGCCAGCTTTGCGTGCCCGGGCGGTATCGCGTAGAAGGAGCGTTCGATGGAGAGCGAAGCGCAGCCCACCCCCCCGGCGACGACGGGCGATCTGGATCACGAGGGGGTAGCGGAGCGCGTCGCCCCGGTAGATCCGCCGAGAATCACCCACCGGGCGACATTGATGGGCGGGCTGGACGCGCCGATCATCCCGCCCGCGGTGGTCGCGACGAGCGACGCCGTCGAGCCGATCCCGCCCTCGGGAGTCTCCACGGCGCCCGCCACGCCGAGCGCGCTCAGCGGCCAGAGCGCGACGTCGACCCTTCATTCCGCGGCAAATCCGCCTCCGCCGCCGTCGTCGTCGATGACGCCGTTCCCGGATCGCGATCCCGCGGCGACGGTGCGGCCGGCGTCGATCACCTTTCTCGTGGTGGTGGCCGTCGTCTCGGTCGCGGCCGATCTCGTCTCGAAGTACTTCGCGAAGTCACGCCTGAGCTCTGTCGATCCGAAGACCCACGTGCTCCATCGCTTCGAGGTCTGGAAGGATCACGTCGACTTCATCTTCGCGCAGAACCCCGGCGGCGCGTGGAGCTTCCTCCGCGGGCTGCCCGACACCCTGCGGCGCCCGTTCTTCCTCGTCGTCTCGGCGGCGGCGATCGTCTTCATCGTCTCGATTTACCGGCGGATTGGCAGCGATCAGCGCGCGATGAAATGGGGCCTGCCCCTCGCGCTCGGCGGCGCGATGGGCAACCTGGTCGACCGGATCCGCTACGGCTGGGTGGTGGATTTCGTGGATATCTACCTCAAGCGCGGGGGGCGCGAGCACCACTGGCCGACGTTCAACGTGGCGGATATTGCCATCGTCGTCGGCGTCGGCCTCATGGCGATTGACATGCTCTGGATCCGGGGGCGGAAGCCCCGCTCACCCGATCTTCAGCCGCAGGTCTCGTCGTCCTGAAGAGGGGCCTGCACGACGGGCGGAGCCGCGGTGAAGATGTGGCGCGCGAGCAAGCGCGCGACGTGGAGTCGGCGCGCCGAGCTGCGGAGCGCGCAGGCGACCGGCGGATCGAGGCCGGCGGACTCGCGCTCGAGCTGATGCGCGACCGCGGCGACTGCTGCCCACGAGGAGGCTGCGAAGACGCTCATCCGGCCTCCCGCGCCGTGGTGGCGGAGGCGAGGCGCTGCGCCAGGTCGACGGCGACACGGAGGCGGCGGGAGGCGGTGCCCAGCGTCACGTGGAGCGGGCCCTCGATGAACATGCTCAGCGCTTCCAGCTCGGCCGCGACGACGAGGACCATGTCGAGATCAGGGCGCGGGCCGGAGCGGTACGTGAGCGCGTAGAGAAGAAGATCTTGCAGCGACGTCTCGGGGGTCGGCATGCGGGCCGGCGCGTTGAAGCCGAGGGCGCGGAGGGCGCGGAACTGTTCGGATGCCGGCTGCTCCAGGGGGTTGAGGGGAGCAGAAGAGACAGAAGACTTGGCGCGCTGCGCGCGGACGGGTAGCTTTGTCATAGGCCATGACTCCGTGTTGCGGACGTTGTGGATTAGGGTCCCTGAGGTGTTGGCGCACCTCTTGGATCCGGCTTTCGTTTTAGGCGGGAAGCGGGGGAATGGCAATTGAAGAATGATCAGAGGATCATTATTTCAGGTATCGCAATTGGGTGTGTGTTCGGGGCGTAACCGCATCATCTCTGCCCCTCTCGGGATCAGTGAGAGTCGGTGGGATCAGGCTGTCAGTGCTCCGATCGGCCCGTGGCAATAGGCCGGGTTCCCGAACGCGCTGTCGTTCGAATCCATCGCCTGGCAAAGCGAGATCAATAGATCATTGTGCCAGGGCTTCTCGGGCCCTTGAAAGTCGAGGAAGCGGCCGGTTTTGAGGTGGCCACCGGCGCTCCCGGCGAGCACATAAGGCACGTTGCGGCGAGAGTGGGTGGAGCCCTCGCCCAGCTCGTTGCACCAGAGCACGACGCTGTTGTCGAGCAACGTCCCGTCGCCCTCGGGCACGCTCTTCATCGCCTGGAGCAGATAGGCAAGCTGGGTGGCGTACCAGCGGTTGATCTGCACGAGCTTGGCCCGGGCCACCGGATCAGTGACGGGGTAGTGCGAGAGCGTGTGGTGAGGATCAGTGATCCCCAGCCACGTCATCCGCGTCATGCTCACCGCCTGGGACCACTGGAGCGTCACCACGCGGGTGAGATCGCAGGCCAGCGCGAGGACGAGCAGATCCATCTGCTCCTCGCCGATCGCGGGCAGATCGTTGATGTCGAAGCGGCCGAGCTCGATCGTCCCGCAGGTGGGGGCAGGGCTGATGTAGAGGCGTTTTTCCACGTCGCGCACGGCGTCCAGGTGGGCCTCGAGCTTGAGCTGATCGGCCCGGCCGAGGGTGGGCGTCAGGGTGCCTAGATCGTCGCCGACGGCGTCGAGGACGCTCTTCCGCTGCGCCCGCAGAGCGGGCGAAGGGCCGCCGAAGAGGCGATGAAATACCTTCTGCGGATCCGACTCCGGCGGGACGGGCTGCGCCGCGCCGAGGTACGACAGACGCGACGAGACGGTGGACGGGCTCGCTTCCACGGCGAGCTCGAGCGAGGCGAGCTGCGTGGCGCCGCCGATCTTCGCCGCGAGGTGTTGATCGACCGAGATCCCGCCGGCGCTGAACGTGCCGCCGCCGAGGTCGACGAGCTCGGTCCCGGTGAGCATGTGGCCCATCCCGTTCCAGTGCGAGTTGTCGCCCGGCCCGTGGTACGACGACTCGGCGTCGATCCCGCCGAGGATCAGTAGCTGGTCGCGGTGGGGGGCGAGCGGCGCGAGGATCTCGCTGAAAACGAAGTCTTTCTCGCCGCCAATCGGGCGCCACGCGTCGGCGATGGTGCCGTTGGCGCTGAAGAACACGATCAGCCGCTTCGGGGGCGGCGCGGCCCGCGCGCTGCGCGAGTCGAGGCTACTCAGCAACGGGAGCGCCAGGGCGCCGCCGGCCAGGCCGCGAAGGAAGCGACGGCGGGGGACACGCGGCATGGATCGCCCCGAGCTTCTCGCGACCTCCGCGGCCCGTCAACGGCGCTGACCGCGCAGAGCCTGCGCCCGAGGCGGGATCGTCGCCGAAAAGGATCACGCCGGGCTCATCTCGGGTATTTCAGCGCCCGGACGCGATGGCTCCGTGGGGCTTCGTTCCGGGGCGCGCGTCGCTTCGGCTCCGTGCTACATGGTCGGTCCTCGCGTCCCCAGGGGGAGAACTCGGTAGAGGCATGCACACGATCGGATCGGCAGCAAACGAGCACGCGTCGGCGACTCCGGCGGCGCACCAGGGTGATTCGAACCGCGGCCTCCAGGCCGATTTCTCCGGGTGGGTCAGCGCCACCTCGGATCCGGGCGAGCTCGAGCTCGGCGAGGCCGGCTTCAGCTACGCGGATCTCTTCGATCCGGCGCGGCTCGCCGAGCTTTCGGACCGCTTCGACGCGTTCTTTCTCGACGCCGATCCGGACGCGTTCGCCCGCTTCGCGGCCTACCGCAAGGCCGGCGGCAAGGGAATCAAGCCCGAGGAAGTCTCCGAGGTGCTGCTGGTCGCCGCGCCGTTCGTGTCGCGCTTCGTGTCGCGCCTGTTCCTGGTCGAGGCCGAGACCTCGACGAAGATCCGCGAGGCGAAGGAGCGGAGCAGCCTGTGGCACTTCAAGAAAGAGTTCGCGAAGAAGCGCCTCTTCAAGCCCTCGGCCGGAAAATCGTGGACGGGTAGCCCGCTCGAGGCCGCGCACGCCGCGCGCCGCGCGCTCCACGCCATGAGCGCGCCGGTCGAGCTCTTCGACACCGGGAGCGAGGCTGAAGAGCTCGCCGTGGCCCGCGCGACGCTCCTGATCCACGAGGTCGACGACACCGCGCGCAAGGTCGCCAAGGCCGGCGGCGCGAAGTGGACCGACGAGCTCGTGTCGCGCGCGGCCTCGATCCGGGCTTCGTTTGCCGCGGATCACCCGCACTCGGACGCCGCGATGTTCTCCTCGGCCGCGCCGAACGAGTCGGCCGACGACGGCGCCGTGGCGGCCTTCGCGCTCGACGCCGTCGAGGCCTGGCTCACCGCGCGCCGCAAGGATCACCACGATAAGGCGCGCCACTGGGCCTCGCTCAAGGCGCCGCAGAACATCGACTTCACCAACCTCGTACAGCTCCGCCGCGCCGACGAGGCCCTGCCCGAGCTCTTCGTCGGGCCGGCCGAGGAGCGGCGTCGTCGCGACGGCTTCGCGCTCACCGATCGCCGCTGGGGCGTGCGCGAGGTCGAGGGCGAGGTCGACTATTGCCTCTTCTGCCACGACCGCGACAAGGACTCTTGCTCCAAGGGCCTTCGCGATAACAAGACGGGGGCGATCAAGCCCAACCCGCTCGGCGTCGATCTCAACGGCTGCCCGCTCGGCGAGAAGATCAGCGAGATGCACTTGATGCGGCAGGGCGGCGACAGCGTCGCGGCGCTCGCCCTGATCTGCATCGATAACCCGATGCTCCCCGGCACCGGTCACCGCATCTGCAACGACTGCATGAAGTCGTGCGTCTTCCAGAAGCAGGAGCCCGTCAACATCCCCCAGATCGAGACCGCGGTGCTGACCGAGGCGCTCTCGCTCCCGTGGGGCTTCGAGATCTACGGCTTCCTCACGCGATGGAATCCGCTCAAGATCGAGCGCCCGCACGACAAACCCTACAACGGGAAGAACGTGCTCGTCGTCGGCCTCGGGCCCGCGGGCTACACCCTCGCTCACCACCTCACGGCCGAGGGGTTTGCCTGCGCCGGGATCGACGGCCTCAAGATCGAGCCGTTGCCGGTCGAGCTCACCGGGAGCGACACCCGATCGCCCCGGCCGATCAAGGATTTCGACAAGCTCTATCTCGAGCTCGACGAGCGCATCCTCCTCGGCTTCGGTGGCGTGAGCGAGTACGGCATCACCGTTCGCTGGGACAAGAACTTCCTCACGGTCCTCTACATCACGCTGGCGCGGCAGCGCTTGCTCCGCATGTACGGCGGCGTTCGCTTCGGCGGGACGCTCGATCTGGACGACGCGTGGAAGCTCGGCTTCGATCACGTGGCGATCGCCGCGGGCGCCGGGCGGCCGACGATCATCCCGCTCAAGAACAACCTCTCGCGCGGCATCCGCAAGGCCAGCGACTTCCTGATGGCCCTGCAGCTCACCGGCGCTTACAAGCGCTCGGCGATGGCCAACCTCCAGGTGCGCTTGCCGGCCGTGGTCATCGGCGGCGGCCTGACTGCCATCGACACGGCGACCGAGCTGATTGCCTATTACATCGTCCAGGTCGAGAAGACGGCCGAGCGCATCGACGCCCTGATCGCCGACAGGAGCGAAGCGGCCGTGATGGCCATGTTCGACGAGGAAGAGCGAGAGTTCGTCGCCGAGCAGCGCGTCCACGCCGCGGCCGTCCGCGAGGAGCGCGCCCGCGCCGCGAAGGAAGGCCACGCGCCGAATTTCCTCCCGCTCATCGACGGCTGGGGCGGCGTCTCGCTCGTTTACAGGAAGCGCGTCATCGACTCGCCCGCGTACCGCCTCAACCACGAAGAGGTGATCAAATCCCTCGAAGAGGGCGTGCGCTACATCGAGAACATGGCCCCGATCGAGGCCGTGGTCGACGAGAAGAACCAGGTCACCGCGATGATCTTCGAGCGCCAGGTGCTCGAGGGCGGCAAATGGCGGAGCGGCGGCGAGAAGATCACCATCCCCGCCCGGAGCGTGTGTATCGCCGCGGGGACGAGCCCCAATATCACCTACGAAAAAGAGAAGCCCGGGACCTTCGGCTTCGACAAGTGGAAGCAGTTCTTCCAGGCCCACTCGGCGCGCGTCGACGACGACGGCAAGCTCGTGGTCGAGCCGGCCGAGCCGAAGCTCGGGTTCTTCACCAGCTTCAACGATGGCAAGCACGCCGTCAGCTACTACGGCGATAACCAGCCGCACTACGCCGGCAGCGTCGTCAAGGCCATGGCCAGCGCCAAGGACGCGTATCCCCACGTCGTCGCGCTCTTCCGCCACGATCTCGCGGCGCTCGATCCGACCGAGCAACACCGCCGCGACGCGCAGCGACGGGCCCTGTTCGCGAAGCTCGACGAGGAGCTGCTCGCCGTCGTCGACGACGTGATCCGTCTGACGCCGACGATCATCGAGGTCATCGTGCGCGCCCCCGCGGCCGCGCGGAACTTCGAGCCGGGCCAGTTCTACCGGCTGCAGAACTACGAGGCGAGCTCCGCCGTCATCGAGGGCACCCGCCTCGCGATGGAGGGGATCGCCCTCACCGGCGCATGGGTCGACAAGGAGAAGGGCCTGCTCTCGCTGATCGCCCTGGAAATGGGCGTCTCCACGCGCCTGCTCTCGTCCTTGAAGAAGGGTGAGCAGATCGTGCTGATGGGGCCCACGGGCGCTCCCACCGAGATCCCCGTCGGCGAGACGGTGCTCCTCGCCGGCGGCGGCCTCGGCAACGCGGTGCTCTTCTCGATCGCCAAGGCCTTCAAGGCCGAGGGATCGCGGGTCATCTACTTCGCCGGCTACAAGAACGGCGCTGACTTGTTCAAGCAAGACGACATCGAGGTGGCGACCGATCAGGTGATCTGGTGCAGCGACATCGGCGTCGAGATCACCCCGCGTCGCCCCCAGGATCGGCACTTCCGCGGCAACATCGTCCAGGCGATGAAGGCCTACGCGGAGGGCCAGTTCGGCGGCGAGATGTTCAAGCTCTCCGAGGTGAAGCGGATCATCGCCATCGGCTCGGATCGGATGATGAACGCGGTGCGCGAGGCCCGGCACGGCGTGCTTCAGCCCTTCCTTGATCCGAAGCACGTGGCCGTCGCCAGCATCAACTCGCCGATGCAGTGCATGATGAAAGAGGTCTGCGCGGCGTGCCTGCAGAAGCACATCGATCCCGAGACGGGGAAGGAGACGATCATCTTCTCCTGCTTCAACCAGGATCAGCTGATCGACCGCGTCGACTTCAAGAACCTGAACAGCCGGCTGCGGGCCAACACGGTGCAAGAGAAGCTCTCGGGCGCGTGGCTCGATCGGCTGCTCAAGCACCGTCCCGATCTACGGAGGGTCTGACGATGGGGGGACACACGATGAAGGGTCACGCGCGCAACCTGATGTCCGAGAAGGTCTTCGCGGTGGGCAACGACACGCCCCTCGCGGAGATCGGCCGCTTGCTGGTGCTGGAGACGGTGAGCGGCGTCCCGGTGATCGACGGCGACGAGCGCGTGATCGGCTTCGTGAGCGAGACCGACGTGCTCGCGGCGCTGCTCCGCGGCGAATCGGAGGACGCCCTCGCGCGCGACGTGATGAGCCACCCGCCCATCGTCGCCGACGAGTTCATGGCCACCGACGACGTCCTCGGGCTGCTCCGCCAGGCCCACATTCACCACCTCCCGGTGGTGCGCGACGGGGTGCTCGTCGGGATCATTACCCCGCACGACATCCTCCGTTATTACGTGGAGCGCACCCTCCCGCCGGTACCCGAGCGGGCCTGAGCCGCGCAGAAGGGCCTGGTTTTCAAGCCCGATTCGAGAGGATGACGATGGATACGAGCATGGCGAAGCGGAGTATGGTGTTCGGCGGGATCATGTTCATCGTCGGCCTGGTGATCACCGTCGGCTCGTACACGGCGGCCTCGGACGTGAACGGCGGCAGCGGGCGCTACGTGGTGGCCTGGGGCGCGATGATCTTCGGCGGGATCCGCTTCGCGTACGGCCTGTACAAGCTCACGTCGAGCAGCAACCGTAGCTGAGCTGCGATGCACGCCCTCGCCGAGAAGGTCATCGCTGGTGACGTCCGCGCCGCGGCGCGCGCTTGCCGCCTCGCGGACGATCGCGTCGGCGAGTACCTGACGATCCTCAAAGACCTCTTCCCCCACACCGGCCGCGCCTGGACGGTCGGGATCACGGGGAATCCCGGGGCCGGGAAGAGCACGCTGACCGATCGCCTGATTGGCCACTACCGCAAGCAAGGCAAGCGCGTCGCGGTCGTCGCCATCGATCCGACGAGCCCGTACACCGGCGGGGCGATCCTCGGCGATCGGATCCGCATGCAGGATCACGCGCTCGATCCGGGCGTGTTCATCCGCTCGCTCGCGACGCGCGGCGCGCTCGGCGGCCTGACGCGATCGGCGGCCGACATCGTGCGGATCCTCGACGCCTGGGGCGCCGACGTGATCCTGATCGAGACGGTCGGGGTCGGGCAGGACGAGATCGAAATCACGCGGATGGCCCACACCACGCTGGTCGTCGCGGCGCCGGGGATGGGCGACGAGGTCCAGGCGATCAAGGCGGGGATCCTCGAGTGCGCCGACGTGTTCGCCGTCAACAAGGCCGATCGCGAGGGCGCCGACGGCGCGGTCCGCGATCTGGAGCTGATGATCGCGCTCGGCGGCGACGTCACGCGCGCGGGCGGGCACTCGCGCGGCCACAGCGCGGGCGTGCTCGATCTGGAGAAGCAGCAGATCACGCACGGGACGGCGCTGTGGCTCCCGAAGATCGCGCGGACCGTGTCGACGCGCGGGCAGGGGATCGCCGAGCTCGCGGTCATGCTGGAGGCCCACTGGGCCTGGCTCACCGGTACGCCCGAGGGCGCGGCGCGCCGGCGTCTGAGGCTGCGCGAGGCCATGGATGCGCACCTGCGCGACGCGCTCTCGCAGGCCGCGCTCGGGGCGCTCGCGGGCGAGATCGAGCGCGCGGTCGACGCCGTCGATCGACGCGAGATCGATCCTTACTCGGCCGCCGAGCAGCTCGTCGCTGCGTTCCGGAGCCGCTGATCGAGTAGGCTCGGGCGCATGCGTACCCGCGCGCGTGGATCCCGTCTCCCGAGCGTCGCGCTCGCGCTGGCGCTGCTCGTGGCGCCGGCGCTGGCCTCGGCATGGACCCCGAAGCTCGTCGTGGCCGATGCGCTGACGCGGATGCCCGGCACGCAGCCCGCGCAGGGCGCCGCGCTCCAGCCGTCGGACGCCTGCATGACCTGCCACGCCCACCCCGATCCGACCATCGCCTCGGGCTTCCTCTGGAAGGGCTCGATGATGGCCCAGGCCGCGCGCGATCCGTTCTTCTGGCCCGCGCTCACCGTCGCCGCGCAGGACGCGATCTACGCGTTCGGTACGCCCAACGCGGCCGACGGCTGCGTGCGCTGTCACCTCCCCGGAGGGTGGCTGGAGCAGCGGTCCGATCCCGTCAACGCCACGGCGATGAACGGCCCCGATTTCGACGGGGTCGGCTGCGACTTCTGCCATCGCATGATGGATCCCTTCCACGCCGACACGGCCTCTGGCCTGCGCGAGGGGAGCGACTGGAAAGGCTACTGGGACGAGTCCGGCGCGAGCACGACCCCCTCGCAGGCGGCGGCCGACGACACCCTGGCGGCGGACATCGTCCAGGCGAGCCAGCTCGATCACTTCAACCAGAAGCCCCTTTACGACGGGTCTCATCACATCGCGCATCCGGGGTACACCGAGAACGCCAGCGGGCAATACTTCATCTCGACGGCCGGGAAGCAGCGCGGGCCCTACGCCGACGCCAGCCCGCAGCACGGCAAGCTCTACAGTCGATACACGAAGAGCAAGTTCTATTGCTCGACCTGCCATGATGTCTCCAACACCGCGCTCGTCAACCTGCCTCAGAAGAGCACGCCGCCCGGCGACGGGACCACGGTGCTGGCGAGCGAGGCGGCGTCGGCGTCCACGTATTTCCCGATCGAGCGCACGTTCTCGGAGTTCATGCTCTCCGACTATGGCCTCCCGGGGGGCGCTCCCGGGAGCGGGGCGTTCGCTCCAGGCGTGTTCACGACGTCGCGCCCCGGCTCGCCGATCGCCACCTGCCAGGACTGCCACATGCCCGACGGCGTCGGCGCCGGTTGCAAGAACAGCGGCGCGCTGATCCGGCCGACGGACAGCGTCGAGCATCCTTTGAGCGGGCAGCCGATCCACGATCTCACGGGGGGAAATGCCCTGGTGCCGTACATCCTCGCCAGCACCGTCCCGGGATCGCCGGTGTACGATGCCCAGACCGCGGCGCTGCTGACGCAGGGGCCCGCGAAGCTGACGCTGGATCTGACGGCGGGATCCGCGCTCGATCCGGCGGCGCTGCTCGCGGGCCGCAACCGGGCGATAGCGTCTCTCGGGCGGGCCGCGTCGATCGAGGGGTTGACGTACGACGCGCAGAGCGGGGCCGCGACGTTCCAGATCAGGAACCACACCGGGCACAAGCTGATCTCGGGGTATCCCGAGGGGCGACGGATGTTCGCCGGCGTGCGGCTCTATCAGGGCGCCTCGCTGCTCTGGGAGGTCAACCCGTACGATAGCGCGATTGGCACGCTCCGCGGGCTCGATCCGGCCTATTCGCCCCAGAGCCCCGCGCTCGGAGCGACCGAGTCCCACGACGACACGATGGTGTACGAGGCGCACCCGTCGAGCACGATCACCGGCGAGGCGCGCACCTACCACATCGCCCTCGCCACCGGGTTCGGCAAGGACAACCGCATCCCGCCGCGGGGGTTTCGCATCGCCGAGGCCGCGGCGCGCCAGGCCGAGCCGGCGTGGAACGGGGCCGCGGCGCCGGGGTATTTCAGCGCGGCGGAGTACGCGGGCGGCTACGACGATCTGGCGTTGACGCTGCCGCCGGGCGGCGATCGCGTCGAGGTGAAGCTCTATTACCAGACCACCAGCCGCGAATACGTGGAGTTCCTCCGGGACGAGATCAACGGGACGGGCAAGACGGCCCTCCTGAGCCCGACGCCCTCGGGCGAGCCCAAGGCCCGTATCGCCCAGACCGACGCCTTTTTCGGGCAGCTCGCGGCATGGGGCGACACAGCCTATCAACTCTGGATCCACGTGAAAGACGTGCCCGGCGCCGCGCCGATCCTGTTGGCGCAGGCCACGCTCGCGCTGGAGACGTGCGGGGGCAAGGCCGACGGGACCGCGTGCGACGATGGCAATCCGTGCACGAGCGGCGACTCGTGCGCTCGGGGCAAGTGCGCCGGCGGAGCGGCGGTGAGCTGCGACGACGCGAATGCCTGCACCGACGACTCGTGTGATCCCGTGAAGGGCTGTGTCCACGGCTTCAACGCGGCTCCTTGCGACGACGGCGATCCGTGCACGCAGGGAGAGACGTGCGCGTTCGGCCTCTGCGTGCCCGAGAGCAAGACGACGTGCGACGACGGGGACGCGTGCACCAGCGATCACTGCGACGCGGTGGGAGCGTGCGTGTTCGTGCCGGTGAGCGGCTGCGGCATGGGCGGGGCGGGCGGCGGGGCGACGGCCGCGAGCGCGACGTCGAGCGCAAGCGCGAGCGGGACCGGCGGCAGCGGCGGTGTCGGCGGGAGCGGGGGAGTCGGCGGCGCCGTCACCAGCGCTTCGGTGGGAGGCGCGGGCGGCCAGGCGGCGTCGTCGTCGAGCGGAGGAGCCGAGTCCGGCGGGTGCGGCTGCGCCATCCCGATCTCCAGCGGAAGCGGCGGCGCGGGCGCGGGGATCGTCGCGGCGCTCGCGGCGCTGGCCCTGCGGCGCGGCCGACGAGGGGAGCGCATTCGCCACGGCCGACGAGCGTCGTCGCCTTGCCGGTGATGCTGGCGATCACGTCGCCTCGGTAGGCTGGCCCGCGAGTTGCTTGTGCCCGGCCAGACGACCGGGGCCGCACCCAGGAATCGTTGCAGGGCAGAGGTTCTCCGCCAATCGCGCGCGGGATAAGGCGACCATGATCGACATGAATGACACGTTGGGGCGGGGGAAGCTCGGGGCGGCGGCGAGGGTGTGTCTGACCATGGTGCCCCACAGTGTGGCGCTCCTGTGTGCGATGTCGCTCGTGGGTTGCCTCGCGCAGACCGGCGACGAGAGCGACGCCGACGGCGACCTCGGCGTCGTGCAGCAGCTGGCGCTGACCAACAACGCGCTCACGAACAATGCGCTCACGAACAATGCGCTGACGAACAACGCGCTGACCAACAACGCGCTCACGAACAACGCGCTGACGAACAACGCGCTGACCAGCAACGCGCTGACGAGCAACGCGCTCTCGGATCCCAACGCGCGCGAGGTGCTGAAGTACATCGCGAGCTGCGCTCTCCCTTCATCGAGCACCATCAACGTCACCGTCGACGGCGTGCCGTACAGCTTCCCGGGCGGGCTCGGGCTCGCGCCGCAGTGGGGCCAGAACAACGGGACATGCAACGCGAGCTGCCAGGAGACGGTGTCGGCCTGCGTGATCTCGCGGCTCGACTACCTCGGCGTTCACGTGGACATCTCGCTGCGCGGCAAGGCTGCCGGCCTCGCGACCGACGCCGCCGAGCGCGCCGCGTACCCCGTCGCCGAGGGCGCGTATTACGGCAACATCTTCCTCGCCACCCCGGTGTACAACGCCTGCATCGCGCCGGGCCAGACGGGCCTGACGCGCGTGTGCGGGGCCAGCACCGCGGGGTGCGTCGTCACGGTGATCGGGCAGTGCGACGACGTCTGCGACAAGGCCGACAAGGCCAATGGCTTCTACCCGAACTGCCGTGACGCGGCGAAGGACGTCGGCAACCACTTCCCCGCTGGGACCCGCGCGTATTCGAGCTCGGCGACGGTGTTCCTCGCGCCCTGAGCGTCGCGTCGGCAGCGCGTTGGGTCGTGGAGTGGATGCGCAATGAGGCCTGGTATCGTCATCGCCGGTCGGTTCGTCCTGGATCGCCAGGCGGGCGCGGGCGGCATGGGGACTGTCTATCGCGCGACGGATCGTCTCGACGGATCGGCGGTGGCCCTGAAGGTCCTCCATAGCCGCCAGCCGCTCGACGAAGAGCGCTTCGCGCGTGAGGCGGCGATCCTCGCCGAGCTCTCGCACCCCGGGATCGTGCGCTACGTGGCGCATGGAGTCGCGCCGGACGGCGACCGCTGGCTGGCGATGGAGTGGGTCGAGGGCGAGGATCTCAGCGTGCGTCTCCAGCGCGCTCCGCTCGACGGCGGCGAGTGTGTCGCGCTCGCCGGCCGGGTGACGAACGTGCTCGCGTTCGCGCACGCGCGCGGGCTGGTTCACCGCGACATCAAGCCGAGCAACATCCTCCTGTCGGACTGCCACGTCGACCGGATCAAGCTCGTCGACTTCGGGATCGCGCGGCCCGCGGGGGAGATCCGGCAGCTCACGCAGACCGGGGTGCTGCTCGGAACGCCGGGGTACATCGCGCCCGAGCTCGTGCAGGGCAAGCCCGTTTACGATCCGCGCACCGACCTGTTCTCGCTCGGCTGCGTGCTGTTCGAGTGCCTGACGGGCGAGCCGGCGTTCGAGGGCACGCACCCGATGGCGCTGCTCGCGAAGCTGCTGCTGCAGGAGACGCCGCGCGTGCGCCAGCGCCGCCCCGACGTGCCCGCCGAGCTCGACGATCTCGTGGCGCGGATGATGGCCAGGGATCCCGAGCAGCGTCCGGCGAGCGCGGAGGAGGTCGGCGTGCGGCTCGCGGCGCTCCAGCTCGGCGGAGGATGGGAGGCCGCGACGCGGCGAGCGCTGCCGACGATGGGCGCGGCTCCGACCGAGCCCATGCCGATCGAAGGCGCCGGCGACGGCGACTCCGAGTCGCTGACGATGAGCGAGAAGCGCTACGTCAGCGTCGTCCTCGTGGGCGATCCCGACGTCGACGACGCGCGCCCCGGCCCGCGGCTGCCCGTGGAAGACCTCCGCAAGGCGGTAGCGCCGCTCGGCGGGCAGATCAACCTGCTCTGCGGCGACTCGTTCATCGCGACCTCGTGGGGTCCGGGGAGCGCCGTCGATCGCGCCGATCAGGCCGCGCAGTGCGCGCTGATCCTTCGCGCCAACCTGCCGGGCGTGCCGATCTGCGTCGTGAGCGGGCGCGGCCTGGTGTCGGCGCGCGTGGTCGACGGCAAGGTGCTCGATCGCGGCGTGCGCGCGCTGCAGCTGGCGCGGCCCGGTCCGATCGGCCTCGACGAGGCGACGGCGGGCATGCTCACCGGGCGCTTCAACCTCGAGCGCGCCGAGGATGGGTTTTACCTGCGCGCCGACGGTTCGGCCCTCGACAGCCGCCCGCTGCTGCTCGGCAAGGTCACTCCCTGCGTGGGGCGCACGCGCGAGCTCGCGACGCTCGAGGTGGTGTTCGCGGGGTGCGCGGCGGAGCGCATCGCCAGCCCGGTGCTGGTGATCGGCGCGGCAGGCGCCGGCAAATCGCGCCTGGGCCGCGAATTCCTCGCGAAGATCCGGCGAGGCGTCGAGCCGGCGACGGTGCTGAGCGGGCGCGCTCCGTCGCTCGGCGCGGGCTCGCCGTTCGGCATGATCGCCGACGCGATCCGCAAGACCGCGGGGATCCAGGAGGCCGATCCGATCGAGCTGCGCCGCCGCAAGCTCGTGGCGCGGCTCGGCGCGCGGCTCGACGGGCTCGTGCTCCACCGCGCGACGGCGTTCCTGGGCGAGCTCGTCGGCACGCCGTTTCCCGACGATCACGATCCGGCGCTGCGCGCGGCGCGCGAGAACCCGCAGCTGATGGGCGACTCGATGTGCGCGGCCTGGGACGCCTGGCTCACGACCGAGTGCAGCGCGCAGCCGGTGCTGCTCGTGCTCGAAGATCTGCAGTGGGGCGACGCGGCGACCGTGAAGCTCGTCGACTCCACGCTGCGCAACTTCAGCGATCTGCCGCTGATGGTGCTGGCGTTCGCGCGGCCCGAGGTGACGGCGCAGTTCCCCGGGCTGTGGGCCGAGCGCCAGGTGCAGACGATCAAGCTCGGGCCGCTCTCGCGCCGCGCGGCCGAGCAGCTGGTGCACGGCGCGCTCGGTCTCCAGGCGACGACGAACGCCGTGGCGCGCATCGTCGATCGCGCCGACGGCAACCCGTTCTACCTGGAAGAGCTGATCCGCGCGGTCGCCGCGGGGCGTGACGATGTGTTCCCCGACTCGGTGCTCGGCACGGTCGAGGCCCGCCTCGACGCCGAGGGGAGCGAGGCCAAGCGCGTGCTGCGCGCCGCGAGCGTGTTCGGCGAGCGCTTCTCCAAGGCCGGGCTCGCGGCGCTCCTCGGCGGCGAGCGCCACGCTGACGAGGCCGGCGAATGGCTGACGACGCTGGCCACGCGCGAGCTGGTGGGCGCGGCCAGCATCGCCCCCGGCAGCGCGGATCCGCAGTACGCGTTCCGCCACGCCATCGTGCGCGAGGCCGCGTATGCCACGCTGACCGAAGAGGATCGCGTGCTCGGTCATCGCCTCGCCGGCGAGTGGCTCGAGCGCACCGGGTACGCCGACGCCGCGACGATGGCCGAGCATTTCCTCCGCGGCGCCGAGCCCGCGCGCGCGATCCGCTGGTACGTGCGCGCCGCCGAGCAGGCGCTCGAGGCCAACGATCTAGCGGCGGCGATCGAGCGCGCCCGGCGCGGCGCGGAGTGCGGCGCCGCGGGCGCGACCCTCGGCGAGCTGCGCTTGATCGAGGCTGAGGCCAGCCTCTGGCGCGGCGATCTCGCCCTCGCGGAGGACTGCGCCGTCGAGGCGACGCGCCTGCTGCCCGAGGGCTCGATTGCCTGGTATCGCGCGGCGCGGCAGGTCAGCATCGCGGCCGGCAAGCTCGGCGCGTTCGCTCGGGTCGAGGAGTTCGCGAAGGCGGTCACGTCGTCGACGCCGCTGCCGGGGGCGGAGGGCGCGCGCATCGCTTGCCTCTCGTTTTGCGGGACGGATATGGTCTTCGCCGGCCGCACCGCCGCGGCCGATGGCCTCATCGCCGAGCTCGGCGCGGCGCTCGCCGATCCTTCGTCGTACGCGCCCCAGGTCGTCGCTGCGCTGGAGCAGCTCCGCGGCGTGCGCGCCGTCTACGCCGGAGACATCGCCGGCTGCATCGCGGGGTTCGAGGCGGCGCTGTCGGCCTTCGAGCGCGCCGGCGATCGTCGCGACGCGTGCGCCGTGCGGGCCAACCTCGGCGTGGCGTTCATCGAGCTCGGCGACTACGCGGGCGCCGAGGACTCGCTGCGCGCGGCCACCGCCGTCGCGGATCGGATGGGCCTCGCCGACGTGGGGCTGACCGCGCTCCAGAACCTCGGTCACGTGCTCGCGTACCGCGGCCAGCTCGCCGAGGCGCGTCGCGTCGAGCTCCGCGCCCTCGAGGGTTTCCGCGCGCTCGGCGATCCGCGCATGGAGGGCGTCGCGCGGATGTACCTCGCCGAGATCGCCTATTTTTCCAGCGATCTCGACGTCGCCGAGCAGGAGGGCCGCGCCGCTTGCGCGGCGCTCGAGGTCGCCCCGCCTCTCCGCGCGGCGGCGCTCGCGGTGCTGGCCCGCGTGCTCCTCGCGCTCCGGCGCACCGACGAGGCGCTGACGACGGCGAGCGAGGCCCACCGGATCCTCGAGTCGCTCGGGGGCATCGAAGAGGGCGAGTCGCTCGTCCGCCTCGTGCACGCCGAAGCGCTCGCGGCGAGCGGAGATCACGGCGCCTTCTCCGCGGCGATCCAGAGCGCGCGCGAGCGCCTGATGGCGCGGGCCGATCGCATCAGCGACGCGGCGTGGCGCGCGCGCTTCCTCGACGGCGTCCGCGACAACGCGCGCACCCTCGCGCTCACGACCGAGGTCCGACGCGCGAGCTGACACGGCTTGTCTCCCGGCGCGCTCTCGACCTACGTTCGCGCTCGATGTCGATGTCGATGCGCTCGCTCGCTTCATTTTCACTCCCGCTCGCGCTGCTCGTCGCCGCGTGCGACGACACCGTGCCCCTGCCGCCTCCGCGCGCGCCGATCGCGAGCCCGCCGATCTTTCAAGCCCAGCAGGCGTACCTGCCTCCGGGCGCGGGCTACCAGCCGGCCTGGCCAAGCATGAGCACAACGCCGATCGCCGCTGTCGCGCCCGTCGCGTCGGCGCCGCGTCCCGGCGGGACTGTGTCGAACGCGCAAGCCGTGGTCGCCGCGATGGCTGCAGCCTTCCGCCGCTGTTACAACGCCGGCCTCCAGGCGGACCCGGAGATGAAGGGCAGCGTGCGCGTCACGGCCAAGATTGCCGCGGACGGCAGCGTGAGCTCGACCGCGTCGACCGCCTCGACGCTCAGCGAGAAGGTCGCGGCCTGTGTCGTCGCGCGGGTGGCGATCGCGCAGTTCAACCCGCCGGACGGCGGCAGCGCGACGGTCGTGATTCCGGTCACGTTCATCACCCGGGATCCAGCGTCTTCATCGGCTCCTCCGGTGCCCGCGCCGCCGCCCTGATCGCCGTCGTCGTCGACGCGGCGGCTTCATTTTCCGCGTGGCGTCCCTCGTCGCGTCGCCGATCGCGGAGCATGTCCATGGTGATCGACGCGCCGTCGGGGCGCGGCGCCACGCGTCCGGGCTTGCCAGGGCAAAGCCCACGGGCGTAGCGTGCGCCAGGTTTCCGTGATCGGGGCCAAAGGGGGAAAACGTGTTTCTGACGCTGATGGTGATCGGCCTGGTCGGTCTGGTCATGATGGCGATCCCCGCCCTCGGACGTCATGGCCACGCGGGCTCGACGGGCCATGGCGGTCACCTCGGTCACGGCGGTCATGGCGGCCATGGGATGCATCAGCTCGGCACAGGCCACGGGGCGGCGCACGCGGCGGCCGGGCACATCGTCGGCGCGCAGCCCGCGCCCGCGGCGAGCGGCCCGGGAGCGCACCTCGCCGCCCCGGCACCGGGTAGCCCTGCCAGCCAGGAGATGGTCCCCGCCGACGCCGCGGCCTCGTCGGGCTGGGCGCGCCTCATCCCGTCGCCGCGGGCCGTCTTCAGCGTGCTCGCCCTCTATGGTGCCTTCGGCAACGCGCTGGCGCAGGCGGCGCACCTGCCGATGCTCGTCGCCGCGATCGTCGCCCTGCTGCCGACGATCGCCATCGAGCGCTTCGCCGTCACGCCGCTCTGGAACCTGCTCTTCCGCTTCCAGGGCCAGCCGAGCGCCCCGCTCGAAGAGCTGATCTTCGACGAGGCCACGGCCGTCACCCCGTTTCGCAACGGGCGCGGCCTGATCTCCGTCGTCCGTGAAGGCCGCCTCGTGCAGTTCTCTGCGCGCCTGCGGCCCGATCAGGCGAGCATTCCCGTCAAGGTCGGCGCGCGGCTCCGGGTCGAGGACGTCGACGCGCGGCAAGAGCGCCTGACGGTCTCGGTCCTTCGCGACGAGTAGCGCGGCCGAGCTGCATCATGTTTCGAGAGGAGTCGTCATCGTGGAAATATCATTGATCATCGCAGGATCCGTCGTCGTCGCCGTCCTGCTGCTCACCACCGTCATCATCACGACGTTCCTGAAGAGCGTCGACGCCGGCGAGATCCTCCTGGCGAGCCGCGGTCGGAGCCTGCGGATCTTCCGCGGCCCGTGCAAAGCCCTCATCGTCCCGATGATCACCCAGGCCCGCGTCATCCCGGCTCAGGCCATCAACGTCGATATCGAGATCACCGACCAGACGGCCGACATCGACGCCAATGGCCGCCCGGCGCCGGTCAAGGTCACCGTCCGCGCCTCGGCCATCGTCAGCGTCGGTGAAGACGAGGCGATGGTGAACACCGCCGCCAACAAGTTCTTCTCCAAGTCCGGCGGAGAGCAGCTCTCGACGCTGACGGACGTGCTCTCGTCCGCCGGCCGCCGCGCCATCAACCTTCTCAAGCACGATCAGCTCTTCAACGCGCGCTCCAACGCCGGCGCCAGCGCCGCGGCCACGGCCCTCGCGCTCGCGAACGGCGGCAACGCCCCGACGAGCACCGAGCTCGCCATCTCGCGCAGCGAGGACGACGAGCTCGCGGTGATCATCAAGGACGCTTGCTCGCGCGAGCTGCTCGATCTCGGCCTCTCGTTCAACAGCCTCAACATCAAGGCCGTGCTCAGCGAGGTCGCCGAGGCCCGCCGCCGCGAGTCGGCGGCGCGCGCCAAGGCCGACGCCGACGTCGTCCAGGCCCAGGAAGAGCAGCGCGCGCGGATCGCGCAGCTCGAGGCTGCGCAGAAGATCAATGATCAGGAGCGCGCGCTCAACATGCAGATCGCCTCCAACGGCGCGTCGATCGCCAAGGCCGAGGCCGAGAAGCAGGCCTTCGTCCGCCAGCAGCGCGAAGCCGAGCTCGGCGCCAACCAGATCACGCAAGCCCGCGCCGACGCCGAGCAGAACGTGATCGCCCAGGAGGCCGAAGGCCGCGCCCAGGGCTCGCGCATCCGCGCCATCGCCGAGGCCGAGTCCGAGGCGATCCGCATGAAGGCGCAAGCGCTGAGCGAGGCCGGCGACGCCTACCTCGATCTCAAGCGCCTCGAGATGGCGCCCGCGCTCACGCGCGAGATCGCCGCGGCCCTCGCCAACGGCCAGTTCGTCAACTTCGGCGGCGGCGGCGACGGCCACGGCGCCGCGTCGACCGGCTCCGACGACGTGCTACGCGTCGTGCAGACGCTGATGGCCGCGCAGATCGTCACGGGTACCAAGTTCAACGGCGGCGGCAACAACGGCGACGGCGCCGGCCAGAGCGCGAGGCCGCCGGGCCTGCCGCAGGCGAGCGCGCAGCAGATGACGGCCGCCCAGGCCGCCGCTGCCGCCGCGCCCCGCAAGCGCGTCTGATCCGCAGCGCCGTCAGCCAGCGCGCCCGAGGAGCTCGTCGAGGTCCTCGGGCAAGCGCTGCTTCGAGGCGCGCAAATCACCCCAGGGATCGCGGCGTCGACGCGCGAGAACGTCAGGCACCGTGCGCACGGTGAAGTCTCCGGGGTGGACCTGGCGGACGGCGTCCCAAGCGATCGGCAGCGCCACCGTGAGCCCTGTGCGGGCTCGCGCGGAGTACGGCACCACCGCCGTCGCGCCCTCGCCGTTGCGGAGATAATCCACGAAAATTCGGCCGCGACGCGCCGCCTTGGAGAGCGTCGCGGTGAACGCGTCGGGCGAGCGACGCACGAGGTCCTCCGCGAGAGCGCGCGCGAAGCCCTTCACCACGTCCCAACCATGCTTCGGGCGAAACGGCACCACGACATGGAGCCCTTTGCCGCCGGTCGTCTTGACCCACGAATCGAGGCCGATGCTGCGCAGGAGCTCGCGCGCTTCGAGGGCGGCCTCGACGACGCGGCCACACGCCAGCCCCTCGTCGGGATCGAGATCGAGGACGATCTGATCGGGCCTGTCGGCGGCGGGCAGGCGCGCCCCTCACGTGTGGAGCTCGATCCCCCCGAGCTGCACGATCTGGAGCAGGCCAGTCGTCGTCGTCAGCGAGAGCACCTGATGCTCGCCCACCTGCGAGCGATGCACCGAGCTCCCCATCCCGGGCATCGCGTTCTTCTGGAAGAAGCAGCCTTTGCCGATCGCGCCGGTGCAGCGCACGATCGAGAGCGGCCGATTCTTCACGTACGGGAGCAGCTCCTTCGCGACAGCCGCGTAGTAGCGCGCGAGCTCTCCTTTCGTGGCCCCCGACGCCGGATCGAGCACGCGATCCGGGTGGGTGATGGTCACGCCCGCCACCTTCGAAGACTCGCTCGCTCCGCCACGCGTCGTCCGCGCCGCCGCCCGGGGCACGCGCGCCGCGGCGGCCCGCACCGGGCGTTCTCGGACGACGTCGTCGCTCGGCTTGTCCTCGCGCAGCCCCAGAAACGTCGGGTGGCGGAGCGCTCCGTCTTTCGTCCACTCGGTGAAGCCGACCTCGCACACGACGTCGGGCTCGACCCAGGTCACGCGGGGCACGCGCGGCGCTCCGGCCACCGGCGGCGTCGCGCGCGCCAGCGGCCAGAGCCGTCTCCGCAGGCTCGTCAGCGTCTTCGCGTCGAACCCCGTGCCCACCTTGCCGACGAAGCGCAGCGCGCCGTGCTTGCCAGTCTCGTGCACGCCGAGCACCAGGGCGCCGAGCCCGGCGCGTTTCCCCGCTGGCGCCGTGTACCCGATCACCACCAGCTCTCGTCGCTTCCCGCACTTGATCTTCAGCCACGCTCGCGAGCGTCCGCCGGTGTAGGGCGCGTCGGCGCGCTTGGCGATGATCCCCTCGAGGCCCAGCTTCGTGGCCTCCTCGAACATCGTCGGGCCGACGTCCTCCAGGTGCTGGCTGAGCGACAGTGGCGCGCGCTCGCCGGCCAGGATCGTGGCGAGCACACCCTTGCGCTCGCGGAGCGGCCGCGCGCGGAGATCCTCCCCATCGCGGTGGAGGAGGTCGAAGGCGAAGTACATCAAGCCCTGTTGAAAGCCCTCCGAGAGCGCGCTCTGGAGGCCTTGAAAGCTGGTCTTTCCCTCCGCGTCGACGCAGCACACCTCCCCGTCGAGCACCGCGTCGCGGACCCGGATCCGGCCGAGCGCGGCGGCGATGCCGGAGAACCGAGCGGTCCAGTCGAGGCCGTTCCGGGAGATGAGACGAGCCTTCCCACCCTCGATCACCGCGATCGCCCGGTAGCCATCGAGCTTCATCTCGAAGAGCCACCCCGGATCGGTCGGCACCCGGTCGACGAGCGTGGCCAGCTGCGGCTCGAATTGCTCCACGACCGCGGCCGGATCCGACTCGGCCTCACGCTTCTTCGCGGCTCGCGTCGGCGCCTTCTTCGCGGCCTTTGCGTTCTTCCCGCTCTTCGCGCTCTTCCGCGCCGCAGCGAGATCCTCGACGCCGCGCCCGCTGAGCACGCTGCCCGGCTCCCGCTCGGTGATTTCCGCGTCGGCGCCCTCGCGCGCGTGCTCGTCCCTGGCCTTGATCAAGAGCCAGTTCGAAGCGCAGGATCTCCAGCACCAGCAGATCCCCTTGCGGGAAGATCGCGCAGAGGTGCTGTCGAGTCCGGATCACCACCGTCCCCACCGCGACGACCTTCTTGTGCTCCAGCGCCTCGCGGAAGAGCGAATAGGCCTTCTCGGCCCGCTTGCCCGGCGCGAGATAATACGGCCGCTCGAAGAACATCGACAGGATCGTCGACGCATCGACGAAGTCTTGCAAATCAGGCTCGATCACCGCGCCGACCTCTGGTCGCCGGCGGTGATCGCCTGTTGCCTCCTCACCGGCAAAGGCCCTTTCAGCGGGGGATCACGCGACGAGATGGTCCTCTCGATCTGCCGCGATCCGGTGCTGCCGCCCTCGGAGCTGGTCGCGGAGTTGCCGCAGGGCATCGACGACTTCTTCGTGCGGGCCTTCCAGCGCGCGCCGGCCAACCGCTTCCACTCGGCAGGTCAGATGGCCTCGGCGTTCAGCGCGGCCGTCAAGGAGGGGCGGACAGGCACGCTCCCGTGGGGCTCGCGCAGGCCGCGAAAGACGGCTCCCTCGCTCCCGGGCACGGTGGCCGAGGGCGCGACTCCGGCGCGGCCCGCCGTATCGTCCCGCGAGAGCCTGGCCCTGACCGAGCTACGGGACGGCGATCTCTCGATCCCCAGCGCCATCTTGCCTTCCACGTACACGCCGGCGCGCCGCAGCCGCTTCACCGACTCTCCGTGGGCGCGCCGCGTCGCCCCGAAGAAGAGCTGGTGGTGGGCGTCAATCCCCGTGGCGCTGGCCATCGTCGGTGCCGTGGTGCTCAGCATCGTCGGCGGCAGCGCGTCCGGGAGCGCGGCCTCGGCGGCGAGCGCGACGAGCGCGCTGGACGCCGCGCCGCCGGTCGCCCGCGGCCGTTGAGTCGCCCGATCGAGCCGTGCGTTCTGAGCGTGCCGCCCCCGCTGCCCAGCGTGCCTGGCCACGCCGCGCCGCGGAACAAGAGCCTGCCAGTCGTCGAGCGGACTCCGTGAGACCAGGCGATCGGCCTCCCGATCGCACTACTCTGGAGCCCGCAACGACGAGGCCGCTACGGACAGCTCACGACGGAGAGCAGGAGGTGGGACAAGACCCCGTTCGCGTGGTAGCCGTCCGACACCGCGAGCGAGAAGACGTCGTTGGCGCCGCCGTCCGTCGCGTTGATGGTGTAGGTGAACCCGGCCACGCCGTTGACGGTGGCGTGCCCGGTGATCTGACGGCTGGTGGGGCCGGTGACGGTGTAGGACGTCACGTCGGTGGCGACGACGATCTCCCCGCTCCCGAGGTCGGTGTACCGGAAGAACCCTTTGAGCACGCTGTTGACGTACCCGGCGCCGAGGATGAAGTCGCCCTGATGGCCAGTCGGCGTCCCCAAGATCCACCCCTGATTGGCTGTCATCCAGTCCGCGGACGTGCAGCCCGCAGGCTCGCCGCCCGCCGCCGTCGACGAGCTGCTCGCGCCGGTCCCGCTGGAGCTCGAGCCGCCCGCGCCCGTGCTGCTGGAGCTGGAGCTGCTGGCGCTCGTCCCCGGCTGCGCCGCGCAGGTCGCCGCGACGATCTGGTTGGTGTCCATCGTCACCGCGCCGTTGCGCGCCAGGGCCCTCCCGGACACGTTCGCTCCGGTAGTGAGCGTGATGCTCGTGAGCGCGAGGATATCCCCGACGAACGCCGTGCCCGCTCCGACCGTCGCCGAGGTTCCGACCTGCCAGAACACGTTGCAGGGCTGACCGCCGTTGATCATCATCACCGACGAATTCGCGGCGCTCGTGAGTGTGCTCCCGATCTGGAAGACGAAGACCGCCGAGGGGTTGCCCTGGGCGTCGAGCGTGAGCGCTCCCGTGAGCTGGGCTGCCGAAGAGAGGCAGTAAACGCCCGGCGCGAGCGTGAGCCCGCCGAGGTCTTGCCCCGTCAGATCGAGATCGCAGGCGTCCGAGGCCAGCGCGTTGTAGGCGGTGACGACGTCGGCGCGAGCCTGCGCAGCGGCGGCGTCTCCGGCGTGGACCGTGCCAGTCACGATCCCCGGCGGGAACCCGGTGATCGCCATGCCCGGGCTGACGCCGATGTCGCCGATGACGGTGCTCGGGCCGGTGTTGGTCAGCGTCGACGACGCCAGCACCGCGAAGCTCTGCGCTGTTCCGAGGGTCGGCGCGGTCGCCAGGGCCTGCTGCGACGCGACGACGTCTTCTGGCTGCTGCGCGGTGCAAGCCCACAGCGCGGCGGCGAGGACGGGAAGCGTCAGGAGGTAGCGCGTCCGCGATCCACCGGCGAGGGAGAAGCGTCGATTCTGCTTGATGATCATGACTTCTTTCGTGATGTGAATGGCGGGGTGCCGAGCCTCAAAGAAATCGGCTCGCCAATCGACGTGGAGCGCGCGAATTGAACGATCCGGCCGTGAGCCAGGATTGTTGATATCACGCCCCGAGAGTTATCGAGGAGAAGTCATCCCGCACCAGCGTGGTCATCGCGGGAGAGAGTCGGGCCTGCTGGAGCCAACCTGGCACGGACCTGTGCTCCGACCGCCCCCGCGGCTCGGAGAACCACCTTCACAGTTCGCTCGACCAGACCAGAAACTTCCGCAAGAAGCGCGCCGCCGGCGATCTCCGAGCCCGGCGATAAATCACCATCTCTTCGCGCGCTGGTGCCCGCCGCTGGGGCAGTCGTGTCCGTGGCGGTTTGGCGGGGTGTGGCGTCGACGCGCCGGGAGATCAGGCGGCGCGGTACCATTCCCGGGCGGCGCGCGGAGATGGATCCATGCGCCGCCCCCGGGGGAGAGTGTCAGTTCAAGCTGTCGCCGCCGATCGTCTCGGAGTCGGCGGCCGCGGCGATCGCGGCTGCCGGGGCGGCCAGGAACGCGTCCAGCACGGCTTTGCGGTGCGGGAGGAACACCCCCGTCAGCGCGGGCGAGAGGACGCCATTCTCGTCGATCTGGGTGAATCCATTGCTGAACGGGAAGGTGATCCCGCCGCCCATCACCGCGCCGGTCGCCACCTGGTGACAGCCGCCGCAGCTCTGGCTGGTCGCGCGCCGGAGGATCGACGTCGAGGTGAGATCTGACCGGCCAATCGCGGCGAGCTTGGCCGTGATGGCGTTATTGAACGTGGTGTTCCCGCTGGCCGCCGCGAGGTAGTCCTGCCGGCCGTCGGAGCTGCTCTCACCGGCGTTGTACTTGTCGGGCGTGTTCATGCCGATGAGCGCGGCGTCGGGCGTGCTCGCGGCGGGCTTGGCCAGCTTGGGGACCATGTTGATGAAGTCCGTCGTCTGGAAGCTCTCGGCCTTGCTGCCCGCGGGCGGGTTCGAGGCAAAGAGGCTGGCGTCGGGGTTGTTCTTGGAGGTGGTTGCGCGAATCTGGAGCGAGCACGCGCCGCCGGTGACGCAGATTTTCCGCGTCTGCAGCTCGCGGAGCTGCCAGAACTCGCTCCCGGGCGGCTGGGTCCCTCCGGTGAAGTAGCTGCGCCCGATCATGAACATGTTGGCGCGGATCTGCCCGCGCGTGGAGCCTCCCGGCGCGAACGCCGCCGTCATTCCGTAGTGCGTCGGATCGACGACCGGCTCGAACGTGATCCCGCCGGAGGTGAGTCCGGTGAAGTAGAAATTCTCGATCGCGCTGGCGCGGGCCACGGGATCGGTGGTGGTCTGGAGGTTCGACCACATCTGGGCGACCGGCTTGCAACCCTGGAGTCCGAGGGCCGGAGAGGGGTTGGGGAGGCGACCCTCGAAGATCAGGAAGTTGCGATCCAGGGCGCCAGACGTGGCCTTGGCGAAGACGATCCGGTACTCCCCGCAATCGACCCCGGTCGTCGACGCGAGATCGAAGCGGTTGACGATGGCAGTCGGGTGATACCGATCGTCGGGCGCTCCGGCGGCGGGCGCGACGAACGGGTCGGTGGCCGCGAGGATGCCTTCGGTGCGCGGGCACTCGGTCTTGAACCCGTTGAGCGTACCGGTGCAGTGCGGTCCCGTGGTCCGGGCTTGATCCGCGCTGTTCATGGTATCGAACATCTGCTGGTAGAGCTGCGTCGGCGTCAGCGCCGAGACGCCGGGCGTACGGGTGATGAGCTGCTGGAGGACGCGCTTGAGCGAGAAGCGCGCGAGCGTGGTCGCGTCACTGGCGCCCGTGAGGATCACCGAGCGCAGCTCGGTGGCGGTGAGGGGCTGCGCCGCCTCCGCCGTCTCTTCCTCGGCGCCGGGAGGGGCCGAGTCGCCCACGCAGCCGGTGGCGGAGAGGGCGAGCCCGGTCGCGCAGAATGCCAGAGCAAGACAGGTAGTCGAACGCATGAATTCGGTCATCAAAGCCTCCAGAGGTAACGTCGGTCTCCGTACCTGTAGGCAAGCCTCCGGCCATGTCGTAGACTGCATGTTTCGTCCATCGCCATCTGGAATTGAAGGCGTCTGGAGCGCGTCAATCGACTGACGCTGGCACACTCTGCGACGCACTCGGACTCTTCTGTCGTGGTCGCTCGCCCGACGGCGTTTTCCGCCATCGCGAGGAGATGGCGGGATCCGACGGTAGAGGCGTGGCGCCCCGGGATCCCGCCCGCGCAGGACCCCGGATCACCTCGGTGGTCGGTGCTGGTCATCGTCGCGCGGGCGAGCTCACCGAGGCGCGAGGATGAACGCGCGGCGATTGCACGTCGAATCCGACCAGCGCCGGTGAGCGCCGCGTATCCGCAGCCCGGCGCCGGGACGTTCTGTGAGGCGCTCTCACTCAACAAGGTGGGCAGTCGACGGGGCAAGAGCGGCAATCCTCGCCCTGCTCGCAGATCCCGTTACCGCAGCTCGACGTGCAGGCGCCGCACTCCTCGGGGCAGCTCAAGCACTGCTCTCCCGCGCTGCACTGGCCATCACCGCACGTGGTGGGCTTGCCGCAGAAGGCCTGGCAGTCTTCCGGGCAATGGGCGGCGGCGCACGTCTCGCCGAACGTGGGCTCGCATTTGCCATTGCCGCAGCAGCAGCCGTCCTGAGGGCAACTGTCGCAGCACTCGCCGTCCTCGCAGGTGCCGTTGTTGTTGCACTGCGTGCCTCCCTGCTGGCAGTGCCCGCCGTTCCCGCCGGTGCTCGCGCCTTCGCCGCCGCGAAGGCAGCGCCCCGAGGCCGCGCAAGTGAAGCCGGGAGGGCAGCGCGGCGTCTGCGCACCGCAGACGAAGTCGCCGTCGTGGATGTCGGGCCCGCAGCCGATGGGCACGACGGCGAGCGCGAGGAGGAGGAGCGCGGCGACCGTCAAAAGGCGCATCCGACCCCCAACCCTGCTCCGCGCGCTGCCGGATCGAGGCGCAGGGATGCCCAGGGCGCGACGCCGGGACCCGCGCTGGGACGTGGCTTGCCCGCGCCGAGAAAGTACAGGAGACCTCCGGTGATCACCGCCGCGCCGCCCAGGCCGAGGAGCACGGCGGCGCTCGTCGTCTCGCGGCCGGCACCGTCATAACGCCGCTGGAGATCGGGAGTCCATGGCTCGTGGCCCGCGGCGGCGTCGTTCACCGCTCCCCAGTCGAGTCGCGCGCTCACGGCGAAGTAGGTGCCTACTCCGAGGAGCACGCCGCCGGTCACCGCGACGCCGATCCCGGCGAGCTGCTGGTTGGTGCGCGTCGGTGGCGGAGGCGGAGTCGGCGGAGTCGGCGTGATGGCAGGAGGAGGCGCAGGCTGCTTCGCGAGCGCCTCCTCGCAGCGGAGGATGTTCGCCCCGGTGACGCGCAGCTCCTCGGGAGGTGGGCTCGTGCGGAGGAAGCGTCGATAGGCCTCGATCGCGCGGTCACAGCGCCCTCGTTTTCGCTCTGCCTGGCCGAGCGCGTAGTGGAAATCGGGGTAGTCGGCGATGGCGATCGCCGCCTCGAGCTCGACGATCGCGGCGTCGTACGAGCCCGCCGTGTAGAGCGCGATCCCGCGATCGAAGTGGGCCCTGGCCTCGGGCGGCGGCGCCTCGGCGAACGCGGCGCTCGTCGTGACGACGAGGACGAGGACGAGCGGGATCGATCGAAGCGCGCGCATCGGTCTCAACGTGGCAACGGGGAGTCGAGGTCCAGCGGGCGCGCCGGACGTTTCGGCGGCGGAAAAAGGATCTTCGCCGGTGCCTTCGGGGTCTCGACCTTCTCGGGAGCTCGCGGCGCCGACGCGACGACCTCGGCGGTGATCGCTGGAGCTGCGATCTCCTTCGCGGGCGGAGCCGCCTCCGCGGAGGAGCGCGCCGCCGCCGTCGGTCGCGCCTCCAGCGCCGCGCTGACGGGCGGCGGCTCGCGCCTCGTCGACCATCGCCACGCGAAGGCGGTCACCGCGACGACGCCGAGCAGCGCGGTGCCCAGACGGAGCGAACGCGCGCGTGGAGCCCTCGTCACGGCGGCGACCGGCGCGAGATCGGCTTGCTTCGCAGGCGTTTCAGCGACGACGAGCGTCGACTGCGGGATCGAAGGGGCGCGACGTTCGTGCGGCAGCGTGTCGACCTCGTCGCCGATCGAGGCGCGCATCGATCCGGTGCGCGCGGGGTTCGCGCCGGTCTGCCGGGCGATCACGTACTCCGCGAGGCTCGCCGCGTCGCCACGCGCCTGGCGGAAGGCCGCGCTGTCCTCCGCGAAGAGGCTGGCCATGAACTCCGCCAGCGCGAGCTGACTCACGCGGATCCCCTCGCGCTGCGCGAAGGCCTCGAGATCGCGGTGCACCTCGCGCGCCGTCGGGTAGCGGGCCCTTCGTTCACGCGCGAGCGCCTTGAGGATGATCCGCTCGAGCTCCGGCGGGTACGCGCCGAACCGCGACGGCGGGAGAGGATCCGTATCGAGGACAGCATCGAAGAAGCGCTCGGCGTCGGGCGCTTCGAATGGCAGGCGGCCCGTCGTCATCTCGTAGAGCAGGATGCCGATGCCGAAGATGTCGCTGCGCCGATCGAGCGGCTCGCCCCGGCACTGCTCCGGCGACATGTACCCGAGCTTGCCCTTGACCTGGCCGAACAGCGTTTGCTCGACGCTGCTCGTGGCCTTGGCGATGCCGAAATCGATCACCTTCACGACGCCGTCGTAGGTGACGATCACATTCTGCGGCGAGACGTCGCGGTGCACGATCGTGAGCGGCCGCCCGTCGGCGTCGACCTGCTCGTGCGCAAAATGAAGGCCCGCGCAGACGCCGACGGCGATGCTCAGCGCGTGCTCGATCGGGATGCCCGCGCTCGCTTCGGTCCGCGCGCGATGCAGCATGGCCGCCACGTCCCGCCCGTGCAGGTACTCCATCACCAGGAACACCGTCTCGCCGTCGGCCTCGGCGTCGAACATCTGCACGATGTTCGAGTGCTGCAGCGTGGAGGCGAGGCGCGCTTCGTTGAGGATCTGACTCACCAGCGCGCGATCCTGCGCCAGGTTCTCGCGGATCCGCTTGATGGCAAAGAGCTTGGTGAAGCCGGCGATCCCCGTCGCGCGGGCGAGCAGGAGCTCCGCCGTGCCGCCCGCGCCGAGCGGCGCCAGGATCTCGTAGCGCTTCAGCCGGCTCGTGACGGCGCGGGGCGACGAGAGGGGTTGCGAGTCCGGCATGACGGCGTGATTCCTCGTGAGAACGGCGCTAACTCGCCACGGTAGACCGGGCGAGCGAGCACTGTAAAGACCCGTCCGCGCGCGCCCCCTCGAAGCACCGGAGACAGGCCGGATCGGTTGACTTATCATCCTGCGTCCCATGCAACACGCCGGTACTCACGTGATGGCAGGGCGCGTTTCGGAGTTCCGGTTTCGCCGGTTCCGCCTGCGCGTCGTTGATGGAAAGGATCGAGGCAAGGAGCAGATCTCGAGCGGATCCGAGCTCTCGGTCGGCACCGCCGCAGGCAACCACCTCGTGCTCACGGACCCCACCGTCTCGCGCCACCACGCCGTGATCGAGGCGAAGCCCCAGGGCTTTCTGCTCCGTGATCTCGACAGCACCAACGGCTCCACGCTCGCGGGGTATCGCGTGGGCTGGGCTTACCTGAAGCCCGGCGCGGTGATCGGGGCAGGTGGCACGCTGCTGCGCTTCGACGTGCTCGAAGAAGAGGCCTCCGAGCCGGTCTCGCCCGAGGAACGCTTCGGCCGCGTCACCGGGCGCAGCCTCGCCATGCGGCGCATCTTCGCCGTCCTGCCGCGCATCGCCGCGAGCGACTCGACGCTGCTGATCGAAGGGGAGACCGGCACCGGCAAGGGCCTCCTCGCCGAGTCCATCCACCAGGCGAGCCCGCGCGCCGGCGGCCCGTTCGTGGTGATCGATTGCGGCTCGATCCCGCCGAGCCTGATCGAGAGCGAGCTGTTCGGTCATGCGCGGGGAGCCTTCACCGGGGCGCACGCGGCGCGGATCGGCGCGTTCGAGGCGGCGAAGGGCGGCACCATCTTCCTCGACGAGATCGGCGAGCTGCCTCTGGCGATGCAGCCGAACCTGCTCCGCGCCCTGGAAGAGCGGTTGATCCGCCGCGTCGGCACGGTCGAGCCGATCCGGCTCGACGTGCGGATCATCGCCGCGACCAACAAGGAGCTGCGGCAGGCCGTCAACCGCGGCACGTTCCGATCGGACCTCTACTACCGGCTCGACGTCGTCCGCCTGGAGCTCCCGCCGCTGCGCGAACGAGTCGAAGACATCCCCGCTCTCGTCGCGCATTTCTACGAGCAGCTCGCGGGGGAGGGCTCGGTGCCTCCGCCCGATCTGGTAGCGACGCTGTCGCAGCACGCGTTCCCGGGGAACGTGCGCGAGCTACGCAGCGCGGTGGAACGAGCGGTGTTGATGGGGGATCCATCGTTGTGGAGCGGCATCCTCCGCGGAGATCCGGCGCCGCAGGAGAGCGGTGCCGCTGCCACCGAGGGCGATCCGTTCGATCCGGCGCTCTCCTTTCGCGCGGCGAAAGAGCAGGCCATGGCCCGCTGGGAGCGGGGATACGTCACCGAGCTGATGCGGCGCACCGGAGGCAACCTCTCGCGCGCAGGGCGCGAGGCCCGGATGGACCGCACGCACCTGCGCGAGCTGGTTCGGCGCTACGGCACGCCGTCGAAGGATGAATGAGCGCAGCTCGTGATCAGCGCCCGGTGAGGGCGTCCACGATCCCTTGCCATGCGGGCTTGCGGTTGTAGCTGTCGTCGAAGACCAGCGGCAAGGTGGGGTTGGTGTTCCCGTTCTGGCAGGTCCAGGGCCTGGCCCCGGGGGAGTTCAACCAGGAGTACTTGTCGCTCACGCCCCACGCTGTCACGCCGAGGCAGCCGGAATTCTGGGCGCAGGCCGCCACCACGTCGTGATACCGCTGCTGCTGCGCCGCGAGCTTGCTCCCCTGATCGCTCGACGACTCGCAGACGTGCACGTCAATCTCGCTGATGTTGACCTGGAGCCCCAGATCGGTGATGCGCTTCATGCTGGCCGCGATATCGGCCGCTGAAGGCCCCTCGCCGATGCCGATGTGCATCTGCATCCCGACGCCGCTGATAGGCACGTTGCTGTCCCGCAGGCGCTTGACCAGGTTGTAGGCGGCGTCAGCCTTGCCGTCCAACCCCTCGATGCCGTAGTCGTTGTAGAAGAGCAGGGCGTCGGGATCCGCGTCGTGGGCGATGCGGAAGGCCTCGTCGATGTAGGTGTCCCCGAGCTGGTGAAAGACGGTCTGATCGTTCCCGCGCAGGGCGTGGTCCGGGCTGTCGTTGATGGCCTCGTTGACCACGTCCCAGGCCCTGATCTGCCCCTTGTACTGCCCGACCACCGACTGGATGTGGCTGGTCAGGACGGCGCGGATCTGATCGACGCTCTGGAGCGCCGGCCCCGGCACGATCGGCGCGTTCTCGTACGGCTGCGTCTGAACCCAGCTCGGCAGCTGGTGGTGCCACACCAGCGTGTGCCCCTTGACCGCCATACCGTGCTCACCTGCAAACTTCATGATCTCGCTGGCACCGTTGAAGTCGAAGTTGCCCTGCTGGGGCTCGGTGGCGTCCCACTTCATCTCGTTCTCGGGCGTCACGTAGTTAAATTCGCGAGCGGCCGTGTCGGCGTACCCGCTGTCGTCGTGGAGATGACCGACCGCGAGGGCCGCCCCGACGAGGCGGCCCGTGGCCTCGCCCGCCTGCCGCAGCGAGGTGAAATCGCCGGGGGGGGTCGTGGGCTTCTGGCCGTCGCCGGCCGGATCGATCTTGAAGGCCTGGTTGGGCGAGCCCACGCAGGAGTACTGCTGCACCGAGAGGCCGTCGGTGGCGATGCCCGCCGGAATGTCCAGGCATTTCCCGCTACCGACGCTCACGATCTCGTAGCTCCCATCGCCCTTGGCGCGGAGGTCCCAGAGCTGGTTGAGACCGCCCCAGCAGGTCCATTGCTCGATCCTGGCGCCGTCGCTCGTGCTGCCTCCCTCCACGTCGAGGCACTTGCCCGCGCTGAGGTTGATGATCTCGTAATATCCCCCCATCGGCTGGACTCGCCACTGCTGGTTCTTGCCGCCCGCGTAGGACCACTGCTGCACCGTCGCGCCGTCGTCGCCGCCGCCCCCCGCCGCGTCGAGCGCCTTGCCCGTGGCCACCGAGGTGATCTGGTGAGGCGTGGTGCCGTCGAACCCGCCGCCGACCGGCTCGATCCGGTAGCGCTGGTTGCTCGTGTTCCAGCACGAATACTGCTGGAGCGCGAGGCCGTCGTCGGCGATACCCGCGGGGGTGTCGAGGCATTTGCCGCTGCTCACGGCGACGATGGAGTAGGCCCCGTCGGAGAGCTGGTCGAGCGTCCATTGCTGGTTCTTGCTGCCAGCGCAGCTCCACTGCTGGAGGCCGACGCCGTCGTCCGCGCTCGCTCCGTCGACGTCCAGGCATTTACCGCTGTTGACGTTGACGATCTGCACCCCGCCGCCGCTGGTGACCATCTTCCACTGCTGGTTCTTGCCGCCGACGTAGGACCACTGCTGGACCTTCGCGCCGTTCTCGCCGCTGAGGCCCGCCACCTCGACGGCCTTGCCGCTCGCCACCGAGATGATTCGATAGGTCACTCCCCCGTCGCCGGCGATCTGCGCAGAGAGCGTCTCCGTGGAGTCCGTGTCCGAGCTCGCCGCACCGCACGCGCCCAGCGCCAGGGCCGCCATCGGCACAACCAGCGACCGGACCAGCACCGACCGAGCACGACCAAACTTTGCTGCGTTCATGACAATACCTCAGGGCGTTGATGGCATCTTCGAGTGTCGAAGAGCGCGATTGAATCGTGTCGAGCTGGCATTCACCTCGCCGCGACGGGAGCTGGCATTGCAACCCACGGGCCAACGCCCTTTGCGGCGCCCTCGTGCCCCGAATCCAGAGCTCCTGTGAGGAGGGACGGCGAACGTCGATGGGCGGTCGGCGCCGCGCCTGGGGGCTCCAGCCCTCAGGGTGGCGGCTCCCGCCGTCAGGCCGGAGGCGAGACGCGGCGTTCGTGGCTGGTTTTGCGGCATTTCACCGGACACGAGGCGTGGCGCGACGTGTGCAATGTGCCCTGACAAGCCGGCGCAAACCCGGTGATACGCTCTGCGCAGTCGAGCACCTTTTCAAAGGGCAGCTGGCATGAAACGCGCGCTCCTCTCCTCGCGAGTACCCCATGACGGGATCGATACCCGACGTGTGGGTGCCGTCTCGATGAGCCGGTGACGGGCTCGGCTGATAGACAAGATTCAATGTTCGTGTTAACCGGAGATCCCATGAGTCAGCAACGCGTCGCGGTCAGCCTCGATTTTCTCCAGCCGATCGATGCGCTCTTTCCCTACCTCGCCGAGCACGAGAACCAGCGGGCGGTGTTCTCGGTGCCAGTCGAGCGACTCCGCGACGGCGACGCGCAGCGCAACGGCGTCGGCTCGGTGCGGCGCCTCTCCTCCGCGCCTCTCCCGCCCTGGGAAGAGACGATCACGGTCTTCGAGGAGAACCGACGCATCGAGTACCGCATCACCAAGGGGAGCCCGCTGCGCGATCACCACGGCGTCATGCTGTTCTCGCCGTCGTCCTCGGGGGCGGGCACGCACCTCGATTACACCATCACGTTCTACCCGCGTTACCCGCTCACCGGCTGGTTCTTGCGGACGATGACGGAGCGCAACCTGCGCAAGGGGCTCGAGGGGCTGGCCAGGCGCGGAACGCTCTGACCCTCCCCGAGAGCGCTGCCCTCCGGCAACTCAGAGCCTGGCGGGCATTCGCCGTCCAGCCTCTTCCGCTGTAACATCGTGTGATGTCCTGTCCCGAGAACGCGAACAAGTCCGCATGGCGGAGGCTCACCATCTTTGCGAGCACCGGATTGGCATGGAAGACCTCGCGGTCTTTATCCATCAAGGGAATGCCCACCTCGAAGTGGGCGAGCGCCGCCCCGTACGAGGAGACGATCGAGGCGATCGCCCGCGTGCGCGACCGCTCGGTCGCGAGCTTCCGGCTCGCGGCCCCTGCGCGCCTGGATTGACGACGACTCGAAACCGCCAAACTCTCTCCAGCATGACCGACCTCTCCTACGAGCTCTACTACTGGCCTTCCATCCAGGGCCGCGGCGAATTTGTGCGGCTGGCCCTCGAAGCGGCTTCCGCCCCCTACCTCGACATCGCGCGCGACTCCGGCGGCGTGGCCCTCCTGGAGATGCTCCTCCGCGGCACGGGCCCGGGCGTCCTCCCGTTCGCCCCGCCGTTCCTCGTCACCGGAGAGCTGGTCATCGCCCAGACGGCCAACATCCTTCAGTATCTCGCCCCGCGCCACGACCTGGTCCCCGACGACGAGGCCTCGCGCATCGGGGCCAACCAGCTCATGCTCTCCATCGCCGACCTCGTCAACGAGGTTCACGACACGCATCATCCGGTGGCGATGGGCCTTCATTACGAGGACCAGAAGCCCGAGGCCGCCCGCCGCGCGCACGGCTTCATCACGGCACGGCTGCCCGGGCACGTGCCGCCTGAACCGGCAAGGGTACACGGCCGCGTGACCACGCCACACGCGTGGGACTCCCCCGCCCGCGCTCAGGTTCACGCCCGAGCGCCACGCCACGGTGGATTTGAGCCAGGCCATTGGCCTCCTCGAAGACGAATGGACGCTCTTCGCCCGAGCCCGTCGCCGGGCCGCCCAAGGCGCGTTGTCAACTCGTCTGGCTCCGCCCTTCAATCCTGATCCTCTGTCACGAGGCCCCGCCCTTGACGTGGGAATTGACGGATAACGATGTGGTCGGCCACCCCGTCACCGATGGTAAGACCGCCTTTGCGCCCGACGTCACGATTGCCCTGGCTGGCCTCGCCGACGCGCATGATCCGGCGTCCGCGCTGGAGACCGCGGGAATCTCCTGGACCGCGGACGAGATGAAGATCGTCAAGGTGAAGTCGGCGCAGGTGGGGCAGCTCCAGTTCACGGTGACCATCGAGCAGGTGTCGTTCGAGCCGTCGTCGGGGGGTGACCTCGTCAACATCGACAGCCTCGAGGTGCGGGTCGACGTCACCGTGGTGGACTGAGCGGAGGACTAGGCCCGAGGGGGTTCGGCCGCCGCCGGCTCCGGCTCCGCTTCGAGCCGCAGAGTCCGCGCGTCGTAGGCCCGGAATCCAGGCAAGAACACCGCGCAAGCGGCCACGCCGAGGACGCACAGGGCGCCCCCGGACACCACCGAGAACACCGTCCCGAAGGCCGCGGCGACGAGCCCCGACTCCACGTTGCCGAGGAGCGGGCCGCTCATGTAACTGACCATCTCGACCCCGGCGAGGCGGCCGCGCAGGCGATCGGGGATCGTCTCGTTCCAGATGGTCTGTCGGAACACGCCGCTGACCATGTCGGCGGCGCCGGCCATGGCGAGGAGGACCAGAGCCACAGGCGGGCTCGGGGCCAGGCCGAAGCCCACGATGGCGAGCCCCCACGCGAAGGCCGCCCACAGGACCGCGACGCCGTGGCGCTTCACCCGCGGGGTCCACCCGCTCGTCAGAGTGGCAATCAGCGCGCCGACCGACGGGGCGGCGTAGAGGTAGCCCAGCACCGCGGCGCCGCCGAGGCGATCGCTCATGGCGGGGAAGAGCGCCATCGGCATCCCGAAGACCATGGCCACGAAGTCGACCGCGTAGGTGCCAATCAGCTCTTGCCGGCTGCGCGCGTAGCGGAGGCCGCCGAGGATGCTGGCGAGGCCGGGGCGCTCGGCTCGCTCCGGCGGCGGCACGCGACGGATCATGGCGAGAGCGACCAGCGAGACGGCGAAGCTGGCCACGTCGACCCCGAACGCCACCCGGGCACCTCCGCGCGCGATGAGGAGGCCGCCCAGCGCCGGCCCGCCGATCATGCACACGCTGCCCATCAGCGATCCGAGCGCGCCAATCGCCGGGATGTCCTCGCGATCGACGAGCCGCGGCGTGATCGAGCTGAGCGAGGGGCGATGGATGCCATTGAGCGCGGCCATCATCGCCGCGAGGAGATAGACTGGCCAGAGGCGCGGCCGATCGAGAGAGGCGTTGACGCCGAGGAGCGCCGAGCCCACCGCGAGCCCCATTTCGGCCGACAGCAAGAGCTTCCGTCGATCGAGCGCGTCGGCGAGGGCGCCGCCCACGAAGGCCGTGAACAGCAGCGGGATCAGCTCGGCGAGGCCGAGGAGCCCCACCGCGAACGAAGAGTGGGTGAGCGCGTAGATCTGATAGGGCAGCGCGACCTGGGTCATCATCGTGCCGAGGAACGACACGAACTGTCCGAGGTAGAGGAGCCGATAGTCCCGGTGGCGCCGCAGCGGGCCGATGTCGATCGTGAAGGCGCGGAGCCCGCGGCGTTCGGGCTTCGTCGGCGGCTGGTTCGTGGGCACCTCGGCCTCGGGGCCGGGTGGAGCGGGCGTGTCCATCGGCGGTCCATAACATTCTTCGCCGGCGGCGGTCCGGGCATGTTGCCTTCCTGTCGGCCAGCGTTGGCCCGCGCGGTCCTGAACGTGCGGGCGCGGGTGAACGTTGCGGATGTGCTGCAAGAACTCGGGGCCAGCGAGCTTGTCGATGTCGGCCGCCAGGCCCTCGTCGTCGATGCGCTTCAAGAGCATCCTCCTCGCGGACCACTGGAGCACGTAGGGGTCGCGTCGCACGCCCACGTCTGGAGCTGCGTGCCGTTGCCCGACGAGCCGTTGGCCACGTCCACGCAGAGCCCGTTGTGAACGTTGACGATTTTGAACCGCCCGGGGGCATCGGCGACATCATCGCGCGCCCCGCTGGAGAGCGCCGAGAAGCTGCATCGCCTTCGTCCGCGCCGCGAAGAGCTGCCGTCGTGCCTCCGTGCGCGAGGGCGCTCCTCGATCGGGCCGCCCCAGCGCTGGTGTAGACCGCAGCCGGACGTGACGATGAGCGTCTGTCCGAGCGGGTGAGTATGCCAGTGATCCTCCCCCGATTCGGTGGGCAGTCGGACGCCGCCGCGAACGTGCCCGGATCAAGTCGGCGTCGCACGCCGACGGTAGTGGTTTTCCCGGAAGAGCTCGCCCTCGGTCGGTGTGTCGTTCACCGGTGAATCAGCAGGCCCGCGCGGCAGGCCGGCGAACGGCGGGATTGTCTCTTGAAGAGCCACAAGAAGGCGCGTATCCACCGTCAGGCGCCAATCGCGTCTCGGTCCCGCCATGTCAACAGAGTCGGCGCGTTGCGAGCCGCTACGCCAGCGGGGAGGTGGTCCCATCTACGGTTCCCCTTGCAATCAGCTCTTCCTGGACCAACGCTCGCGCGATGTATCGCCGCGCTGGAGACGGCGAAGCAAGGAGGAAGTCCATGGCGAGCACTGCAAAGCGTACCAACCCCGAGCTCTGGGAGAAGGTGAAAAAAGAGGTGACCGGCCGCGACAAGGGTGGTCGTGAGGGCCAGTGGTCGGCCCGCAAAGCCCAGCTCGCCGTTCAGATCTACAAGGCGCGCGGAGGCGCGTACGAAGGCCCGAAGGCGAAGGACAACAGCCTGCGCCGGTGGACGGACGAGGAGTGGGGCACGAAGTCCGGCGAGAAGAGCCTCGACACGGGCGAGCGCTACCTGCCCAGGAGCGCGCGCGAGGCGCTCTCGCCTGCCGAGTACGCACAGACGACGCGGAAGAAGCGCGCAGACACGCGGCGAGGACAGCAGTTCTCACAGCAGCCCGCCGGAGTGAAGGCCAAGACGGCCCAGGCCAGGCGTCGCCGCGCGGGCGCAAAGGGTTGATCGTCGCGGTCAGGCAGCGTGGATGACGGTCCCGGCTGCCTGCGAACAGGAGCGGCGAGACCGGTGCTGTCACGTTGATGCAGCGCTGCGGCTCGACGCTTGGTCGCTCTGGACAGTTTTCACCTCCGGGTGCCCGATAGCGTCTTCACCGGGCGGACGCACCCGACGGAGGCCGCCTACGTCGAGCCGCGCGGGTGGCTCACCCATGCTCTCGTTTCCACGCCTTCTTGAGGTTGGCATAGTGCGCGACGGTTTCCGCTTCTTTCCAGGCCGCGAAGAAGATCCGTGCCGACTCGGCCTTGACCTCGTCCTCCGGGCCGCGAGGGAGCTCTTCGCCGGAAGGTGCATATTTGCGGCCGCCCCGGTGATTGGCATACCGTCGCGCCCTGGTGAAGCCCATCTGCAAGAATTTGCGGGCGAGATCGGCGCCCACGAAGTCGTCGCGCTCGAGGTACCGGTCGAAGAGGGCCCGGATCGCCGTGACGGACGCGCGGGCTTTTTCGGGCGTGGCAAAGTGCCAGTGAGGGAGGATCTCGGATTTGTAGGGCTCCACCAGCAAGACGCCCTGCTCCCCGACGCCCACACGGTAGAGCTCGGGCCGGCTGCGGAGATCGAGGGATTTGTAGTCGAGGGTGTAGTCGAACGCGCGAGAGCTATGGGCGCGGGTGCCCGCGAGGATCTCGGCTTGCTTGCGGAGGTGCGTTTCCTGGCGACGCATGGGGAGCGAGCATGACTCAGGACGCGCTTCGGCGCCGACACGAATCGATCGTGAAGGCGCGAGCGACCGGAGGTGCTCGCGACCAGGCCTTTTGCGCGAGCTCGTCTGGCAGGGCCGCGGATGGGCCCGGGAGAGCTGGCTCGAGAGCGCCTACTTCCCGGCCGGCTTCGGCGTCGCGGCGACGGTCTCCACGGCGGGAGTGGCCAACGCCTCGACAGCGGGCGCGGTGGGCTCGGCGGGAACCTCCGCCGGCGCACCGGGCTCGGCGGCCCCGCCGCGCTTGTTCGAGGCCGTGAGGCGCATCTTCTCGATGGCCGCGAGGGCGTCGCGCGCGACCTCGGCCGTGGTGTCGTCGTCCTCTTCCACGGTGGCGCAGACGCGGGTGGCATACGAGACGACGGCGCGCTGGATCAAGCGCACGTGCTCGAGGAGGTTGGTCTGGCTGGTCTCCCGCTGAAGTGACGAGCGCACCATGGCCTCGTAGCGCGGGTGAACGTTGCGGATGTGCTGCAAGAACTCGGGGCCAGCGAGCTTGTCGATGTCGGCCGCCAGGCCCTCGTCGTCGATGCGCTTCAAAAGCATGCTCATCGCGGACCACTGGAGCACGTAGGTGTCGCGAAGGAAGACGAGGCCGGTGCTGCCAAAGAGGCTGTCGACGATCTCCTGGGCCCGGGCCGACCGCGGGAAGAGGCCGCGCGGCAAGCCGGCATAGGCCACGAGGCGATCACGCAGGTTGCCCCAGGCCCCGTCGGCCTCCTGGTCGAGGGCGCGGGAACTGGCGTCGGGCACGGCGCCGAGGTCGCGCTGGCGATCGGCCCAGGCCTGCTCCGCATTCGCGGCGATCTTGGCCAGGTGCTTGACGGCCTTCTTGACGGGCGGCGGCATGATGTCGGGGCACGCGGCGACCAGGGCCCGGGCCAGGACGATGCCGCTGGCCAGGGTGATGTTCTGGGCTCGGGTGTACAGGTACGGCTCGAACGGAGGGGTGTCCATGGGTGCCAGGCTACACGC
>JANYGI010000135.1 GCA_025362495.1 Byssovorax sp. | reverse complement strand
CCGACGGGAGCGGGGTGCCCCGGCCGTTGCGGATCGCGGAACCCCCTTCGTTTCCGCTGTTTCATCCCGTTTCGGATCCTGTTTCGTCGGTAGGGTCTGGGTGCCCCTGCCGTTGCGGATCGCCCCTCTGCCCGGCTACGTCGGCGAGTTCACGCCGTGGGCCGGGAAGCTCATCACCGGCGACCGCAAGGCGCCGGATGGGTGCGTCGCGCCGAGCGAGGGCGCCCTCATGCTCGCGGGCCGCGGCGAGTCGTACACGACGGTCGGCCAGATCGTTGGCGCGAGCCGGCAACTCGTGGGGATGTGGGCGACGGGCGACCGGCATCCGGCCGACGAGCTCCAGGCGGTCATGGACACCCGGCTCGGGATCCCGGCGATCGCCTGGCAGCTCTGGCGCTCGAGCTCGCCAGCTCCGCCGCCGGCGGCGCCGCTCCCGGCTCCCGAGGCGAAGCGCGAGGAGCCGTCGCCGACGAACTCGCCGGCGACGCTGCCCGGCTCCTCGGGCAGCGTCCTCGAGAAGGCGCGCGCCCTGCTCGTGCACCTCTCCGTCCCTGGCAAGACGAGCGACGACCTCGCGCAGGCCCGGGAGATCCGGCACGCGCTCACGCTCGAGGCGCGCCTCGCCGGGTCGATGATGGCGACGAGCAAGGCCCGGCTCCACGACCATCCGGACTGGCCCGCGCTGCAAGAGCTGCTCGTCACGTCGCTCGCTGCCGTGCCTGGCGCGCTCGACGCCCTCGAGGGGGCGCTCATCAAGTTCGCAGAAGGGACGGCCGAATGAGCACCCTCACCGGCGCGGTGGAATCGCTGCGCGCTCGCGTGCGCCAGGAGCGCGCGAAGCTTCAGCGCCGCGGCTTCCCTTGCCTCGAGTTCGCTGACGATCCGGTGGGATTTTGCCGCGACGTCTTGCACTTCAATCCGTGGGATTTGCAGGCTGATTGGATTCGCGCGCTCGTGCCCGAGAGCGCGAGCGTGTCAATCGCGAGCGGCCATAAGACTGGCAAGAGCTCCGGCGCGGCCGGGGCCTGCCTCTGGTACTGGGGCACGAGGAAGCGCGCGCGCATCGTGCTGATGGCGCCGAAGATCGAGCACATCGAGATCGTGCTCTGGCCGGAGATCCGGCGGATGTACCTCGCGGCGGGCCGCTGCGATGCCTGCCTGGTCAAGCTCGCGGCCGACGCCAACGACGCTCCGCCGCCCTGCGAGTTCTGCTCCCCGCTCGGCGATCCATCGTGGATTGGCACCGATCCGACCAAGGGCCTGCGCGCGCCCGACGGGCGAGAGGTGTTTGCATACACGTCGCGGAAGGCCGACGCGATCGGCGGGATCTCGGGCCCGGAGATGCTCTTCATCTTCGACGAAGCCAGCGGCATTGATGAGGCCGTGTTCGAGGCGATGAAGGGCAATGAGGCCGGCGGCGTCCGCAAGCTGCTCCTCGGAAACCCGCTCCGCACCGTCGGCGAGTTCTTCGAGTCCCACCACCGAAGCAAGAGGTTCTACTCCTACGCCGCGCAGATTTCGAGCGAGATGACGCCGAACGCCCGCACGGGCGAGAAGCTCATTCCGGGCCTCGCGGAAAAAGGGTGGTGCGAGAAACGAGCCGAGGAGTGGGGCATCGACTCGGCCCTTTACGCGGTCCGCGTGAAGGGGGCGTTCCCGAAGAGCGAGGCCGGCCAGGTCGTGCCCTTCGAGGTGATCGAAGCGGCCGAGAAGCGCTGGAACATCACCCCGGCCGTCGGACGGTTGCAGCTCGGCGTCGACGTCGCCTTTACGGGCGATGACGCCGCGATCGCCCCGCGACGCGGCTCGAAGATTCTGGAGGTCGTTTCTCTGAACGGCCTCGACGAGCACGAGCTCGCCGAGCACGTCGTCGGCATCGCGCGGGCGCACCTCAATGAGCGCGATCAGAAGCCGCTCGTTCTGTACGACGCCAACGGGCCCGGCGCGCGCTTCGGCAAGGCCATCCGGGTGTACGCGGACGAGCTCGAGATCGTGCCCATCAACGGGGTGCGTCGGCCGACGAAGCCCCGCGAGTATCACCAGCTCCGCGACGAGGTCGCCGACTTCTTCGCCAAATGGCTGAAGGGCGGCGGCGCGATCCCGATCGACGGCAAGCTCGAGGGCGAGCTGCAAGCCCTGCGCGCCTTCGACGCCGGCGCCGGCCGACGTCGGATGATGTCGAACGACGAGACGAAGAAGATCCTGAAGCGATCGCCCGATCGCCGGAACGCCTGCGAGCTCGCCGTCTGGGAGGGGCGCGCGATGGTCGGCGAGCTCGCCGAGGACCCCGAGGGCGCGGCCGCGGTCGCCCGGCCCCCTCGCCGTGAAGAGCACCCGACCGCGGGCGCGCTCGACCCCTACTCCGGCAACGCCGGCGCCATCAACCCCTACGAAAGCCGCTAAAAATGGCCATCCGTGAAGCGGCGCTCGTCGCCCGTACCATCCTCGCCGCGGCCCTGGCCCCGTCGCCTGCCCCCACGATCGCCGTCGCCGCGGCGCCCGCCGGCGGGCTGACGCCGCGGCGACGCACCGCGCGTCACCCGAGGATCACGCCGCTTCCCGTCAACGTTACGCGGTGGCTGCAAGCCGACGTCGAGATGGCGGCCATTCGCGCCGCCTCCGGCGACATGACGACCGCGGCGCAGCTCTATCGGTGCTTCGCGCGCGACGGCATGATCCAGCTCCTCGGGACGCGGTCCGGTGGCCTCATCCGGCTGCTCAAGCAGATCAAGGGCACGCCAGCGGCCGTCGCGATGCTCCAAGGTGAGGGCGGGAAGAAGGGGATCTTCAACAAGATCTTCCCGCCATCGGAGCTCACCAAGCTCGCCGAGGACGGCGTGGTGCTCGGGATCGGCGTCGCCGAGTTCGTCCAGACCGACGGGGATCCCTATCCGCACCTGGTCCGACTCGACCCCGAGTTCTTGATCTACAGGTTCAACGAGGATCGCTGGTACTACCGCACAAACTCGCGCCTCGAGCCCATCATCCCGGGCGATGGGCGGTGGGTCCTGCACACGCCCAAGGGCCAATCCGAGCCATGGAATCACGGGATCTGGCAGGCCCTGGCACGCGCCTACGTCGCCAAGGAGCATGGCTTCCTGCACCGCGAGAACTACGCGGGCAAGGTCGCCAACCCCGCCCGCGTCGCGGTGTCGCCGCAGGGAGCCAGCGACGAGCAGAAGCAAGGCTGGTTTCAGAAGGTCATGGCCTGGGGCGTCAACACCGTCTTTGGCATGACTCCCGGCTACGACGTGAAGCTCCTCGAGAGCAATGGCCGCGGACACGAGGTGTTCCAGACGATCAAGGCCGACGCGAACGAGGAGATCATGGTCGCGATCTGCGGCCAGATCGTCACCGTGACCGGCGGCGCTGGCTTCTCCAACGCCGATATCCACGCGACGATCCGAACCGACTTGATCCAGGGCGACGGCAGCGCGCTGGGCGACACGCTCGACACGCAGGCGCTGCCCGCCGTCCTGATCACCTACGTTGGGCCCGGCGAGGAGGCGACCGTCGAATGGGACACCCGGCCGCCGGTGGACCTGAAGGCCGCCGCGGAAGCCCTGCAAGCCGCGGCGAAGGCGATCGTCGACCTCAGCGCGGCCCTCGCGCCCAACAACCTCCCGCTCGACGTGAAGGAGATTTGCGCCCGCTACCGGGTGCCGATCAAGGGCGACGTCAACGGCGACGCGATCCCCGACGAGCTGGCCGTCGAGGCCGACCTCCCGATCGACTCGGTCCCCGATGCGCCGCCTACTGACGATGAAGCCGCCCTGCTCGCGGCGTCGATGACCGAGCACGGCGTGGCCCGGTGCGAACACGAGTGCTCCAACCGTTGCCCGACGTGCGGCATCGTGCGCTCGCGGGAGCTCGTGCCCGGCGTCGACGGAGCCGCGCACACCTGGCGCGTGAAGTGGAGGCCGATCGGGGCGGCACAAACCCCGCCGGTACAGTCGGCGATTGCCGGTGCTCCGGCGGAAGGAGGTTGACCGTGAAGCATGTTCGAGTTCGCGCGTTCGCCTTCGCTCCCGGCGCCCCGCCCTCCGAGATCCAGCTCTGGAACCTTGGCGAGAATCCGACCGACTTCGGGGTGCACCGATGGACTGACAGAAGCATTCGAGAGGTCGGCGGCGCCTACGCCGCGCGCGGGAACCCGCTGCAGATCGACGTCGAGCACAACGGCAGCGGCCCGGAGGTCGAGAAGAAGAGGACCGACGATCCCCCGGAGACGGGTGGATACGCGCGCCTCGAGCTCCGCGCCGGTGCTCCGTGGCTCATCTTCGATTGGAGCGCTTACGCGGTCGACCAGATCAGGCGCCGACAGCGGCTCTTCCTCTCTCCCGAATACGACGTCGATCCGAACACCAGCGAGATCACCAGCTTGATCCGGGTCTCTCTCGTGGCCGACCCGGCCACCCACAACGCACGAATGCTCGCGGCGGCCAAGTCCCGCACGCTGGCGGGAAGGACACGCATGGACCCCATTCTGCTCGCGGCTCTGATGGCTGCCAAAGACTCCGCGGACCCGAAGGCCGCGGTCGAAGCTTTCCTGAAGGCCCTCTCCGATGCGGCCAACCCCGCGGCGGACCCCGCCACGATGGCCACGGAGCCGACGATCGCGGCGGTCGATCCGGTGACCGACGAGACGAAGAAGCCGATCGTCGCCGCGGCCGAGGAGCCCAAGAAGGAGCCGATGTGCGCGACGGCTGCGACCGTGAAGGCCTCGACGGTGAGCGCCGGCGAGATCGCGCTCGCGAATCGCGTCGCGCAGCTCGAGGCGATCGCCAACCAGCGCGCGGCCGACGATCGCTATCTGGCCTCCGCGTCGCGCGTCCCCGCGTCGCTCGAGGGCTTCGCCCGCAAGCTCGCGAGCTCGGACCCGAAGGGCTTCGACGACTTCATCAAGGGGCTCCCGGTGGGCCTCGGGCCGAAGCTCGAAGGCGGCATCAAGGCGAGCGTCACCCGCACCGTCGGCGACCGGAGCGGCCGACCCGAGGGCGAGCTCCCCGCCCGGGACCAGGAGCACATGGACCGCATCTTCGCGAGTCACCACACCCCGGAGAAGCCCGTCGTCGAGACGGCCTCCGGCGGTGTCCGAGCGTCGCACCTCTACCGGCCGGGCGCCAAGCCCATGCCCCAGATCAAGAAGGAGGGCTGAGCCATGACCGCTCTCGCCAAGGAACGCACGCTCCGGCCGAAGAAGGCCAGCGGAATGGACTTCCAGGTCGCCGCGAACGTCAAGATCTGGAAGAACGCCTGGCTCGTCCTCGTCGGCGGCTACGTGAAGCCCGCGACCACGGCGACGGGCCTGGTCCCGCTCGGACGCGCGAGCGACAACGCCGACAACACCGGTGGTGGGGCGGGGGCCATCACCGTTCACGTCGACTTCATGCGGGAGCGCACCTTCATGCAGTTCCTCTCGGATCCCGCCAACCTCTTCGTCCAGAGCGACATCGGCTCTCAGCCGTACATGCTCGACGATCAGAGCGTCACCACGGTGTCGACGGGCCGCACGCAGCTCCCGGGGCGACTCTTCGCCTTCACCGTCACCAACACGATTCAGACCGCTCTCGTGGAGGTCATCTGACATGGCTTCGATCACTCCGACGTTCGCCTTCGACTTCCAGCGCAACCTGAATTACCGCTTCTCCAACGCGTGGGAGCGGACCCTCGGTGAGCTCTGGTTCCAGAAGATCACCATCATGCAGCCCTCGGCGACGCTCGAGGAGCTCTACGAGTGGATGCTCGAGACGGCGCAGATCGAGAACACCAACAGCAAGGGCACGGAGCTCTCGTTCGAGGACATCGTCTCGGTCTCCCACAAGATCAAGAACGAGAACGCCGGCGTCGCCCTGAAGCTGAACCGGAACGAGATCGAGGACAACAAGTACGACAAGGCGGCGAAGTGGTCGTCGGACGTCGGCTCGGCGGGCGCGTACTGGCCGCAGCGCTCGATCACCACGCTGATCCAGGCTGGCAAGACGAAGAACGGTTTCGACGGCGTGCCGTTCTTCGGGACGCACGCGGTCAACCCGTACGACGCGACCTCTGGCACGTACTCGAACCTGATTACCGCCAAGCCGCTGAGCCTGGGCAACCTCGGCGCCGTCGTCGCCGCGATCGTCTCGATCAAGGGGCCGCACGGCGCGCCGCGCTACCTCAAGCCCTCGGTGCTGCTCGTCGACCCGACGAACACCACCACGGCCGACACCATCACCGGCGCCGAGATCATCACCGATCCGACGAACAGCGGCGGCAACGCGGCCGCGACCAACATGATGAAGCGGCGCTATCGCTTCGGCGAGCCGATTGTGGTTCCCGAGTTCGCGAACGAGCCCGGCGTCTACTACGTCGGCTGCGAGGCCAACCAGGACGCCTTCGACGGCGCCTTCATCTACCAGGAGCGGAAGCCCTTCGAGCTCAACAGCTACACCGGCCTGACGCAGGCGGACCTCGATCGGACCAACGACTTCGAGTGGCACTGCAAGGGGCGCAACGTCGCCGCGTACGGCATGCCCTACCTGTTCTTCCGCGTCGAACCGAGCTGAAGAGCGCGCCTCCCCGGCGCGAATGACTGAAGCGCGCGGCGCTTCGCCCAACCCCGCCCGGCGTCGCCGGCGCGGGGGTTCGGCGTCGTGGCTGCCTACCTCGACGTCGCTGGGTTTCGTATCTCGACGACGATGCTCGGCGAGGACGTCGCCCGCCTCGAGGCGGTCTATCCGGGCTTCCTCGACGCGAAGCTGCGCGAGGAGAGCGGATGGCTCAACGGCCGTCTGCAAAAGCGGTACGCCACCCCCTTTGCCACGCCGGTCCCGTCCATCGTCGAGAAGTGGCTCGTCGCGATCGTCACGCTTTGGGGCTACAAGAAGCGCGGATTTGATGCCCTCTCGCCCGAAGGCGCGGAGGTCGTCAAGGACTCGGAGACGGCGCGCGCTGAGGTGAAAGAGGCGGCCGACTCCGAAGAGGGGCTCTTCGACCTCCCGCTCCGGGACGACACCAGCGCGACCGGCATCGCCCGCGGCGGCCCGCTCGCCTACTCCGAGCCCGACCCCTACGCGTGGATGGACGCCCAGCGCGAGGCGGTGCGCGGCGGATGAGCAAGCTCGGCGACCCCACGGACCTCGACGCGGCGATGGCAAAGCTCGAGCAGCTCGAGGAGCTCGGCCGCACCCTCGCCGTGGTCGCGGCGCCGGCGCTCGAGGCCGTCGCGCGCGCGCAGTGGGCCGCGGGGCGCGGGCCTTCGAACACCACATGGGCGCGGACGAAGGTCGGCGGCCGCATCGCGCTGACGGCCCTCACGGAGAAGATCACCGTCACCGCGTCCGGCAACATCGTCCGGCTCTCCGGATCGACCATTTTGGACGTCCACATTCGGCGCCGGCGCGCGATGCCCGAAGATGGGTCCCCGCTCCCGCGGCCATGGCGCGAAGCCGTCGAGAAGGCGCTTCAAAAGAGGGTGGACGCCATTGGCTGATCTCTACATCCTCGACGTCCTCCACGACAAGATCGCGGCCGACTTCGCCGAGCGCCAGCGCGTCTCGGAGGTGCTCGTCGGCGAGTGGACCACCGTCGAGAAATACCCCGGCGACGTGGTCATTCTCGGCAACGGCGACGGCGAGGGTGTGACCATCGGCTCCGACGCTCACCACTACATCGGCGAGATCGATCAGGGCGACGGCACGACCGCGCGCGCGCTCACCGCGAACCTGCAGCGGGTGATCGTGTGGTGCTCCGCGAGGCCGCCTCTCGAGGCGATTGCGGACCTCCCGCGGCTCGCCCGGGCGGCAACTATGGCGCTGCTCCGCGCGACCGTGGCGGCCCTCTGGCGCGCGAACGGCGGGGCGTTCCCCTGGGGCCGCGTGAAGTGGCTCAACGAGGCGCGGGGCTCGCGGATCTACGGTGGCGCGGTGCGCTTCGAATGCGAGTTCCCGATCCCCATCTGGGACGACGCCAACCCGGTGATCCTCGCGACCGACCTCCTCGGAAGCGCGTTCACGGAGCTCGAGGACGTCGAGATCCCGGAGTCCCCCGACTGGACCGACCCCTGAGATCGGGCCGGTATGGTCGGGCGGATAGGAGATCCCGATCATGTCTGTACCCGGCTCGTCCATCGTCGAGGTCCCCGCGGGCCCGTCGCTCGCGCCTTCGTCGTCGGCCCGCGCGTGCGTCACGTTCGGCTGCTCCTCGAAAGGCCTCCTGAACACGCCCACGCCGTTCAGCGCGCTCGCGACCGTGACTGGCACGTTCGGCGCTGGCCCCGCGGTGAAGTCGGCCGGCTACACCTTCGCCAAGACGGGCGCCGATGGCGTGTTCATCCGCCTCGCTGCGACGCACCTCGCGGCGTTCAAGAGCGCTGTCACCGCGACCGGAACCGGCACGAGCGTCGCGACGATCTCCGGTGTACCGCTCGATCGCTACGACGTCGTGCTTGTGTTCACCGTCGCCGGCACCGTCGGCACCACGGGCATTTCGTGGAAGATCTCGTTCAACGGCGGGCTCACCTTCACGACGCCGGCGGCGCTCGGCACCGCGACCACGATCATCCCCGCGGGCACCGGACTGACGATCACGCTCGGCACCGGGACGATCGCGCTCAACGACACGCGCTCTTTCTACACGCTCCCGGCCTCGCAAACGACGCTGCCCCTGACGATCACCCGCTCCGCCGCGAGCACGTGCGTCGTGACCGAGACCACCGGGCTTCCCGAGGATGCCTACGAGGTGATCTTCGAAGTGCTCACCGGCGGGACGATCGGCGTCGCCGGCATCACCTACCGCTACAGCCTCGACGGCGGGTTCACGTTCTCGACCGAGCGGGCGCTGGGGACGGCGACGACCGTGGACCTCGCCGACGGCGCCGAGCCCGCAGGGCTGACGCTCGCGTTCGCGGCAGGCACGCTCGACGTGGGCGACCAGGTGACGTTCGGCACGACGGCGCCCGAGTGGCAGGCCAGCGACGCCGTCACCGCGCTCGCCGTGCTCCGCTCGAGTAATCTCCCCTGGTCCTTCCTTCACGCCGTCGGCACGGTGTCCACGGCGACGGCGGGCAGCCTCGGGAGCGTGCTCTCGGGGTGGGCCGCGAAGGACAAGTTTGCATGGAGCCTCTGCTCGGCGCGCGAGTGGGGCGCGAGCTCCAAGGAGTCCGAGGTCAACTGGATCGCGCGGCTCTTGCCGCAGTGGGCGAGCTTCGCGGACACGCGGATCGCCGTGGGCGCCGGGTACGCCCGGATCACGTGCCCGATCACCGGCCGGCGCAACCGGCGCTCGAGCGCTTGGCCGGCCGTCGCGCGCTTCGTCGCCATCCCGGCCCAGGTCGACCTCGGCGAGAAGGCGACGGGCGTCCTCTCGTCCGACGTCGAGATCCACGACGACGGCGGGCTCCTCGTCGAGCATGACGCGAACAACAACAGCGCGCTCCACGACGCGCGCTTCATCACCCTGCGCCAGTGGCCCGACGAGCCCGGAACCTGGTTCACCTCCGGCAACCTCATGGGCCCGGACAGTGACATTCAGCTCGTCCAGTATCGGCGGGTTCTGAACATCGCCGAGGAGGTCTATCAGAAGGCCATGCGTGAGACGATCAAGCGTGGTCTCGCGCGCGAGCCGGCGACGGCGAAGGCGCCGAAGGTCCCGGGCAACATCCGCGAGCCCGACTGCCAGCGCATCACGCAGAGCGTGACCAACGCCCTGAAGAGCCAGCTCGTGAGCACCGGCATGGTCGGCGGCGTGACGTTCACGCTGAACAAGACGCCGATCGCGACGGGGCCGGGAAAGTGGCGAGTCACCGGGACCGTGAAGGTCAACGGCCTGATCTACATCGACAGCACGCTCGGCGAGATCGGGTTCGTCGACCCGGCGCTCGACGCGATCTTCAACCAGCCCGCAGGCGCCTGAGGCAACATGGGAATCGAACAATTCTCGCTCAACATGAACCGCTTCACGTTCGCGAGCGGCTTCATCACGCTGGGGCAGGACAAGTATCCGGGCCTTCAAGGTATGACTCCGAAGGATGAAGTCGACACCTCCGTGGTGTACGGCCAAGGCCAGATCGGCGTCGGCAAGACGCGCGGGCAGTACAAGCCGACGTTCGGCTTCGAGATCCTCATGGGCGAGGGCTCGGCGTTCCAGCAGCGCCTCGGGACGCCGCTCGACGGCCGCCCCTTCGACGTGTCCGGGACCTTCATCGAGAACGGCAGCATCGATCGGGACTTCACGATCCAGATCCACGGGTGCACCTGGAAGAGCTCGGAGCTCGGGATGACGAACGATCAGAAGGCGCTCGTCCTGAAGGTCGAGACCACGGTGGTGCTCCCGATCTCCTGGAACGGTGTCTATCTCGTCGACACCCCGGACGACTTCGACTCGGCCGCGTTCGGCCTGGTGGTCAGTCTCTTCTGACCGCGAGAGGCTCATCGGCCGGCCGGTATGGTCGGCGATGACCCGCTTCACCACTGATCCCACCGTCACCGTTCCGACCGAGATCGTCGCCGATGGCGCGCGGTCGTGGGCGATGCCCGCTTCGTTCACCCCCGACCAGGCGGCCGCGTTCGTCACGGCCGACGACGACGAGCGCGCGGAAGAGGTGATGATCGCCGACCTCGAGGCCGAGGACCTGGCGCCGGATCGCGTGCTCGCGGCCAAGCAAAAGGAGCTCGCTGCGCGGCGCACCGAGCGCCTCGCGATCGTGCGCGATCGCGAAGAGACCGCGATCTTCGAG
>JANYGI010000125.1 GCA_025362495.1 Byssovorax sp. | reverse complement strand
CCGAAGCTGAGATCGAGGGCCTTCGCGAGGGACGAGACGAGCAGCGTCTTGGCGAGGCCCGGGACGCCGACGAGCAGCGCGTGGCCGCGGGCGGCGAGCGTGACGAGCATCAGCTCGACGACGGCGTCCTGGCCGACGACGGCGCCGGCGATCGCCACGCGCAGGCGCTTCGCGGCCTCGGAGGTGCGCTCGAGCAGCTCGGCGTCGGAGGGCGCGGGGGGGAGCGGCTCGGGCGAATCAGAGGTCGACATGCGGCCCTCGCGTTAGCGCGGGGAGGCGGAGTCGACAAGCGTGGGGGACGGAGCGGCAGCGCGGCGGAGCCGTCCGGCAAGGAACGACAGCGGGCCGGCGACGGCCAGCACCGGGACAAACGCGAGGCCTGCGACGATGCCCGCGGCCCAGGCGGCGAGGAAGAGCGGGTAGTCCGAAAGTTGCGTGGCAGCGGGGCGATCGACGCCGCATTCGGCGCGCAGATCGCCGACATAGCGATCGAGGAGCTGTTCGAGGTCGCCGGCGTAGAGCGACTCGGTGCGGCGGCCGCGCACGAACGCGCGGAAGGTGCGGAGCGGGCGCACGACCATGCCCACGGCGAGGCCGCCGAGGTTGAGCTGCCACGCGGCGAAGAAGTCTTTGCACCCGGCGCCGAGCTCCCAGGCGGCGATCTCCAGCTCACCGCCGGTGTCGGTCGCGTAGCCCGTGAGGATGTGGTGGAGATCGTGGAAGCTCACCGCGCGGACGCGGGCCGCGGTGTTGGGGAAGGGCATCGGGATCGGCCCGAGCTTGAAATCGACCCACGGCGAGGCGTACCCGCCGTCGGCGCCGAAGCCGTTGGCCGCGAAATACAGGTCACGCGCGGCGCGTAGGGTGAGGACAGGGGAGTAGAGGGTGTTCACGAGGGCCTCCAAAAACTGACTAAGCTCAATTATGAGCATAGTCAATTTTGCGTCAAGGTGCGTTGACCCCCCTCGCCGGGGCCGGCATGGTGGCCGCACGCATGAACGCACGCCTCAAGAAGAGAGCCGCACCGACGCGTCTCGGCCGACGCGCGCAAAACCAGGTCGACAAGCGCGAGCGCATCCAGCGCGCCGGGTGGGAGCTGTTCACCACGGTCGGCTACGACGAGACGACGACCCGCGAGGTGGCCGAGCGCGCCGACGTGGCGGTAGGCACGCTGTTCCTCTACGCCGAGGACAAGCGCGATCTGCTCTGCCTCGTCATGCACGACGCCCTCGCTGCGGTCACCAACGAGCGCTTCGCGACAATGCCCGTCGACGCGCCGCTCGTCGATCAGCTCATGCACCTCTTCGACGGCCTGTTCGCGATGTACGGCGCCCACCCCGAGCTCGCCGCGGCCTTTGTGCAGCACTTCCCCGCCGCGCGCGGGCCGAATGGGATCGCCGTCCTCGAGCTGACGATGATCGCCGTCTCGCGGATCGCGCAGCTCGTCGTCACGCGGCAGGAGCGCGGCGAGGTCGCCGTCGGGATCGATGCGATCCAGGCCGCGAGCAACATCTTCTCGCTCTACTTCGGCGTCCTCATCACCTGGATCGCGGGGCTCAACTCGCTCGAGCACCCCATCGCCGTCAGCCTGCGCGGCGCGCTCGACCTGCAGATGCGCGGCCTCCGCCGCTGACGCGCGTCCGCCTCACATGAGCGCGATCGTGATCGTGATCATCACGGGAACGTGGCGAGCAGATCGATGAGAAACGTGCGCCCGTTCTGGGGCATCGAGCGGCTCGCGAACGTCTCCGTCACCGGCGTCTCGTAACGCCAGTCGGTGAGGTTGTAGACGCCGATCACGTAGCGAAGCCCGTGGTCGCGGATGTTGCCCGAGAGCGTCACGTCGAGCACCGCCGCGGTGGGCGTCGTCGCGTCGCTGCCCTGCTGAATGCGCCGCGGGGCCTCGAGGCGCACGCGGAGCCCGAGCGACGCCAGCTCGCGCACCACCGGCACCACGCCGCGAAACGACGCGAGGTGCTCGGGCGCGTTGGGCAGCCGCGTGTTGCCGACGCCCGAGATGATCTGCGCCCGCTGGTATCCGTACATCGCCGCGAGCATCCACCCGCGCCGCCACTCGCGCCGCAGCTCGACGTCGCCGCCGATGGCGATCGCCGGAGGGCTGTTGACGTAGCGGATCACCTTGGATTCAGGGTGGGCTGGATCATCGGGCAGCGAGTCGATGATCCCCTGGAGGTAGCTCGCGTGCCCGGCGACGAGGCCGAGCCAGTCCTCGCGGAAGCGCTGCGTGTACTCGATCTCGCCCGAGTAGATCGACTCGGGCCCGATCGTCAGGCCGCGCGCGGGATCGACAGCGCGCGCCTGGCTGAGCCCGCCGTCGTTGTAGACCTGCTCGTAGATGCTGGGCGCGCGGAAGGCGCGGCCGCCCATGATCTTGAGCGCGCCGCCGGCGTTGGGCTTGAGGATCACCGCCGCGCGCGGGACCACGATCGGACCGAACGTCGAGTAGACATCGACGCGCGCGCCGCCGGAGATCCGCAGCCACGGGACGGGCGCGGCCTCGACGATCGCGTAGCCGGCGCCGAAGCTGTAGGGCTGGTGCTCGTCGAGGTACGGCTTCGTCGCCCCGGCGTCGGCGACGTTGCGCCCGAGCAGCGTCGCCTCGGGGTGGACCTGGCCCTCGCCGCCGGCCGTGACCCGCAGCCGGGGCCCCGGCGTGTAGATGATCCGCGCCTCGCCGCCGAACCACGTGCCCGCGAAGTCCTCGTGGTTCTCGCTCTCGTCGAAGCGGTAGTTGCCCTTGTAGAGGTAGCGGTTGGCGTGGGCCCGCGTCATCAGCTGCACCGTGTCGGTGAGGTGCGGCTCGAAGCGGAGCTCGGCCATCATCCGCGTGTCGGTGAAGTGCGTGCGCGGATCGTCGACGGTCGTCCCGTAGGCGCCGACGGGGCTGACCTCTTCGCGCCGGTGATAGAACCACTGCCCGGTGAGCGCGCCGACCCAGAAGCGGCCCGCGGTGCCTCCGCTGTTGAACGCGTCGACGGAGCGCACCGTCTTCAGGTGCGTGTGGCCGTTCGAATCGTCGATGGGCAGATCGATCGTCACGCCCTCGGAGTGCGCGGCCGAGGCGCTCGCCCAGACGCCCGCGGTGGGCGTGAGGTTGTAGTGAAAGCCGGCGCGCGCGTGCAGGACCGAGTCGTCGTACGAGCCCACGCCCGCCTGCACGCTGTTCGGCTCGTCGCGCGGTCGAGTCACCAGGTTGACGACGCCCGAGAAGGCGCCGGTGCCGTAGAGCAGCGAGCCGGGGCCGCGCACGATCTCGATCCGATCGACGTCGTGGAGATCGACCCGCCCGTCCGAGCCGATGTACGAGCTGTTGAGCAGGTTGTCGTTGAGCGCCTGCCCGTCGGAGAGCACGAGGAAGCGGTTGCCGTAGTCGTTGGGCAGGCCGACGCCCCGGATGCCCGCCGAGGCGTAGACGCGATCGCTGGAGATCGACACGCCGCGCAGGCCCTTCAGCGACTCGGCGATCGTCGGGTAGCCGAAGGCGCGCAGCTCTTGCCCGTCGAGGATGCTGACGGAGCTCGGCGCGTCGTCGACCTTCTCGGCGTAGCGCGACACCGCGGTGACCTCGCGCAGCGGCCGGAGCTCGAGGTTCTCCAGCGCCGTCTGCTGACCGACGACGACGTTCGGCTCGAGATCGAGCGGCGCGTAGCCGCGGAGGACGATCCGCACCTTGCGCGTCCCCGCCGGGACGCCCTGGATCACCGTGGGCGTGAAGCCGACCGAGCGGCCGTCGACCGTCACCAGCGCGCCGCGCTCGTCGGTGCTCACCAGGATCGATCCGGTGAGCGGGCTCAGCGTCGCGGTCGCCTTGATCGTTTGACGTGCAACGATCACCAGCGATCGCGTGGCCGTCTGGAAGCCGTCGCGCGTGAAGTGGAGCTCGTGGCGCCCCGGCGCGAGGTCGACGTCGCAGGGCGCCGAGCACACCGCCGGCGCCGCGGGATCGTCGACGTGCACGGCCGCCGCCCCGCCGCCCTCGACGTCGACGTGGACCGTGCCCACGATCCGCCGCAGCTCGAGCTTGACGGTGACCTCGGCGCCGAGGCGCGTCTCGACGACCTCGGAGGTTACCGGATCGTAGCCGTCGCGCTCGGCGATCACCCGGTACGATCCCGGCGCGACGGCGAGCGGGCGCGGCGCGATCCCCCGTGATCCCAGGTCTTTTCGATCGATGTAGATCGTGGCGCCCGGGGGATCGGTGACGACGCGGAGGACGGCGACCTCGGGCGCGATCCGGGCGATGGCCGCGGTGGCCTCGCTGATCGCGCGGGCGTCGGTCTCGCCGGCGAGCGCGTCGATGTAGTAGCGGTGCGCGTCGGCGAAGCGCCGGAGCTGCTCGAACGTGCGCGCGATGTTGTAGATGACGTTGCGGTTGGGGACGAGGCGGTTCGAGAGCATCAGGTGCTCGAGCGCCGTCGCATAGTCGCCGCGCCGGTAGAGCTCGGCGCCGCGCTGGAAGTGCAGCTCGGCCTCGTCGGCGAGGCCATCGGCGCGCGCCGCCGGGGCGATCGCCAGCGCGAGCAGCGCGACCAGAAGCGCGCCGCTCCCGAGGTGACGGCGGGGTCGCTTCACGCTCACCGACCGGTCCGGAAATCCGACGGCGGCGGGGACGCGCCGCTCGATTTCGGGATCGGGAGCGTGCCCTTCAGCGTCGGCGCCGTCTTCACCGGCGCGGTCTTCGTCGCGGCGGGGCGCAGCTCGATCTTCGGCGGGAGCGCGCCGTCCTCGGTGACGACGACGTTCGTCGTGGCCTCGTCATCGCCGGCCTTCACGTGCACCGCGTGGACGCTGCCGAGCGCGCCGTGGATCTCGACGAGGCCGTCCTTCGCGGTGATCGGCGCCGCGTCGACCTCGACCGTCGCGCCTTCCGGGATGACCACGAGCCGCACGGTGCGTGTCTTCTCGGGCGCTGCGCTCGGCGTGGGCGCGAGCGCTTGGGCGATCGGCGGCGCGACCGGCACGGGCCGCACGAGCGCGTACGCCGCAGCCGCGCCGACGATCAGCAGCGCCGCGCCGCCCATCACCGCAAAGAGCGGCGCCATCGATCGCGCCGCGGCAACGGCGGTCGTCGACACCGGCGCGCCGTCGAGCGAGCGGCCCACCGTCGTCCCGAAGGCGCCGCCCGACGTGACCATCCCGGTGGCGGCCGGCGCGTCGATCGCCCCTGATTGCAAGGGTAGAACGAGCGCAGACGGCCCCTCGGCGCCGGTCGTCGCGCGCCCGCCTTCGGCCCCGGTGGCCCTGGTCTCGGCGATCGAGCTCCCGGGCGTGCGGCGCGGCGCGGGCGCGTCGTGGAGGCTCTCGGTGACGAGCTCGGCCGTCGCGGCGCGCTCGCCGTCGCCGAGGGGACGCAGCATCTGCTCGTGGATCCGCGTGTCGCCGGCGAGGAGCGCGGTGATCGCCGCGCGCATCTCGCCCGCCGACTGGAAGCGCTCGGCCGGATCGAAGCGCAGCGCGCGGTGCACGAGCGACGCGAGCTCGGGCGCGACCCAGGGCGCCGCGACCTGGAGCGGCTCGGGGGCCTCGGTGCAGATCAGGATCAAGAGCTCGCCCAGCAGATCGGTGTCCCGCTGCGGCGTGTGGCCGCAGAGCGACGCGTAGAGCACGACGCCGAACGACCAGATGTCGGAGCGGTGATCGAGATCGCGGCGGCCGCGCGCTTGCTCGGGCGACATGTAGAGCGGCGAGCCGAGCATGCTCCCCGTGCGCGTCAGCTCCGCGGCCTCGGCGCTGCTCGTCGTCGGATCGGCTTTGATCTTCGCCACGCCGAAGTCGAGCAGCTTGACCACGCGCTCCCCGTCCGCCGTCTGCGCGAGGAAGAAGTTCGCGGGCTTGATGTCGCGGTGGACGATCCGGGCCTCATGGGCCTTCTGCAGGCCGAGGCACGCCTGCGCCGCGATGCGGAGCGCGAGCTCGGGCGAGAGCGCGCCGAGCCGCTTGATCAGCTGGTGCAAATCCTCGCCGTCGAGGTACTCCATCACCAGGAACGGGAGGCGGCGCTCCTCGTCGCGCCCCGATCCGAGCACGCGGACGATGTGCGGCGTGTCGATCGCCGCCGCCGCCTCGGCCTCGCGCGCGAAGCGGCTCATCAGCACCTCGCTCGCGGCGGCCTCGGCGGTGATGACCTTCACCGCGACGCGCGCGCCCGTGGAGGCGTCGATCGCCTCGTAGACGGACCCCATGCCCCCGGCGCCGAGCAGGCGAACTACGCGATAGCGGCCGCCGATCAACGAGTCTTTCTCGAGCCGAGCCACGCGCGCCGAGCGTACAGCGCCTCGGCGCGGCGAGGCGAGGCGATCTACTGATCGCGCATTGATTCAGCGCGCGACGCGGTGCAATAGTCCACCGTGATGGCTCAGAAAGGTGAGGTTCGCGACCTGAACGAGGCCCCGACGCCCGGAGGATCGCCCGATCCCGCGGCCGACGAACCCGTCGGCGCCGTCGATCCGAGCCCGCCGCGCGGGGCCACGGCGCCGCTCGAGGCGCTCTCGCTCCGCGACGAACCGATCCCGATCTCCTCGCCGCCCGCGTCGCCCTCGCCCTCGTCGCCCGGCGGCGGGCCCTGGCGCTCCTACAAGGAAATCCTCGCCCGCCTCGGCCAGCGCGTCCTCGAAGCGCAGCGCCCGATCCGCATCCTCCAGTCGCTGCGGTGGGAGTCCGAGGTCGAGGAGCAGTTCCTCCGCGAGCAGCGGCGCGAGCTCCCGCGCGTCACGTACTCGGGCGATCTCGGCTTCGACCCCGAGGCCAAGATCCGCGAGATCGACGAGATCCTCCGCGACGCCGAGCGCGAGCTCGGCAAGAACGATCGCCTCGGCAAGATCCTCCACGCCACCGCGGCCGAGTACCGCGACGTGGTGCGGATGCTCATGGCCCGGGGGACTCAAGAGTTTCACACCTACTCGAAGACGCTCTACGGCTCGACCAAGGACAAATTCCCCGACGGCCGCACCAGCGTCCGCGACATGGGCTTCGTCCTCTACGATCTTCTCACCGCGGTGGGCGGCGAGCGCCTCGGGCCGCCCCACCCGCGCGACATCACCGCGCCGATGGCCGTGGTCGAGCTCAACGCGCGCTTCGACAGGTTCTTCGGCAACCAGGCCATCCACGTGCAGGTCGACGACACGCTGCTCGCCGACGCCGCCGCCGGCAGCGACTACGTGAAGATCCGCAGCGGGGCGATGTTCTCGCGCAGCGACATCGACATCCTCGAAGCCCACGAGGGCTGGGTCCATGTCGCCACGAGCCTCAACGGCCAGGCCCAGCCCGTGGCGCGCTGGCTGGCAAAGGGCCCTCCGCGCACCACCGCCGTGCAAGAGGGCCTGGCCGCGCTGGTCGAGATCTTCACGTTTCGAAGCACCCCGCGCCGGGCCAAGCGCCTCAACGACCGGATCCTCGCCGTCGACAAGGCCGAGGACGGGGCGAGCTTCCTCGATGTCTTCGAGTGGTATCGGACCGAGGGCTACGACGAGGAAGAGTGCTTCCAGAACTCACGTCGCGTCTTCCGCGGCGGCCTCCTCGGCGGCGGCGCCCCCTTCACGAAGGATGCCTGTTACTGCAAGGGGATAGTCCTCAACTACGCCTTCATGCGCGCCGCGATCCAGCAGGACAAGGCCCAGTTGATACCCTTCCTCTTCGTCGGCAAGGTCGCCCACGAGGACATCCCCGTGCTCTATGCTCACGTCACCGACGGCATCGTCAAGCCGCCGCCCTTCCTCCCCCCCATCTTCGACGACATGAGCGGCCTCGCCATCTGGATGTGTTATTCGAGCTTCTTTTCGAGGCTCGGAGGCACGGCGATCACCGAGCATTACGCAAAAGTTCTAGGCGGTTGAGACTGAACCCAATGGCCCGCGCACCCCTCGCAGAACGCCTCCCCCCGCCCGAGGGAGAGATCTCCTCCGACGATCTCCTCGAGCGCTTCCTCGCCTACGTGGCGGACAAGCAGCTCACCCTCTATCCCGCCCAGGAAGAGGCCTTGCTCGAGCTCGTCAGCGGCAAGAACGTGATCCTCTCCACGCCGACGGGCTCGGGGAAATCGCTGGTCGCGCTCTTCCTCCACTTCATCGCCGTGGCCGAGGGGAAGAAGAGTTATTACACGGCGCCGATCAAGGCCCTCGTCAACGAGAAGTTCTTCTCGCTGGCGCGCGAGCTCGGGCCGGATCTCGTCGGGATGATGACCGGCGACGCGACGGTGAACCCGGACGCGCTCATCATCTGCTGCACGGCCGAGATCCTCGCCAACAAGGCCCTTCGCGACGGCGCGGACGCCGACGTGGACTACGTGGTGATGGACGAGTTTCATTACTACGCGGACAAGGAGCGCGGGGTCGCCTGGCAGATACCGCTCCTGACGATGCCGCGGGCGTCCTTCCTGCTCATGTCGGCGACCATCGGCCCGACCGCGGGCTTCGAAGCGCGCCTGACCAGGCTCAACGGCCGGCCGACGGTGACGGTGCGCTCGCTCGACCGGCCCGTGCCGCTCGACTTCGAGTACCGCGAGGTCGCCCTGCACGAGACGATGCTCGAGCTGATCCGCCAGGAGAAGACGCCGGTCTACCTCGTCAATTTCACCCAGCGGGCCGCGGCCGACGAGGCCCAGAACCTGATGAGCTCCGATTACTCCACGAAGGAGGAGAAGAAGGCCATCAACCTCGCTCTCGAGGGGATGCGCTTCGACAGCCCCTATGGCAAGGAGTTCCAGCGCTTCATCCGCCACGGGATTGGCCTCCACCACGGCGGCCTCCTGCCCAAGTATCGCCTGCTCGTCGAGAAGCTGGCGCAGAAGGGCTATCTCAAGATCATCAGCGGGACTGACACCCTCGGCGTCGGCGTCAACATCCCGATCCGGACGGTGCTCTTCACCAAGCTCTGCAAATACGACGGCGAGAAGACCGGGATCCTCAGCGTCCGCGATTTTCAGCAGATCAGCGGGCGGGCCGGGCGCAAGGGGTTCGACGACCGCGGGAGCGTCGTCGTCCAGGCGCCCGAGCACGTGATCGAGAACCTGCGGATGCACGCCAAGGCCGCCGGCGAGACTGGCAAGAAGAAGAAGGTCGTCAGCAAGAAGCCGCCCGAGAAGGGCTTCGTCATGTGGGATCGCAGCACCTTCGATCGCCTCGTGACCTCGGCGCCCGAGCCGCTGGCGTCGCGATTCCAGATCACGCACGGGATGCTCCTCAACGTGCTCTCGCGGCCCCGCGGCGGCTGCAAGGCCATGGTCAAGCTGGTGCGCGACAGCCACGACAACGCCCACCAGAAGAAGAAGCACCGCGAGCAGGGCTTGCTGCTCTACAACTCGCTCCTCGGGGCCAACGTGATTGAGCGCGTCCCGGCCGAGGGCGGGGGCACGCGGCTCCAGATCCATGCGGATTTGCAGGAGGATTTCTCCCTCAACCACGCTCTGTCGCTCTACCTGCTCGACACGATACCGATGCTCGATCCCGAGAGCGGCGAGTACCCGCTCCAGCTCCTCACGCTGGTGGAGTCGATCCTCGAGAACCCCGACCTCATCCTGATGAAGCAGACGGACCGGCTCAAGACCCTCAAGATGTCGGAGATGAAGGCCGCCGGGGTCGAGTACGACGCGCGGATGATCGAGCTCGAGAAGATCGAGTATCCGAAGCCGCACAGCGAGTTCATCTACGGTACGTTCAACGCCTTCGCCGCCAAGCACCCCTGGGTCGGCAGCGAGAACATCCGCCCGAAGAGCGTGGCGCGCGAGATGTACGAGACGTATCAATCGTTCGGCGAGTACATCAAGGAGTACGATCTCCAGCGCGCCGAGGGCCTGCTGCTACGGTATCTGTCCGACGTCTACAAGGCCCTCGTGCAGTCGGTGCCCGAGCTGGCCAAGGACGAGGCCACGCGCGACGTCATCACGTACTTCGGCGCCATCGTGCGGCAGGTCGACTCCAGCCTCCTCGACGAGTGGGACCGGATGAAGAACCCCGATCGAATCGTGGTCCGCACCGATCGCGTCGTCGCCGAGGAGAAGTGGGACGTCGTCCGCGACACCAAGGCCTTCACGGTGCTGGTGCGCAACGAGATTTATCGCCTCCTGCGCGCGCTCGCGGGGCGCGATTACGAGGGCGCGGCGGAGATCCTGGCCGCCGGAGAGACAGTGTGGAAGCCCGGTGAGCTGGAGAAGGCGCTGTTGCCCTTCCACGCCGAGCACGGGTACATCCGCGTCGATCCCGAGGCGCGCAGCCCCAAGAACACCATGATCACCACCGGTGACACCGCGTGGGAGATCAAGCAGATCATCCTCGATCCCGAGGAAGACAACGACTGGATGCTGGAGGTGACGATCGATCTCCAGCGCTCGCGCGAGGCCGTGAAGCCCGTGCTGCACCTGCGCCGGATCGGGACCTGAGCTTCCGCCGGAGCGCTCTTCAGCGCTCCGGTGCCAGCGAGGACGCCCGCGGCTGGGCCGGCTCGGCCGGGCGCGGCGGCGGGGAGTGGCAGCGCGCCTTGCGGACATCTTCCTTCATGCCGAGGACGGCGCACTGCGGGTCTTCGCCGATCGGCTGGAGACCGGGCTTGGCCTCCTCGAACGTGGCCGGGCTCGCCGCCGGGGTGACGCCACCATTGCCGACCTTCGGGCTGGTCGCGAGCTTGCGCTCGGGGGCCATCCGGTCGGCTCCAACGACCTGACCGTCGGACGTCTCGGCGTCGGGCGGCGGGTAATCGAGCGTCGGCGAGCGCGTCAAATTGGCGCCCGTCCCCGCACCGCTTGCGCACGCCGGAGCGAGGAGCAGAGCGACCCAGACAAGGTGCTGTTGGATACGCATGGTTGCAGACTGGCCTCGGGTTGGACTCCATGAAGGATATGCCAGTCTCGTGCCGGAGCAAACGCTCTCTCGGTCTCTCCGTCTCGACCGGGTGCGGTGGGCAGGAGCGCCCCACTCCGCATGAACGCCACGCCCACGGATCGATCCCCGAGGCCTGATTTCCGCGGTGACGCGCGATCCTGCGGGCCCTCTGCACCGATTGCGCGCATGGCACGACGCTCGCTGTCCTCGGGGGCCAACCCGACCAAGGAGCATTCCCCATGACCACGTGGACCGCAGTAACCCCTGCCGCCTCGACCCTCCCCGCCAGCGTCGCCCTGCTCGTCGCGCCCATCCGCTTCGCGAGCGAAACAACGAATTCGATCGAAGGCTCGGCCGGCCACGCCGAAGGCGTCGTGCTCGACGCCGACGGGCGTGTCGCGGGCTTCTTCGTCCGGATATCACCGACGCTCGTCGCTGCCAGCCCGCGCACGCTGGTGCCGGCGACGGCCTTCACCGTCGCTGGATCGTCGGCGCTCGTCCTGGCGTGGCCGCAAGAGAAGCTCCTCGCGCAGCGCCGGCTCGACGAGGATCTCCAGCACTACCAGGCTGCCGCGCCCGCCGCGCCCGGCGAAGGCAAGGTGAGCGTCGACACGACCGTGAAAGAGGGGCTCGAGGGCAGCGCGGTGGGCGCCGTCGTCGGTGGCATCCTCGGTGGGCTCGCCGGCGGACCGCTGCTGGGCTTCGCGCTCGCGGCCTTCTTCGCCACCGGCGGAGGCCTCGTGGGGTTCATCTCCGGCGGCGCGCAAGAGACCCACGCTCCCGCCGCGAGCACCAAGCCTGATGGCCTGAGCGTCACCCCGGAAGACGATACATTCTCGCAGCTGCAAAGGCGCCTCGCCGACCCGGAGCTCGCGGCCCTCGGGCTCGTGGACGTCACGCGGTTCTCGCCGCTGCCGGCGGTCAAGGTGCCGGAGGCTCCGCCCATCGCGCGCGCTTCGTAGGGCACCCCTCTGGTCAGCCCGTCTCGCGCATCGAGACGAGCTGATGCGGAGATCGGCTCAGACGGCCTTGATCGGCCCCTTCTTCAGGTTCTCGAGGGCAAAGTCCCAGTTGACGAGGCTCTTCAGGAAGGTCTCGACGTACTTCGGGCGCAGGTTGCGATAGTCGATGTAATAAGCGTGCTCCCAGACGTCGATCGTCAGGAGGGCCGTTTGCCCGTGCTTCATAGGCAAGTCGGCGTTCGTCGTCTTGGTCACTGCGATCTTGCCATTCTCGAGCACGAGCCAGGCCCAGCCGCTGCCGAACTGCGTCGTCGCCCCGTTCGAGAGCTCCTCGACGAGCTTGGCATGCGAGCCGAAGTCGCGGGTGATCGCCTGGGCGAGGTCGCCCGTCGGCGCGCCGCCGCCGTTCGGCTTCATGCACGACCAGTAAAACGTGTGATTCCAGATCTGCGCCGCGTTGTTGAACACGGGACCCTGGCTGGATTTGATGATCTCCTCGAGGCTCATGGCGGCCTCGGGCTTGCCGTCGATCAGCTTGTTGAGGGTGTTGACGTAGCCCGCGTGGTGCTTGTCGTGGTGATACTCGAGCGTCTCGGCGCTGAGGTGCGGGGCGAGCGCGTTCTTGTCGTACGGGAGCGGGGGAAGCGAAAATGCCATGAGTGTCCTCCTTCGGTCGAGTGGGCGCGCAGAAGCCATCTGGCCCGCGGCGGCGGGCAGCGCGTGCAAGAGGCGCGCCCCTCGGAGCGAACAGACGGCGTGCTCGGGCTGCTCGGTTGAACGTCACTGGCGGTCGCCCGGCGATCCTCGGCGAGCATCGTTTGGCCACCGGTCGCCGTCGTGGGCACAGGCCGACGTCAGGGCTCGTCTGATCGACGCGCGCTTGCCGCGGCTCGCCTCGCGGATTACCGTCGCCGACGCGCCATGGTCCCGCAACCTCTCCGCTTCCCGATCGGCCTGTCCGACTTTCGTAGCCTGCGGGAGGGCGGCTTCTTCTACGTCGACAAGACCAGCCTGATCGAGGACGTGATCGCCGAGGGCGCGCAGGTGATGCTCGTCCCCCGGCCGCGGCGCTTCGGCAAGACGCTGAATCTCTCGATGCTCCGGTGCTTCTTCGAGAAGAGCGCCGACGCTGTCCGCCCGCTCTTCGACGGCCTCGCGGTCGCGTCGTCGGAGAGTGCGTGGGCGCATTTTCAGCGATATCCGGTCATCTTCATGACGTTCAAGGACGTCAAGCCGCGATCCTGGGAAGACTGCCTGGCGGGGATATCGAACGTCCTGGCCCGAACGTACGACGAGCACCGCTACCTCTTGACGGACGGGAACCTCAACTTCGCGAACACCAAGATCTTCACGGCGATCTGCGAGCGTCGCGCGACAAAGTCCGAGCTGGTCATCGCGCTCGAGCTGCTCTCTCGGCTGCTCGCGAAGCATCATGGCGAGAAGGTCGTCATCCTGCTCGACGAGTACGACTCGCCCATCCACGCCGGGTACGCCAACCGGTACTACGACGACGTCATCGCCTTCTGCCGCGACTTCCTCTCGGGCGGCCTCAAGGACAACGCGGACCTGTTCAAGGGGGTTCTTACAGGCATCCTCCGGGTGGCGCGCGAGAGCCTCTTTTCGGGGCTCAACAACGTGGAGGTCTACAGTCTGCTCCGCGCGAAGCTCGCGACGGCCTTCGGCTTCACCGAGACCGAGGTACGCGGCCTGGTCGAGTCCGCCGGACACGACGGCGCCATCGACACCATTCGCGCCTACTACAACGGCTACCTCTTCGGCGGACAGGCCATCTACAACCCGTGGTCGGTCCTCTCCTTTCTCAACCGCGGCGACGGCGTCTTCAGGCCTTACTGGATCGATACCAGCTCGAACGATCTGGTGCGCGAGCTGCTCCTCGCGGGCCCCGAGGGCGCGCAGGCGGGGTTCGAGACGCTGCTTGCCGGGGGCACCCTCGATAAACGCCTCGACGAGAACATCGTGCTCCGCGACCTCGAGTCGCGTCCGGACGCGATCTGGAGCTTTCTGCTCTTCACGGGCTACCTCAAGGCCGTCGAGGTCTCGATGATCGACGGGCGGCAGTGGTGCAAGCTCGCCGTGCCGAACACCGAGGTTGCCATCGCGCTGGCCGACATGGCCCAGGCGTGGCTCGAGACGCAGGCCGGCGGGTCCGACGCGCTCCAGAGCTTCCTCGACGCCCTCCTCCGCGGTGAGGCTGTCGTGGTGGAGCGTCACCTCGCGCACATGCTGAAGGTCAATCTGTCCTTCTTCGACACCGCCTCCCCCGAGCCCGAGCGCTTCTATCATGGGCTCGTGGTTGGCCTGCTCGCCGGGCTCGCGCCGCGGTACGAGGTGCGCTCGAACCGGGAGTCCGGATATGGCCGCTGCGACGTGATGGTCCTGCCGAAGGCGGCCGGGCAGCCCGGGGTGGTGCTGGAGCTCAAGCGGGTCGATACCGAGGCTGGCGAGACGAAGGAAAAGGCCTTTGCCGCCGCGTTCCGGCAGATCCAGGACCGCGATTGTGCGGCCGAGCTGCACGAGCGCGGGGCGACTCCGATCCACGCGATGGCGGCGATCTTCGACGGAAAGCGCGTATTCGTCCGCGCTGCCCCGACGAAGCCGAAGAAGCCCGCGCCCAAGTCGACCGCCGTGGTCAAGAAGAAGCGCGCCGCTCGCTGAGGCGGCTCCTCCGCCGCGGCGGGTGAGGCGTCGCCCCGAGCCGATCCGGCGTGTCGCACCGGTGGAACACCCGGTGTTGCGCCGGTGAGACAACCGCGCTCGCTGGACGGCCGAGGCGGCCCACCAGCGCACGAAAGCCGTGCCGGCATGAGAGTTGCTTTAGCCCTCATTCGCTCGCCGCCGCTACGGGCGTGAATTCGCCCTGTCCGAGATCTGCTTTGCTGCGTGGCCGCCCGGTCGCGCAGCGCTGGAGTACGCTTCCATGGTCCGCGCCAATCATCCCGAGAAGATTGCCATCCTCGGCGGCGGCCTCGGCGCCCTCGCGACCGCCTTCGAGCTCACGAGCTCTCCAGATTGGCAATCTCGCTACGCGATCACCGTGTACCAGCAGGGCTTTCGCCTCGGCGGCAAATGCGCCAGCTCCCGGCGAGCCGAGCCCACGATCGCATCGAGGAGCACGGGGTCCACGTGTGGATGGGCGTCTACGAGAATGCGTTCCGCATGATCCGCCGCTGCTACGAGGAGCTCTACCGCGCGGCCGGGCAGCCGCTCGCGACCAGGCGAGAGGCCTTTGCGCCGCAGGACGACTTCACCCTCGAAGAGCAGACGGACGCTGGCTGGGTGCACTGGCCGGTGCGCTATCCGCCCAACCAGCGTCTCCCCGGCGACGGAGACGCGCTCTTCCTCTCTGCGGCCGAGTACGCCCGGATGACGCTCTCGTTCCTGGGCGACGCGCTCCGCGATCCGGCGAGCAAAGGCCCCTCCGCCAGGGCGATCGCCGGATCGGCCGGCGTGGCGACTGCGCTCCTCGCCGCGGCGCGCCCTCCCGAGCGCGGTTGCCCGGGGTCGCCTCGACGAGGCCCTCACGCAGGTCACTGGCGTGGGCGAAGCCATCCTCGCCCTCGGCCTCGGCGCCGACTCGGCACGTCGCCTGCGCATCCTGGTCGAGCTCGCGACGGCGGCGGTGCGCGGGATCATCGCCGACGAGCTGATCGAGCGCGGCTTCTCGACGATCGACGGCGAGGATCTCGCCGACTGGCTGCGTCGCCACGGGGCTTCGTCGACAGCGGTGGAGTCGCCGATCGTGCGCGGCTTCTACGATCTCGCGATCGCCTACGCCGGCGGTGATCCCGCGCTACGTCGACCGGGGCGGCGAACAGACCATCTGCCACCCGGTGCGCTTCGAGAAGGCCCGCGTGCGCGCCCACTTCCTTCACGCCGACGGCGCGCGCCTCGCCGCGCTGTGCGCGCAGTGCTTCACCGCGTCGAGCGGCGGTCGCATCGCGGTGCGACCGGCCGCGCCGATCACCGCGCTCGTGGTGGCGGAGATCGGGCGCGCGGCCTCCACGGTCGAGCCCGATCGTGGCATCGGCTGGACCTCGGAGATCGACGTCGGCTTCTGGGTGCCAGTCTTCGTGCGCGACACCGCGCGAGGAGGCGAGCACTTCGCCTGGTATCACCCCTACCTGTTCGTCGACAGCGAGTACGCGGTGGCCTCCGGGCGCGAGAGCTTCGGCTTCCACAAGATGCTCGGCACCTTCGAGATCCCCGCGGCGCTGGACAGCGCTCAACCGATCTCGGTCGATACGATGGTGGTGCATCCGCGCGGCGCGCGCGGCGCCGTGAAGCGGCTGATCGACGTCCGCCGACTCGATGCCAGCGCCGGCGACGACCGCGCCGGCGAGGACGACCGCGCGCTCTTCGGGCGCCTCGGCGCGCTCTTGCCCGGCCTCTCCGGCAGCGTCGCCGGCGGCCTCTCGGGCTTCGAGGCGCCGATGATTTTCCTCAAGCAGTTTCGCGCGATATCGGACGGAAAGCGTGCCTGTTATCAGGCCATCGTCGAGGCGCCGGCGCGCCTCGCGACGCTGGGCGCCATGGGGCGTTTGCGCGGCCGCTACGAGGTCGAGATCCAGGCCTACGAGAGCCACCCCATCGCGCGTGAGCTGGGTCTGCGCGCCGGCCGGTCGAGCCCTCTTGCCTCGGTGCACGCCGACTTCGACTTCGTCATGGATGTCGGGCGCGAGCTGTGGCGAGCCGGCGCCGAGGGTGACCGCCACCACCCTGGCCCGGGAGCTCGGGTGAGCCCCGCGCGGCGTGAAGCCACCTCCTGGCCGACCGGAGCATCACCCGTGGATCGACGCGGTCGCGCCCTCAGAATAGGTGATGAGAGCCGGCGCTGAACCACCACCCCACGCCGAGGCCGAAGGCCACCGCCACGGCGATGATCAGCGCGGACAGCTTCGCGGCAGGAGCGGGCTTGGTGCGCCATGCAGCCGGGCTTTGCCGCAGCAAACGCTTGGCGAGGACGAGGGCTGTCGTGCTCTCCTTCGGGATCCCGTAGATGGCCGCCATGGATCGAATGGCAAGCTCGTTGGCGGGCGTCGCGCTGGCGTCACCGGCCGACTCGCGCTGAGCGATGGCGTGAATGAGCGCCAGCGTCGGGGGGAGCTTCTCCACCGCTTCGGCCGGCCCGAGGAGCACCAGTATCTCGCGCCACGAGCCGCGGGAGAGGAGCGGATCGAGCTCGGCGAGCCGCGGATCCGCGAGCGCCACGACGCTGTTCGCCGCGACGGCGGGCGCGGCGGCCGGGTGCGGGGGGCCGACGCGGATGACGCCGCTCTCCGTCGGCGGCTGCGCCTCGCGAGGCGCGACCTCGTCCGCCTCGGCGTCGATCTCCTCGCGCGGATCGATCCGCCGGGTGGAGCGACGTTCGACCTGATCGACACGAAGGGCCATGATTTCATCGTCGCACCCGCTGGGGCTCTGGCCAAGATCGGAGTACAGCCTGTCTCTGAATGGATGCGCCGTCACCGCCGCGAGAAGCTCCGGATCTGCCGGCGAGCCTCGGCGATTTCGCGATCGTGGGGCAGCTCGGAGAGGGGGGCAGCGGCGTCGTCTACGCCGTGACCAGGGGCGGCGCGGCCCTGGCGCTGAAGGTGCTGCGGCCGGACCTCGCGCTCACGGACCGAGAAATCAAGGCGTTTCTCGTCGAGGCCGAGCGCATGCGCCGCGTCGCGCACCCGTCGCTCGTGCCGGTGATCGACGCCGGAACGCTGCCTGACGGTCGCCCGTTCCTCGCGATGCCGCACCTCCGCGGCGAGTCCCTGGCGGCGCGCCTCACGCGCGGCGCGCTCCCGCCTCTCCATGCGCTCGCGCTCTTCGATGGGCTCGCGGGCGCGGTCGCGGCGCTGCACGACGCCGGGCTCGTGCATCGCGACATCAAGCCCGAGAACATCCTCCTGCTCGAAGGCGGCGAGCGCCTCGTGCTCCTCGATCTGGGCATCGCCCGCGAGATCGACGCGCCGGCGTCGACAACGACCCAGGCGGGGATGGTGCGCGGAACGCCGGCGTACATGGCCCCGGAGCGCTTCTTCGGATCGCCCGCGAGCGTGGGGACCGATCTCTACGAGCTCGCCGTGGTGCTCTATCTGATGCTCGTCGGCCGGTTGCCGTGGGACAGCATTCACGACGCGCGGGGGCGCATGTTCCCGCGGCGCCCCGCGGACGCGGGGGTGCACATCCCCGAGCCCCTGGCGCAGGCGTTGATCGACGCGCTCTCGACCAGCGTCGAGGTCCGCCCGGCGTCGGTGCCCGCGTTCCTCGAGCGCGTCCGTCGCGCGACCGACGAGCCGGACGTCGCGACCGCGCCGACCCTGCTGGCTCCGCTCGGATCGCCCTCGACGCCGCGCGCGCAGGTCGCGCGAACGGCGCCTCCCCCCGCGCCGACGCTGGCCTCGCCGCGCGCTGACATGCCTCGAAATCAAGGCGATCGCGCTGTCCGGCGCGTCGCCGTCGCGGTGGGCGTCGCCGCGGCGATCGGCACGCTGGCGACGTTGCTGCTGGTATCCTCGGCGCGATCGCGGGGCGAGGCCGTGGCGATCGCCGGGGCCGCCGCGATCGTCGATGCGGGCGCGATCGAGGCGCCGCCGTCGAGCGCGCCCATCGCGAGCGCGGCGCCGAGCGAGCCCACCGCGACGTCGGGGCAGGGGAGCCCGCCGCCGAGCGCGACCGCCGCTCACGCGGCTCTGCCGGGGCCGACCGCCGCGCGCATCTCGTCGCCCGCGGCGCCCTCGGCGACGGTCCCCGCGCCGGCCCTGACGGCGAGCGCCGGGGTGGCTCCTATCGATCTGCCGCAGTGTCGCCAGCTGCTCGCGCTCTACTGCTCACCGGCGTTCAAGGCCACCGACGCGGGCGGGCAATGCATGCTGTGGCAACCGACGTTTGCGCGGTATCTCGCCGCGCCTGCCGAGGCTCGGCCCGCGATCGAGGACGGGTGTCGGATCGCCCACGCCGGAGGCCTGATCGCGCTGAAGGAGCGCCAGCGCCAGATCGACGCCGGCCTTCACCCGTAGACGTCGTCTTGCTCGATCCGGCTGAGCACCCAGTCGAACTCGCCCGCCGTGACCTTCACCTTGCAGCTCGTGCAATTGCCAGTCATCGAGATGTCGAGCGGCGCCCCGCAGTTCGGACATACCCGGTCGGACACCGCGCGGGTCGTGGCGTTGCTGCCGCGGATCAGCGTCCAGTACTCGGTATAAGCACGCTCGGTGGAGCGGCTCCCGGAGACGACCTTGCCGCCGTCGGTGATGGTGTAATCGAGGCTCGTCGCGAACACGCGCAGGGTGACGGCGTCGTAGTGGGCGTCGGAGATCACGGCGGCGAGCTCGATCCGCATGATCCGCCCGTTCTCGGTCACGTTGCGCATCTTCTCGTGACGGTAGGTGTCCATCCAGTACGAGAGCATCTGGAAGAGCTGATCGCTGACGAACGGGCGCGCGCGCTTCCACTCGAGCGTCGACCAGGCCACCTGCATCTCCCCGAAGACGAGCGCCACGCGGCCCGTGAGGTGCTGCCAGGAGAACGAGGGATCGCGGCGCGTCAGGGCCTGATAGCGGGCCTGGGCGTCGGGATCGATGACGGTGGGGAAGTCGTTCCCGACCTCGGCGGTGTCGCCGGTGAGCTGCGGAGGCCGCTTCGTCTTCTCGACCTCGACGATGGAGTCGACCATCCAGTCGAACTCGCCGGTATTGACCACCTGATGGCAATAAGCGCAAGTGTTGCCGCGCACCGACGAGAGCGGAGCGCCGCAGTTGGGACAGCCGACGATCCGCGCCATCTCGGGCTTGCGTGAGCGCGCAGCGCGGGAGCGGGAGAGCGTCCAGCGCTCGACGACGTAATAGGACTGCGAGCGGCCCGAGGCGTCGATCTCGGTGTAGTTCGCCTCGAATTCGAGGGTGACCTCGACGCGGCGAGCGCCGTTCGAGGCGACGGTCCTCAGGTAGCGCAGCGCGCCGACGACGATGGCGCGCACCTCCGTCACGCCCTGGGCCTCGCGCGAGAGGTGGCCAATCGCCTCGACGGCGAGATACGGTGACAGCGCGTCGGCCTGGTTGCGGCCGCGCGCCTCGTGGACGGCGGCGTAGAGGGCATAGGCGAAGTCCTCGAACAGGACGAGCGAGAAGCCCGGATCGGCCTGCGCGACGACGAGGAAGAGCTGCTTGCGGGCGACGCGCGAGGGCGTGCTCGACGCGACGACCGGCGCGGCGGGCGATACGGCGCCGCCACTGCCGCCACCGCTGCTCCAGTCCGTCATCGTCTTCGCGCCGCCCTGCTGCCGGACCCACCACACGATCGCCACGATGATCCCGACGTCGAGCGGCACGCCGATCACCGGGTGCTCGAACGTCAGCTGGAAGAGAAAGACGACGATCTCGATGATCCAGGTGCAATCGCCGCCGCCCGAGCCACCGCCGCCGCCCGAGCTCCCGCCGCCGCTGCGCGACGATCCGCCGAAGCTGCTGCCGCCGCCGGGGCGCGCGGCCGCGCTGGTGACGACGAGGACCGTGGCGACGAGCGCGGCCAGCGCGACGAGCGCGGGGAGCGCGGAGGTTCGAAGCGAGGAGAGCGACGAGCGCGGGCGCAGGAGGCGGCGAGGAGTGCTCATGTGGCGGCGACCTCGTCCGGGAGCTCGTTCACGTCGTCGGCGGCGCGGGGCATGCCTTGCTCGAGCGGCGCGGCGAGGCCGAGGAGCGCGGCGCGAAACGCATCGAACGTGGGAGCCGGCCTCATCGAAACGCGCAGCGCGGCGACGGCGCGCGTCCAGTCCTCGCCGAGGAGCACCGGATCGACGCCGATGTCGGCGACCACCTCGACCTCGCGCTCGAGGAGCGAGACGAACACCAGGACCCCGCTGCGGCCCGTCGTGCGGCTGATGCCCAGATCGACGAACGCGGCGCGCGCGGCCGCGCCGACCTGGGCTCGCCTCCGCGCCGGTTGCGTCAGCGCGCGACGCAGCGGGGCGACGCTGGTCGAGAAGAAGGCGCCCGCCACGAAGGCGCCGATCATCGTCGCGGGGAACGACAGCAGCGGGAAGCCGTGCTCTGCAAACAGCATCACGAAGAGGGTGACGATCGCGAGCAGGAAGCCGGCGAGGTAGTCGGCGTCACGGTACGAGCCGGACACCCGCCGCAGCGCGACGACGATCTCGGCCGAGGTCCGCGCCTCGACCTCCTTCACGGCGTCCCGGGTCGCGCCCCTGGCGCTCTCTGTGTAAAACGAGGCTTCGGACATGGTCTAAACTGCCGAGAGCAGGAAAGCAGGAGAGGAGAGAAAAACAAAGCAAATGCGTGAAATTCGACGGAAATGGCGCGGACACTCCACCTCTTCCAGGGCCGGTCGGCCGCGCCGGAATCCGGGCGCGCCCCGGGGTCATGCGCGCCGCACGTGAGGCGTGATCGCACGCGGCGCCGCGCCGGAACGCGCGAAATCCAGCGGTTCGACCAGACTGGCACTCTGGGGCCGTGCTGGCATCGACCTTGCTGAGCGTTGGTGTCACCGAGGTCGTCATGAATCAACGAATGAACGTGATCGCAGCAACCTGCGCGGCGCTCGCTCTGGGTGGCTGTTACGCCTACGCCGAGCCGCCGACCGTGTACGCGGAGGCTTCTGAAGCACCGGCGGAAGTCGATGTGCAGACCTATCCTCGCGCACAGTACGAGGGTCGTCCTGTCTATCTCTACCACGACCGCTGGTATTACCGGCAGGGCCCGCGCTGGCAGTATTACCGCACCGAACCGGTCGAGCTCCGGCGTCAGCGTGGCTATGTTCAGCAGGCCCCGCCCGCTCGTCGCGACGTCCAGAGGCCCCTTTCCGCTCCGCCCGCTCGGCGCGAATACTGACGCTCGACAGAGCGTCTTTACCCCGATTGGAGTATCCGATGCGACTCGTATCCTTGTTTGCCAGCTCGTTCCTCGCTCTTGCCCTTGGCGGCTGCTTCGTCAGCTCGACGGCGGATCCGCCGCCGGTCGTCGTCGCCGGTGATGGCGTCCTGGTGGTCGACTGGACGATCCACGGGTCCACCGATCCGAACCAGTGCAATCAGTCGTCGGCCACCCGGCTCGAGATCATCGTCGACCCGGGCGTCGGGTCCGCGAGCACGTTCTCGGAGAGCTGCCAGTCGTTCGGCACGTCGATCACGCTGGCGCCGGGCACCTACTCGGCCAGCGCGGTGCTCGTCGACGCCAACGGAACGGCGCGGACCACGCAGATCGACATCGATCCGTTCACCATCCGCGGCAACGACGAGCTGCACACGCCGATCGACTTCCCGGCGAACTCTTTCTTGTGATCCTTCCTTCGCGCGCCGCGCGCGGAGCCTCGCGCGGCGACGCGGTCGATCCTTCAGTTCACGGCGTGCGTGGCGGCGTCGCGCGGCGCCGCGACGGGCTCCGGCGCGGCCGCGTCCGTCGCGGCGACGCGCTCCGCTTCGGCGTCCATCGCGCCGTTAGCCGTCATCCACCACATGCGCGCGTCGCCCATCAGCGACCACAGCGGGTAGGTGAACGTCGCGGGCCTGTTCTGCTCGACGAAGAAGTGGCTCACCCACGCGAAGCCGTAGCCGGCGAGCGGCGCGCCGAGGAGCAGCGCGGGGCGCCGGGTCACCGCCGCGGCGGCGACGGCGCCGAGCGCCAGCGTCGATCCGATGAAGTGCAGCGTCCGCGTCGCCTTCTTGCTGTGCTGGCTCACGTAAAAAGGCCAGAACTCTTCGAACGATCCGTACTTGCGTTCACTCATGCGATCCTCGCTTTTCGCGGCGAGAATGGCACGAAACGGCGGCGCGCACCACGCCTCGCGGCGGGGTGCCCCGCCGCGCCGCGGGCCGACGGCTCCGGCGGCTCCGGCGCGAGGGACGACGCCGGTCCGCTGCTCGGAGAGTGGCGCCCGTGGCTCCTTTGCGAGCTTCGTGATACTTCCTGCCCCCACCACATGAACGCGGCGGAAGTTCGGCAGCAGCTCAAAGAACTCATGGTGTCGGAGCTGAACCTGGAGGGGAAGTCACCGTCGGACATCGACGATGTCGCGCCCCTCTTCGGCGAAGGTCTCGGCCTCGATTCGCTCGACGCGCTCCAGCTCGCGATGTCGATCGAAGAGCGCTTCGGCGTTCGCATCCCGGAGGGCGCCGAGGCGCGGCCGATCTTCGCGTCGGTGAACGCGCTGGTCGACTACATCGTTCGCACGCAGGCCGGATGACGACGACGCCGCGGGTGTGGGTCACGGGGATCGGTGTGGTGTCGCCGCTCGCCCGAGGCGCAGGGGCGACCATGGATCGGCTCCTCGCGGGCGACCGCGGGATCCGTCGGCTTTCGCTCTTCGAGCTGCCCGGCGCCGCGCCTGGCCTCGCGGCCGAGGTCGCCGATCTCCACGCCGCGGACGTCGCGCCGCCGGGGGAAGATCTGGGCTGGTCACGCACCGACGCGATGTCGGTCATCGCTGTGCGCGAGGCGCTCGCTCACGCGGGGGTACACCCCACGACGTCGCCGATCGATCTCGTGCTCGGCGGCACCACCGCCGGCATGTTCGAGACCGAGGTGACGCTCGCGGCGCTGTCGCGCGATCCCGCCGCGATCGCCCCGCTGCAGCAGCTGCTCTCGCATCCGCTCTCGTCGACGGCCGATCACGTGCGCGCCGCGGTGGGCCCGTTCCGCCGCGTTCGCAGCGTGTGCAGCGCGTGCTCGAGCGGGGCCAACGCCATCCTGCTCGCGGCGGCGTGGATCCGCGCCGGGCGCTCGCGCTGCGTGATCGCCGGCGGCGCTGACGGGCTCTGTCGCCTCACGTACGCGGGCTTCAGCGCGCTATCGGCGCTCTCGGCCGATCCCTGTCGGCCCTTCGATCGTCGGCGCAATGGCCTCAACCTCGGCGAGGGCGCGGCCTTCCTGGTGCTCGAGCCCGAGGACGCGGCGCGGGCTCGCGGGGCGCGTCCGCTCGCGGAGCTGCGCGGGTTCGCCGTCGGCGCGGAGGCGCACCACATCACCAACCCCGAGGGCGAGGGCGTCTCGGCGGCGCGCGTGATGAGCGAGGCGATCGCCCGCGCCGGCCTCACGCCGGCCAACATCGACTACGTCAACGCGCACGGGACGGCGACGACGCTCAACGACTCGATGGAGGCCGCCGCGATCGGGCGGTGCTTCGGCGCCGAGGCCGCGCGCGTCGCGGTGTCGTCGGCGAAGGGGCAGATCGGTCACACCCTCGCTGCGGCCGGCGCGATCGAGGCGGCGATCTCGGTGATGGCGATCCAGCGCGGCATGCTCCCGCCGACGATCGGGCTCGAAGAGGCCGACCCGGCGTGCCCGCTCGCGCTGGTGACGACGGCGCGCGCCGCCCCGGTCCGCGCGGTGATCTCCAACTCGTTCGGCTTCGGCGGGACGGACTCGGTCCTGGTGTTCACCGCGCTCGATGCGTTCCCGGAGCCGCCTCCCGTGTCGGTGCCGTCGCGCATCGTCGTCACCGGCGGCGCGACGGTCGGGCCGCTCGGCGTGCTCGGCGCGCGCGGCTCGCTCGCGTACCTCGACGCCGGCCCCGCGCCTGCGCCCGGCGCGATCGACGTGCGGCCGGCCGATCACCTCGACGTGGGCAAGGCGCGGCGACTCGATCGCGCCGGGCGGCTCACGACCATCGCCACGGCCGCCGCGGGCGCCGAGGCCGGCCTCGTGTTCGGGACGCCGGGCTGCACCGACGTCGGCGCGATCAGCGGCTCGGCGTTCGGGAGCGTCGACGGCTCGACGGCGTTCATGCGCCGGGTCTTCGACAAGGGCGCGAAGTTCGCGAGCCCCGCCGATTTCCCCAACCTCGTCCCCTCGTCGCCGATCGGCCACGCGTCGATTTACCTCGGCCTCCGTGGTCCCGTGCTCGCGGTCTCCGACCTCGAGGCCACCGCCGAGTGCGCGATGGTGACGGCGGTAGAGCTCCTCGACGGCGGCGTCGGCGGAGCGATCTTCGCGGGCAGCGCCGAGGAGTGGAGCGTGATGGTCGACCGCTGCCTCGGCCCGCTCTGCAGCGGCATCACCGATCGCGGCCCGCGCAGCGAGGGCGCCTCCGCGTTGCTCTTCGAATCCGGCGATCGCGCCGACGCGCGCGGGGCCGCGGCGCTGGCGCGCGTCGTGTGGTGGACGTCGTGGCGCGACGACGGCGCGGGCGCGCTGGCGGACGCGCCGCTGCCCCTGGCGGGCTCGTCGATCGTCGTGGTCGGCCGCGCCGGGGATCGCGCGCGCCTGCCGCTCGTCGGCTCGCCGTGGAGCGCGGTGCCGCTCCGCGCCGTCGCCGATCGCGCCGGCGATCACGAGGGCGCGGGCGGGTTCGCGGCGGTCGCTGCGGTCGCTGCGGTCGCGGTGGGCGACTCGGCGACGGCGCTGGTGCTCGGCGTCGCGCGCGATCGGGGCTTCGCGATCCTCCTCGTCCCGGATCATCCGTGAGCCTCACGCGGGGCGGGCGCGGGTGCGCCTTCGCGGCGATCGCGCTCGCGCTTTCGGCCTGCGCTCCTTCGATCACGCGCGCCCCGCTCGCGCCTCCGTCGCTCGCGCAGTGGAGGGCCGCGCGCGCCCGCCTGGCGTCGCTCCGCGCCCAGGTCGTGCCTCGCACGCTGCGCGTCGCGCTCGCGCTGCGCGAGCCGATCACCGGGCGCGTGCTCGAGGCGCGCGGAGCGCTGGCGATCGCGCCGCCTGCGTCGCTGCGGATGATCCTCCTCGGCCCCGGCGGGACCACGGCGCTCGACCTGTGGATCGACGGCGATCGCTACCGCTTCGCCGTCCCCGCGATCGATCTGCTGAAGCGCGGCGACGCGTCGTCCCCGCGCGAGGCGCGCCGCGGCCTGCCCGTCGATTTTCTCCGCTGGTGGCTGCTCCACCCCGCCGACGGCAGCCTGCTCTGGGCGTCGCGCGAGGCCTCGGCGGATCGCCTCGTGCTCCGCGACGGCGCGGCGATCGTCGATCTCCATGCTGCCGATGGGGGCGGCGTCACTGCGCGTCGCACGACGTGGACGATGTTGCCCACGCGGCGACAGCTCGACGACGAGACGGTGGACGCCGAGCGGATCGGCTGTGGCAAAGTGCGCTACCACCAGGCCTCGACGGGCCTCGAGGTCACCGTCCGCTGCGAGGGCGAAGAGGCGTCGCCGCCGAGCCCGCGCGCCTTCGTCGATCCCGACACGCTGAGCGAGGACGAGCGATGAGCGACGCCTGCGTGATCGCCGTCGGTGCCGTCTCGCCCTTCGGCCTCGGCGACGCCGCGACGCCGGTGGGCGCGCCGGGCGAGCCGGCCGCGCGGCGCATCGCCCGCGATCCGGTGCTCGAATCCGCGGGGCTGCGGCGGCCGTTCTCGGCGCGCGCGCCCGACGATCTCGGCGTCGCGCCGTCGGGCGATCGCGCGACCGATCTCCTGGTCGCCGCGCTCACCCAGATCGCCGCCGCGCTCGACGTGTCGCGCCCCGGCTGGCGGCGCGAGCGCGTCGGCGTCGCCGTGGGCACGTCGAGCGGCGGGATGCTCACGTCGGAGCGCTTCTTCGCGGCGCGCGCTGCCGGCGTCGCCACGGCCGAGCTCGCCCGCGGCGCCACCTACTTCGCGCCGCTCGACGCCGCGCTCGACGCGCTCGATCTCGCGGCGTCGCGCCCGCGCGTCCAGGTGCTCGCGGCCTGCGCGGCCTCGACGATCGCCATCGGGCTCGGCCTGCGCTGGCTCGATCGCGGCGCGTGCGATCTCGTCCTCGCCGGCGGCTACGACGCGATCAGCGTCTTCGTCGCCTCGGGCTTCGAGGCGCTGCGCGCGACCACGTCGGGCTGCCCGAGCCCGTTCCGCGTCGGCCGCGACGGGATGTCGCTCGGCGAGGGCGCGGGGATCGTCGCGATGGTGCGCGAGGGCGATCGCCGCTGCAGCGCGCCGCTGGTCCGCGTCGCCGGCTTCGGCGCCTCGAACGACGCGGTCCACATCACCGCGCCGGATCGCACCGGATCGGGCCTCGCGCGCGCCGCCGCCGCGGCCCTCGCCGACGCCGGCCTCGCGGCCGATCGCATCGATCTCGTCAGCGCGCACGGCACCTCCACGCCCTTCAACGACGCGATGGAGTCGCGCGCGATCGCCGCGCTCGTCGGCGATCGTCGCCCGGTGGTGCACCCGTTCAAGGCCCAGATCGGCCACACGCTCGGCGCGGCCGGCGTCCTCGAGACGCTCGCCGCGTCGGCGGCGCTCCGCAGCGGGATCGCGCCCGCCGCGGCAGGCGAAGGCGATCGTGATCCCGACGCGCCCGCGCTGCTCCTCGATCGCGCCGAGGCGCGCCCGCTCGGCGCCGCGCTCAAGCTCTCGGCCGCGTTCGGCGGGACCAACGCCGCGCTGGTGCTCACCGCGGCGCCGAGCGGTCGCCGCCCGCGCGCGCTTCGCCCGGTGTTTCTCCGCGCGACGGCGCACGTCGACGCGGTCGATCTCGTGGCCCTCAGCGAGGCGACCGGCGTCGCGCGCGATCGCCTCGGGCGCCTCGATCTCCTCTGTCGCCTCGGCCTCGCCGCGGTCGCGTCGCTCGCGCACGACGTCGGCCGCTCAGCGCTCGTCGGCGCGGGGATCGTCGCCGGTCACGGCCTCGCGACCATCGACACCAATGAGGGCTACGACGCTCGCCGTCGCGCGCGCGGCGCCACCTCGGTCGAGCCGCGCGTGTTCCCCGCGACGTCGCCCAACGCGCTCGTCGGCGAGTGCGCGCTGGTCTTCGGCCTCACCGGGCCGAGCTTCGCCGTGAGCTCGGGCCTCGACGGCGCGATCGAGGCGCTGGCCTCGGGGATCGAGCTCGTCGCCGCGGGCGACGCCGATCACGTCGTCGTCGTGGCAGCCGACGACGCCGGCCCGGTCGCGACCGATCTGCGCGCGCTCGCAGGCTGGTCGGATCGTGCGCTGGCCCGCGGCGCGGTCGCGATCCTCCTCGTCGCCGACGGAGCGGGCTCGCTCCGCCCGATCAATTTCGACCTCGCCGCACCCTCGCCGACAGGGCCCATCGGCCACCTCGCGCTCCTCGATCGGCTCGCCCGCTGAGGGCCGCCGCCGAGTTGTCAGCCGCGATTTTCACGGTCAGCGCCGCGGTATCGACCCGCTGCGCCTCGCTCGCGAACGCCCCGACCGCCCCGGATCCCCGGCCTCGACGATCGCATTGTCAGAATGGCGCGCGAAGCAGCTCGACTCGCTTCGCTTTGCCAACGCTGTCATCGCACGCGATCGGCACCGTGATGCTTTCCCCGGCGTTAGCCTTCTGGCAAGGTCCGGCCCGGAATTCGCGTAGGGGCTCTGTGTTCCCCACCAAGCGTATGTTGCGATTGCACCGACTACTCTTCCCCGCTCTCCTCGCGCTGGCCGCTCCACTCGGGGCGTGCTCGTCGCATTACATCCCGAACACCGACGTGGAGGATTCGTTCGAGAACCGGAAGCTGATCTCGTTCTGCGAGAAGTACCGGCACGCCGTCGAGCACAAGGACACGGGCGCGCTGCTCAAGCTCGCGGCGCCCACGTACTACGAGGACGGCGGCAACGTCGACGCCGCGGACGACCTCGATTACGCGGGCCTGCAGAACTACCTCGAGACCAAGTTCCAGGACGCCGAGGCCATCCGCTACGAGATCCGCTACCGCCGCGTGCTGAAGGAGAACGACACGTTCTTCGTCGATTACACGTACACGGCGAGCTACCGCATCCCGGGCACGAAGACCGAAGAGTGGCGCCACCGCGTCGAGGACAACCGCCTCGAGATCGTCCCCTTCCAGGACGACTTCCGCATCACCGCCGGCATGTGATCCAGGCCGCCGCGCTCGCCGCGCGGTGAGCTCGATTCATCGACAACGAAAGGGCGCTTCGCGCAACGCGAGACGCCCTCTCGTTTTTGCAATTCAGTTGCAGAGGGAGACGACGCAGGCGTTGCTCACGCAGTCGAGGTCGGTGACGCAGCTCTTGCCGCCCCCGCACTTGGTCGTGCAGTGCGAGCCGCCGCAGTCGACGTCGGACTCGTCGCCGTCGATCGTGCCGTTGGCGCAGGGCGAGCACACCCCGTCGAGGCAACCCTTGCTGACGCAGTCGCCCGCCGCCGCGCACGCGCAGCCGTCCGCGCCGCCAGCGCAGAACGCGCTGCCGCAGTCGGTGTCGCTCTCGGCGCCGTCCTTCATGCCGTTCGCGCACGCGGAGCACACGCCGTCGAGGCAGCCGGCGGCCGCACGATCGGCGTTGCTCGCGCACTGCTGACCGTCGCCGCACCGCCCGCAGATCCTCCCGCCGCAGTCGACGTCGCTCTCGTCGCCGTTGCGCTGCAGGTCGGAGCACGTGGCCGCCACGCACACGCCGAGCGTGCAGGTCGCGCTCATGCAGTCGCCGCTCGCGCCGCAGGTCGTCCCGTCGGCGCAGCGCGGGCAGACGCCGCCGCCGCGGGGTCGTACTTCGCCTGGGCGTCGGCGGCGCGTTGCAGGCTGCTCGACTGCGCGTCGGCCTCGCGCGGCGTGACGATCGCGGCGCCGACGAGCAGCGCGGTCACACAGGAGGAGTGCGGCTTCTTCATGAAAATAGTGACGCTCGATCTCCTCGCGCCGGCGCGCGGATCTCCCGAGAAATAAAGCCTGGACGCGCATCCCCCGGGTTCGCAACAAGCAAGAGGGCGCCTCGCCCGGAGCGAGACGCCCTCTCGCGTCGCGACGCGCCTGCCGGGCTCGCGCCCGTCAGCCGCGGATCGCGACGCTCACTTGCAGAGCTTGCCGATGCAAACGCCGCTCGCGCAGTCGGTGTTCACCTTGCAGATCTCGCCGACGACGCACTTCGGGCAGGTCAGGCCGCCGCAGTCCTTGTCGCTCTCGTTGCTGTCGGTGAAGCCGTTGTTGCAGGTGTTGCAGATGCCGGGGCCCATGCCGCCGCCGCCGCTCGAGCTGCTCGTCATGACGGACGGGAGCTGGCAGACGCCGAACTCGCAGTCGAAGTCGACGTTGCAGATCTTGGCCTCGGGGCACTTCGTCGCGCAGCTGCCGCCGCAGTCGACGTCGCTCTCCGACCCGTCCTTCACGCCGTCCGTGCACGATCCGCAGTGGTTCCCGTCGCACTGACCGCTGATGCAATCCTCGGCGTCGACGCACACCTTGCCGTTGTCGCACTTCGGACAATCGCTGGCGGTGCTCATCATGCCGCTCTTGCCGCAGTCGACGTCCGACTCGTTGCCGTCCTGCATCCCGTCGGCGCAGGGCGAGCACTTCCCGTTGAGGCAGCCGTTGCTCTGGCAGTCGCTCGCGGCCATGCAGGTCTTGCCGTCCTTGCACTGCGTGGTGAAGACCTTGGAGCAGATCGGACCGCCGCAGTCGGTGTCGGTCTCCATCCCGTCCTTGATCGTGTCGGTGCAGCCGTTGCACTTGCCGCCGTTGCACGCCTTGGTGTCGCAGTCGGCGGGCACCACGCACGTCTTGCCCTCGCCGCACGCCGCGCACGCCGTCCCGCCGCAGTCGACGTCGGTCTCGCCGGTGTCCGGCTTCATGTTGAAGCACGCCGAGCAGATGCCCGCGGGCGAGCAGCCGCCGCTCATGCAGTCGGTGCCGACCTTGCACTTCTTCGTCTCGGCGCACTTCGAGCAGGTCGCGCCGCCGCAGTCGACGTCGGTCTCGTCGCCGTTGGTCGCAAGATCGTTGCACTTCGGCGGGCCGCAGACCTTGGCCGCGCAGCTGTTCCCCGCGCAGTCGTCGTTGGTGGCGCAGCTCTGGCCGTCGATGCACTTGTTCGGGCACGTGCCGCCGCAGTCGGTGTCCGACTCGCTCGGATCCTTCTTCCCGTTGCTGCAGATGATGCCCGAGCAGGCCGCCTTGGAGACGACGCCGGCGTCGCTCGCGGTGCACCGCTTGATGCCCATCTTGTCGGGCACGCAGAACGAGACGTTGTCGCAGTCGCAGTTGAAGCTGCAGAGCTGGGCCTCGCCGCAGCGGGCGGGGCAGCCCGGCTTGGTCTCGGGCCCGCCGCAGTCGATGTCGCTCTCGTTGCCGTCCTGGATCCCGTTGGCGCAGACCTCGAGCGCGCCGGGGATCGCGCAGTCGAAGTAGTAGACGAGCTCGGGAGCGACCGTCACCGCGGCCCCGCTGCCCGAGCTCCCGCCCGTGCCGCTCGCGCCGCCGAGGCCCGAGCTCTTCGCCTCCCTGGCCTCCGGCGGAAACTGGATCCGCAAGCGCGCCGAGCCGTTGCGGAGCACGCCGCCCGGATCGACCTCGAGCACCGCCTGCGGGATGATCTGCGCGAACTGCGGACACCCGTTCTGCGGCGTCGCCTGGAGCGACTGGTTGAGGTTGAACACGTGCGACTCGGCCGCCGTGAGCACGCCGCTCGCGTGGACGTCCGGCGCGGGGCAGGCGACCTGGATCGTCTGCCCGCCGAGGCTCGTGACGGCGATCTTCCCGCTGGAGTAGTGCGACTCGCTGCTCTCCTCGGCGCCGCCCGCGCCCGAGGTCGACGCGCTGCTGCTCGACGCGGTGCTCGCGCCCATCACCGGGACGGGCGCGGCGATCTTCAGCGACCAGTCGAACAGGCTCGTCTGCGAGATCTCGCCGCACGCCGAGCCGTCGGCGTTGACGATCTTCATCAGCGTCGGCATCCCCGTCGGGAACTTGGTGATGTCGATCGGCGGATCGAAGACGACCGAGCCGCCCTGGGCCAGCACGCACACGTCGAGCGCCTCGCGCTTGGCGAACGTGCCGGTGACGGTGGTCGGATCCAGCGCGCCGCACTTGGCCCCGATGTCCTCGTGGAACTCGGCGACGCAGTTGGGCGAGGCCGGGTTGTCGAGCCAGCCGCAGATGTCCTCGGGCGAGGGATCACCGGAGCACCCGTACACGGTACCAATCGCGCCGAGAGGGAGGACGCAGGCCACGAAGAGAGAGCGGAAGCGCATGACCCGAGTCTAAACGGACTCGGCTTCCGGAGACCACATTCCCACACGGATTTGCGCCGTATCCCGCGCGTTACGGGGCCAACTGCCGACGCACGGCCCCGCGTCGAAAAGATCGACTCGTCGAAATCACCGCTGAAATGAAGGGGCAAACGACAGCGTCATCAGTACCGACAACGCACCACCCACCCACCGATCCGCCGCACTGCCGAGCACCACTCGGCTCCGATTGGCAATGGCGGTTCGGGGTATGGGGGGCCCCGACGGGCTTTGCCCGGCGGGGGGAAAGGGCGCGAGCCCTTTCCTGGGACTAAAGCTCGCTGTAGGGGCCCTGCACGACGTAGGCGTCGTCGTTCCCGGCGATGGTGAACATCCCCCAGCATTCCATCTTGTGCTTCATCGCGAACGAGAGGCCCTCACGCAGCGACGCCTTCGGAGCGAGCACCGCGAGGTTCGATCGGCGAACGCCCCACCAGCCCGGCCCGTGCTCGAGCAGCGACGAGTGCAGATCCGCGGCGGCGCCGGCCGAGTTGTCGAGCACCGCGAGGCGCAGGCGAACGAAGTTGTTCGGCCCGTCTTTGCCGTTGGGAAACTCGTACCAGTAGAGGTTGTCGCGGGCCTTCTTCGGCTCAATCTTCAGGCCCTGGCTCTCGAGGAAGCGCGTGAAATCTTCCTGGGTGAGGGCCTGCGTGATCGGGTGCGTGTCGATGCCCTTGCAGGCGTCGGGCGCGATCTTGAACTTGCTGAAGGCGACCGACGGGCTCGTCGCGTTCTCCGGCGTGAGGAGCTGCGGGCCGATGTCGGGCAGGTCGCTCGGGTAGTCGATCCCCGCGTCGATCCCGCTGCAGGCGGTGAGCCCGAGGGCGAGCGCGGCGGCGATCACGAAGGAAATGGTCGCGTCAGCCATGAGTCCTCTCCAGAGGTCCGGCTCCATCCGATCCGAGGGAGCCGCAAGCGGGCCCATCCCCGGCCCGAGAATTCGCGCCGGATCGGAGGACACGAGCGCTGCTCGCGAGCCCCGAGGCCATGACGTCATCATCGTCTGGCCGGGCCCTCGCGGGCAAACTCCTTCGATCATTTGGATGTCTGGTCCCGCTTCGCCTATCGTTTCGGCGATGAGGTCAGCCCAACGCCTCCGCCCCGCGGCAAAGATCGTCCTGCTCGCCCCGCTCGCGCTCCTCGGAGCGCTCAGCATCGGGTGCGGCGGGTCGCCTACTGCCCCGCAGCGGGACGAAGTCTTCTACCTGCACTCCACCGGGATCATCGACCGGAACTACAGCTGGGAGACGTACTTCAAGCCGCTCGATCAATCGCAGAACGAGCGCCTCCCGCGGATCGTGGGCGTGGGCATCCTCAGCGGCGACGTGCGCCTCGGCCGCCCGATCGACTGGGTGATCCGCTCGGCCGACTACACCCCGCAGCACCGCTTCATCTCCTACCAGTCGCCGCGCCAGTTCCTCTTCTCGATCTTCGAGCGCGTCGATCACCCGGAAGACACCTGGACCGACGTGCTCCGCCGCTACGAGGCCGACGTCGACGAGCAGGGCTCGCAGATCCTCTCGGGCCGCGCCCCCTTCGCGACGGCCAACACCCAGGCCCGCTCCTACGTCCTGAAGACGCGCGTCCCCTCGCGCCCCGAGTACCAGAACTTCGCCCACGAGGTCCTGATCCGCAGCGATCACCGCCTGCTCCTCGTGCAAATCGTCCACGGCGAGAACGTCGAGCCGATCGAGGACGAGATGGTCGCCGCCATCAAGAGCCTCATCGTCTACTGAGCCTGGTGCTTTTCGCCGATCCGGCCACGGGGCCGGCGTTGTCGTCGTCACCGTACTTGCGTACGGCTCCTCCTCCGCCTTGGCCGCGCGGCCGGCTCGGCGAAAATCACCGACGGCTCAGGCGTTGGGGCCGGTCGGTACCAACGCCTCGCAGGTGATCCCGGAGATCGTTTGAGCTGCAACGATCTGTCGATCGTTTGCGCTCAAACGATCGCGCTCACCACGGAGGCTCGAAGCCGCGGTCCTCGTCGTTCTCGTCGTCGGCGGTGATCGGGGCCTGCTCTTCGAGGGGGACGGTGATCACGAACTGCTCGCCGGCGGCGCCGCCGAGCCAGGCGGTGCGCTTCAGCGTGGCCGAGCGCGGCGCGCCGAGCTGGAAGCGCGGGGCGGCGTCGGTCTTCACGTGGAGCTCGAGCATCACGTCTTGCTGGCCGCGCGTGAAGGTGGCGACGACGCCGCGCATGAGCGGGCGACGGTGGCCGCCGGGCAGGAACGAGAGGTACTCGTCGTAGCCGAGCGGGCCGAGGACGATCGTGAAGCGGCCGGTGCCGTCGTACACGTAGCGGCCGATCGTCATGCTCTCGCCGAGCTGGTGGTTCATCACCCCGAGCTTGTTGCGGTTGGGCTTCTCGATCATCGTCCAGTGGCCTACGAACTGCTCGATGCTCACGCCCATCTTGCCGAAGAGATCGCTGAGCACGACCTGGAGGCCGCGCGCCGATCGCGATTTCGAGGCCAGGAGCGGCGCGTAGCGCAGGTGGAGGAAGCGATCGAGCGCGCCGTCGGTGTCGCGGAAGCCGTCGACGCCGACGGTGCAGAACATCCGGCGCGTGAAGGGATCCGTGCCCCGCTTCCGGTACATCACCGAGAAGCGGTATTTGGTCCACGTGCGGTAAACGAGCGACAGCAGCCGGTGGTGGAAGACGTCGAAGAACTCGCGGATCGGGTGCGGGCCGCCCTGGTAGTCGACCTGGGCCATCTGCTCGACGTAGTACGTCGGCAGGGGCGAGGTGGACCCGTAGAGGCCCATGAACGCGTTGGTGACGCGCACGCGCTCGATCCCGTCGGCGTACTTGTGATGGCTGAGCTCGCTGATGTCGCACGAGGCGAACGTCAGCGAGGTGTCTGATCGAAGGCGGATCCTCTCCTCCGACGCCGGACCGAGCTGCCCCACGGGGGGCGACTTGGCGTAGACGCGTTCGAGAAGATAGACGAGCCGATAGAACGAGAAACGCCGGGCGTTGTTCTCGATCTCGGCGAGCGTCTCCTTCAGATCAGGTAGAGATTGCCGCTCTTCGGCTCCCATTTGTACACCACGCGCGTGTTGGATCCGGTGACCGTGAGCTGAGTGAACGAGTTGAGCGAAACGTACGAGGAGAACATCTCGTTGAGGATGCTGGCGAAGAGGTACATCTCGCCTTCACCGCTGAAGCCACCTTCGTCGAGCTCGATGTCGGCGGCGACGCCGCGCACCGGCGCCCCACGATAGAGCCGGTCCGTCGGGCGCACCTTCACGGATTTGATCGCCGCGAGCCGGAGCTGGTTCGCGCGCGCCGCCTGACGATCGATGATCGCCTGGAAGTTGTAGAGGTCGACCATGGCGCGGAGCACCTCGATCTCGGTGATCGATCGGTAGCTCATCGCCATGTGCGCGAGCACGCGCCACTGGAGCTCGCGGCCCATCGGCGGGGCCAGCGGCGAGGTGACCACGGTGAGGTTGGTGAACGTCGCGACGGCCGGTGACGTGGCCGTGGGGACGCGCAGATCGCCGATCTTGAGCTGCGAGGCGAGGCGCCGGTTGGTGCACGTCGCGTCGATGCTGATCACGTCGAACTCGGGCAGCGTGCCGACGTCTTGCGGCGATCCGAACGAGAGGTAGATGTCGACGCCGTCGCCCACCGCGGCCTGGCGCAGGTGCATTTGATAGAACACCGCGCGCGCCGTCGCGGCCTCGTCGAGCTCGTGCTGGAACGAGAAGAACGAGGGGATCTCCACGCGCTGGCTGGTGCGCCGCGCGATCGCGACGACGTTGTCGATGCTGTAGATCTCGTACGCGTTGGCCGTCGCCCCGGTGGGCCGCGCCATGTACTCGTACTTGCCGGGATCGGGCTTGATCGGATCGGTCGGGTGCTCGAACAGGTTGACGACGGGCGAGCAGAAGAGGCGAAAATTCTCCTTCGTCACGCGGGTGCCGGTGGGCAGGCCGTCCTTGAACTGGATGATGATCGCAAACCTGTCGGTGACCTTGTCGGCGGGCAGCGTCTCCAGGCTGGTGACGTCGAAGAAGGCGAACTTCTGCGGGAGCGTGAAGTACTCCTGCAGCAAGCGGAAGCCCGGGTACACCGTCGCGGGGTAGGGGATCAGCCCCTCGTCCTCGTTGAAGCCGACGAGCTTGATCACCTTCGCGGGGAGCGACGAGACGGTGGTGTCGCGCCCGGCGGCGTCGACCGCGCAGAGCGCGACGCTCTCGGTGTGCGCGGCGATCCACAGGCGCAGATCGTCCTGCAGGCGGCGCTCGCCGTGGATGTAGAAGCGGAGCTGGCTGAGGTTGATCGCGGCGAGCGCGGCCCCGCCGGTGATCTTGAGCTCGATGCGGAGCGACTGGCTGAGCTGCGCGCCGGTGTCGATGCGCGCGTCGTCCACGGCGAGCGGGACGAGCTCGACGTCTTGCGTGGTGCGGAAGCGACACGAGATGCCGTCGACGGGCACCGAGCCGACCTCGGCGTTGCGGGCGACGGTGAGCTTCTCGCGGACGACGTTGGGGAGCGGCGTGAACTCGATCACGCTGGTGCTGGGGACCTGCCGCAGGTAGTGCGGGAACAGCAGCGAAGCGACCGAGTGGATGACCTCGGGGAGCTCGTCGTCGAGCTTCTGCCGGATCTTGCCGGTGAGGAACGCGACGCCTTCGAGGAGCCGCTCCACATCGGGATCGCCGCGCTCGGCGAGCATGGGGGCGATGGCCGGATACGCCGCGGCGAACTCGCGCCCGAGCTCGCGCAGGTAGGTCAGCTCGTCCTGATAATACTTGTTGAACATACCCCTCGCGCCCGTCAGTCGACCGTCGACCGGGGACGGTTGTCAACCGCCAGCTTGCCGATTCGCCCTGGAACCGGCCGTGTTCCCTGATCGCGCAGCTTCAACCGCCCATCTTCACGTTGCCGCTGGGGTCGACGTTCGTGGCGAAGCGAAGCGACTGCCGCCGCCCGTCAGGGAGCTGGAGCTGCGCGGTGATCTCGAACACGAGCATCATCTCGTGCGTGTAGTCGTTCTTCACGTGGCGCACCTGGACGTTCTTGAGGCGCGGCTCGTAGGTCTGGATGCTGTTCTTGATCGCCCGCTGCATGATGCCGATGGCGTCGGGGAAATCATTCAAGATCTCCGAGACCTCGATCAGGCCGTAGTCAGGGCACGTGAGGCAGCTGCCCTGCCGCGTGTTGAGCATGCGCGCGAGGTGCTGCGAGACGGCGCCCTCGATGTCGTTGTCGCGCCAGGTATGGCGCTCCAGCGAGTTCGGATCCGCGGCGTGCTCGAGGCGCGTCAGGAGAGAAGCAGCCATGCGCCCGATCCTAAACGCAAACGCCGCGAACACCTAGAACGCCGTGCAACGCAGCGCTCTCGCTGAACGACACGACTCAGTAGCGGGGGGCTTCCCAGTCGTCACCGGCGATCAGGCCGCCGTCGTTCCACGTCCACTCGATCTTCTGGTACGTGAACGCGACCTCTTCGTACTCGTTGAAGCGCATGAGCTTCGCCGACTTGTTGTTCGCCATCTTGAAGTGGATCGCCGAGATGTTGGCGTTGGTCATGTGCACGGTGAAGTGCTGACGCTCCACGCCCGTCGGGCTCGGCTGCCAGAGCAGCAGATCCCAGCTCGCGATGTTCTCGTTGTTGCAGAGCACGCTGTAGAGAAGCGGCGTCGCGCGATCGAGCTCCTTGATGATCGTGAACGGCTTGTGGATCCGCTTCCCCGTGGGGATCCCGCTCGCCGGATCACGCGGACACACGATCTCGTGCGTGAAGGCGATCACCATGATCTTGCCCTCGCGCCCCTTCTGCGTGACCGAGCCCTTGATCTCCCCCTGCTTCTGGCCGACGAGCGACAAGTACGCGTTCAGAGCCATCAGCTGACCTCCGTGGGCTCGTGGGTGTACCTGCGGCGGCGCATGACGTTACAATCTAGCGAGTCGGCGTGTGAAGTCCCCCTGAAATGAGAAGAGCCCAGGAGTTATTTGCTCCCGGGCTCCTCGATCACGACCTTGCGGTCGGTGGCCTCACGAGGTGGGCGTCTCCCAGTCGTCGCCGGCCGTGATGCCGCCGTCGTTCCAGGTCCACTCGATCTTCTGGTACGTGAAGGCGATCTCCTCGTACTCGGCGAACTTCATCAGGTCCGGGTGCTTGTTGTTCGCCATGCGGAACGAGATCGAGGCGATGTTCGCGTTGGTGAGCTTCACCGTGTAGTGCTGAACCTCGTTGCCCGTGCCGGTCGTGGCGCGGAGCTGCGGGGTCCAGAACTGGAGCTCCCACTCGGAGATGTTCTCGTTCGTGGTGAGGGCTGCGTAGAGGAGCGGCGTGGCCTTGTCGAGCTCCTTCGTGATGACGAAGGGCTTGTGCATGCGCTTGCCGGTGGGCAGGCCGCTCGCCGCGTCGCGGGGGCTGATGATCTCGTGCGAGACCGCGATCACCATGATCTTGTTCTCGCGACCCTTCTGGGTCACCGAGCCCTTGATCTCACCCTGCCGCTGTCCCTTGAGCTTGAGATACGAATTGAGAGCCATGTTCAGACGACTTTCTTGTCTCGCAGCAGCTCGTCCTCTGGACTCAGTCTACGCCCCTTTGCGCGCTGGCAGATGACGCACCCTGCGAGAATCAGGGTTCCTGTTGGTCGAGCGTGGCTTTCGCCGTCGCGCGCTTCCGGACCAGGAGGATCCGAAGTGGTCCCAGACTACGCAATCGAGCGGGCTCGTCAAGCGTCGTTTACGCGGCCGCGCAGCGGGTTTTCCTCGGCGTCCAGGCAATGTCCGACGCCGCTCGGCGTTCGACTCGCAAGTGCTCGATATCACTTTGAATCGATCCAGCGTCAGCGCGGTGGGGGCGCGGTCGTCACTGGACATCCGGGGCGAGGTGGGCTCTCGCCTGTCGATTCGAGCGGCGCGGATGGAGCATGAATTTCGCGTTGCGGAGGCCCCGCGTGGTACGAAGGATCCGTGAGCCTTTCCCCTCGATCCCTCGCTCGGAACCTGGCATTTGCGGTCGTCGCCTTCGGCATCTCCGCCTGTGGCGCCTCGCCCGAGCAGCCGCACGTCGAGGTGGCGAGCCGCAAGCAGATCCCCATCCCCGTCTGCACCACGCAGCTCGGCGCCGTGAAGCGCCCCGCGTCGGGCAAGGCCGTCATTCGCTCGCTCGATCCCGAGCAGTGGATGAACGTCCTCGTCCCGAGCTACACGGCCGAAAAGGGCCTGGGCGACAAGGATCTCGACTGCACCGGCCACTACATGTTCGCCAACGAGTCGCTGCGCGGCGGCGTCTCGACGAAGGGCTGGCCGCGCCCCGTCGAGATTGAAGAGCTCGATCAGCGCAGCGGGCCCGAGGGCATGCGCGTGCTGTGGCTGCGCATCCTCAAGTTCGAGAACGGCGACGTGGGCGGGCCGATCGCGCTGGTGCGCGCCATCGACGATCGCGCCGAGGTCTACGGCATCGGCAGCTTCCGCGGGCCGGCGAAATCGCTGATCTCGCCGGTGCGCCTCGGCAACGAGAACATCGTCTCGGCCGAGTCGACGGTGTGCCCCGACGCCGACGACTGCCGCAAGCGCGCGCAGTTCTTCCTCGCCCGCCGCGGCCGCCTGATCGAGTCAGCGACCGTCGATCTCGAGCGCACGGCGGTCGTGCCCTCGGTGACGGAGCGCGGGCTCTACGCCAAGTACGTGCTCCGCACCGACGTGACCTACAAGCCCGCGGGCATTCAGCTCCTCGAGCAGGTCGAGGTGAAGATCATCCACTACGACGAGGGCATGCGCGACAGCGATCGGGCGCTCCGCAAGGTGGAGTTCTCGCGCTTCCTCCGCGTCGAGCGCGACACGCTCTTCTCGTCCAACGATCCCCTGTGGGAGCGCGTCGTCGGTCAGGACTGAGGCTGACCGCTCCGGCGTGCTACGCCGGGGCATGCGTACCGGCTCTGCTCGCGGCCTCCTCGCCGCGCTGACGCTCTCGATGGCGGCGTGCTCGACGCCGGCCGCGACGGGCCCGGCGCCGTCGGTACGAATCGCGTCACGAAGCACTGACGTGATTCGTCGCGAGGGGAATCACCTCCTCGGCGAGGCGAGCCCGTACCTCGAGCAGCACGCGCACAACCCCGTCGACTGGTACGCGTGGGGCGACGCGGCGACGGCGCGCGCGAAGCGCGAGGGGAAGCTGGTGTTCCTCTCCATCGGCTACTCCACGTGCCACTGGTGCCACGTGATGGAGCGCGAGAGCTTCGAGGACGACGAGACGGCGCGCTATCTCAACGATCACTTCATCGCGATCAAGGTCGATCGCGAGCAGCGCCCCGACCTCGACGCGCTGTTCCTCGCCGCGGTGGCGCGCCTTGGCGGATCGACGGGCTGGCCGCTGACGGTGGTGCTCACGCCGGATCTCGAGCCCGTGTTCGGCGGTACGTATTTCCCCAAGACGGCGGGCGCCGGGCGCCTCTCGTTCCTCGACGTGCTCCGCGAGATCGAGAAGCGCTTCGTCGCCGAGGGGCCCGAGCTCGCGCGTCGCGGGCGCGAGGTGCTCGTCGACATCGAGGCCGAAGGGCGCGCGACCGCGAGCGACGACGAGGTGACGCCGGCGCAGATCAAGCTCGCGTTCGCCAGCCTCGATCGCGCGCGCGACACCACGTACGGCGGCTTTGGATCGCGGCAAAAATTCCCCACGTCGCCGCTGCTCCTCGCCGAGCTTCGCTACGCCGAGCGCGCCGACGAGCCGGTCGCGAAGGCGCACGTGACGCTGACGCTGGAGCAGATGATGCGCGGAGGATCGCGCGATCACCTCTCGGGCACGTTCCATCGCTACGCCACGGATCGCTCCTGGCACGTGCCGCACTTCGAGCGGATGCTCTACGACAACGCGCAGCTCGCCGCGATCTACCTCGAGGCCGGTTCGGCGCTGGGCCGCGTCGATTTCACGGCAGTCGGTCGTGCCGCGATCGAGGATCTCGCGGCGTCGTGGCAGCGGCCCGACGGTGGGCTCGTGGTCGGCTTCGACGCCGACGATCCCGGCGGCGAGGGCGTCTACTACACGTGGACGCCGGGTGAGCTCGAGCAAGCGATCGGCGCTCCGCAGGCTCGCCTCGTCGGCGCGCTCTTCGGCGTCACCAGGAATGGAGAGCGCTCGCTCGACGGGCGCAGCGTGCTTCATCGCGTCACCGACGAGGCGGCGATCGCCAGGGGGCTCGGCGTCGCGCCGGGCGATCTCTCGACGGCCTTCGATCACGCGTTCCCCACGCTGCGGGCGATCCGCGACGCGCGCCCGGCGCCGGCGGTCGACGACAAGGAGCTCGCGGGGTGGAACGGCCTCGCGCTGATGGCGTTTGCCGAAGGCGCGCGGCGCCTCGACTCGCCGCGCTTCCTCGAAGCTGCGGAGAAGGCGGCGCGCTTCCTCGTCGAGCGCTGCTGGAGCGAGGGTAACCGCTCGATGATCCGCGGCGTGCGGCGAGGCGCGTCGCTCGGCGAAGGGTTCCTCGACGACTATGCGCTGCCCGCGCTTGGGCTGCTGCGGCTCCACGCGGCCGACGGCGATCTGCGCTGGCTCACCGCGGCGCTGGCGATCGGCGGCGCGATCCGCGAGCGCTTCTACGACGAGCGCGCGGGCGTGTTCCTCCAGGCCGAGGCGCAGATCGGGCCCGCGACGCTGCCGCTGCGAAGGTCGGAGAGCGACGATGGCGTGCTCCCCTCGGGCAGCTCGGCGGCCACGTTGCTGTTCCTCGAGCTGGGCGAGCTCACCGGGGATCCGACGTTCACTGCGGCGGCGACGCGCGTGCTCCGCGGCGCCTCGAAGCGCATGGTCGGTGACGCGTTCTCATCGGGGTTCCTGCTCGTCGCGGCCGACCATGCCTCGTTCGAGGTGCGCGAGGCGGTGATCGCCGGCGATCGCGACGATCCGCGGACGCGGGCGCTGGTGCGCGAGCTCGGCCAGCAGAGCGACGCGCGCGTGCTGGTCGCGCGCGTCCCGGCGACGGGCGCGTCCGAGGCTTTGATCAAAGGGTTTCCGGCGCTCGAAGGGAAGAAGGCGATCGGCGACAAGCCGACCGCGTTCCTGTGCAAGCGCGGCGCGTGCGAGGCGCCGACGAGCGATCCCGCGGCGCTGCGGCGCGCGCTCGGCGCGTTCTGACGGCGCCGATCAGTAGGTCGAGCGGTTCTCGGGCGCGCCGTCCGCGAGCTTCACGATGCCGAGGATGAGGAGGATCACGGCGACCGCGTTGGCGAAGGTGCCGCCGAGCTGGATGAGCGCCGCCACCTCGCGGAAGCTCGAGCTGCCCATGCTCTCCATGACCGCGTACGCGATGCGGATCGAGATGGTCGAGACCAGCTGCACGCCCGCCGACGCGGCGATGAGGACGCCCGCGTCGGCGCGGCGCTTGCGGACGATCGTCAGCGCCACGACGAGCAGCGACACATCGAGGAGGAACGAGAGCGTACCGCTCACGAGGCTGACTACCGTGGACAGGAGCGATCCGTTCATTGGCGCAGGCTCACCAGCAGAAAATGCTGTTGCCGAAGCCGCAGCTCGGCTTCTGCAGGAGCGCATACGCGCCCCCGACGATGAGGCCGCTGGCGAAGCCCGTGAGCGCGCCGGCGGCGATCGACCCCGGGGTCTCGTACGGCTGTGACGATCCGGGAGCCACCGAGCGGCTCACCGAGCTGAGCACCGAGAGCGTCAGCGGCGCGATCACGTCGCCGAGGAAGTAAGGCACGTTGAAGCGCCCGTCCGACCACTTGATGGTGTCGATGAGGAAGATGCCGGTGCCCGCGCCCGTCGCGCCCCAGGCCGCGTACGACTGCGTCGACGGCGCTCCGAACGACGCGCACTCCGTCAGTGGATAAACCGTACCGTCGACCGTGCACCCCGGCCGCGTCGTCTTGATCGCGTTCTTGATCGGGATGTCGACCATCAAGGTCAACGCCGTCATCGTCATGATCGGCGCGAGCGCCGAGATGTGCCACCGGCCCTTCCAGCCGACGGTCGCCTCCGGATCGTTGAAGTACACGCGCGGCATCAGCGAGACGATCGTGGCGCCCGCGACCATGGTCACGTTCGAGACGATGTCCCAGTTCTTGTCGCGCTGGACCACGGGCGGCGCCGATTGCGCCGCGGCCTCGCGCGGGGCAAGCAATGCCGCCGTGATCGAGAGCAAGCCCGCCGCTACGATCGTCTCCCTGATTCGCATCCAGGCGCCTTCTTTTTCCAAGCGAGCCCGCTCGCGGGCCCGATCGTCGAGCGAGGCCTCCGGGGAGGCCGGGGACTCATCGCTTGACCTGATTGGGGGTCATCGTGAGGCGAGGATTCTTCCCCGCCCCGTCGCCGGAGGACTTGTAATCCTCCCCGGCCGAGGCAGCGTATGCCTTCGAGAATTGTGGGCCAAAAATTATCAGGAAGGTCTGCTTGTCCTCGCCCGAATAATCCCCGTGGCGGTCCTCGTAGAACTTCCACAGAGCTTCGTATTTATTCGAGAATAGGCCGGTGCGGCGGCCTTTCTTCTCGTAGTCCTCCTCGACGGCCTTCGGCGAGAGCTGATCGAGCAGCGTCTTCACGCCCTCCATCACGCCGTTGAGCAGAGCGACCTGGTGGCTCATCACCTCGACGAAGATGTCGTAGAGCTGGCGAGGCGCGTCGGGGCCGCCGCTCGGCCCGAGGAGGACATTGCCGAGCTCCTTGGCGTCCTTCGCGGTGGCGACGCGATCGCTGTTCACCGACTCGCGATCCTTGGTGAGCATCTCCTTCTGAAACTCCTGGTAGCCGTCCCGGAGGGAGATGAAGCACTTGAGGAACACCTCGAGCGTGTCGCGCAGGCGGCGCGCGAAGGTGAGGATCCCGGGTACGTCTTCCGGCGGTTTGCCGCCGGGGACGAGGGTGCGGGAGAGCTCTGCCAGCGCGGCGAGCGCGGCCTGCGGCGGCCCGAGCTCGCCCAGCGTGCGCGGATCGACGCCGTAGTACTGCGCGATCTTCTGGAAGTCGGTCTCGAGGTTGACCGACGCGTGCTCGAGGCCGAGGCGCTTCAGGTAGTTGGTGCGCAGCTCGGGCGGGAGGCGCGTGAGGTGATCGTAGATCACGCGGTACACGGCGCCCCACGCGGTGCGGTAAGCTTCGATGTACGGCACGAGCTGGCGGATGAAAGGATCCTCCGCGCCCGGCGGGATCGGCTTCGGTCGCGCGAGCTGCGCGTTGGCCGCGGCGCCGCCGTCGTTGATATCGAGGACGTTGCCCCCGCCTTCCTTGGGCGAGGCGGGCTTCTTCGCCGCGGAGTCGACGAGGCCCATGCGCAGCACGATCGGCCCGATGTTGATCTCGGGCGCCGCCGTCACCTCGATCTGCTGATCGCGCGCGAGCCGTCGCCCCTGATAGACGGTGCCGTTCGTCGAGCCGAGATCACGGACGAAGATCTGCTTGTCGCGGATGTCGATCGCCGCATGGAACTGCGAGACGTAGGGCCGATCGATGTGGAGATCGTTGAGCTGGTTGCGACCGATGCGCACCGGGAAGCGCTCGAACGTCACATCGAATTGTTGATTGGCCTGGGTGTCGAACACCCTGGCCACGAGCGCCACCGGCATGCGGGCAGACTAGCAGACCCTCTTCTTGCAACGGGAGGGTCGCGTGAGGCCGCCGCGCAAGCTCGCCGCGCCGGGACTGAACCCGCGGGCAGAGCCGCCCCGATCCGCGCAGTTTCAAGCCATCGCAGGGCGATGAGAGGGCGGGGGAGGGCTGCGCTACTCGAGCGCGACGGTTTACTTGTCCTGTTTGCCTACATGGTGTGATGGTTCTCTACACGATGAGTCTGGTCCACAAAATCCCCCCCATGATTTCGGCGCTTGCGTTCGGGTACGGCGTGGGAATGGCGGCGCCCGATTCCACGATCACCCACGTTCACGCGGCGGTCTCCGCGTACCAGGGGGTCACGCCGCCAGCGGCGGCGGCGCCTCGGTACGGGGCGGCTCCGGCGTCCACGCCGCGGATGGCCGCGAGCGGGATCGGCGGCGACGAGTCGCAGGAGCTCTCGAAGCTGCGTGACCTCGTGCTGCGCGACGAGAAGCGGGCCGCGGCCACCGGCGGCGCGCAGGACGCGCCCACGCCCTCGTTCTCGCGGGCGCCCCGGTACACGTCGAACATGGAGCAGCAGGCCGACGACGTCGACGATCTCGACACAGCCGGCGCGGCGGCGCTGTCGCGGCTGCAGCTCCCGGATCTGCACATCCCCGTCACGCGGCGCACGCTGAAGTACGTCAAGTTCTTCACCCGCACCGATCGCGGCCGCGGGATGTTCGAGACCTGGCTCAAGCGCAGCGGCCGCTACCAGGAGATGATCGAGGGCGAGCTGCGCGGGCGGCGCCTCCCCGAGGATCTGATCTGGGTGGCGATGATCGAGAGCGGCTTCGACGCTCGGGCGAAGTCGCCGGCGGGCGCGGTCGGGCTCTGGCAGTTCATGCCGGCGACCGGCGCCGTCTATGGCCTCGCGCGCAACGCCTTCATGGATCAGCGCAAGAACCCGCGCATGGCCAGCCAGGCCGCGGCCCACCACCTGCGCGATCTCTACCAGCGCTTCGGATCGTGGGATCTCGCGCTCGCGGCCTACAACATGGGCTACGAGCAGCTCCTCAACGCCATCGACAAGTACGGCACGTCGGACTTCAACGAGCTGGCGCGGCAGGAGGCGATCCCCGCGGAGACGGCGGCGTATGTGCCGAAGATCTCCGCCGCGGCCATCGTCGCCAACAACCTCGAGCGCTTCGGCTTCGACAAGGTGGAGGTGAGCCGGCCCATCGATTCGGCCGAGATCGCCGTGCCCCCGGGGACGCCGCTCAAGGTGCTCGCGAAGGCTTCGGGCGTGTCCACCTCGGCGATCCGCACCCTCAACCCCGACATCCTCGGCGAGCGCGTGCCGCCGGGTCGCGGCGACTACCTGGTGATGGTCCCGGCCGACACCCTGTCGCGCGCGCGCGCCGCGCTCCCGTCGATGCTCGAGAACGAGCCCCTCGTCGCGGACGACGCCGACGTGCTCGATCCGGTGTCGCTGCTCGGCGGGCGCGACGTGGTCAAGCCGCGCGGGGCGCGCGAGGACTCGAGCCTGCTCTCGCTCTTGCCCCGCGCCAAGCACCGCTCGTCGCTGCGCGATCCCGGCGACGACGCCGCCGGCGATGACGATCGCGACGCCGGCGAGGATCTGGCGCGGGTGCTCGATCGCGATCGCGATCGCGGCCGCGACGATGAGGACGACGCCCCGCGCCGCGCTTCGCACCGCTCGTCGAAGGGCCGCGAGACGGTGATGTACCGGATCAACCCCGGTGACACCCTGGTCGGCATCGCCCGGCAGTTCGCGATGGACGTCGACGACGTGTCGCACCCGAACCGCATCGACGAGAACGATCCGCTCCGCGTCGGCGGCCTGATCAAGCTCAAGGTGCGGCGCGATCTGCTCGACAAGTTCAGCGGCGCTTCGGCCTCGATCCCCTCGGACTCCGACCGCGCATCGAAGGACAAGGACGGCAAGGACGCGAAGGATGGCAAAGAGGTGAGCGCCCCGCGCGCGCACGGCCACGCCGACGACTCGGCTCCCGTCAAGCACCACGACAAGCACTCGAAGCGGGCGCGCCGCGATCCGACCTGATCTCCGGGGCGAACCACCCTTTGACGGTGGTTCGCCTTCCTCGCGTTAGCGGGGTGGCGAGACGCGAGGATTCTACTCTAGCATCGCGCCAATGATGCTCGTCGACCCCAAATCCATCATCAAGCGTCTGACCCGCCCCTGCACCGCCGCGCTCGAAGCGGGGGTCGTTCAGTGCGTGACCGCACGCCACTACGAGGTGACGCTCGAGCACGTGATGCTCGCGTTGCTCGACAACGCCGACAGCGATCTCGCCTTCCTGGTCATGCACTACGACCTCGATCCGGCGCGCCTCCGCCAGTCGCTGCAGCGCAGCCTCGAGGATCTCCGCAGCGGCAACGCGGGCAAGCCCACGTTCTCGCCGGTGATGCTCGAGTGGATGCAGGACGCGTGGACGATCGGATCGGTCGAGTACGGCTTCCAGAAGATCCGGAGCGGGGTGCTCTTCGCGCGGCTGGTGCAGCAGCCGACGAAGTACTCGATGAGCAACATCGGCGCGTACCTCGAGGCGATCCCGAAGGACGACCTCAAGACCAACCTGCCGAAGATCCTCTCGGGGTCGAAGGAAGACGCGGAGTCGGCGATGCCGGGGACGCCGGGCGCGGCGGGCGGCAAGCTCCCGGCCGGCGTCGCCAGTGCGGGCGCCGACTCGGCCCTGGCGAAGTTTTGCATCGACTACACGGGCAAGGCGCGCGCGGGGCAGATCGATCCGATCTTCGGCCGCGAGCGCGAGATCCGCCAGATCATCGACATCCTCGCGCGGCGCCGGAAGAACAACCCGATCATCGTCGGCGACTCGGGCGTCGGCAAGACGGCCCTCGTTGAAGGCCTCGCGCTGCTGATCACGCAGAACCAGGTCCCGCCGCTCCTTCAAGGCGTGGAGATCATGGGCCTCGATCTCGGCGCCCTCCAGGCCGGCGCCGGCGTGAAAGGCGAGTTCGAGAACCGGTTGAAGCAGGTGATAAGCGAGGTGAAGGGATCGTCGAAGCCGATCATCCTCTTCATCGACGAGGCTCACACCATCATCGGCGCGGGCGGACCGCAGGGCGGCGGCGACGCGGCCAACCTGCTCAAGCCGGCCCTCGCGCGCGGCGAGCTCCGCACGATCGCGGCGACGACGTGGAGTGAGTACAAGAAATACTTCGAGAAGGACGCCGCCCTCGAGCGCCGCTTCCAGCCCGTCAAGGTCGACGAGCCCAGCGAGGCGGTCGCCGTGATCATGCTCCGCGGGCTGCGTCCCAAATTCGAGGAAGCGCACAACGTGATCATCACCGACGAGGCCGTCGTCGCCGCGGTGCGCCTCTCGGCTCGGTACATCTCCGGACGCCAGCTCCCCGACAAGGCCGTCGATCTCCTCGACACGTGCTCGGCGCGCGTGAAGGTCGCTCTCCAGCAGAAGCCGGCCGCGGTCGAGGACGCCGAGGTCCTGATCACCAACCTGACCCACGAGCTCGCGGCGCTGGCGCGCGACAAGGGCGCAGGGATCAAGGTCGACGACGAGCACGTGGTCGAGCTCGACACCCGGCTCGCCAAGGCCAAGGACGAGCTCGTCACCATCACCGCGGCCTACGCCAAGGAGACGGAGGGCACGCAGCTCGTGATCGACGCGCGCAAGAAGATGGGCGCGGCGAAGACCGATGACGAGCGCGACGTCGCCCGCAAGGACGTCGTCGCCGCGCTCGATGCGCTCAACGCGAGCCAGGGGGAGGTGCCGCTGATCCGCCCCGACGTCGACGAGGCCATGGTCGCGCAAGTCGTCGCCGCGTGGACGGGCATCCCCGTCGGCAAGATGGTGCAAGACGACGTCAAGGCCTTGCTCGACATGGAGGGCCTCCTCACTCGCCGCATCAAGGGTCAGGACTATGGCATCCACACCATCGCCAACGAGCTCCGCAGCGCGCGCGCCGGCCTGAAGCCGCTCAACACGCCGCAGGGCGTCTTCATCCTCGTCGGCCCCTCCGGCACCGGCAAGACAGAGACGGCGCTCGGCATCGCCGACCTCATGTTCGGCGGCGAACGCATGATGACGGTGATCAACATGTCCGAGTTCCAGGAGAAGCACACCGTCTCCCGGCTCATCGGATCGCCCCCTGGCTACGTCGGCTTCGGCGAGGGCGGCATGCTCACCGAGGCGGTGCGCCAGCGCCCGTACACCGTGGTCCTGCTCGACGAAGTCGAGAAGGCCGATCCCGACGTGCTCAACCTGTTTTACCAGGTGTTCGACAAGGGCATGCTCTCCGACGGCGAGGGCCGCCTCGTCGACTTCAAGAACACGGTCATCATCCTCACGAGCAACCTCGCGACGGACAAGATCACCAACATGACCCTCGCCGCGCGCGACGAAGATCCCACGCGCCGGCTCGACAACGACAAGGTCTTCATGCGCGAGATCGTCGAGGCGATGAAGCCGGCCCTGGTCGCGCACTTCAAGCCGGCGCTCCTCGCCCGCATGACGATGATCCCCTACCTGCCGATCTCGCCCGAGGCCCTCGGATCGATCACCAGGCTGAAGATGGACGCGCTCGTGGATCGCCTGCGGAAGAGCCAGCGCATCGAGGCGACGTACACCGACGAGCTCATCGCGATGATCGCCGCCCGCTGCACCGAGGTCGACACCGGCGCCCGCAACATCGACCACATCCTCCGCGCCTCGCTGCTGCCGCAGCTCTCGGTGGCGATCCTCGAGAAGATGGCCGAGGGCGTGCCGCCGAAGCGCGTGCAGATCGGCTGCGACGCGGCGAACGCCTTCACGATCGAGTTCTCGGGCTGAAGGCGGCGCTCGCGGCTCGACGCGCCTCTGCATAGAAGAGGCGCGCCGAGCCGCTCAGCGCGACGGATCGACGAAATTTGGGCTTTCCCCCAGGCTCCGTATAAAAATGGCGTCCATGCTCCTCCCGCGACCCAGGTTCCGCAAACTGATCGCTTTCGCGCTCCTGGGGCTCGCCTTCGGCAGCGTCGGGGTCCTCTCCGTCGCGTGCGGTCCGGCGGCTCCGGCCGTGGCGCCGAAGCCGTGCGACATCCAGATCGTCACGCTGAACCTGTACGCGGCCGACAACATCAACCCCAACGAGAAGGGGAACCCGCGGCCCGTCGTCGTCCGGCTCTATCAGCTGAAGAACGACGTGCGGATGGAGAACGCGACCTACGACGAGATCCTCCTGAAAGACAAGGACGCGCTCCAGGACGATCTGCTCAAAATGGACGAGGTCTCGATCTTCCCTAACGATCTCGTCCAGGTGAAGTTCGAGCGCATCAAGGAGGCCAGCGTCCTCGCGGGCGTCGCCCTCTTTCACAGCCCCAAAGGCACGAGCTGGAAGACGTACTACGCGTTCCCGCCGCTGCCCTCCGACGCCGCGTCGTGCGGCTCGCGCGGCGGTGACGCGGGCGCCGACGCCGGCAAGGGTGAGAGCGATCCGAAGACAGCATTCTTCGTCGAGTCCACCAAGATCGACAACGGCTCGCAATTCGACGAGTCGATGTTCCCGAACGCCACGTCGATCCGCAAGGTCGACCTCCCCAAGCGTTCTGCTTCGCCTGAAGCCCCAGCCGCTGCTCCTGGAGCCCCGGCCGCGACGCCCACGCCCCGCTGATCCACCCTTCGATCTACCTCGAAGCTCGGCGTCTTCATTCAGCCCAGGAGGGTATGGACAAAGACGCTGGGACTTCTGGTAAGACTGTCCAGGCGACATGATCCACCCGCGCAAGCCCGTTTGGACCGAGGGGCTCTTCATGACCCCTCAGCACTTGCAGCAGTCGGACCAGTATCACGAGGCGTTGCTGCACTCGCGAATGCACGCCGTGATGTCCTACGACTGGGGCATCACGGGCGTCGCCTTCGATGAGCGCGCGCTCGTGGCCGGGCAGCTGAAGCTGCTGAAGTGCCATGGGTTCTTCCCCGACGGGACGCCGTTCTTCGTCGGTGATCGCGGCGAAGACTCGGTGGAAGCGCGGCCCCTCGAGGGCGCTTTCCCGGCCGCGATCGAGACGCTCGATCTGTTCCTCGCCGTCCCGAACCAGCGCGACAACCACTCCAACGTCGGCCTCGATCCGGCGAAGGCGGGGCCGGCGGTGCGCTACGTCGCGCAGTCGACGACGGTCGCCGACCTCAACACGGGCCGCAACGAGACCGCGATCATCTGGGCCAAGGGCAACATGCGGCTCCTCTTCGGGACCGAGGCGCGCGACGCGTTCAACTCGGTGCGCATCGGCCAGCTCGTGCGCGACCGCACCGGCGCGATCGTCGTGAAGAAGAGCTTCATCCCCTCGATCCTCCACGTCGGCGCGTCCGAGCACCTGATGCAGGGCCTCCGCCGCGTGCTCTCGGCGCTCGTCGGCAAGCAGAAATCACTCGCCGAAGGCCGCCGGATGCGCACCGCGTCCGCCGTCGATTTCCAGGCCTCGGACACCGCGAAGTTCTGGCTGCTCCACACCTGCAACTCGTACATCCCGCTGGTCTCGCACATCGTCGATCACGGCGACGCGCACCCGGAAGACGTGTTCATCCTCCTCGGCTCGATGATCGGCGAGCTCTGCACCTTCGACGCCGACGGCGATCCGACGACGCTCCCGAAGTTCAACTACCTGGAGCTCACCGACGTCTTCGATCCGATGTTCGACCGCGCGATCCGGATGATCACCGGCGTCATCGCCGAGAACTACGTCGTCGTCCCGCTCGAGAAGCGCGAGGACGGCATGTACCTCGGCAAGTTCGAGGACCCGAAGCTCCCCCGCACCCACGAGCTCTTCCTGGAAGCCAAGGGGACCGACGAGGGCACCCTGCGCGAGCGCTTGCCCCGCCTCCTGAAGATCGGGTCGTGGACCCAGATCGGCTACATCCTGAACGCCGCCATGCCCGGCGTGAGGGTCGCGATCGAGTATCGGCCCCCCGGCGCGATCCCCGTAAAACCCGGGCTTGTGTACCTCCGCGTCGATCAAGCTGGCGATTACTGGAACGATATCCTCGGTTCTGGCACCATCGCGATTTATCAGCCCATCGATCCCCAGAAGGTCGACCTCCGGTTGATTGCGGTCCCTGCTGCCAAGTGACCGTGTCTTTTCTCGACTCTCATTTCTCATTCCGCAACCGAGCGAGACCGAGCGCGAGCGTAGATCCCTGATCCACGTCCTCGAGCGGCCCTCGCGTCTCCCGCTGGTGAGTAGGAGCCCATGAGCCTCTCGCAGACGATGTACTGGGTTTGCTCCGATGTTCTTTCGCTGATCCTGCAGCTCCGCAACTCGCGGGATCTGCCAGCGCCCGACATCCTACAGAGGCGCGTGCTCGGCCTGTTCGACACGATGATGCAGAACGGCCGCGAGGCCCGCATCCCCGAGCAGGACATGATCGACGCCAAGTACGCCCTCGCGGCGTTCGCCGACGAGATCATCTACCACTCGAACTGGCCGGGGAAGACGCAGTGGCTGTCCAACCCGCTCCAGCTCCAGTTCTTCCAGCTGAACACGGCTGGCGACGGCTTTTTCACGAACCTGGACAACCTCTACGGCCAGCGTCAGCGGGTCCACGTCGCACAGATTTACTTCCTCTGCTTGGCCCTCGGCTTCCAGGGGAAATATCGTCTCCGTCAGCAGGAGGGTCTCAGCGCTGTGGTGGAAGGTCTCGGCAACTTCGTCGCGCTCTCGGAAGGGGGCGGAGAGGTGCTCGCTCCGAACGCGGAGCGCAAGGACGGTGGCACGGGCGCCGTCCGGAGAGAGCTGCCGTTCCTCGCCGTCGCGCTGGGGTTCCTCGTGGTCGCGGTCCTCGTGGTGATCATCCTCCGCCTCGTCATCGGCTCCAGCGCCGGCGACGTGACGGACAGCATCATGAAGTTGGTCGGCGGCGGTAAGTAGTCCCGGCGCGCCTCGGCGCGTCGGCGATGGGAGACGTTCGCGATGTGGCTCTGGATACTCAGCGCGCTGATAGTCGCCTTGGCATGGGGCGGCTGGTTCATCCTCCGACCAGTGAACCCGGCAACCCCGGAGATCGTGTCGATCTGGGTACCGATCGCGATCACGACGCTCGTGGTCCTGGTCATCGTGGGGATCATCGTGTTCCGCAGGGTGCGGGCGGCTCGCGCCGCGCGGGCCCTGGAGAAGGCGATCGCGCAGCAAGCGCAGGAGCAGGCGCTCGCCGCCAAGCCCGAGCGCGCCGCCGAGATCCAGGAGCTGCACCGCCAGTTCCAGCAGGGCATCGGCGCGCTCAAGGCCTCGTCGCTCGCCGGCGGCAAGAGCGGCGCTGACGCGCTGTATGCGCTGCCCTGGTACGTGATGGTCGGCCCGCCCGGCGCCGGCAAGACCACCGCGCTGCGCCACTCCGGCCTGGTGTTCCCGTACCTCGATCCCAGCGGCGGCGGCGTGCGCGGCGTCGGCGGCACGCGCAACTGCGACTGGTGGTTCACCAACGAGGCCATCCTCCTCGACACCGCGGGGCGCTACACCACCGAGTCCGACGACCACGAAGAGTGGATGGCGTTCCTCGGCGAGCTGCTGAAGTTCCGCTCCCACAAGCCGATCAACGGCGTGATCATCGCGGTCTCGATCAGCGAGCTGCTCGACGTCACCGAGGACCAGATCCAGGTCACGGCGAAGACGGTGCGCGCGCGCATCGACGAGATGCAGAACGTCCTGAAGATGATCCTGCCGGTGTACGTGGTCTTCACGAAGGCCGATCTCGTCGCGGGCTTCACCGAGTTCTTCGGCGACCTGAAGAAGAGCGAGCGCGGCCAGGCCTGGGGCGCGACCTTCAAGCTCAACGAGGACAAGCGCGAGCCGGGGAAGCTCTTCGACGGCGAGTTCGACATCCTCGTCGAGCACCTGCACACCCGCGGAATGAAGCGTTTGGCGCTCGAGCGGAGCCGCGAGGTCAAGGAGAAGGTCTACCAGTTCCCCCTCGAGTTCGCGGCGATCAAGCGCAACCTCTCCGACTTCCTCGCGGCGACGTTCGCGCCCGGCATGGGCGAGCCGATCGTCGACACCGCGAAAAAGGACCGGAAGGACAAGAGCAAGAAGAGCACGATCGTCGCGGCCGGCGCGCCGCCGATCCTCCGCGGCTTCTACTTCACCAGCGGCGTCCAGGAAGGCCGCCCGCTCGATCGCGTCGTCGGCGCCATGGGTCGCGCGTTCGGCCTCCGCGGCGCGGTGTCCGAAGAGGTCGTCGAGAAGGGCGAGTCGAAGAGCTTCTTCCTGAAGAACGTCTTCGAAGGCGTCATCTTCCCCGACCAGACGCTGGCCTCGCGCACCGACGCCGAGCTCAAGCGGGTGCGCACGCAGCGGGTCCTCGCCGCGGCCGCCGCGCTGATGCTCGCGCTGCTCTTCCTGATCCCGTCGGCGATCTCGTACGCCAAGAACCAGAAGCTCGTCGCCGAGACCGCCAAGGTCACCAACGAGGCGAAGGACGTCGACTGGGACGGCAAGAACCCGTCGATCGACAAGGTCGACAAGCTCGACAACCTGCGCAACCACGCGCAGAACCTCGACCAGCTCAGCCACGATCCGCCGGTCGACTACACCTTCCTGATGTTCCAGGCCGACAAGCTCTTCGAGCCGACGAAGCAGTTCTACGCCGAGAGCCTGCGGCAAGGCTTCGTGCGGCCGACGCGTGAAGCGCTCGAGAAGCGGCTCGGGTCCGCGCACGGCGACAACTACGTCGAAGACTTCGACACGCTGAAGACCTACCTGCTCCTCGGCGACGACCTCGAGTACCGCGCGCACCTCCTCAAGGACGAGGGCGCCGCGCAGTGGGAGACGGATCACCTCACGCGCGCGTGGGCCGATCAGCTCCGCCAGAGCGGCAACGGCGACGTCCCCGAGGAGAAGCTCAAGCCGCACGTGAGGTACTTCGTCGACCTGCTCTCGCGCGGCGAGATCAAGGGCGAGAAGCTCGACGTGCCCCTGGTCGAGCGCGTGCGCGACGACATGCGCAAGGTCGGCTCGAACCAGGTCTACTACGACCGCTTCGTCACCTCGCTCATCGACAAGAAGATCGATCAGAACGGGCCCGACACCGCGGACAACAAGGAGTACCCGCCGATCACGCTGGGCGACGTCTTCGCCGATCGCGGCGACGCGCTCGACAAGATCCACAGCTACAACAAGCAGCACAAGGGCAAGTGGTTCGAGGTCCGCGGCCCCTTCACCTTCCGCGGCCACTCCGCTGTCCTGTCCTCGCTCGAGGGCGGCGCGGCGATCATCCAGCGCGAGAAGTGGGTCATCCCGCTCTCGGGTGAAGAGACGACGCTCGGGCCCAAGGTGAAGCGCGATCTCGATCGCGTGCGCCAGGACTACGACAACGCGTACATCCAGGAGTGGATCAACTTCTTCAAGGACCTCGAGGTCGAGAGCCCGACGACGAACCGCGACTCGATCATCGAGTACAAGGCGCTCTCCACGCCGGAGTGGCCGTACCAGCGCCTGCTCCGCGTGCTCGCCGACAACACCCAGTTCGACGAGGCCGACGACGACGCGCTCGACGCCGCGGCCGGCGGTGACGGCGGCGTGGTCGATCAGATCAAGCTCAAGCTCCAGCGTAAGGTGCAGAGCAAGACGCGGATGAACATCGGCAACATCGTCCGCGCGGGCACGGCCGACGCCGCGTCGCAGGGCGAGCGCCCCGATCCGGTCCCGCTCAAGTTCAAGTCGATGGTTCGCTTCGGCGCGCCGCCGCCCCAGAAGAAGCCCGCCGAGGGCGAGCCGCCGCCGGCTCCGCTGCCGGTGCCGCTCGGCGAGTACATCTCCAAGCTGCAAGGCCTCGCCGGCGAGATGGGCACTGTCGAGTCGGGCCCGCCCAATGCCGACACCAAGAAGGCGACCGTGAAGTTCGAAGAGGCCGTGCAGACCGCCGAAGGCCTGCTCCTCAAGATGGACGACACCGGCCAGCTCCTGATGACGGACCTGCTGATGAACCCGCTTCGTCAGGGCTACAAGGCCGTCGTCCGCAACGCGGGCGGCGCGGCCAGCGGCCTCTGGGAGGTGATGGTCTACCCGACGTATCGCGACAAGATCAAGGACCGCTACCCGTTCAACCTCGCGTCCACGCGTGACGCTTCGTTCGACGACGCGACGGCCTTCTTCAAGCCCAAAGACGGTGTGCTCTGGGGCTTCTACGACGCGTACTTGAAGGCCTACCACATCAAGCAGAACCACGACTTCATCCCCGAGTCGCACCTCGAGGCGAGCCCCAAGGCCGCGAAGCCGTTCACGCCGTTCAACGCCAACATGTACAACTGCCTGAAGCGCGCCGACGAGATCACCGACGCGCTCTTCTCCGGCGGCGAGAAGCCCAAGGTCGAGTTCCAGGTCAACGTGAAGACGGTCAGCCCGATCGTCAGCGAGATCATCTTCGAGCTCGACGGGCAGAAGCGCCTTTACCGGAACGAGAAGGAGTTCTGGCTCCCGTTCACCTGGCCCGGACCGAAGCCGGGCGCGGGCGCCAGCATCCGCCTCCGCGGCGCCGGCGGCCTCGACGAGCAGATCAACCGCGAAGGGCCCTGGGGCATCTTCCGCCTCATGGAAGCTGGCACGTCGACGTCCGAAAAGGAGAGCGACGACGTGTTCAACGTGACCTGGGAAATGACGGCCCCGCCGGTGAGCGTGACGCTCGAGATTCGCCCGACCCGCGCCAATCACCCGTTCCCGTCCAGCTTCTTCCGCGCGACGAACTGCCCGCCCTCGATCGGCGACAAGTTCGGCAAGGGCAAGGGCTGACCGAGAGCTTCACCGCTCGCCGACGGCGCGCCCCCTTCTCCGGTTCCCGGAGCGGGGGGTTCGCTTTTTTGTGGCCGACCCGCGTCGTTACATGGCCTCCGGCGAGTGTAGATTCAGGGTTCGGCTTCGTGTATCACTAGCCCCAGCCGATCATGTTCTGGCGCAAGAAAAAGGCACCGCCCGCCGCACCGCCGCAAATCGGTTGCTTCGGCAAGCTGCAAGCTACAGGCGACTTCATCCGCCTCAACGCCGGTGGCGACGAGCTCGCGGCGTTCGATCGCTGGCTGGGCTCGTCGATCGATTTCTCCCGGCAGAGCATGGGCCCCGCGTTCGATGCTGCCTATCAGCAGTCGTTCGGGCTCTTCATCTTCCACGGTGAAGGCAAAGGCACGGAGGCGCCCACGCGCGGCCTCGTCGGCGCCTGGGCGGCGAGCGGCGACAACGCCGGCCGCATGTACCCGATGGTGGTGTTCGGCTCCTACGATTACAACCAGCTCCTGGCCACGGGGCCGGCGCTGCCAATCGCGCTCTGGCCGCTGCTCTCCGCGGCCTACGAGCTCGTGACGCAAGGCCGAGGGATGCCGGTCGACGGCTTCCTCGAGCGCGTCTCGCGCATCGTCCCGCCCTCGATCGAAGACGCCGAGAGCGCCAGTGCGGGCTACCGCGGCTGGCTCGCCACGCAGCAGATGGACGCGCTCTGGAAAACGGGCTTCGGCTCCGACGCCAGCCGCTTCTGGGTCCTCCAGAACATCATGGCTTCGGTCGAGCCGTTCCGCGCGCAGGAGCTCCCGAAGACGGGGCTCGCCATTCGCCTCCCGCTCGGCGCCGGCGACGCCTACGCCGCGGCCGTGTGGATGGACATGACGCTGCGCCTCGCGAAGTGGAATCGCACGCTGCTCAACGCCTTCTGGACGCCGCAAAAGACAGTGCTGATTCACCTCGGCCCGCCGCACGTCGCCTCGTTCCGCGAGCTGATCGCGCCGACGCGCGACGCCGAGCACGTGGCCGATCTCTGCGGCCTCCCCACGGTCGACGAGCAGGTCGCGCGGCGTGGCCTCGGCCCCCAGCTCGAAGATCTCGTCTCGCGCACGGATCTGAGCCTCGCAAGCTTCCTCGACGGCCTCGGCTGAAGAGCTCGCCCCGCGGGGGCGCGAGCTTTTTCGACAGGCCGCGTTGCGCCGTCGCGCGAGCGCCGCGCCGCGCCGCGATCTTCGCCGACGAGTCGCGCGGATCTTCTCCGCTGAGAACCGCTCTGGTCATCGGCTTTGCGGCGCTGTTATCCTCGCCGGCCCATGGCCGTTGACGACGTCATCAATGAATCCAAGTCCCGCCTCGAAGCGCTGATCGCCCCCATCAACGGCGGCGTCGGCATCGACGTCTCGTTCGAAGATCAGTTCGATCGCGCCAAGTTCGAAGTCGACAAGATGACCTCGATGGAGGGCGGCAAGGTCGAGTGGCCGATCGTCATCTCCAACTGCGAGGAGCTGCTCTCCGAGAAGGGCAAAGACTTCCGCGTCGCGCTCTACTTCGCAGCCGCGCGCGCGATGACGGGCGGCCTCGAGGGCCTGCTCGACGGCCTCGTCCTCCTGCAAGAGCTCGACGCACAATACTGGGAGACGATGGGCCCCGCGCTCAAGCGTCCCAAGGCGCGCGGCAACCTCTGCGAGTGGTACGCGAAGCTCGTCGCCACGCCGTTCCTCACCGTGCAGCCGACGCTCGCGCAGGCCGATCTCATCAACGCGCTCGAGAAGGTCAGCCGCGGCGTCGACAGCGATCTCGCGGACAAACTCGGTGAGGCGTACGGAGGGATCAACTCGGTCCGCACCGTGATCAAGAACCTCGTTCAAGCGGTCCCGAAGCCTCCGCCGCCGCCTCCTCCGCCCCCTCCGCCGCCGCCTCCGCCGCCGCGCGAGGCCAGCGCCGAGCCCGAGGTGCAGACGTTCTCCGCGCCGGTCGCGCAGGTCTACGACAGCGGTGGTGGCGGTGGTGGTGGTGGCGGCCTCAGCTCCGACGCGATCACCGACATCGACGCTGCCAACGGCGCGATGGACGAGGTCGGACGCATCCTGATGCGCATGGGCGACGCGCTCCGCTTCGCCGACATCAAGGATCCGAGCGCGTATCGGTTGAGCCGCCAGGGCTTCTGGCTCCAGATCACGCAGACGCCGCACAACGACGACAACTCGACGATGATCCCCGGGCCCAACTACGACGCCAAGGATCGCCTCGAAGGCCTGCTGGCGTCGGAGGACTGGGAGAACCTCATCGGCCTCAGCGAAGCGTACGCCGCCGAGGCGCCGCTCTGGCTCGATCCGCATCGCTACGTCGCCACCG
>JANYGI010000091.1 GCA_025362495.1 Byssovorax sp. | reverse complement strand
ATCGAAGCGGAGATGCTCGCGGAAGGCCTGAAGATGTCAACGACATTTTGCAGGGCTACCAGGTTGGCGGTGCCTCTCGTGAACGCGCGCACGGCGCGTCCCGGATCCGGGACGGCACATCCGAAAACTGGGACGCGCTGCCGACTGGCCGTGACGGAATCGGTGGATTTGCGAGCCTTCGGCGCTGGTACAAAGGTCGCACAAGGCGCGCCATGGACCTGCCGCACCCTCCCCGCCGCCGCTGCGGCTCGCGCCGACGGCGTCGCGCAGGCGAGGTCAAAAGCGGCCAGCCGCGCCGAGCGTGAACATGGAAAACTTCCTTCGCGATATCCGCTTCGCGTGGCGTCAGCTCGTGAAGAGCCCCGCATTCAGCGCCGTCGTCATCCTGGTGCTCGCTGTCGGCATCGGCGCGACCACGGCGACGTTCAGCGTGGTCGACGCGCTCTTGCTGAGGCCGCTGCCGCACCGCGCGTCCGAGCGCATCGTCGCCGTGCAAGGGAGCTCGCCGCTCGGCGAGCCCCAGCGGCTCTCGCCGCCGGACTTCCGCTCGCTGCGCGACGGCGCGACCTGCTTCGAATCGCTCCTCGCCGCGACGTCGGTGGCCTACAACCTCCTCGAAGGGGACACGCCAACGCGGATCTGGAGCTTCCAGGTGACGCCGAATTTCTTCGAGGTGCTCGACGGCAAGCTCTTCCTGGGCCGGACCTTCGCGAAGGGCGAGGGGGCGCGCGGCGCCAATCGGGTCGCCATCATCACCCACCGGTTCTGGCAGGGAACCTTCGGCTCCGATCCGCACATCGTGGGGCGCCACATCAACCTCAGCGGGGAGCCCTTCACGGTCATCGGCGTGCTGGCCAAGGACTACGTGGACGGCGGGTTCGCGGACCTGTGGACATCGTCGGACTACGACGATCCTGCGGACGGGCGCGACCAGCGCTACCTCATGAGCGTCGGCCGCCTCAAGGCCGGGGTCAGCGTCGCCGCCGCGAGCGCCGAGGTCGCCGCGATCGCGCAGCGCCTGGCCGTTGAATTTCCCACCACGAACGCCGGCGTGGGCGCGCGCGTCGATCTCCGTCGCGACTTGATGATGCGCGACGTCGGGCCGATGGCGCTGACGGTGCTCGTCGCGATCGCGGTCCTGCTGCTCATCGCGTGCGCGAACGTGGCGACCCTCCTGCTCGCGCGGGGCGCGTCGCGGCAGACGGAGATCGCCGTCCGCGCCGCGCTCGGCGCCACGCCTGGCCGCGTCGTCCGCCAGCTCCTCACCGAAAGCGCGGTCCTCGCGCTGATCGCCGGCGCGCTCGGCCTGCTGCTCGCGAGCTGGGGCGTCGATTTCCTCGCCCAAGGGCTCGCGCCGAACGTGTCCTACGCGCGCCTCGCGGGCGTGGACGCGCGCGCGTTCGCCTTCACCGCCGGGGTCTCCCTGGTGACCGCCCTCGGGGTCGGCCTGATCCCCGCGATCGAGGCCTCGCGACGCGACCTGCAAACCTCCCTGAAAGAGGGCGGCGCCCGGGCGACGGCGAGCGGGCGGCAGGGGCTGGCACGAGGCGCGCTCATCGTCGCGGAGATCGCGCTCTCCCTCGCTCTCTGCGCCGGCGCGGGCGTGCTGGCTACGCGCGTCCGGCTCCTCGCCGGAACCGATCCGGGGCTCGATCCCCGCGGCGTCAGCGTCTTCATGGTCGACCTCTCGAGCCCTCGCTACAAGTCCACGGACGCCCAGCAGCGCTTCGCCGAGCAAGGTCTCGCGAAGATCCGTGCGCTCCCCGGCGTGACGTCGCTCGCAGCGGTGGCCAACGTGCCCATGTCGTTCAGCTGGTCGCTCGGCCACCGCGTCGAGACGGAGGGGCGGCCGCCGTGGCCAGTCGGCGGCGCACCGGACGTCGAGTTTCGCACCGCTTCGCCGGACTACCTGACGACCCTCGGCATCCCGCTCCGCGAAGGGAGGTTCTTCGAAGATCGCGATCAGGCCGCGTCGATCCCCGTCACCGTGGTGAGTGAGACGCTGGCGCGGCGCTTCTGGCCCGGCGAGAGCCCGATCGGCAAGCGCATCCGGGCGGATGACGATCCGCGTCGGTTCGAGATCATCGGCGTCATCGGCGACGTGCGCAGCCTCGGTCTCGATCACGAGCCCGGCCCCGAGGTCTTGTTTCCTCTCGCCCAGCGCCCGCAAAGCTGGCTGAGCTTCGCGGTGCGCAGCTCGGGTTCGCCCGCCGCGCTCCGCGTCGCGGTGCGGGCGGCGATGCGCGACGTCGATCCGCAGCAACCGATCGCCGACGTGCGCGCCGGCGCACGGGTCTTCACGACGCTCGACGAGATGATCGCCGCGACGCTCTCGGCGGTTCGCTTCAGCGCCAACCTGCTCGAGCTGGCCGCGGCGGGCGCGCTGCTCCTCTCGGCTGTCGGGGCCTTCGGCGTGACCGCGTACTCGGTCGGGCGCCGCACCCGCGAGATCGGCGTCCGCATCGCTCTCGGCGCCCGCCCCGCGGACGTCGTGCGCCTGGTGCTGAAGCAGAGCGCGGCGCTCGTCCTGCCCGGCGCGGTCATCGGAGTCCCGTGCGCCATCTTCGCCACGCGCGCGCTCGGCGCGCTCGTCGAGGGGGTGTTGCCGGCTGATCCCGGCCTTCTGGCAGCGGCCACCGCGCTCCTCGTCGCGACCACGCTCCTCGCCAGCTATCTCGCGGCGCGGCGCGCCACGCGCATCAGCCCGATGCTGGCGCTGCGCGCGGATTGAAGCGAAACTCGCCCGGATGATCGCCCGCCCGGCCCCGCGGATCCTCGTCGCCGACGATCA
>JANYGI010000090.1 GCA_025362495.1 Byssovorax sp. | reverse complement strand
ATCGAAGCGGAGATGCTCGCGGAAGGCCTGAAGATGTCAACGACATTTTGCAGGGCTACCAGGTTGGCGGTGCCTCTCGTGAACGCGCGCACGGCGCGTCCCGGATCCGGGACGGCACATCCGAAAACTGGGACGCGCTGCGGACTGGGCGCGACGGAATCGGTGGATTTGCGAGCCTTCGGCGCTGGTACAAAGGTCGCACAAGGCGCGCCATGGACCTGCCGCACCCTCCCCGCCGCCGCCGCTGCGGCTCGCGCCGACGGCGACGCGCAGGCGAGGTCAAAAGCGGCCAGCCGCGCCGAGCGTGAACATGGAAAGCTTCCTTCGAGACGTCCGCTTTGCGTGGCGTCAGCTCCTGAAGAGCCCCGGGTTCAGCGCCGTCGTCATCCTGGTGCTGGCCATCGGCATCGGCGCGACCACGGCGACGTTCAGCGTGGTCGACGCGCTCTTGCTGAGGCCGCTGCCGCACCGCGCGCCCGAGCGCATCGTCGCCGTGCAAGGGCGCTCGCCGCTCGGCGAGCCCCAGCGGCTCTCGCCGGGAGACTTTCGCTCGCTGCGCGACGGCGCGACCTGCTTCGAATCCCTCGCCGCCGCGACGTCGGTGGCCTTCAACCTCCTCGAAGGGGACACCCCAACGCGGATCTGGAGCTTCCAGGTGACGCCGAATTTCTTCGAGGTGCTCGACGGCAAGCCTCTCCTGGGCCGGACCTTCGCCAGGGGCGAGGGGGCCCGCGGCGCCAACCGGATCGCCGTCATCGGCTACCGGCTCTGGCAGGGTAGCTTCGGCTCCGATCCGAGCATCGTGGGGCGCCGCATCGACCTCAGCGGTGAGCCCTACACGGTGATCGGCGTGATGCCCAGAGACTACCTCGACGGCGCGTTCGCCGATCTCTGGGTGCCGTCGGACCACGACGATCCCACGGAAGGGCGCGACCAGCGCTACCTGGTCACCGTCGGTCGCCTCGAGGCCGGCGTCAGCGTCGCCGCCGCGAGCGCCGAGATCGCGGCGATCGCGGAGCGCCTGTCCGTCGAATTCCCCACCACCAACGCCGGCGTGGGGGCGCGCGTCGCTCTCTTTCGCGAGCTGCTCACGCGCGACGTCGCGCCGGGGGCGCTGATGGTGCTCGTGGCGATCGCCGTCCTCCTGCTCATCGCGTGCGCGAACGTGGCGACCCTCCTGCTCGCGCGGGGCACGTCGCGGCAGACCGAGATCGCCGTCCGCGCCGCGCTCGGCGCCACGCCCGGCCGCGTCGTCCGCCAGCTTCTCACCGAGAGCGCGGTGCTCGCGCTCATCGCCGGCGCGCTCGGCCTGTTGCTCGCGAGCTGGGGCGTCGATCTCCTCGCCAAAGGCCTGGCGCCGAACGTGTCCTACGCGCGTCTCGCAAGCGTGGATGCGCGCGCGTTCGCCTTCACCGCCGCGGTCTCGCTGGTGACGGCCCTCGGCTTCGGCCTGATCCCCGCGATCGAGGCCTCGCGACGCGACCTGCAAACGTCACTGAAAGAGGGTGGCGCGCGGGCGACGGCGAACGGTCGGCAGCGGCTGGCGCGAGGCGCGCTCGTCGTCGCGGAGATCGCGCTCTCCCTCGCGCTGTGCGCCGGCGCCGGTGTGCTGGCCACGCGCGTCCGGCACCTCGCTGGCACCGACCCGGGGCTCGATCCCCATGGCGTGAGCGTATTCATGGTCGAGCTCTCGGACCCTCGCTACAGGTCCCCGGAGGCCCAGCAGCGCTTCGCCGAGCAAGGTCTCGCGACGATCCGCGCGCTCCCCGGCGTGACGTCGCTCGCGGCGGTGAACAACGTGCCCATGTCGTTCGGCTGGTCGCGCAACCACCACGTCGAGACGGAGGGGCGGCCGCCGTGGCCGGCCGGCGGCGCGCCGGACGTCGAGGTTCGCTACGCGTCGCCCGAGTACCTCACGACCCTCGGCATCGCGCTCCGCGAAGGGCGGTTCTTCGAAGATCATGATCAGGCGGCGTCGATCCCCGTCGCCGTCGTGAGCGAGACGATGGCGCGGCGCTTCTGGCCCGGCGAGAGCCCGATCGGCAAGCGCATCCAGAAGGACGAGGATCCGCGTCGCTTCGAAATCGTCGGCGTCATCGCCGACGTGCGCAATGCCGGCCTCGGTAGCGAGCCCGGCCCCGAGGCCCTGTTTCCGCTCGCGCAGCACCCGCAAGGCTGGCTGAGCTTCGCGGTGCGCAGCTCGGGATCGTCGACTGCGCTCCGCAGCGCGGTCCGGGCGGCGATGCGCGACGTCGATCCGCAGCAACCGATCGCCGACGTCCGCGTCGGCGGACACGTGTTCACGACGCTCGACGAGATGATCGCCTTCACGCTCTCGCCGTTTCGCTTCAGCGCCAGCCTGCTCGAACTCGCCGCGGCGGGTGCGCTGCTCCTCTCGGCGGTCGGGGCCTTCGGGGTGACGGCGTACTCGGTGGGGCGCCGCACCCGCGAGATCGGCGTCCGCATCGCCCTCGGCGCGCGCCCCGCGGACGTCGTGCGCCTGGTGCTGAAGCAGAGCGCGGCGCTCGTCCTGCTCGGCGCGGCCCTCGGCGTCCCGTGCGCCCTCTTCGCCACGCGCGCGCTCGGCGCGCTCGTCGAGGGGGTGTTGCCGGCTGATCCCGGCCTTCTGGCAGCGGCCACCGCGCTCCTCGTTGCGACCACGCTCCTCGCCAGCTATCTCGCGGCGCGGCGCGCCACGCGCATCAGCCCGATGCTGGCGCTGCGCGCGGATTGAAGCGAAACTCGCCCGGATGATCGCCCGCCCGGCCCCGCGGATCCTCGTCGCCGACGATCA
>JANYGI010000046.1 GCA_025362495.1 Byssovorax sp. | reverse complement strand
TCACCTGAGGGGCAGCCAGATAAAAGCCACTAATACTGACGTCCTGCCTGCTCTCCTGTGCGTAAACGGCGGCTGAGGACAACATCAGTGCGCCCAACAAAATCATCTTCTTCATTCGTTCTCAAACCCCTCGGGAATTCGCGGATGCCTCCGTTAGACTCGGCCCAACGTCATTCCGTTGCGACCGTGGACGGCATATTTGTATATACGCAATTGTACCCGTTGCGCCGCCCTGCCGGAGGTGCAGACGGAAAAAGGCCGGAGCCAGGGTTCGGCACCGGCCTTTTCGCGCTGGAAGGTCTTCAACGCGCCTGAAGCTACAGCTGTGCCGGTGGGGGACCGCCGGGTCCACGGCCACGCGGCTGTGCAGCCAGGTAAGCGTCGTACTTCGGCTTCTGCTCGTCGGTGAGCAGCGCCTTGATTTTCGTCTGCTGATCGGTGCGGATCGCCATCATCTTCGGGCGCATTTCCTGCGGATCGCCGGCGGACTCCATCAAGGCCATCTGCTGCTTCATGGCTTCGGCGTTGATGACCTTCACCTTGGCAACTTGGTCGTCGGTCAGCCCGACAGCCTTGGTCATCGCATCCAGCTGTGCCTGTTGTGCTTCCGGCGACATGCCGCGCATACCGCCGCCCCCCGGTCCCTGCGCTAGCATGGGTGCCGTGCTCAATGCGACGCCACATAGAGCCAATGCGCCGAGGCGAATAGCAAGTTTACGAAATCCAATAGTCATGGTGAACTCTCCTTCAGTATCGAATCCGGACCCATCGCCCGGGCGTGCCAGTCTATCGCTACAGACGAGACTCGCCCCCGAATTGTTTGCGGTTGTGGATTAATTGTCGCGGAAGATCAGCCGGTTCGCTCCGAGGAAAAGCTATAGGGCAACCCGTGGGCCGCCGCAAATCGTTCCACCACCTTAAGAAATGCCACGGCAGCATGAGACAGGGTCGCCTGTTTCCGATAGACCAGGCGCAACTTGCGCTCAATTTGCAGCTCCTTAATGCGGACGCGAACGAGCGATCCATCGGCGATCTCTCGCTGGACGGTTAGCCCGGGCACCAACGCTACGCCATTGCCCATCTCGACAAAGCGCTTGATCGCCTCCAGCGAAGGCAGTTCAACGCCCATCCGGAGCGTCGTCTTATACCGCCGAAAGGTCTGGATGACCTTCTGCCGCTGCGGCGAAGGGATATTGTGCGCGACAAAGTTCAGCGTCCCAAGCTGCCGAATGGAAACCTCGCCAGCATGCGCCAGCGGATGCTGCGGATTCATCACCAGACTGAGTTGATCGCGATAGACGACAACCGATTCTACCTGCGTATCTTCCGGCCGAAACGACAGGACACCGATCTCTACCGAATGAATCAGCACTTCGTCCGGAATGCGGCTGGCCAGCGACCGCTGCACCGCCACTTTGATCTCCGGATGCTGCCGCCGATACTCGTCCAACAGCGGCAACAGATAGAGGCAGGTGTATTCGTTAGCGGCCAGAGTCAGCTTTCCACGATGAAGTTCGCGCAATTCCGTCAGCGCTCCGGCGGCCTCGCTGCGCAGATTCAGCAGCTTCTGGGCATACTCGCGCAGTACCTCGCCCGCATCGGTCAGGGTGCCGTCGCGGGTGGCACGGTCCAGCAGGACCTCTCCCAGCTCAGATTCCAGCTTGGCGATCGCCTGGCTCACCGCAGGCTGGGTGCGGTGGAGGCGCGCGGCCGCCCGTGAGAAGCTGCGCTCTTGCGCCACGGCTAGAAACGTCTCCAGTTGAAATAGGTCCATCGCTTAGCTCCCTTGCGCTTTCATTCGTACTGCACGCGATTTATCATTCACAATTGCTAACTGTCTCCCGGCTCCGACGCGGATCAAAGGGGTAGAGACCAATAGAGCGATTAGAAATGATAATACTGGATGCCATCTTCATAACGTTTGGTTATGATAGTCCTAGTCGAAAGCGACTCGGCACGTGAGCGTGAAACCTATGCCAAATTCGAATCAGATCGTATTCTTTGACACCACTCTCCGCGACGGCGAGCAGAGTCCCGGCTGCACGATGCACAACGGCGAAAAGCTGCGGATGGCGCACCAACTCGCGGCCCTCGGCGTCGACGTGCTCGAAGCTGGCTTCGCCATCGCATCGCTGGGCGATCTGGAATCCATCCGGGCCATCGCGAAGGAGGTTCGAGGGCCTCGGATCGCGTCGCTTGCCCGCTGCAAGCGTGATGATATCGAGGCTGCCGCCCGAGCGGTCGAACCAGCCCCTGTCAACCGGATCCACGTTTTCCTCGCCAGCTCTGACCTCCACCTCGAAGCCAAACTCAAGCTGACTCGCGCCCAGGCGCTGGACCAGGCCGCCGAATGTGTCGCGTTGGCCTGCACGTACTCGGACAACGTCGAGTTCTCGGCAGAGGACGCCACCCGCTCCGACCCTGCGTTTCTCACCGAGATAGTCAAAGTCGCCATTCAGGCTGGCGCGACCACCATCAACCTGCCCGACACCGTCGGCTACACCACGCCCGACGAATACAAGCAGCTCTTCCAGCGCATGCAGCTTGAAATCCCCGGCGCCGAAGACATCATCTTCTCCACCCACTGCCATAACGACCTCGGCATGGCTGTCGCCAATTCGCTCGCCGGTGTCGAGGGTGGTGCTCGCCAGATCGAATGCACCATTAACGGCATTGGCGAACGCGCTGGCAATGCCGCGCTCGAAGAGATCGCCGCTGCACTCGCGACTCGCCGCGACAAGTTCCCGTATCGCAACAACATCGTGATGCCGCAGCTTTACCCCACCAGCCGCCTGCTTGCGGAGCTCATCAGCTTCGGCTGCTCGCCCAACAAAGCGGTCGTCGGAGCCAACGCCTTCGCACATGAGTCCGGCATCCACCAGCACGGCGTCCTCGCCAACCCGCTCACCTACGAGATCATGACGCCCGAATCCGTCGGCGTGCCGGCAAACAACATGGTCCTCGGCAAGCACAGCGGCCGCCGCCTGCTGGAGCAGCGTCTCGCAGAACTCGGCCACCCGCTCAGTCGCCAGCAACTCGACGAGGTCTATAGCCGGTTCACCGCGCTCGCCGACCGCAAGAAATCCATCTATGACCAGGACCTGATCGGCCTGCTGAAGCCCGAAGACGCAATCATGACCGTTTGAAACCTCGTAACCTCACCTGTTCCCGATCCGTGCTTGTATCCGCATTGATCCGTGTTAAGCATTTGTCGTTGTCTTTTTCGGAGTAGCAAATGAAGCTCAAGATCGCAATCCTCGCCGGCGACGGCATCGGCCCCGAAGTCACCGAAGCAACGCAGAAAGTCCTCCGCGACGCGAAGGTCGAGATCGACTGGGAGGTGCATCACGCGGGCCTCGAGGTCGTGAAGCTCACCGGCAACCCGCTCCCTCCGTCGGTGGTCGAGGCCGTGCGCAAGAACCGGATCGCGCTCAAGGGCCCGGTCACCACGCCGATCGGCAAGGGCTTCCGCTCCGTCAACGTCACCCTGCGCCAGACGCTCGATCTCTACGCCAACGTCCGCCCGATCCGCAGCCTCCCGAACGTGGAACTGCGCTTCGACGTCGACATGGTCATCGTCCGCGAGAACACCGAGGGGCTCTACGCGGGCCTCGAGCTGATGATCATGCCGGGCGTCGCGCAGAGCATCAAGCTCACGACCGAGGTCGCCTCGACCAACATCGCCGAGTTCGCGTTCCGCTACGCCGCGCAGAACGGCCGCAAGCGCGTGACGATCGTGCACAAGGCGAACATCATGAAGATCTCGGACGGCCTCGCGCTCGACTGCGCGCGTCGCGTCGGCGAGAAGCACAAGGAGATCGAGCTGCGCGAGATGATTGTCGACGCCGCCGCGATGACGATGGTGCGCGACCCGAACCGGCTCGGCGTGCTCGTCACCGAGAACCTCTACGGTGACATCCTCTCGGACCTCGGCGCCGGCCTCGTCGGCGGCCTCGGCATCGTCCCCGGCGCCAACATCGGCGACAGCTGCGCGGTGTTCGAGGCGGTGCACGGCTCGGCGCCCGACATCGCGGGCAAGGGCTTCGCGAACCCGACGGCCTTGATCCAGAGCGCCGTGATGATGCTGCGGCACCTCGGCGAGAACGTGGCCGCGCAGAACATCGAGACGGCGCTCACCGACGTGTACCGCGAGGGCAACGTGCGCACGCGCGATCTCGCGGGCACCGCGTCGACCGACGATTTCGCCGCCGCGATCAGCCGGAAGCTCGCGAGCTGATCCGGCTACGCTCGCGCCCGTGCAGCGGTTCCTCCTCGAGTGTTGCGCGAGCATGTTCGGCGTCACTGTGCGCGGCGGCAAGCTGGGCCTCGGCGTGTGCTGCGGCGCGATCTTCATCCTCGGCCTCGCGCTCGAGCAGCGCGTCGGCCCGGTGGGATGGCTCTTCCCGGGCCTGGTGTTCGTCGCCGCCGCGGTAGCCGCGCGCACGGTGAGCGTGGCTCGAGACGCCCTGTGGCGCGCCGCGCAGCTGCCGCTCGACGATCCGCGCCAGCCCGCTTTACCGGTGGATCCCGCGGTGACGCTCACGCCGACCGCGGTGGCGCTCCGGGGCCTCGGCGCCGTCGTCGATGACGTTCGCCGCGAGCGGTACACCGCGGCCAGCGAGGCGATGCCCCGCGTCGATCGCGCGCTCCTTCGCCCGGAAGAGATCCGCCTCCTCGAAGGCAGCCGCGCGATGATCTCCATCGGTCTCGGCGACACGCACACCGCCGCGCAGCTCGCCGTCGCCGCGCTCCCCACCGGCAGCGAAGACATCGACACGCGCCTCGGCCGCGCCGTGATCTCCGACGCGTGGAAGGCGCCCGAGCTGCTCCGCGCGATCGAGGCCGACTGGCGCGCGAGGGGGATCACCCCCGATCACGAGGGCACGCTCGGGCGACTCCACCGGCTCACGCGCCTGCGCATCGACGAGCGCCTGCTCGACGGCGTCGGCGCGGCCGAAGCGCGCGCGCTCTCGAGCGAGGCGCGCGCCGTCGGCGACGAAGACTTCGCGGCCGATCTCGAGGCGCGCGCGCGCGAGAGCGCCTACCGCTGAGCCAGCCGCCCTCGCGTTTTTGCGTGCCTCGACAGCGCCGCGGTGGAACCCTCGCAGCCATGACGCCCCTCGAAGAGCTCGCGGTCCTCCTCCGTCCCGCCGGCGGCGGCCTCTACCTCGTATCGACCGGGCGCGCCGAGCAGCTCGCGCTACAGCGCCGCCTCTACGGCGCGGCCAACGACGACGAGGTGCACGCGAAATGGCTCGCGGCGCTCGCGCGGATCCCCGCGGCGCGCGCGGTGATCCTCGGTGTCCCCTCCGATGTGGGCGCCGGCTTTCAGCGGGGCGCGAACCTCGGCCCGCAGGCGATCCGCACCGCTCTCCTGGACGGTGATCCTGGCTTCCCCGCGCGCGCCGAACGCGACGGCATCGTCGACCTCGGCGACGTGTTCGTGGTGCCGCAGCTCCTCCACGACGAGATGATCGGCGACGCGCAGAAGGCCGCGTCGCGCCGCGCGCTCTACCCCACGTTGCCGGGCGACATCGCCGCGACGCTGCCGGTCTCGCCGCTCTCGATCGCGGAGCGCGCGCTCGATCTCGTCTTCGTGTTGAACCCGAAGGTCGCGCCGATCGTGATCGGCGGCGACCACTCCACCGCTTGGCCTGTCGCCGCTGCGCTGGGACGCGCGCGCCACCACGAGCGCTGGGCGATCGTGCAGTCTGACGCGCACACCGATCTGCTCGCGGAGAGGCTCGGCGTGAAATACTGCTTCGCCACGTGGTCGTACCACGCCAACGAGCTCTTCGACCGCGACGGGCGCCTCGTGCAGGTGGGGATCCGCGCGACACGCCACGATCGCGGACACTGGGAGAGCACCCTCGGCGTGCGGCAATTCTGGGCCACGGAATGCCTGGAGAGGCCCGAGGGCGTGATTGACGATCTCGTCGCGCACCTGAAGGCCCGCGGGGTCACCGGGGTGTATTTCTCGAACGACATCGACGGCACCGACGAGGCCTGGGCCGACGCGACGGGGACGCCGGAGCCGGGAGGCCTCACGCCCGACTTCGTCGTTGCGCTGATACAGAGGCTGGGGCGAGAGTTCGGGTTGATCGGTGGTGACGTGATGGAAGTCGCGCCCATGCTGCGGCCAAAGGCCGACAGCGGCGAGCGGACAGTGGCCCTCGCGGTGCGCTATCTGCAGGAGACGATCGCCGCGGTGCTCGGCGGCTAGACGTCGGGCCACACGCCCACCAGCGCTGGCGCGACAGCAAGCCATGTACCGGGGCTCGACCCGCAGAAACCACGAGGAACAGCGCCTGTCGTGGGCGACTATCCTGTGATTCCTGTCGCATCATTCATCCAGCGGAGAGTCGCGCGCAACGACAGACCCGGAATTACCGACCAGGCTACCACGTCAGCTACTGTATTCCGTGCTGCTCCGCCTTTCCAGGCTGAATCAATCGCGACGTACGCGCTATGCTTGTACGATGAGACACCTCGTCATCGCGCTGCTGCTCGCGCCGTCGGTCGCCGCCGCCTGCGCTCCTGTCACGCCACCCAGGATCGAACCTCCTCACGTCACCGCGCCGCCGGCGATGGTCCCGCCCGTCCCGGAGCCGCGCATCGACGTCGTCGCCAGCGCCGACGACGACATCCGAGAGGCCGTGTTCCGGCACCTCTTCGATCACAACGCCTCGGGTCAGCAGCAGGCGGCGAAGGTGTTTTGCCTGCAGATCGAGGGCAAACAGGACCCTTCCCCCGAGCTGCTCCGGCGCTTCGAGGGCACCGAGCCGCGCGTGAAGAAGGTCTCGCGCTGCACCTTCCAGCACGGCCAGTCGAGGGGCGGAGTGGTGGACGAGTCCGGCGCTCCCGGCCTGATCTTCCGCATCGACACGATCGAGCACCCCACCGCCGACTCGGCCGTCGTGGAGGGTGGCTATTTCGAGGCGGGGCTCAGCTCGTCCGGGAACGTTTATGAGCTGGTGAAAGAGGGTGATCGCTGGATCGTGAAGAAGGACACGATGCGATGGATCTCGTGAGCCATGCTCAGAGCGGACGCCACGTCGGCGCGCCGTTGCGGAGGAAGACGCGCACGGCGCGCCCGCGGATCGAGTCGCGCGTGACGAAGCCGAACGAGCGGCCATCGTGGCTGTTACCGCGGTTGTCACCCATCACGAGGTAATGGTCTGCCGGCACGCGCACCGGCCCGAAGTCGGGCCCTCCGCCGTCGCCGATGCGGAGCGCGTGGGGCGTGGCGCCGAGGTACTCGAGATCTCCGCTCACCGTCTCCGCGACGCGAACCGCCGTGCCGTTGAGATCGACGTGTCCGCCGCGCACGGTCACGACATCGCCCGGCCCCGCGACGACGCGCTTCAGCAGCGTGATCCCGTTCTCGGGCGAGCCGAGGACGACGACGTCGCCCGGCCGCGGCGCCGCGAGATCGACGAGGTAGCGGTCGACGATCGGGAGGCGCACGCCGAACGCCAGCTTGTCGACGAGGATGCGATCGCCCACCTCGACCGTGGGCTCCATCGATCCCGAGGGCACGACGTAGTGATCCGCGAGCGACGTGCGAGCGACCAGGGCGATGCTGGCCGCAGCGCCGATCGAGAGAATGTCCTTGAAAATACGGAGCGGGCCGCGCGGACGCGAGGGTTTGCGAGGAGGAGCGGGAGGCGAAACGGGTGCGCTCATCTGCGCGAAACCCGGAGGCGGCAGCGCCTATTCCTGCGAACGGCGCGCCATGGATCAGCTCGTCAGCTCGTCAGCTCGTCAGCTCGGCTCGATGGCCGCGAACCACGCTTCGGCGACGGCCGTCAGGTCTTCTTCGCTGATCGCGCCTTCCGCCAGCTTCTCCGGGACGCCGTTTCCGGCGCCGAACGTGAAGATCGCGCGACCGACCTCGACGCCTTCGACGATCACGGTGAACGTGTCCTCCCCGAGAGGGCGCATGTAGAATGACTTGCCGATGTAGGAGACGGTCTTCTCGGCGACGTTGACGACGGGAGCGGTGGCGGTCATGGGCGCGGACGCTAGCACGCGAGCGCACGGCTCCGCCTCAACTTTTCGCCGCCGGGAGGCCGGTATTTCGCTGCGTACGTGGAGCCGCCGGGGACGTGGTAGAAGGCGCGACACCACGCCGGACGAGTGGCCCTCTCGGGAGACCGGCAGAGAACGACCATGGGAACCCTGGACAAAGCCGCGCTCGACGCAGTGATCGCCGCCGGCTGCACCGCCTGCGGCGAGACGACGCTCACCTTTCAAACCTACGTCGACGGCCTGATCCCGCTCATGGCCGGCGAGCCGGTGGGCAAGCTCAAGTGGGTTTACAACGGGGAGAAGTTCCTCGATGGCATCTTCGAGATCGCCTGTGGGCGGTGCAAGAAGGTGGTGTTCACGTCGCCCGATTGCCCGCGCTGCCACGCGGTGGGCGGGCTCGCGACGGCGCTCGCGACGGAGAACAGCTATCCTGTCCCGACGGCCTGTCCGGGCTGCGAGAGCGAGGAGGTGCGCTACATCGCCTTCATGCCCGCCAGGGCCGCCTACGAGGGCAAGCGGGCCGAGAAGGCGCGCACCAGCGTGGAGATGCACGATCGCGGCTTTCACGGCTACCGCGTCGATTGCAAGGTGTGCGGGACGGTGGCCGAGCTGAAGACGTCGTGTCCGCTCTGCGCCGCAAAAGGGCCGCTGCGCGAGAGGCCGGACGATGACTGACGAAAGGGGGAGCTGCGTCGATCCCCGCCTTTCCCTCACTCTCTTCCTCCGGTATCGGCGACTGCCGCTCATGCCCTGAGCTGGCCTTCACGGACAGCGCAGCTCGCCCTCCAGCCTCGAAGCCCCGCCTCGCATGGTCAAGCCGGGCTCGATTCGGCCCGACGTCCGCGCGCTCGCCCGGCGGCAGGAGGCGTGGAATCGCCAGCGCGAGCGCGCGCCCGGTGATCGGTTGATCGCCGAGAGCCGCGGCCGGGTACGCGAAGACATGAAAGGCGTCGTACGGCCGTCGCGCGACGTCACCGCAGGCGCCCCTTCCTCCCCCGTCGCCGCTGCGCCATCGTGCCGCCATGGCGCTCACGGATCTCTACCTCATGTCCCCTCCTGGGCCCGAGTGGCGGCTGCGGGGCCGCGCGAACTTTCGCAGCGAGGCCGCCGCGCCCGTCGACGCGCGCGCTGCGCTCCGCGAGTGGGTAGCGCTCGCCGACGCGATCGAGGAGCGTGACGGTCGCGTGATCTGCCTCGTCCCCAATCGCGACACCGAGCTCACCGGCCTACCCTACGCGGCCGAGTGCGGGCAGATCGTCGAGCGCGCGGGGCAGCTCCTCTTCCTGCTCCCGAACATGTTCGCGCCGCATCGCAAGGGCGAGCGCGCGCTGTGGCGCCCCGCCGCGGAGTCGCTCGGTCTGCAGCCGATCGATCTCGACGGCACGTGGGAAGCGCAGGGCGACGTCGCCACCTTCCGCGGGCGAACGTTGCTGTTCTTCGGCGGCCGCACCGACGCGGCCGGCGTCGCGAGCGCGGCCAGGTATTTCCCCGACGACGCGATCCTCCTCGAGGTCCGCCAGCCGGCCTTCCACGGCAACATGGCGGCGCTGCCGCTCGAGGCCGCGGGCAAGCTCCTCGTGTGCCCCGACGTGCTGCTCGGCGACGGGCTCGCGCGCCTCGAAGCGGCCTTTGGCGCCGAGGCGATCGTCCCCGTCAGCGTCGACGAAATCCGATCCTACGCGACCAACGGCCTCCCGATCGGCGGCGACGTCCTCGCGCCGCACCTGGTGCCCGCGCGGGTGATCGATCTCATGAGAGGCTGGAATTTGAGGGTGATTTCGCTCCCCATGCAGGAGCTCTGCGAGAAGGCCGGCGGCGCCTCGCGTTGCCTCGTGAGCCACGCGCGCGTCGACGCGGCAAAGGTAACCGTCCCGCCCGCGCTCGATTACCGCGCGCAGCGCCCGAGGATCCTCGCCGATGCGTGAGACGATCGCCGCCTTCTTCGCGCGTCATCCCGAGTGCCGGCTGCGCGCGCTCGGCGCCCGCGACAACGCGGCCGCGCTCGATCTCGCGCCGTTCGGTCAGCCGGTCGAGTACCTCGACGCCGCGACGCATGCGACCTGGGTCGCGCGCTATCACGCGGCCAACCGCGCGCGCTTCCCCGAGCCCCTCGCCTTGCCCGGCTGGGTGCTCGTCGACTTCTACCTGCTGCCCGCGGCGATCGGCCTGCTCACCTGCCCGGCGCGCCTCTGCGACGCGCGCCCCGAGGGCCTCGGCGACGACGATGAAGCGGTCGCAGCGGCGTACTTCGCCGCGCCCAGCATCGTCCCGGGGACGGTCGTAGGCGTGTCGTTGATTTCGCTCCGCGAAGGGATCGGCGCCGCGGCGATCATCAAGGCCCTGACGCTGAAGATGCTCCGCGCAACGACGCAGCAAGGCATCGCGCAGTGGGATAACCCGAGCCTCCGCGTCCACACCCGGATGGGCGCGCTGCGGCTCCTCGGGCCCGTCCCGAGCGCGCACGGGAAGGCCGCGTCGAGCTTCCTTTACGCGGTCGATCTCACCGACGACATTCGATGGCAGGAGGCCATGACACGATCGCACAAGGCCTCACGCGAGCCGCCCGAAGGGGCCTCGTGGGTGCCCGTCGACGATCACGCGGCGCTGCGCGAGCTCCTCGATCGCGCGGCCGCGGGCGAGCGGATCGAGATCCTCCCGCCCGGCCTCTCGGGCGACAGAAAGAGCGTGCTGGTGCGCCGTGGGTAACACCCGCAAGGCGCCCCCGCCCTGCGGCTGCCCCGAGCCGCACGTCGGCGATCTCTTCCTCGCGTCGGAGGCCGATCGCCTGCGCGCGTGCGTGGTCCACGCGCCTGGCCGCGAGATCGAGCGCCTCATCCCCGCCAACTATCGCTGGCACCTCTACGACGATCTCCTCCACCTCGAAGAGGCTCGCCGCGAGCACGCCGTCCTCCGCACGCTGCTCGAGCGCCTCGGCGCGCGCGTGCACGAGCTCGGCGATCTGCTGGCGCGCGTCTACGAGCAGATGTCGAGCACCGACCGCGAGCAGTTCCTCGCGAGCGTGCACGACGTCAGCCCGGGCGCGCCGAGCTACGTGCTCCGTCAGCTCGCCGAGGAGCCGGATCCCGGCGTCGTCTCGCGCGCGCTGATCGAGGGCGTCGAGGCCTCGCGCAGCTTCGCGGCCGAGGTCGAGGACGCGCTCTATCACCTGCAGCCGATGGCCAACCTGATCTTCATGCAGGACGTGGCCGTGGTGCTCCTCGACCGCGTGATCCAGGGCTACATGTCCCAGCTCGTTCGCATGCCGGAGGAGGTCGTCGTCGAGACGGTGATCCGCCGCAGCAACGTCTTCGGCCCGCTCGGCAGCGGCGAGTTCTGGATCGATCCCTCGTTCCGCGCGCGCCACCGTATGCGGCGCACGGCGTGGGAGTACGTGCAGCTCGACGCCGCGCGCGTGCGGGTGCGCGTCGGGGGCGTCGAGGCCCCGTGGATCGAAGCCCAGGGCGCTCCGCAGCGCGTCGACGGCGAGCGCGTGCACATCGAGCTCGAGGGCGCGTACATGGCCGACGGGCGCCACTTCATCCTCGAAGGCGGCAACGTGCTCACGCTGCGCCGGACCGACGGCAAGACGGTGGTCATCCTCGGCCACAACGCCCGCACCTCGGCCGACGCGATCGACGAGCTCGCGTACCGCTTGCTCCGCCGCGACGGGCGCCCGCTCCGCGGCGAGATCGGCGCCGTCATCGTCGTCGACGTGCCCGACTCGCGCGAGGATCCCACGCACCTCGACACGCGCCTCCTCGTGCTCGATCACCGCACGATCGTCGCCGATCGCACGCTGGTGCAGCCCACGTCGGGGCCGGGCGCGCGCTTCTTCGTCTTCCTCCCCGAGGCGCCCGGCGCCCCGAAGAAGCGACGCGCTCCCGGCGAAGAGTTTCGCCCCAACCCCAAGGTCGATCTCGTCTCGTGCCGCGACTTCGAAGACGCGACGGCGCGCGCCGGCCTCGACGTCACGGTGCGCTGGGTGCCGGGAAAGGTACCCTGGGAGACGCCCGACGGCGGCGGCGGCGAAGCGTGGATCGCCTTGCAACAGAGCCTCTGGGCGCACGCGCTCAACCTGCTCGTGATCGACGAGGGCATCTTCGTCGGCTTCGACCGCCACGCCGCGTTCTACCGCGAGGTGCTCGGCGCGGTCTGCGTCGACGCCGAGCGCGAGGTGCTCGCGGGGCCGCTCTCGGGGCTGCGTTGCTGCGCGCTGCTCGCCGCGCTGCGGGCTCGTGGCAACGGCGCGCCGGTCGCGCTGCTCATCCCCGGCGCCGAGCTCAGCCGCGCCCGCGGCGGCGCGCGCAGCCTGGCCATGCCGCTGGTGCGCGAGCCGAAAGGCAGCTCGTGAACGCTCCTGACAATCTCCTGACACCCACGCTCCGCGTCGAGAGCGAGGTCGGGTTCCTCCGCCGCGTCCTGGTGTGCTCGCCGGGCGAAGAGCTCCGACGCGTGCCGCCGGATCAGCGCGAGCGCTACCTGGTGGAGGACGTGCTCTGGCTCGAGCGCGCGCGCGAGCAGCACCGCGCCTTCACCGACGCGCTCGATCTGCTGATGCGCGCCGCGCCCGGCGCCGACCGGGCGATCACGCCCGTCGTCGATCTCCGCGACGAGCTCCGCAGAGCCCTCACCGCGCAGCGCGGCAGCGCGGCGGCGTCGGCCCTGATCGACGAGATCGCCTCGATCGAGCCGGATCTACGCCCCGCTGACGCCGAGGATCTCGCCGAGTCGCTCCGCGCCGAGCTGCTCCACGGCGACAGCCAGCTCGTCGACGATCTGATCGCCGGCGTGCTCGCCAAGCGGCCGCGCCCCGGCGGATCGCTCTTCCGCGTCGCGCCCTCGCCCAACGTGATCTTCGCGCGCGATTACCCCATCGTCCTCGGCGGCGCCGCGTTCCTCTCGTCGATGGCCAAGCAGGTGCGCCGCAAGGAGCCGGCCCTCGCGCGCTACCTGTTCCGCGAGGCGCTCGGCCTCGGCGACGCGTGCTTCGATCTCGAGCAGATGGCCTTTGGCCCGCGCGCCCAACGGCTGCTCGACGCCGTGCCCGGGCGCCTGTGCATCGAGGGCGGCGACGTGATGGCCCTCTCGCGCGAGACGATCGTCGTCGGCATCAGCGAGCGCACGTCGTGGAAGGGCGCGACGGCCCTCGCGCTCGCGCTGCGCAAGCTCAAGGCCGAGCGGCCTGCAGCATTTCCTTTCCGGGAGCTGTGCGCCGTGGAGCTGCCCGCGCGGCGCGCGATGATGCACCTCGACACGGTGTTCACGCTCGTCGATCACGGGCTCGCGCTGGCGTTCCCGCCGCTGACGTTCCCGAACGCGCGCGAAGAGATGGCCGTGTACGCGTGCGATCTCGAGGGCGACGCGGAAGCGCCGATCGAGATGCGGTGGGTCGGCCCGTTCAGCCGCGCGATGGGAGAGCGATTGAGCAGCCCGGGGCGGCCGCTGACGCTGATTGCCGGCGGCGGCGAGGTCCGGACTGCGCAGCACCGTGAGCAGTGGTGTGACGCGTGCAACGCCTTCGCCGTGGGGCCGGGCGTGGCGCTCTCGTATGCTCGCAATGATCGGACTCTCGCGGCGTTGAGCGCACTTTCGGGGAAGGCGCTCACGGTGACTCCGGGCGGCGCCGTGCCGCCGAAGGACCATCTACGGCCGTTCCAGGTGGTTCCAGCGGCCGAGCTCGACGCGGTGCGAGTCAAAGGATGGATGGTGGCGGGAGAGCGGCTGATGGTCGCCGTGGATGGCAGTGAGCTCGGGCGCGCGCGCGGCGGGCCTCATTGCATGACGATGGCGCTCCACCGCGAAGAGCCGGGGTGAGCGCCGGGTTGCAGGATCCGCGGGTGGGCTGAAGCGGAGTCGCGGCGCAACGCACTGCGGGTCACCCGCGGGGCAACCTGCCGACCGGAGGGTGAGTGGGTGTCTCGTCGGGCGCAGCCGCGGGCTGGGCGCCGAGGTCCGGAGGCGCAATGGGCCAGATCCGCCAGAACGCGCGGGGCACCCCTTCCAGGGACGTGATCGGGCCAACCAGCGCCTCGAACGCACGCATCACGCATGTGTCGGCCAGGGAGTCCCAGCTCGGCGCGGCGCCACCACGGGCGATCGTGAGCGTATAGCATCCTGTTCCAGAACCCGACGCCGGCGGCCGGGTACGCCGACGGGAACACGCTCACCGCGAAGGTGGTCGCCGCCGCGCCCGGCAATCGCACCTGGGAGTGCGGCAACGAGTACAACAACCAGACGCTGATCGCGGGCAAGAATGGCCAGAGCTTCAGCGACTTCGATCCGAAGAAGATCGTCCTGACGCGCGAGTGGCTGCGCGGCTGCATCGACGCGGTCCACGCCGGCAATCCGGCGAACAAGGCCGTCGTCAACTACTCTGGCTTCCTGGGCTACGGCTTCATGGTCGGCCTCTACAGTGGCCCGCAGCCGGACGGCGGCGCCGATCTCCACTGGGACATCAGCTCCATCCACCACTACAACGTGACCGGGGGCTGCATGGGGCAAATCACCAGCATCAAGGGCCACAACGCCCTCCAGATCATCCACGATCTCGGGCCGCCGATCTGGCTGACCGAGTTCCACGACAATGGCTGTGTGCCGCTCACCGACGCGAACGCGGCGCAATCGGCCACCGGAAACGTCGCCTTCATGACGAACCTCCTCGGCCTCCGGGCGACGTACGACATCGAGACGATCGATATCTATCAGCTCTACGATCAGGGCGCAGACTCGGCGCTCGAAGCGGGCTTCTGGACGCAGTCGCACGGCGCGCTGAAGACGGCGTTCTCGGCGCCCGTCCAGGCGTTCCTCGCCGCGCATGGCAACCCGGCAAACTAGGAGACGGGTGCGTTTCGCCGGCCCCACTCCAGCGCGTGGAGCTCGCTGGAGTGGACCCGGGCGCGCCGTCGACGTCGGCGAGAACGCTGGCCTCGCGCGTGCGCCCACTGCGCGGCTGCGACGAGGATCCCGACGAGATACAGCGCACCAAAGACGGACTTGTTGTTCCGGTCGAGCCACTCGGGAAGGTAGATCTCGAAGTTCGCGTCTCTGCTCGTCGTGTACCTCTGTCCTCGCGATCCGGGCCACGTCGAAGAGCTGCTCGCGAGGGTCGAGACGCCGATAGACCTCCTCTTGCGCCTCGCCCGGCGCGCATGGTCGACGGCGCCTCCCCGCCGTGCCGCTCCAACCCCGGGCGCTCGATAGCGGGCGACGCCCGCCCCCGCCTGCGATACAACGGCCGCATGCAGCGAGGCGACCAGGTGACCGAGCACGTCGACGTGATCATCATTGGAGCCGGCCTGTCCGGCATCGGCGCCGCGCGCCACTTGCGCGAGAAATGCCCCGCGAAGACGTTCCTCATCCTCGAAGGTCGCGCCGCGATCGGCGGGACGTGGGACCTCTTCCGCTACCCCGGCGTCCGCTCGGATTCGGACATGTACACGCTCGGCTACCGGTTCAAACCCTGGAAGGAACAGAAGGCCATCGCCGACGGGAGCGCGATCCTCGCCTACCTGCACGAGACCGCGACGGAGAACGGCCTCGACGCGAAGATCCGCTTCGGTCACCGCGTGATCAGCGCCTCGTGGTCGAGCCCGGACGCCGCCTGGACGCTGGAGATCGACCGCGGCCCGGGTGAAGAGCGCGTGCGCCTCTCGTGCAACTTCATCCTCTCCTGCACAGGCTACTACGATTACTCGAAGGGCTACACTCCGGAGCTCCCCGGCGTCGAGCGATTCGGGGGCCGCGTCGTCCATCCGCAGTTCTGGAAGGAAGACATCGAGTACGAGGGCAAGCGCGTCGTCATCATCGGCAGCGGCGCGACCGCGGTCACGCTCTTGCCGGAGCTGGCCAAGAAGGCCGCGCACGTCGTCATGCTCCAGCGCTCGCCCACCTACGTCGTGTCCCGTCCGGCCGAGGACGCCATCGCCAACTGGCTACGTGATCACGTCCCCGCGGAGCTCGCCTATGGCCTGACGCGCTGGAAGAACGTGCTGCTCGGCATGGCCTTCTTCCAGCTCTCGCGCCGCCGGCCTGCGCTCGCGAAGAGGCGCCTGATCGATCTCGTCCGCAAGGAGCTCGGCCCCGACTACGACGTGGAGAAGCACTTCACCCCCGCGTACAACCCCTGGGATCAGCGCGTCTGCCTCGTGCCGGACGGCGATTTTTTCGCGGCGATCCGCGGGGGCAAGGCGTCTGTCGTGACGGATCACATCGAGGCGTTCACCGCGACCGGGATCAAGCTCCGATCGGGCGAGGAGATCCCGGCCGATCTCGTGGTCACGGCGACCGGCCTCGAGCTCCAGTTCCTGAGCGGGATGGAGCTCACGGTCGACGGCCGGCGGGTCGATCCGGGAAAGACCATGACGTACAAGGCCATGATGCTGTGCGACGTGCCCAACCTGATCTGCACCTTCGGCTACACCAACGCTTCGTGGACGCTGAAGGCCGATCTGACGTCCGAGTACGTGTGTCGCCTGCTCCGCTACATGACGGCCACGGGCGCGCGCAAGGCCACCCCCCGTCGCCCCGACGAGAGCGTCGAGGCGATGCCCTTCCTCGACTTCTCGTCAGGCTATGTCCAGCGAGCGGCGGCTCGCTTTCCCCGGCAGGGCTCGAAGCGCCCGTGGAAGCTCGACCAGAACTACGTGCTCGATATCCTCAACCTGCGCTTCGGCGACGTGGCCGACGGGACGATCGAGTTCGACGGCCCGGCAAGCCCCTGAGCCAGCCGGCGAACATGGCATCTCCGGGACTCCCCGAAATGCTGTAGGTCACGGCACCAGGCTCGGATACACAATCTGCAAAAAGTATCGTCGCGCGATACCGTCGTTCGTGCCACGCGGGATAGGGTGCCGCCATCGGTCCTTGCGTGGAGGTTACCTTGATCATGACGACGAATCGGGTCTCTTTCCTGGCTTTCACCATCACGGCAACGCTCCTCGGCTCGCTCGGCGGCTGCGTCGACGGTCCGAAGGAAAACACGGCATCCGGCGTGACCGGCGCGACCGACGAGGCGACGAGCAGCGTCGGCAACGCCGTCTCCGCGGCGGAGTCCGGCGGCCCGGGCACCCAGAGCGGGGCCGGCCCCGGCGGCGAGGTGGCGAGCTCGAGCGGCAATTCGAGCGGCAACAGCAGCTCGGGCAGCTCGGCCCCCGGCGGCGACACCGGGCCCGTGACGCTCGCCGACGGGCTCGCGAGCCCGCTCGGCCTGGTGCTCGAGGGCGGCTTTCTCTACTGGACCAACCACGGTATGCCGCCGGCGTTCAGCGACGGATCGATCATGAAGATGGCGGTCTCCGGCGGAGCGCCGACGACGCTCGCGGCGAACGTGGCGAATCCGCTCTTCCTCGCCGTCGCGGGGCGCAACGTCTTCTGGACCGGCGGTGGCAGCGGCGGCGGCGCCAACGGTACGGTCAACAAGACCTCGACGAGCGGCGGCCCGGTGACGGCGCTGGCGACCGGCCAGGCCGGCCCGCTCGGCGTCGTGACCGACGGAGCCACCGTGTTCTTCACCAGCATCGGAACCAGCGCGGGCAACTACGCCGACGGCTCCATCTCCAGCGTTCCTGTCGCGGGAGGACCGGTGACGACCATCGCCGGCGCCCAGTTCTTGCCTTACTACGTGGCCGTCGACGCGACCTCCGCGTACTGGACGGTGTCCTCCGGCGGAGGCATCCAGAAGGCCCCTCTCGCCGGAGGCGCCTCGACTCAGCTCGCGCCCTCGACGGGTGGACCGCTGGGTATCACGCTCGATTCCGGCACGGTTTACTGGACGGAGGTGATCAGCTCCAAGGTGAAGAGCATCTCTGCGGCCGGCGGAGCGACGACGGACGTGGCCTCCGGGCAGAGCCGTCCCTCGGCCATCGTGGCCAGTGGAGCCGACGTGTTCTTCACCGACGCCGGGACGGGCGTCGGCGACGGCAGCGTGGTCAAGGTCCCCAAGGCCGGTGGGACCGCCACCGTGCTCGGCTCGGGCTACACCTATCCTTACGGCATCGCCGCGGACTCGAAGTACGTTTACGTGGCCGTCGGCGGCGCGGCGACCGCGACCGCTGGATCGATCGTGAGGATCGGGCGGTAGTGATCTTGCTTCGATGAGCGGCGAGACTCTCGCTCTCGAGGGATTGTGGACGGAGGCGGACGCGGGAGGCGGCCTGTTTGCCCCTCCCCCACCCGCTCTCGCCGTGATCAGCTCACGATGGGAAGGTGCTTGAGCTTGCGCACGCGCCGGCCCGTGGTCGCCGTCTCCTCGCGCTCGCGCCGCGCCAGATCGTGCTCGACCACCGTGAGCGGACCCTCGTAGCCGGGGAGCTCGAGGTCCTTGTTCTTGGCGTGCACGGGGTGGCGCCCCTGGGCCTTGTACCACTCGGCGACGGTGGCGTTGGCCTTCATCTTCTCGATGATGTTGCGCCAGCCGACACCGGTGTTGTAAGCGCAGAAGCTGATCTCGCCCATCTGCGTGCCGTAGGGGATGATGCACATCTCGGTACGGCGAAAATCGTAGTTGAAGAGGTCTTGAAACCACATGCCGGCCACGAAGAGGATGCGCCACTCGTAGCTCTTCGCGTCGGCCTCCCCCGCGTGCGCCGCGCCCGACTGGCTCATGAACTGCTTGAGCAGCGTCATGATGTTGAAGCCCGCGGGGGCCCCGTCGGGCTTGTAGTGGCGGAGGAGCGAGGCCACGACCTGGGCGCGGGACCAATCGCGGCCGCGGCCGGCCTCGAAGATCGTCGCGAAGTCCCGGAGCAGGCCCTCCACGTCGAGGAAGTCCATGATCGGGACCATCTGCTTCGTCTGCTTGTTGACGAGGAGAGCAGTCCCGATACCGCAGTTGGGGTGGCAACCGCAGTTGAGCTGGCCCCAGTCCTTGTCGGGCCCGTCGAGGAGATCGACCACGTTGCCAAAGGGCGAGAGCGACGAGAGAGGGAACCAGTCGCGGTGGGGGCTGGTGATCCCCGTCTGCGCGGCGATGTCCCGCGCCAGGTGGCTGAGCGTGTAGCGCTGCTGGGCGCGGACCTCGGGCGTCACGTCTTCGTCGCGGCCGGTGAAGCTGACGGGCTGGAAGCTGACGACGGTGATCTTGTCGGCGTTCTGGACCGCGAACTCGACGATCGGGCCCACCTGGTCGTTGTTGACGCCGTTGACGATGGTGACCACGAGGATGACGTCGATGCCGACCTTCGCCATCTCCTCGATGGCGCGGAGCTTCACGTCGTAGAGGTTGGAGATCTTGCGGTGGCTGTTCGAGTAGTTGGTGACGCCATCGAACTGGAGGTACGCCATGCGGAGGCCGGCGTCCCTGGCCTTCTGCGCGAAGCCCGGCTCCTCGGCGAAGCGGAGGCCGTTGGTCGCGCACTGGACGGCGAAATAGCCCTTCTTGCGCGCGTAGCGGATGGCGTCGAGGAAGTGCGGAGAGAGCGTGGGCTCGCCGCCCGAGAACTGGATCGACATCTGACGCCGGGGCTTCACCTCGGCCGCGTCGTCGAGGATCTTGGCGATCTCGTCCCACTGGAGCTCGTGGACATAGCCCACCTGATTGGCATCCATGAAGCACGGGTCGCACATCATGTTGCAGCGGTTGGTGAGGTCGACGGTGAGGACCGAGCCGCGGCCGTACTTGATGGTGCTCGATCCGTGGTTGTGGATCGCGTCCTTCGTCATCGCGACGTCGCGGCCGCCGAAGAGACCCTCGATCCGGGCGAGGAACTTCGGATCGATGGAGATCACGTCCTCGAAGCGGCCGTGCTGGGGGCACGTCTTCTCCATGATGATCTTGCCGTCCTGCTCGACGATTCGCGCGCGGATCTCGCCGGGCTTGTCGTTGATGAGCGAGGTCCAGTCGGCGTCGCCGCGGAGGATCTCGCCGCGGGCCTCCTTCACGCACTCGGGGCAGAGGCTGTCGGTCTCGCGCGGCCAGCCGAGGGGCGGCGACGTTCGCTCTTTGCCGCGCGGGATGGGCGCGTCACTCCACTTCGGGTGAAATGGCTTGGCCACCGGGCCGACCCGGTTGATTCGCTGCATCAGCGGCCAGAGCTTGTCGGCGGAGAACGAAACAACCTTTTCGAGGCTACGCACGACATCCATCGAGAGATACCTTCCGTTGCGATAAGTGAGCGCGAGAACGGGACCTTACGAAGGAGCCCCACAGGAAACTACTCTATTCGCGCAGTTCCGTGGATCCCGAATGGCGCGGGCCAGCGCTTCGGGCAAGGCGACGGCAGGGATGCGACGGGCGCACGGGCCGGCTTTTCCCGGCAGTCGACACCCCGGCGCGCCCGCGCGATAGTGCCGGGCACCGCATGCGTTCGATCCGCGCCTCGCTCTTGGTCTCCACCCTGGTCCTCCTGGCGGCGCCGGCCGCGTCCGCGCAGCCGCGGGTGGTCGTGAACGGCGCGCCGCGCGACGAGCCCCGCGGCCATGTCGCGGCGCTGAACGAGCTGTTCGGGGTCCCGGTGGCCGTCCGGCTCACGCAGTCGGACGACGCGGCGACCCGGCTCCGCGGGATCGAGCGGCTCGCGACGATCGGCACGCCCGAGGCCATCGACGCGATGGTCGAGCAGATCGAGCAGGGATCGCCGGCCGCGCGCGATCCGCGAGCGCGCCTCGCCGCGGTGCGCGCGCTGGCGAGCTTCACGAAGAAAGACAGCGTCCGTCAGCTCCTGCTCCGCGAGACGACGGACGCCAGCTCGGCCGAGGGGCGCGGATCGTTCACCGCGCTCGGCGCGCTCATCCGCGGGACAGCGGCCCTCGCGCTCGCGAAAGATGGGGAAAAGAAGGCGCTGCAGAGCCTCGTCGCCGTCGTGCTCCAGGGCGGTCCCGGGGCCGAGGCGGCGGTGCGGGCGCTCCGCGCGTACCCGCCCGAGTCGCTCGACGCGTTCCTCGAGTCGCGCAAGGCGCTCCCGCCGGCGCTGGCCACGCTGCTCGGCGACCTCGGCGATCTGCGCGTGGTCGAGCGCCTGCGGGCGATGCTCCACGATCCGGATCCCGCGGCGCAGACCGCCGCGGCGATCGCTCTTTCGCACCTGCGCGACGAGGCGGCGCTGCCGATCGCGCGCGAGTGGCTGACGAAGAGCGAGCCGCGCCTGCGTCGCGCGGCCGCCGAGGTGCTGACGTACCTCGGCGCGCCCGAGGGCCCCGCCGCGCTCGCCGCGCTCTTCGCGAGCGACGCGACGCGCGACGACGGGCTGCGCCTGGCGCTGCGCGCGCCGTCGCCCGAGCTCGCAAAGGCGATCATCGATCAGCTCGCGAGCTTCAGCGAGGCCGCGCGGCCGCGCGCGATCGCGGCGATCGGACGCGCCGGCGGAGCCAGGGCCACCGCGACGTTGCTCACGCTGCTCGACACGCCCGCCGACGCGACGAGCGCGGCCCACGCCCTGGCGATGATGCCGGACGCCGCGGCTCGCGAGGCGATCGACGTGGGGCTCGCGGCGCCGCCGAAGGGCGATCGAACGCGGCTCTTGATCCGGGCGGCGCTCGTGCGCGCGCTCTCGCTCGGCGACGCGCCCCCTCACCTCCGCGACGCGCTGCTCACCGCGAGCCAGTCGAAGGATCCCGTCGATCGCGCGCTCGCGGCGTTCGGTCGCGTCGCCACGCGCGCGCTGTCGGCGGACGAGGCGATCGCCGCTGCGTGCCCCGCGAATCGCTGCGATGCGGGCGTGCTCGCCGGCGCCGCGCGAGGCGCGCTCGCGGCGCGGCCCGGCGATCTCGACGCGTTCTCGGCGATCCTCGCGCGCGAGGCGACCGCGGAAGGACCGAGCGACATCGCCACGATCGCCGCGATCGCGCTGCTCGCGCGCCCCGACGGCGGAGAGCTATCGACGTTGACGCTCGCCGCCTGGGCCGAGGCCGGCGGCCCGGTCGCGCCGCTCGCCGCGCGCGCGCTGCCGACGCGCGATCACGAGGCGATCCGCGGGCGGATCCGCAGCTTGCTGGAAGGGACCGATCCGGTGGTGCGCGCGCACACGGCGCTCGGCCTCGGCCACGATCCGGAGCCGTCGGCCGTGTCGCTGCTGACGGCGGCGTACCGCTTCGAGGACGACGCGTCGGTGCGGCGCGCGATCGTTCGCGCGCTCTCGCGACGCACCGAGGTGCAGCGCGCGGCGACGCTCGCTCTCGCGCGCGATCTCGATCCCGACGACGAGGTCCGCGCCCTCGCCCGCTCGGCGATCGAAGGCCGAAACCTCGATCCGATCGTCCTCGCGGGCGGCGGGATCGAGGCGACGCGGCCGATCGCCTGGATCGTGGTGAAGCCGAACGACGGCACGCCGAGCACCGCGGCGCGAGCGGCGCGGCTCACGCGCAGCGACGGTCTGGCGATCCCGGTGGTGGCCGATCCCGACGGCGTGCTGCTCGTCCCCGGGCTGCCGCCGGGCGTGGCGTCGCTGAAGATCGCGCCCGCGCCCTGACGCTCACGCCGCGCGAGCGACGACCTCCGGCGCGGCGAGGCGGGTGCGCGCGTCGACGCGATCGAGGTACGCCGAGAGGCCTTTGCGCTGCGCGAGCTGCTCGCGCTGCCAGGGCGTGAGCGCGCTGCGCAGCCCGTGGAGCTGGCCGAAGATCGCCACGTCGGCCGCGGTGATCTTCGATCCCACCCAGAAGCCGTCGCGCGGCGCGCGCACCTCGAGCTGATCGAGCGAGGCCTCGAATCGATCCCAGCACTTCGCCGCGCCGGCCCGCCAGACGTCGCGCGCGACGAGCGCGCCCACCACCTTGGCGCGCATCCGGCCGGGCAGCACGGCGCGAATCAGCGCGGGCATCGCGTTGAAATAGGCAATCTTCACCGAGGGCCAGTTGCGCTCGTCGGCCCAGCGCGAGGCGACGAGATAGCCATTGAGGCACGAGTCGGCGTAGTCTTCCCACAGCCATGCTTCGGCGGCCTCGCGCGGACCCGTGCCCGTGAGGCTGCCAGGCACCATCGCCTCGATCCGCCGCAGGATCGCCGTCGAATCGGCCACCGGCTCGTCGCCTACCAGGAGCACCGGGAGCTGGCCTGTCGGGTTCAGCTTCTTGAAGACACCCGGGTGCGCGCCATGACGGCGGGTGTACGGGAGGTCCGCGGCGCGGAGAGCGCGATGCACCTTCACGCAGAACGGAGAGTAGCTCTCCAGGCCGGGGATCCCGGCATCGACGAATTCGCAGAGGGTGAGCGGGGCGGGCGGCGTGTTCATGAGGGCATCTCCTGGGGATCCCGGGCGCCGCGAGCGGCGGCGTCGACGAGCTCGATGACCTGGAGCCTACCGGGGGCTCCTGACAGCCTTGTGTCAGGATAGATCGGGGGGCGGTGGAAGGGCGCGCGGCGCCGTCGTCACAGGCGATGGATCGCGAAGATGTCCCACCCACCGGCGGACCAGAGCTTCGCGCGACCGGTGCGGAGCATGCTCTGGAACGAGCCCGCGAGGGTGATCTCGACCTGGCCGACAAAGCCGACTCCGGCGACCTGGATCGGCTCGTCGCTCGCCACCGACCACCCGTGCACCGGCAACCCGGTCAGGTCGAGCGTGGTGACATAGACCGTGTGCAGCCCCTCCTCGAAGCTGACGTCGCCGGACAGGCTGCCGAAATCCACTCCGCCTTCGCTGGTGATGGCGAGCGCGAGGAGGCCATTCGCCCAGAAGGCGACGCCGCTGCCGCTCTCCGACTTCGGGGTGCCGAAGACTCGCCCCCAGATCACCTTTCCGGCGCCGTCGAGCGTGGCCGCGAACGCGTCGTTCCCGCCGAGGGTCGGGACGGGACCATTGCCGACGTCGATGCTCCCGGCGAACGATCCCGTCACCGCGATGGGACCGTCGCGTCGAAACGCGACGCTGTTGATGACGGCGTCGTCGCTGGAGAACGTCTGACTCCAGAGGTGCTTGCCGGCAGAGTCGAGCTCGACGAGGAAGGCGCTCGGGTGCCCCGGCGGGGCGGTGAGCGGACCGCCGCCGAAATCGAGGCTGCCGCCGAAGCTGCCGCCGATCACGATGTGTCCTTTGGTGTCGATCGCGACCGCGCGGGCGAGGTCGGACTCGGGGCCTCCGAAGCGCTGACTCCAGAGCACGTTGCCCTTGGGATCGAGGTCCAGCACGAAGATATCGTCCTTGCCGGCGCTCGGCGCTTCGCCGGAGCCGTCGTCGAAGGCCTGGTCGAACGAGCCGACGACGACGGTGTTGCCCTGCGCGTCCGCCGCGGCGGCACGCGCGATCTGGGCGCCTTTGCCGCCGAAGCGCCGCGAATAGACGTCTTCACCGAGAGCGTCGATGACGGCGACGAAGAGATCGACCTCGCCTCCCTGCGTCTCCACGGCGGTCTTGCCGAAGCTCATCTTGCCACAGAAATCGCCGGCGATGAGCACGTCGCCCGCGGGCAGGTTGGCGACGGCGTCGCCGTGCTGATCACACGAGTCGCCGTAACGACGGCTCCACTGCGCCTGGCCGTCGCTGGCGAGCTTGGCGACCACGACGTCGGTGTCCGTCGTGGAGCCCGGCCAGGCGATGTTGCCAAAATCGATCGTGCCCTTGGCCGTGCCCACGAGCGCGATTTCACCGGCGGCGTCGACCGCGGCGGCCGATACCGTCTGATCCGCGATGTCGCCGTAGTGCACATCCCAGGAGGTCGGGACAGGCGGCTGGGGCGGCACGCTCGGCCCGACGCCGACATCGGCCACGACCGCCGGAACCAGGTCCGAGGCGCCGCCCGTGCCCGGTGGCAGAGCACGCTCGCTCGAGCAGGCGGCGCCGCTGGAGCACGCGAGGGCGACGGCGACAGCGCAGGTGAAGAGGCCAGAGAAAGATCGCATTGGATGTACACCTCATGCCCGGATCGACGTCGCGCCGGAGGACCGAAGGGACCGAGTCGACGACAGGGTAGCACGTCGACGCTCGGCCATCCGGGGATCACGGCCGGTGCACGATGTACATGTCCCAGCCGGTCTGGGGCTCGAACGACCCGAATCCATTGAACAGCACGCCATTGAACGAGCCGGCGATGGTCGTCTCGAGCTTGCCGGAGAAGCCGACACCCACGTTTTGCAACGGAGATGGGCTGTTGATCGACCAGCCCGAGACGACATTGCCGGCCGCGTCGAGGTCGATCACATAGCTGATGTACGGGTCGGGGTTGCCCGTGACGGCAAGCCCTTCGAAGTCGAGATCGACGCTGGAGGTGCCCGTCATCGCCAGCGTGCCGCCCACCCCGAACGCAACGCCTTTCCCGACCTCGGTGCCCGCGCCGCCGAAGGTGTGGCCCCATTCGACCTTTCCTGTGCTGTCGAGCTCGACGACGAAGATGTCTTCGTCACCGGCGCTGGAGATCGGGCCCTGTCCAACATCGATGGTCCCCGAGAACGACCCTGTCGCCGCGATGCGCCCGTCGGCCCCGACCGCCACGCCCCGGACCGCGGCATAGTCGGAGCCAAAGCTCTGGCTATTCAGGTGGTTGCCGTCCGGATCGAGCTCGATGAGGAACGCGCCGGGGTGCCCCGAGGGCGCGACGAGCGGGCCCCCGCCGAAGTCGACGCTGCCCGTGAAGTTCCCTCCGACGACGATGTTGCCGGCGGCGTCGATCGCCACCGCACGAGCGAGGTCGGCCCCCTGCCCTCCGAAGTGCCGACTCCAGAGCAGGTTGCCCTTGGGATCGAGCTTGAGCACGAACGCGTCGTAGACTCCGGCGCTCGGGACTTCGCCGGTGCCGTCGTCGAAGGCGCCGGTGAACGCGCCGACGATGACGGCGTTCCCCTGCGGATCCGCGGCGGCGGCGAACGCGATCTGGTCGCCGGCGCCGCCGAATCGCTTCGAGTAGACGTCTTCGCCGAGGGTGTCGATCAGGGCGACGAAGAGATCGACCTCGCCCTTTTTGGCCTCGACTGACGTCTTGCCGAAGCTCATCTTGCCGCAAAAATCGCCGGCGATGAGCACGTTGCCCGAAGGCATGTTGGCGACCGCCCCGCCGTGCTGATCACACGAGTCGCCGTAACGACGGCTCCACTGCGTCTGCCCTTCTTGCGAGATCCTGGCGACCACCACGTCGGTGTCGGTGACGGGCCCCATCAAGGCGATGTTGCCGAAATCGATGGTCCCGCTGGCGGTGCCGACGAGCGCGATGTCGCCGGCGTCGTTCACAGCGAGGGCCGATGCGACCTGCTCCGAGTCGCCGCCATACTGCTTGCTCCAGGTGCCTGGCTGGAACGAAGGCCCGGTGCCAACGGACGTGGTGTCCTCGGGAAACGGAGCGCCATTGCTGGTGGATACATCGGAGGAGCCGCCACTACCGGTGGTCGTCACCGTGGGATCTCCGGCGCAGCCGACGCCGATCGAGCCCGCGAGGACGAGAGTGAAGCAAAGGGCGAAGCCGCGGGAAATTCGCATGGATCAGCACCTCGTGCCGGGGGGTTCAGCTCTCGATCGGAAAGAGCGCAGGAGCCTGTCGAACAGATGTATAGCGTGAATGCACGCTCCGCGTCGGACTCAATTGTTGCGCACGACGAACACGTCCCAGCCTCCCTCGGGGCTCACGTACGGGCTCTGGAAGCTGATCGGCGACTCGAACGAGCCTGCCAGGTAGGTAGCCATGCTCTTGTCGAACCCGATACCCACGCTCTCGAGCTCGGTCGCGCTGTCGATCGTCCACGCGCCGGCGGGCGTGCCGGCGCTGTTGAACTTCACGGCGTAGGTCAGGTACGGATTCATCCCGGCGGCGGGCGTCGCGAGCCCGACGTTGCCCAGCGCGATGTCGAGGATCGTGTCAGTCGTGCCGGAGATCGCCACGTCGCCGAAGGAGCCGAACGTGACGGCGGTGGCGCGCTGAGACCCTTTGGCGCCAAAGGTGGTGCTCCAGGCCGGCGTCCCGTCGGCGGCCATCGTCGTGAGGAACACGTCGTCGTCTCCCGAGCTCGCCTGGGGGCCCATGCCGAGATCGATCGTCCCGCGGAAATAGCCTGTCGCAGCGATGGTGCCCGCGGGGCGGACGGCGATCCCGGTGACCACGGCGTCGTCGTCGGCGGCGAGGGCCTGACTCCAGACGTGCTTGCCCGTGGGATCGAGCTCGACGACGAACCCGCTGCGGTGGCCCGCGGTAGCGACGAGCGGGCCGCCGCCGAAATCGACGGTGCCTGCGAAGCTCCCGCCGAGCACGACAGTGCCTTTGGCGCCGACGGCGACGCTGGAGGCGACATCGGACTCCGAGCCGCCGAGGGTGAGGCTCCAGAGCAGCTTGCCCTTCGGATCGAGCTTGATCGCGAACACGTCGTCCATGCCTGTGCTCGGCACGGCGCTGGCGCCGCTGCCGTCGTCGAAGGCGGTGTCGAACGATCCGACGATGATGGCGTCACCGTCGGGGTCCACGGCGGCGGCGCGCACGATCTGGGCGCCCGCGCCGCCGAAGCTCCGCGAATAGATGTCCTCGCCGAGGGTGTCGATCATGGCGACGAAGGCGTCGACCTCTCCGGCCTTGGTCTCGACCGAGGTGGCTCCGAAGCTCATCTTGCCGCAGAAATCGCCGGCGACGAGCACGCTCCCCGCCGGCGCGTGGGCCACCGCGCCGCTGTGCTGATCGCACGAGTCGCCGTAACGACGGCTCCACTGCGCCTGACCTTCACGGGAGATCTTGGCGACGAAGACGTCGGTGTCCTTCGTACCGCCCGGCCAGGGGATGTTGCCGAGATCGATGGTGCCTTTGGCCGTACCCGTGAGCGCGATCTCGCCGTCGTCATTCACCGCCATGGCCGTGGCGTGCTGATCCTCGACGTCGCCATAGTGGTTCAGCCAGACGCCGGGCGGGAACGTGAAGCCGCCGGTGGCGACGACGCTCACCTCGTTGGGGAGATCGCTCGTCGAAGGGTCGCTACCGCCGCCGAAGCCCTCCTGGCCAGCACCCCCTTTGCAGCCCGCCCCGAGGGGCGCCGCGAACGAGAGGGAGAAGCAACAGAGGATGAGGCGGCGGGGAATTCGCATTGAAAAAGGCCTGGCGAGCAAGGGCTCTGCCGCCTCCGATCGGCGAGAGCAGGAGCCGAGTCACGAACCGGTGGAGCGACGAATTGCGGGGAATGCAGCCTCAGAACTGGCGCAAGACGAACATGTCCGACGCGCCCGCGGCGTTGACGTTGCCGAACTGGAAGCTCATCTGTTGCTGGAACGACCCCGCGAGGACGGTCGAGTACTTCGCATCGACACCAATACCCGCGCTCTCGATGGGGACCACGCTGTCGAACACCTGCGCCGTGAGCGCGGAGCCGGCCTTGTCGAACCGTAGCGCGTAGATCAGGTTGAGCCCGCTCGACGCGAACGGCTTGGTCACCATGACCGTCGGACCGACCTTGATGAAATCGATCGGCTCGGTGGAGGTGCCAGATATGATCACGTCGCCGTTGATGGCGAGGGTGACCCCGGTGGCGCGCTGGTTCTGGGTGCCCTGGACCGTCTGCGCCCACTCGCGCTTTCCGGTGCCATCCATCCTCGTCACGAACGCGTCGTCGTCGCCGGCGCTGGTGACCGGGCCGCTGCCGAGATCACCTGTTCCGCGGAAGTAGCCCGACGCGGCCACGTAGCCATCCGGCGTGGTCGCGACGCCGGTGATGACCGTGGCGTCGTCGGTGAGGAAGGCCTGGCTCCAGAGCGGCTTGCCGCCCGGATCGAGCTTCAGCACGAAGCCGCTGTCGTGGCCCGGAGTCGCGACCAGCGGCCCTCCGCCGAAGTCCACGCTGCCGCCAAACGTGCCTCCGACGACGATGTCACCGGCCTCGTCGAGGGCGACGCTGCGGGCCTGATCGGCCTCGGTACCGCCGAACGTGAGGCTCCAGAGCACCTTGCCCTTCGGATCGAGCTCGACGACGAACGCGTCGTCCATTCCTGTGCTGGCCACGGCGCCGCTGCCGTCATCGAAGGCGGTGTCGAAGGATCCGACGATGACGATGTCCCCCTTGGCGTCGATGGCCACGCCGCGGGCGATCTGGGAGCCTTTGCCGCCGAAGCTGCGCGAGTAGAGGTCCTCGCCGAGCGCGTCGAAGATGGCGACGTAAGCATCGATGTCGCCGCCCTTGGTCGTCACGGTGCTGGCGCCGAAGTCCATCGTGCCGCAGAAATCGCCCGCGACGACGACGTTGCCTGTCGGCGCCACGGCGACGGCGGCGCCGCGCTGATCGCACGAGTCGCCGAAGCGCCGGCTCCACTGCGAGATACCGTCGGTGCTCAGCTTGGCGACGACCACATCGGTGTCCGTCGTGGTCCCCGTCCAGGGGATGTTCCCGAAGTCGATGGTGCCTTTGACGGTCCCGACGATGCCGATCTCGCCGACGACGTTGATGCCGACGGCGCCGGTGTGCTGGTCCGCCGCATCGCCAAAGTGCTTCAGCCACACCCCCGGCGGCACGCTGCCGCCCGTGCTGACTGCCGCGAAGCCCGAGCTCTGCCCGAACTCCGGGACGTCGCCGGTGGAGAAGTCCGTCGTGCCGCCGGCGCCGTCGGAGGACGTGTCGGCAGAGCCTCCCTTGCAGCCGGCCCCGATCGGGCACGCCAGGGCGAGGACGAGGGCGAAGACGCTGCTAGCAGAAATGCGCATGAAGGTGCCTCTCGCAAGGATGATGCCCGAGCGCCGTCGCGGGATTTTCCCGCGCTGGAGTTGTGTCAAGTTGAGTCGCCGCGCAGGAACCTTTGCAGCGAGTGTCGCGCTCAGACCAGCAGATCGAGGTTTCCGAGCAGGAACTCCCGGGCGATCACCACCTGATGCACCTCGTCCGGGCCGTCGGCGATGCGGGCCGCGCGGGCGCCGCGATACCAGAGGCTGAAGGGGGCGTCCTCGCTATAGCCGAGGCCGCCATGCATCTGGATCGCGTCGTCGAGCACCTGACAGAGCAGGCGCGCGACATGGTTCTTGGCCATCGACGAGTACGGTCTGGCCTCCTTCGTCAACCCCTTCTCCAGGAGGTAGGCGCAGTGGAGCGTCATCAGGTTACCGGCGTGGATGGCGAGGGCGTTGTCGGCGATCATCTTCTGGATGAGCTGGTGGTGCGCGAGCACCTTGCCGAAGCTGAGGCGCGTACCGAGGTACTGGCGACACATCGAGAGGGTGCGCTCGGCGAGCCCGAGCCAGCGCATGCAGTGGGTGAGTCGCGCCGGGACGAGGCGCTTCTGCGCGAGGCGGAAGCCTTCACCGATGCTGCCGAGGATGGCGTCTTTGCCGACGCGGACCTGATGAAACTTCATCTCGGCCTCGCGGTGGGCGAGGAGCGGAGGGCCCATGACCGGGATGTCGCGCACGTGCTCGACCCCGGGCGCGTGGCGATCGACGAGGAACATCGACGCTCCGAGCCGCGGATCGTCGCTGGTTCGCGCCATGACGATCAGGAACGACGCCAGTCCACCTCCGGTGGAATACCACTTGTGACCGTCGATGACCCACGAGTCGCCGTCTTGCGTGGCCATCGTCTTCAGGTTCGAGGGATCGGCGCCGGCGCCCGGGGCGGGCTCCGTCATGCAGAACGCGCTGGTGATCTCGCCCGCCGCGAGGGGCGCGAGGTACCTCTTCTGAAGCACTTCGCTCGCCGAGCTCAGGAGGAGATCCATGTTGCCCTGGTCGGGAGCATCGCAGTTGAACACGCGGGCGCCGACCATGGAGCGGCCCATCTCGCGGAAGAGGGCGCACATGCCCATGATCCCGAGGCCCTTGCCGCCGTGCTCGACGGGGAGGTGCGGAGTCCACAGGCCCTCGGCGCGAGCCCGGGCCTGGAGGCCTTTCAACGTGGTGTGATCGAGGCGAGAGTCTTCCTCGACGATGACGCGCTCGACCGGGATGACGTGGGTGTCGATGAAGGCGCGGACGCGGCGGCGGAGATCGGCGAGCTCGGGCGAGAGATCAAAGTCCATGCGGGGGCCTCATTCAATGTCGAGGGACGTGTCGAAGCGCGGGCTCGACGTGAACAGCTCGCCGCGGAGCGTGAGGGTGACGTGGCTCCACACCACCGGATCCTTCACGAAATCGACAGCGCGGATCCGATCGCAGAGGGCGCGGTTCAGGGCGATGAGGGCCTCTTTGCGGCCTTCGCGCGTGGCGAGCTTGGTTTCGAGGCCGATCGCCGTCGCGGCGTCGGGGACGATCTGCACGAGGCGATCGAGCTCGGCGGCGGTGGCGGCGTCTTCGGCCATGAGCTCGCCCGCGACGATGCCCGTGAGGCTGGCCGCGATGAGGACGCGGAACGCCAGGGCAGGATCCTTGATCGCGGGCTTGACCTCGCGCTCCAGGAAGCGGGCGACGGCGGCGAGCAGCTCGGTCTTGTCCGGTCTCTGTTGCATCAGCGCGCTCCCTTCTCGATCAGGCGCAGGGCCTCGAATTCCATCTCGACGCCGCGGCGCGGGATGGCGATGAGCTCGAGATCCGTCTCCTGCCCGGAGAGGTAGCGCTCGCCCTGATGGGCGCAGCCCGCCGCCCAGCGCACGTTGGCGAGGATCTCGCAGTAATGAACGTCCTTGTGGCTCACCTTGCGGCCGCTGTGCTGCTCGTAGATCTCGTGAAGCTCTTCCCGCCGGCCGAAGCCGCCGACAGGGAGCTTGTTCGCGCCGAAGCGCCAGTTGCGCATGGTGATCCAGGCGATATCCCATGACGGAGGGCCCCAGTGGGCAAACTCCCAGTCGAGGATGGCCGAGAGGCCGTGTGGCGTGACCATGAAGTTGCCAGTGCGGTAATCGCCGTGGACCAGCGTGGTCTCGTGGCCTTCCATCGGGTTCTGCTCGAGCCACTGGAGCGCGAGGAAGAGCGCCGGGCGCGGCTCGCGCATCGACTCGACCATGGTGCGCGTGAAGGCGAGGATGTCGGGCGGCGCCGCCGGCAGCGGCACCGAGCGGTCCGCCGGGGTGATGCTGTGGATCTTCGCGAGCTCGATCGCGACGGCGGTGGTGAGGCCTTTGCGGGCGCCCTCGAGGTCGGCGTCGCGGAGGACGCGGCGGCCGATCGCGATGCCTTCGGCCCAGTCGAGGAAGTAGGCGTGAGCGCCGGGGCGCACGAGATCGCGCGCGAGATACCGGGCCGTCGGCGTCTTCACGCCGGCGCGCACCGCGGCGTTGATCACCGCGAACTCCTCGGCGCGATTGACGCTGCCCGGGAGCGATCGCACGGCGTCGCTGCGGAGGACGAGGGTGCGATCCCCCGCGATTTCCCCTGCCGCGAGCGTGAGGTCGACGCGGTAATTGTCCTGGCACGCGCCGCCGCCGAGCGGCTCGAGGGCCCGCACCATGGCGGGGCCGCCCGTCGCCGCGGTGAGGTGAGCCTCGATCGCGGCCTTGAGATCGTCCGGTTTCTTCGACATGATCGCGGCGAAAGGGTCGGTGGAGAGGCGCCGCCTGTCGAGAGAAAAATTCGCGGCCGCGCGTCGGGCGCCGGAGTCGCCGTGACGATGAGCGTGCCAGTCCTGGACGCGTGAACGTCCGGCCCCGCCCGGGATCGAGATCAAGAGCGAGAGACGAGCGGCTTCACGGCGCGGTCGGAGCGCGACCACCCCGCGCCGTGCGAATCAGAAGCCGCGCTCGCGGATGTACTTCACCAGCAGTGAATAGAACTTCAGGTGGTCCCAGTCGTTGCCGAGGCCGGGGCCATCGCCGAAGAGCTGGCCAATCTCGTCCAGGTGGTCGGCGGGGACACAGCCCCAGAACTCGCCCCAGTGGGCCGATTTGTCGCCGACGAGGCCGTCGTTCGCGCTGGATCCGAGCAAGAAAGAGGTGGCGCCGAGGAGCGGATCGACGGGATCGAGCTTCTTGTTCCACTGCGTCATGAACTGGAGCTGGAGATCGCCCGCGCAGTCGTTGTCGGAGGCGTGGTAGGACGAGCGGCCGGCGATTGACGCGTAGAAGACGCCGGGCGCGTCGGGGTACTTGGCGTTGAAGGCGGCGATGCCGGCCGTAGAGAAGAGCTGGAGCGGCTTGGTGACGCTGGTCTGATTGCCAATCTGGTCGTAGAGCGGCGCGCCGAGCAGCTTGCCGAGATCGTCGATGATCTTGGCCGCGTTGGGGTCGCCGAGGAGCTTCATGGCCACGTCGGCGACGGGCGTGCCCTGGTGCGGCGTGGCGATGGTGACGACGGAGGCCACGAGATCGGGCCGCTCGTGGGCGACGAAGCGGGCGTCGAGGCCACCCTGCGAGTGAGCGATGATGTTGACCTTCTTCGCCCCGGTCGTGGCGAGGAACGTCTCGATCCGGGCGATGAGCTGCGTGCCGCGATACTCGGAGTCGTTGAAGGGATCGACAGAGGGGGTATCGATGACCTCGCCCTGCTGGGCGAGCGTCTCCTTGACCTTGTAATAGTAGGTGAGGAAATCGGCCCCGGCGAACTTCTCGAAGCCGAAGAAGCCGTGAGCGAAGACGAAGGGATACGGGGCGCCCGGGTCCATTCCGCCGCTGCCACCCTCGCCGCCGACGCCAGCACCGGTGGTGACGGCCGTGGAGGTGGCCTGAGGGCCGCCGCCTGCGCCGGTGATCACGCCCCCGGTGGTGCCCGAGGCGGCCTCATCGATGGTTTGCCCGGACGATCCGCACGCGGCGCCGCTGACGGCCAGCGCGAGCACCGCGGCAAACGCCGCATGGATCGGGCGCGCGCCGCGGGGCGATGTGCCGTGGCTGGATACGTCGAGTCCGGGAAGAAAGCGCATGGATGCCCTCACCGCGATCTGGAGCGCGGGAGCGTCCGCTTCTCCAGGTGTCGTGTCAACCGCTTCTCGCCGTCATTCGCGTGAGCGGACGCGCATCGCGAGCTGGCCAGGCTCTGTCGTTGCGTCGAAGCCCACCACGCCGACGAAGGCGCATGGCGTCGCGAAGAGGCCCCACGCCGTCGAGGGCGGCGCCCAGGAGGCGATGCGAACGATGCCGCCGCCGACGATTTCGAGCGGCGTGACGCCGCGCACGAGCGCGTCGTCCACGTGCACGCAGGTCGCGACGCGGGCGCGGTGATCAGCGCCGGGGCGCCGCTCGATCGTGAGGTGGACCGCCTCGCCGATCTCCAGCGCGCGCTGGTGATCGAAGCCGGGATCGTGATCGCCTTCGAGGACGCGCGCCGCGAGGATCGCGTTGCCGCTGACCACGACGACGCTGAACCCGCGGGCGACGAGGACGTCTTCGGCGAGGTCGAGGATGCTCCCGAAGTCGTCGGCCATCGCGTCGTCGAGATCGTCGTCGGGGCTCGCGGCGAAGACCTCGACGCAGATGCCGGCGGCGCGCATCGTCGTCGCGGCCGCGGGCTCGACGACGCTGTCGACGGCGGGCGCGCCCGCGGCGAGGCGCAGCGCGCGCAGGAAGCTCTTCACCGAGTCGAAGCGCTGCTCGGGCCGCTTTTCCAGGCATTTCAGGACGACGTCGTCGATCGCCGGCGACAGCGGCGCGGTGCGGCTCGGGCGCGGCGCGGGATCTTCCAGGTGCTGGCGGGCGAGCTCGAGCGCGTCCTCCGAGCGGAACGGGAGGAGGCCCACGAGCATGCGATGGAGCAGCACGCCGAGCGCATAGATGTCGACGCGCTCGTCGAGCGGCTCGCCCAGGATCTGCTCGGGCGCCATCGCCGTCGGCGTGCCCACGGGGTGACCGAACGTGGTGAGGCCGGCGGCGCGATGCCCGGGATCGGTGAGCTTGGCGATGCCGAAATCGAGGAGCTTGATGCCCGCGGCGCCGCCCGTTCGCGAGAGGAAGATGTTGCTCGCCTTCACGTCGCGATGAACGATCCCCGCGGCGTGCGCGGCCCGGAGCGCGCTGCAGACCGGCTCCAGGATCTCCAGCGCCTCGGCCGGCGGCATGCGCCCTTCGGCGCGGAGGATGGCGTCGAGCGTCGCGCCTTCGAGGAGCTCCATCGCGTAGTACGGGCGGCCGTCGGCGAGCTGCCCGAGCTCGTGGATCTCGACGATGCTGGGGTGCCGGAGGAGGTTGACGAGATCGACCTCGCGCACGAAGCGCTCGACCATGCGCGGCGACGACGCGAGAGCGCCGCGAAGGACCTTGATCGCCACCCGCTTCTCGCGCGCGCCGCGGCGAGCCACGTAGACCGTGCCGCAGCCGCCCTGCGCGACGAGGCTCTCGATCAGGTACTCACCGACGGTGTCGCCAGGGATCAACTCGCCCGCGGGGAGCGAGGTTTCCCACGGCAAAATGGCCTGTGTTTCGCGGACTTGCGCCATGGTTTCGATGTCGACGCACCTCCGCCGGCGCCCGACCGACAGCCCCGCTTCCGGGCGTCGAGAGAGCGTGCTTTGCCCGATGCGGCCCCCGGTGAATTGCGTGTAGCCTATCGACTCTCCTGCTCGTTCTCCAGCGCGATCCTCGCGCGGACCGTACGGAATGGCCTCTTCCCGTGAGCCGCCGATGAATCGTGGGATCCACTCCGAGCCGGCGCTGTGACGTCGGGATGAATCAACCCGTTCGCGCGGCTGTCGACGCGTCGACAGAGGTGACGATCGCGCCCGCGCAGCGCCGCTGTCCGGCGTGTGGACGGCGGGCGGCGCGCGCGGATCCAGGCTGCGCGGTGCACGGACCGATCCCCGGAGTCGCCACGTCGGAGCGAGCCCACCCCGCGACGGACACGCGCCGGACCCCGGTATTTCCAGGCTACGAGACGCGCGGCGTCCTCGGGCGCGGCGGCTTCGGCGAGGTGTTCGCAGCGGTGCGCGAGGACGACCAGCTCCCGGTGGCGATCAAGCTCGCCCACCACGACGACGCGACCGCTGGGCGGCGCCTCGTGCAGGAGCTCGGGGCGCTGCGATCGATCGGGGCGCCGCACGTCCCCGTGCTCCACGCGGTGGGGCGGCTCGACGACGGCTCGCTCTACCTGGTGATGGAGCACGTGGACGCGCCGACGCTCGCCGATCGCCTGGTGGCGCGGGCCGAGCCGATGCCCCTCGTCGAGATCGCGGCGCTCGCTGCGGCGATGCTCGACGCGCTCGCGGCGGTGCACGCGCGCGGCTACGTGCACCGCGATCTCAAGCCCGAGAACGTGCTCGTCGACGACGCCGGGCAGGTGACGCTGGTCGACTTCGGCCTGGTGATGCGCGTGGAGGTCGAGGCGGATCGCACCGCCGAGGGGATGATCGCCGGCACCGCCGAGTACATGTCGCCCGAGCAGTGCGCGGGCCTCGGCGGCGTCGACGCGCGGTCGGATCTCTACGCGGTGGGGATCATGCTTTACGAGCTGCTCGCGGGCCGTCCGCCCTTCTGGGGGCCGCCAGCGGTGGTGCGCCAGTGTCACCTCGATCGGCGTCCGCCGCGCCTCGTCGATGCCGTCGCGGCCCCGCCGCAGGTCGAGGCGATCGTGCTGCGTTGCCTCGCGAAAGAGCGGTCCGAACGGTTCGCCAGCGCCGAGGAGCTCCGCGTGGCGCTGAGCGCGGCGTTCGCGGCGTCGGGGGCGCGCGACGCGCCGACGACGAGCGCCGGCGACACCGAGCCGCCCGGGGTCGTGGTCCCGAGCGAGCGGCGCCGCGTGGGGCTGCTCTTCTTCGAGAGCGACGCCGACGTGGTCGCCGTGCGCCAGCAGCTCGCGTCGCTGGGCGCGCAGCTCGCCCACGCTTCGGGCCGACGCTACGTGGGCGTGTACGCGCACGAGGTCGGCGAGAACCCTGCGCGCCGCGCTGTCCGCGCCGCGGCCGAGCTCTGTCGCCGCGGGACCTGCGAGCGCGCGCTGGTCGATCTCGCGCTGGTGTCGGTGCGGACGCGCCGCGACGGCTCCCCGCGCTTTCTCAGCCTGCTCTTCGCGCGCCACGATCGGTATCCGATCGTCGACGATCCGCGCGGCGTGTGCCTCACCGCGGCGGTCGCGGCGCTGCTGCCGGGCGCGCTCTCGACGCCGCTCCCGGGCGGGCGCGCGCGGCTCGTCGGCGGGAGCATGCTGCCTCCCGCGGGCGACACCGACGCCGGGCCCGAGTGGATCGTGGGGCGCGAGCGGCTGCTCGACACGCTCGTCGATGAAGCGTCGAGCGTCAGCGCCGGCGGGCCCGCCACGGTGACGGGCATCGTCGGCGAGGCGGGCAACGGCAAGAGCCACCTCGCGCGGGCCTTGATCCAGCGGCTGCGAGCGATCGATCCGCGGGCGCAGGTGATCGAGCTGCGGGCGCGCGATCCCGCGACGGGCGGCGTCGATCGCACGCTGCGCGAGCTGCTGCAGCGCGCGCTCGGCCTGCCGGCGGCGCGACCGACCGACGACGTGATCGGCACAAAAATCCCTGAAATCGAGCCGATCCTCGCGCTCGCGCTCGGGTGGCTGCCGGCCGACGCGCCCGAGCTCAAGCCGCTGCGCACGGCGCCGGGCGCGCTCCGCTCGGCGCTGACGGCGGCCGCGGGCGAGGCCTTGCGCCGTCGAGCCGCGCAGGCGCCGCTGTTCGTGGTCCTCGACGACGCGCAGTTCGCCGAGGAGCCGACGCTGGCGGCGCTCGACTACGCGGCGCTGGCCGAGGCGAACGCGCCTCTGTGGATCTGCGCGCTCGGTCGCCCCTCGTTCGCGGAGGCCCATCCGGCGTGGGGCGACCGCGCCACGAAGCACACGGTTCATCGGCTCGGGCCCCTCGATCCCGCGAGCGCCGAGGCCCTGTGCCGTCGCCTGCTCGCGCCCGCCGAGGGCATCCCTGCGGCCGTGTTGCGCCGGCTCGTCGAGCGCGCGCACGCGGTGCCGCTGCTGATCGTCGAGCTGACGCGCGGCCTGGTGCGCGACGGGATCGTCCGCCGAAATCTCCCTGAAAACGCCTGGTATCTCGCCACCGACGAGCTCGATCGCCTCCCCGATCGGTCGCTCCTCGACTGGCTCGCTCACGGCGAGCTCGACGCCCTCGCCCCGGCGCTCCGGGCCCACGCGCGCCTGATCGCGCTGCTCGGCGCCGACGTGGCGATCGCCGAGGTCGAGGGCGTGCTCCGGCGCCTCGATCAGCACGGTGAGGCCGCCGAGCTGCCGCTCGTGGCCAGCATCGGGACGCAGCGGCTCGTCGCGGCCGGCGTGCTCGGGCGCGATCATCGCGGGCGCGTCGGCTTCCGTCACGCGCTGGTGCGCGAGGCCATCGCCCAGGCGACGCCGGCCCCGCTGCGCGCGCGGATCCACCGCGCGACGTTCGAGTTTTACCGCGACGCGATCGGCGTCGCCGAGGATCGCCGGCTCGCCCAGATCGCGCACCATGCCGCGGCCGCGGGCTTCGGATCGATCGCCGAGGGCGCGTACCTCACGCTGGCCGAGCGCGCGCGCACGCAGCACGCGTACCTCGACGCGGAGCGGCTCTACACCTGCGCGATCGAGGCCTCGGCGGCGCCTCCAGTCGCGGCGTTCCGCGGCCGCGGCCGCATGCGATCCCGCCTCGGGCGCCACCACGACGCGCTCGGCGATCTGACCATCGCGCGCGAGTCGGCGAGCGCGCTCGGCGACGCCGAGGCGGAGGTCGAGCTGCTCCTCGACGAGGCGATGGCCCTCGACTGGCTCGACGAGTTCCCTGCCGCCGAAGCGCTCGCGACGCGGGCTCGGGCGCGCTCGGTCGTGGCGACGTCGCCGGTGATCGAGGCCAGCCTCGACCTCGCGATCGCGCGCGCGCACCTTCGCCAGGGCCGACACGCCGAGTCCGCGGCGCTGCTCGAGAGCGCCGTGGCGAAGGCCGAGGTCCTCGACGACGACGGCTACGAGACGCTCGTCGTCGCCCTGCTGATGCTGGGCTTCATCCTCCCCGCGCTCGGCCGCGTGGCCGACGCCGAGGCCGCGCTCGATCGGGCCATCGTCCTCTGCGAGGCTCACGGCGACAAGCTCCACCTCGGTCCGTGCATGAGCAACCGCGCCATGCTCCGCGCGACCGCGGGGGACCGGGCCGGCATGCTCTCCGACTTCGCGCGCGTCCCGGCCATCGCCCGCGAGCTCGGCCAGAGCAGCCTCGAGCAGGTCGGTCACTTCAACCTCGCCGAGTTCCTGCTCTTGATGGACGATCCCCGCGCCGCCGAGCCCCACATCGCGCGCGTCTTCGCCCTGGAAACGCAGCGCAGCGGCGGCCCGCTCCGGCCCTTCGTCACGCTCCTCGAGGCGCGCCTCCGCCTCCACGACGGCGACGTCGTCGGCGCGCGCGACGCCGCCGCTCGCGTCCGCGCGGAGCAGGCGCGCGAGCCGTCGCGATCCGACGCGCGACCTTCTCCTTCGGACGACGTGCTCTGCGCCATGATCGAGCTGGCGACGAGCGACGCCGACGATGCCGCATGGGACGCCCTCGTGGAGCGCTCGGCGCGGGTCTCGTTCGGTCAAGAGCACGTCGAGGTCCTCGAGGCGCGCGCGCTCGCGGCGCTGCGCCGCGGCGACGCCGGAGAGGCGATCCGCAGGCTCGAAGCGACGATCGCGGCGGCGGCGCGGATCCCCAACGTCATGGGTCCGCGCCTCGCGCGACGGCTCACTGCTGCGCGCGCAATTGTTGATGCAGCGGGCGGCCTCGGCCACTAGCGTTCGCTCCATGCTCCGAGCCTGCGCGTCGATGGCCCTCGTCTCTCTGACCCTCGCCGCGTGCGGCGGCGCGAAGGAGCCTCCGCCGGCGCCGCCCCCCACCGCCACCGCGGCGCCCGAGGTCGCGAGCGCGGCGCCGATCGATCCCGACGACGCGCCCAGCACCTCCCTGCCCTCCGCGTGCGCGGGCACCGACGACAAGGTTTGCCTTCCCCCGAAGCCTTTCGTGAAGCGCCTCTGCGCGGGCTTCTTCCCCGACGCGGCGCTCGCCATGTTCAAGAAGGGCACGCCGTGGACGCGCGGCTACCTGCGCATGAACGTCGAAGCGTGGAACGCGTCGGGCGGCATGAGCTCGAGCGACAAGCTCGTCTTCGACGAAGAGGTGCTGATCGTCGCTCACCGCAGCGCCGACACCGGCGGCATGCAGGTGTCGGGATCGACGGGCAGCTACGACGTCCTTCGCTGGGACGGCACCTGCGCGTCGCTCATGGGCGAAGAGGTCACCACCAAGGCCGCGCCCGCGCCCAAGCACGCCAAGATCCCGTGGAAGAGCCTCGACGACAAGATCAAGGAGACGCTCCTCAACGACGCGAAGATCGGCAAGATCGCCGCCGATCGCAAGAAGGAGTGCAAGGGCGCCACGAGCGGAGACGTGAGCCTCAAATGCGTCAAGGCCGACGAGGGCCTCGCCAACGCCGTCGTCGACTTCGTGCGCGGCGGCGGCGACATCCCGAGCCCGGCGAAGCTGCCCTGAAGCGAGGAAGATCATGAGCCCTTCGAACGCCATTCCCCACCTCCTCGACAGCGCGATCTTCGGCAGCATCCTCCGCTACCGCGAGGATCGCTTCCGCTTCCTCACGGACCTCGCGGACCGCGGGCCGATCCTCCGCGCGCGCATGGGCGCCTTCCCGCTCGTGCTGGTGACGTCCGCCGAGATCTCGCACGAGGCCCTCGTCGAGAAGGACGCCGACTTCATGAAAGGCTTCGGATTGAGCGTCTTCGGGAGGCCGCTCCTCGGCAACGGGCTCCTCACGAGCGAGGGCTCGGTGCACCGCAAGCAGCGCAAGCTGATGGCGCCGGCCTTCGTGCAGAAGCGCATCGCCGAGTACGCGACCGAGATCAGCGCCCGCACCGAGGCCGCGCAGGCGCCTTGGCGCGACGGCGAGACGGTCGACGTCGCCGAGGCGATGATGCGTCTCACCCTCGAAATCGTGGGCAAGACGCTCTTCGACGCCGAGATCGGGCACGAGTCCGCCGAGATCGGCGAGGCGCTCACGCTGGCGATGCAGCACATCATCGGCTCGCTCAGCTCGCTCGTTCCGATCCCGCCCACGTGGCCCACGCCGCGCAACCGTCGCAACCAGGGGTCGATCGATCGGCTCGACAAGATCGTCTACGGGATGATCCGCGAGCACCGCGAAGGCGGCCGGGATCGCGGCGATTTCCTCTCGATGTTGCTCCTCGCGCAGGACGAGGACGACGGCAGCACGATGACGGACAAGCAGGTCCGCGACGAGGCGATGACCATCGTCCTGGCGGGCCACGAGACGACGGCCAACGCCCTCGCGTGGACGTTCTACCTTCTCGCGCAGTACCCCGCGGTGCGCGCGCGCCTCGAGGCCGAGGTCGACGGCGTGCTCGCCGGCCGCTCGCCGACGCTCGCCGATCTCCCGAAGCTGCCCTACGCGCTCCAGATCATGAAGGAGGCCATGCGGCTCTACCCGCCGGTGTACGTCTTCGCGCGCCGCGCGCTCCATGACGTCACCCTGGGTGGCCACGCCGTGCCGAAGGGGCAGATGGTGCTCTTCAACGTCGCGGGGATCCACCGCGCGAGCCGCTACTTCGCCGAGCCCAATCGCTTCGATCCCGATCGCTTCACGCCCGCGGCCGAGAAGGCGATGCAGCGTCAAACGTACATGCCGTTCGGCGCGGGGTCGCGCGTCTGCATCGGCAACCACTTCGCGCTGATGGAGGGCCAGCTCGTCCTCACGGCGCTGGCGCAGCGGCTCCGCTTCGATCCACTCCCGGGCGCGCGCCGCGTCGACACCGAGCCGCTGATCACGCTGCGCCCGCGCGGCGGCCTGCCGATGCGCGCGCAGCGGCGAGCCGCCTCGGCCTGAGCTCAGTCTTTCTTGGCTTCGGGGGCGACGAACTCGGCGGGGAGCGCCGCGCCCTCGCCGAAGAAGAACTTCTCGAGCTCGGTCATCCAGATCCGCTGCCCGGACTCGGACATCAGGTCGAGCCGGTACTCGTTGATGAGGATCTTCGAGTGCTCGAGCCAGAGCTTCCACGCCTCTTTCGAGACACTCTCGAACACACGCTGCCCGAGCGGCCCCTTGATCGGCGGCTTTTCCAACCCCTCGGCCTCGCGGCCGAGCTTGATGCACTGGATCATTTTGCCCATGGTTCGTCGGCTTCTAGCCGAGGAGCCGGGGGCCGTCGAGGGCTGACCCTGTCGTCACGGAAGAGGCTGGAGCACCAAGCCGGCCTTGACGTGGCGCCTCCTTGCCGTATGGTTTGCGTCGCTCTTTCCCAGAGCCACGGGGGCGATCGGCTTCGACGTGGGGACGGAAGGATCATCTGCGTGCTGGCGGCTCCCGCCCCGCCTCATCAAGCTGGACGTCATACGTGCGAACGACAATGCACTCGCTCTCGCAGCCTAAAAAACTGTAGAGCTGTCCAACGGAGAGATCGTCTTGGTATCCCGCGGGCATCAATCACTAAGGCTGGGTTGCGCGAGAAAGCTCTGAATAGCGCCGCCGAGATAGTCAGAGATAGGTCGCGACCGAATTCGCGAACCCTGCCGCTAGGGTAAAGCGGCTACGCACGTGAACGAAGGTGATCTGGAAGCCTTGCGGACCCGGGTTCGATTCCCGGCGCCTCCAC
>JANYGI010000014.1 GCA_025362495.1 Byssovorax sp. | reverse complement strand
GGCCCCAGCTCCTGGCCGACCTGCAGGAGGACTACGACTCCTTGCGCGAGCGCTACGCCGCCCGCAGCGAGGCGAAGGTCATCCTGCCGATCGAGAAGGTCCGTGCCAACCGGACCCCCCTCGACTGGGACGGTTACGTGCCGCCCAGGCCGGCTCACCTGGGTGTCCGCGTCTTCGACGACTACGACCTCGCCGAGGTGTTCAGGCTCGAGCTCGCGCTGCGCGAGACCGTCATGGTTCGTGCCCGGTGGATCGTCAGCGGCGACGCCCTGATCCCCTCGCTCGTCGACACGGTCAAGGAGCAGCACCAGTGGCAGCGCGACGGACTGTTCGCGCTCGCGCTGCGCCTCGCGGCGAAGCTCGGCCTCTCGCCCGACGAGGCCCGCGCGGCCTGGAAGGCGGCAACCTCATGAGCGCGCGGCGAACGAAGGCCACGGCCGAAGCGCCGGAGCCGACTTCCACGCTCGCGGGGTTCTTTCCCGCCGAGCGCAAGCGCTACCAGGACCGCACCACGGCCGCGGTGCGCGAGCTCGCGCACGAGCTCGCCGTCGACATCCAAGAGGCGATGATCCGCGCCCAGCTCGCGGACAGGCGGGGCGAGGAGCGCGCCTTGGTTCAGGCGCGCGACACGTACGTGCACGCGCTGCAATGCCTCAGCGAGCTGCTCCCGCGGGTGCTCGCCAACTACATCGTGAGCTCGCTCGAGGTGATCGCGTCGATCGCCCGCGATTCGACGACGAGCGCGCACGATCGGCAGCTTCATCGCGATCTCGCCGAACGCCTCGCCGCGAAGCTGAAGACGCCCCGGAGCTTCGTCGCCGAGGTCTGGGCGGAGCACGGCAAGCCCTTCGTGCGGAGTGAACCGTGAAGGCCTGCATTCTCTGCGGGTGCTCCGACGACTGCGCGTGCTCGCTCGGCGAGGGCGGCACGTGCCACTGGATCGACGTCGACGTGCCGTTGTGCTCGCGCTGCGCGGCGAACCTCCTCGCGCTGCGCGACCACCTCGCGGCCGCGCCGACGACCTTCGCGCAGATCTTCGCGGCGCCGCCCCCGTGGGTCGTCGACGCCGACGCGGGCGCGCTGCAGCGCTCGTACGAGGTCGGGACCATCGTGCTCGAGGAGATCGCGAGCGCGGTGATCCTCGGCATCAACACCGGGATCATCACGCTCGACGGCGAGGACACCACGGCGCTGCTCCGCGCCGCGCCGCCGCGCGCTCCTGAGCTGAAGCACCTCGGCACCGTCGCCGGCTGCGACGTCTACAGCCCCGGGACTTTCACCGTCGGCGAGGGCTGGGGCCCGCTCGACGGCACCCTCGCTGCGGCGGTGAGCTCGGCCGCGGCGCCCTCGATCGTCGTGCCCTTCACGCCCGAACCCAAGGATCCCTCATGAGCCCGCCCATTCGCGAGGACATCACGCGCGAGGTCACGGTCGCGATCACGGTCCAGGGGCAAGGCGCCCTGCGCAACTTGGTCGCGCACCTGCGCGGGCTTGCCGACTGCTTCGTCGACGATCCGAAGCTCTCCCACTGCCTGCGCCAGACGGAGAGCGCCGCGAAGCTGCTCGAGCTGCTGGCGGATGGTCCGAGCTGCACGATGGTGATCGCGGGCATCGGCGCCGCCCTCGCCGAGCGCGTCGACGCTGTCCGCACCACCAGGAGGCCTTCGTGAGCCCGCGCCGCGATCGCCAGCTCGCGCGCGTGCGGCGGATGCGCCTGCGCGGACAGCGCAGGCGCGCCCTCGAGCGGGCCCGCCGCGCGGTGCTCCGTCGTCGCCAGGTCCGCGCCGAGGTCCTCGAGGTGTGGCGCGAGCTCGCGCCGCTCGAGCGCGTGCGGCGCCTGCTCCTGACGCGCACGCCGCGCGGCTTCGAGGTCTCGTTCCGCGCGGTCGTGGTCTGGCGAGGAGGCCGGTCATGAGCGCGCCGGGATCACGGATCGCCTGCCTCTTCGTGTTCGAACGCGGCGACGGCGACGAGCACCAGGTCGCGGCCCGGATCGCGGACGGGCTGCTCCACCTCGTCGACGTCGCCACCGGGCATCGCTGGACCGGGCCGCTCACGCGCACGGAGAAGGCGCGCCTCCGCGAGCAGCTCGCGCACGCGCACAAGCTGGCGGCCGACAACACGGTCGCGGTCGCGGCGCGGAGCACCGGGTGAGGCGCGCTGTCTCCCCCCGTGGCGCGGTGTTGACGGCCGACACCGTTCGTCAACGCCGCGAGCTCGACGGCTTCGCCATCCTCTGCGGCGGCGCGCCCTGGCCGTGCGTCTGGCGGGGCTGTCCGCGCTGCCATCGCTCGTTCCCCGCGATCTCCGTCCCTTCCACCTCCGACAAATGCCGCACGTGCGCGGCGCAGAAAGGCAAACGATCATGATCGGTTTCTTCGTCGTCGCGCTGCTCATCCTCGCCGCGGCCGCGGTGCTCTACGGCGAGATCCGCGGCCTGCGCGCGCTCGTGCTCCGCGAGCTCGTCGGCATGGCCGGCTCGCTCCGAGGCCTCCACTCCGAGGCCGCGCTGGCCAACCGGCAGCGGCCGGCGGCCGCGGCACCGCCCGTCGTCCTCGTGCGCCCCGTGGCGCTCACCCGCGACGACGACGCGATCCATCAACGCGCAACGGTCGTCACCCCACCGCCGCCCGACCTCGATCGCGAGTCGACCGACGAGCTGACGACGGTGCTCGAGGCGACGTCGCCGCGGCCCAAATCTGGGGCTGTCTTGCGCCTGCCGTCGCCCGCGGCGCGGAGGTCGGGGTGAAGCCCGGCGAGTGCGTGTGGGGCCCGGAAGATGCCCCCTGCGGTCAGTACACGTTCGGCACTGACACGCTCTGCCCGCTGCACCGCGAGCGCCTCGACGCCGAGAAACACCGCTTTGGCCTGCTCGCGCGCGGGCTGACGCTGCACTTCGACGCGTCGGGGCCGACGCCTCAAATCCACTTCCGATCCGCTGGAGAACCGCTGTGAACCGAGCCGAACTCGCAACCCTTCTGGCGCAGCTCGCGCGCGAGCCTGAAGTGCTGACCGAGCTGGCGGGCGCCCTCACGGGCTCCGACGCGGCGCCGCGGCGAAAGCCCCTGATCCGGTCGCGGCCGCGGCGACGGACGCCGAGCGTCCCCGCGATCGAGGCCACTGACATCGACGTCGCCCGCGCGCGCCGGCTGCTGCGCATGTATGGATTGAGCTCCCAATGACCACCTCGAAAAAAAGCACGTACGGCCTCGGGAGCATCGATCCGCGCGGCGACAAGGTCCGGCTGCGCGTCCCCGATGGCCGCGGCGGCACACGTACCCTCGGGACCTTCGCGACGCGTGAAGAGGCCGAGAGCGTGCAACGGGGCTATGCCCACCTCCGGCGGACGGGCGAGGTCGTCGACGGCGTCGTCTTCGCCAAGTACGGCGAGGGCTGGCTCGACCGGCGCGAGCTCGCCGGCGTGAAGTCGATCGACCGCGATCGCAACCGCTGGCTTACGCATGTGGCGACGGCCCCGTTCGCGGGCTGGCCCGTCGACAGCATCGGCCGGCGCGATCTGCGCGCGTGGATCGACGAGCTCTCGCTGAAGCTGCGCAAGGGGACCAAGCGCCGCATCTCGCCGCAGACGGTCCGGCACTGCGTCAACCTCGTGCGCGGCTGTCTCGCTGAAGCCGTCGAGGACGAGCTGCTCACCAAGAACCCCGCGCTCGGCCTCACGTCGAAGCGCGCGCCGGCGTCGAACCGCTGGACGTACCTGCTCGTCGAGGAGCAGCAGCGCCTGCGCACGGCCGACGTGATCCCCGAAATGGAGCGCCTCGCGATCGAGTTTGCCCTCGGCACAGGCCTGCGCCAGGGCGAGCACTGGCCGCTCAAGCTGCGCGACGTCAACGTGCGCGCCGACTCGCCGCGGGTGATCGTGCGCGGCAAGGATCCGAAGGGCCACAACCCGGGCGGCACGAAGTCAGGCAAGATCCGCGTGGTCCCGCTCTTCGGGATCGCGCTCGCCGCGGCGCGCCGGGTGCTCGAGCTGCTCCCGGTGTTCTGCAAGAAGAACCCGGGCGGCCTGATGTTCCCGACCGCTCGCGGCTACCAGCGCCGCGAGGGGAAGCCGCCGCGCGGCTGGCGGAGCT
>JANYGI010000009.1 GCA_025362495.1 Byssovorax sp. | reverse complement strand
CGATCTAGCAACGTACCGGTCATTGAATCCACGTAAGGATCGTTCGAGATCACCGTTGAACATGTGTTTGCTTCCTGTGCCACCACCGGCTACGGTCGACGAGTTCGATTGTGAACCGAACGATTTGGTTGATAACGTGGCGCATCGTTTCGTTTGCGACTGATGGGCATTTTCTAACCAAGGATTGAAGACAGGAAAATCCTTGTAGTATTGCTCGAGTAAATAGATGCTCGCTTCCTGTACGGACATCGAACCTAAGACGAGACGCATCATAGATCGAAATGGAGCAGTTCTCTCTCTCTCTGTTCGAGTCATCCTACCGATGCTATACTGTCGGGTCAGCCCGTCGGGTGAGCGTACGACTTTGACTATCCAACGAGGATAGAGCCATTTCACTTCGAGAATGAGTACACTGAATACGAGTAGCACGAGCAGCAAATCGACGTAGGATGATGTCATCGATAATCGGCAGCGCCGACAGCGGTTTCATCTCGGCGACCAGCAATCGCAACCTGGACGGCGATATGTAGCTGTTCGACGTGAACAACGCCCAGATGGGCGACGTCTTCGTACTCTCCGGAATTCGCTACGGCGGGTTCCCGTCCAATGGCATCTGTGGAGTGTTCTTCGACGGCGGGCACTGATCCGTAGCGCCGGCGTGAGGAAGAGCGCCGCGGTGACCGCGAGGAGCGCGTGGACCGCGCCAGCGCCGCAGCGAGGCGCCGGCGAGGGCTTCTCCCGCTCCACGAGGCTACTTGTCGCAGCCGATCCGCTTGGTGTCGAACGCGACCTCGTCCCAGTACACCGTGAAGCCTGCTCCGGCGTCCTGGTAATTGGCCCACCCCACGCCGAGGCTGGTGAACACGGGGATCTCCGCGACGTGGCTCGTGCCGGGGACCATCGGCATCTGCGCGCCGTCGAGCCACATGGTGCCTGTCTGCGAGGGCTGATCGTAGTACCACTCGATGCATTGCCACTGACCGGTCCACGTGTAAACGTAGTCGGAGCCCTCCCCGAACTCGGGCTCTCCCTGGTCGGGCTGCACGTTGTAGATCCACTGGTGCTTCATCTGGGTGTTCTCGACGATCCCCCAGCGCACGTTGTTGGTCCCGCCGCCCGGGTGCGGGCCGAGGCCCTCGACGAGATCGCCGTGCAACACGCCGGAAGACGGCGAGGGCGCGGGCGTCTTCACCTTGAAGAAGGCGCGCCCGTAATGGCTGCTGGCGAGCCCGCCGAGAGGCTTCTTGTAGTCCATGAACTGCTGGCCAGAGGTGCCGACCTGGACCTTGAGGCTGTGCTTGCCGCGCATGGCCTCTTCGTCGGTGACGCCGAAGCTCTTGAGATCTCCCCACTCGTCGCCGCGCTTGCCCCAGCCCGCGGGGAAAGCGCCGAGGGCCGCGCCCTCGAAGTCCTCGCAGACGGCGACTCCCGCCGTCGCGCACCCGGGCATGCCGGCGCCGCCGCCGGTCGAGCCGCTGCTGGTCGATGTGGCGCTGGTCGCGGTGCCGCCCCCGGCCGCGGAGCCAGCGCTCGACGACGACGCCCCACCGCCGGAGCCGGCGCCTCCTGAGGAGCTGGTGGATCCGCCGGCGCCGGAGGGCGTCGACGAGCCGCACGCGGAGAGCACGAGGAGCACGGACCCGAGAGAGACGGAGCGCAGGAACACCATGCGCGCGATGCTACGCCGGGAGCTCAGGATCCGTGAAGGAATCCGGCGATCTCCTTCGACATCGGGTATCCGTCGTGCTTGTCCCAGTTGATCGACCACGTCATCACCCCGCGGAAATCAGGGTACTTGGCGGACGGCACGTGCTCACCGCAGCTCGTCCCCTCGGTGAGGCAGTGGAACGCGCTCTCGATCGTGGCGTTGCTGGTGACGGGCGAATTCGACGAGCTCGGCCCGGAGGGGAGACCGAAGGCGATCTTGCTCGCCGGCAGGCCCTTGAACTGCCACCCTCCTGCCGTGGTGAAGCCCTCGATCAGCATGGTGACGGAGACGACCAGGTTATCCACGGTGGCCTCGGGGTAGAGCTTCCCGCTGGCGTACTCCGGCGTGTTCGGCGTGGGTACGCTGCTGTTGTTGTAGAGCTGCACGTGCAAGAGATCGAGCTCGTCGCGCAGGCCGTCGATGATCGGGAGATAGGCGCCCCAGATGCTCGAGAACGCCACCACGCCTCCTTGCACGTACGGGTGCTCGGGGGCCATGGAGAGGTACATGTTCCCGCCCACGTTCTGGTTGATCTTCTTGATCGCGCTCACGAGCCGGGTCTGGATCTGCGAGCCGTGGACGAGGCCCGACCCGCTCTCCAGATCGACGTCGATCCCATCGAACCCCCAGTCCATGAGGACGCCAGTCAGGCTCTCGACGAAATTGACCTCGTCGGCGTCGTTCTCGAGCGTGATGTTGCCGTCGGCGCCCCCGAGCGACAGGGCGACGATCTTCCCGGCGGCGCGCTTGGCAGCTATATCGGCCTTGAGCTGGCGCGGTTCGAGGACGGCGCAACCGCCCGTCGGCATGGTCTCGCCGGGGTAAGGCGAGAAGAGGATACCTCCGCTGCTGACGGGATCGTTCTGCGCGAAGGCCACCACGATCACGTCCCAATCGTCGGAGACCTGGCTCAGCGGGATCGCGCAGCCGCTCGGGTTGTCGAAGTTGTGCCAGTACCCGACCAGAGCGTGCTTGGCGAAGCTGCTGCCGGTGCCGCCGCCGGTGCTGCTCGTCGCCGTGCTGCTGCCGCCACCCGCGCTGCTCGTCGGCCCGCTCGTCGCGGCGCCGCCGGTGTCGCTGCTGCTCTCACTGCTCGTGCCCGCGAGGCCGCCCACGCCGCCGCTTCCGCTCGATCCGGTTCCAGGTTCCTTGCTGCAGGCGCCTGCCAGCGTCGCGCAACCCGCGACGCACAACCACGTCAGAATCGATCGGATGGCCATGGAATACCTCTCGTCGGAAGCCAGGAGGCGGGTGAGCATGGTTGAGGACTTCTCGCATCGAGGCTGGGTGCCTGCGCGGCCTCCCCTGGCAACCGGCGGGCCAGCCGCGCTCGCGGCACGGAGAGGCTGTTTTCGCCGACGAGCGCCGCCGACGGCGCGCCGAGGGGTGATCGCCTGGATCGCAGAGGCGTGATCGGGCAGCTCACCTGCTCGGATCGGCTTCGCGCGGACCTCGGTGAATTCGCGCGCTGCCCCGGGGCGCTGCGGCTGGCAGGGTTCCTGCTCAAGTGCGCTCCGCGGCGCACCTCGCGCCTCACGAACTCGGCGCCAGGGCGCCCCCAGTCCTTCATCCACGTTCGTGTCTCCTCGTCACCGCGAGGAGCAGGCCGTTCCTCGTCCTCTGGAGATGTCATGCCCACGAAATCCTTTCACCGTTCGTTCGGGTTCAAGGTTCTCTCCGCGGCGCTGCTCCTGGCTCCCGCGAGCTGCGCCGTGAGCCCGTCGGATCTGAATGACGATGGCACCCTGGCGGCGCCTGCCGCCGACGGCTCGACGATCCCGGAGCGCTTCACGGCGCGGCTGCTGGGGAGCGACGCACTCCCGGCCCCGGCGCCGGGCGGCGAGAACATCGCCGCCGTCGGCGAGGCCGTCAGCACCGGTCATGGCATCAGCTACAACGGCGGCCCGGTCATGTCGTCGGGCGCCAACATCTACTTCATCTGGTACGGCAACTGGGCGAACAACTCGGCGACGACCATCCTCCCGGACTGGGCGTCTCACGTCGGCGGCTCGCCGTATTTCAACATCAACACGACGTACTCCGACAACTCGAACGGCACCGTCCAGAACTCGGTCACGTACAAAGGCGCCACCTCGGACAGCTACTCTCGCGGCGGCGCGCTCGCGAACAACGACGTCGGGACGATCGTCGCCAGCGCCATCAACGGCGGCAAGCTCCCGCTCGACTCGAACGGTGTCTACTTCGTCCTCACGTCGGCCGACGTGACCAACGCGGGCTTCTGCTCCAGCTTCTGCGGTTATCACACCTACGAGGGCGTCAACGGCGTCAACGTCAAGTTCGCCTTCATCGGGAACGCCACCCAGTGCGGCGGCTCGTGCGGTACGCTCGGCACGACGCCGAACGGCAACGCCGGCGCCGATGACATGGTCTCGATCATGACTCACGAGCTCGAAGAGACGGTCACCGATCCGTTGCTCAACGCCTGGACCGACTCGAACGGCGAGAACGCGGACAAGTGTGCGTGGCAGTTCGGCTCGCAGTACACGACGGGCAACGGCGGCCACGCCAACGTGAAGCTGGGCAATCGCGACTACCTGATCCAGGAGAACTGGCTCAACCTCGGCAGCGGCTCGTGCGCGATGAGCTACGCCGGCGCCTGCGGGGCCGTCAACGCCGCGCAGAGCCTGATGGCCGGACAGAGCACCTCGTCGTGCGATGGGCGCTTCACCCTCGCCATGCAGACCGACGGGAACCTCGTCCTCTACTGGAACGGTCACGGAGCTCTCTGGGCCTCGGGCACCTACCAGAAGGGCGGCGTCCGCGCCACGATGCAGGCCGACGGCAACCTCGTCGTCTACAACGCCAGCAACGCCCCGCTGTGGGCCAGCGGGACCTGGGGACACTCAGGCTCCAAGCTGGCCGTGCAGAACGACGGCAATCTGGTCATCTACCAGAACGGCGCGGCAATCTGGGCCTCGAACACCTCGGGCCACTGAGACGCCGAGCGCGGAGTGGACGCCGACGCCGGTGTCCACTCCGGCGACGAACGGCCCGCGGTCGCGACTCGAACAGGAAAGCGTGCGCCGGGGGTTGACAGCGAATGAATATTCGCTCATGTTGCTCCCTGCGTTGAGGCCGAAGGACGAAGAGAAGGAGCGCGCGATCGCCCAGGCGACGTTCGCGCTCGTCGAGCAGACGGGCCTGAGCGGGCTGACGATGGCCGACATCGCCCGCGGCGCGGGGATAGCCACGAGCACGCTCTATGTGTATCACCCGTCGAAGGATGCGCTGATAAGCCAGCTCTACCAGCAGACGAAGACGGCGACGACGGCCCGGCTCATGGAGGGCCACGATCCCGCGGCCCCGCTCCGCGCCCGCCTCCGCCGGGCCTGGGAAAACTGGCTGCAGAACCGGCTCGACCATTACGCCGAGTCGGTGTTTCACGAGCAGTATTACAACTCGCAGTGGTTCACTGCCGCCGATCGCGCGCTCTCGTCGCGGCTGGCGGCGCCCCTCCTCGCCGTGCTCGAGGAGGGCAAGCGTCAGGAGATCTTGAAGCCGGTTCCAACGGTGCTCCTCGCCGCGAGCCTCAGCGGCTCCGTCCGCGAGACGGCCGGGCTGATCCGCGGCAAGGCCCTGCCCGACGACGAGGCCACGCGCCGAGCCGCATTCTCTCTCTGCTGGGACGGGATGAAGGCCTGAAGAGGGCCTGTCCTTTTTTGTCTGTTTTTTAATCGAATAGGAGTTCGCTCATCATGAAGAAGACTGTGCTCATCACGGGTTGCTCGACGGGTATTGGCGCCGCCGCCGCGCGGACCTTCGCGGAGAACGGCTGGAACGTCGCCGCGACCATGCGCAACCCGAAGGACGGAGAGGCCTTGAAGGCGCTCCCCGGCGTGGAGGTCTTGGCCCTCGACGTCACCGACGAGGCCTCGGTGAACGCCGCCGTGGCGCGGACGATCGAGGCCTTCGGCGCCATCGACGTGCTCGTCAACAACGCGGGTTATGGCACCGTCGGCCCCTTCGAGGCCGCGAGCCAGGCGATCATCGCCAGGCAGTTCGACACCAACGTGTACGGGGTCTTTAACACCACGCGCGCGGTCCTGCCCTCGATGCGCGCGCGCCGATCGGGCGTGATCATCAACATCGCCTCGGTCGGCGGACTGACCACCTTCCCGCTGTTCTCGCTCTATCACGCCACCAAGTTCGCCATCGTCGGCTTCTCGGAGTCGCTGGGCTTCGAGCTCGCGCCGCTCGGGATCCAGGTGAAGATGCTCGCTCCGGGCGGGGTGTCGACGGACTTCGCCGGTCGCTCGATGGTGCCGACCTTCGAGGGCGACGGCGGGGTGTACGCCAGTACGGTCGCCACCGTCACCGCGAGCTTCGAGGGCTTCCGCGGCGGCTACTCGTCGAGCGAGAGCCTGGGCAAAGCCATCTTCGCGGCGGCGACCGACGGCACGAAGCAGACTCGCTATATCGTGGGCGACGACGCGGTGGCGATGCTCGAAGCGCGCAAAGGGATGACGGACGAGCAGTACGTCGCCGTGATCAACGGTCGCTTCGGCCTCCAGGGGTGATCCGCGCGGAGGCGAGGGCGGTGCGCGGGCCTTGACGCTCGGCGGGCTCGCCGGTTAAGCCTGTTGAATGTCTCTCGTCAGCCGCCTCGTCGCGCGCTTGCTCGATCTGCCGCCGGCCGATACCCACGATATCGTCATCGAGCGGGATCTGAAGGTCGTGATGCCCGATCGCGTCACGCTCTTGACCGACCATTACGCGCCGCGCGGCCGCCCGGGATTGCCCACGATCCTGGTGCGGTCGCCCTACGGTCGGGCCGGCCTGTTCGGCGCGCTGTTCGGCGCGCCCTTCGCCGAGCGCGGGTTCCAGGTAGTGATCCAGAGCTGCCGAGGCACGTTTGGCTCCGGCGGCTACCTGGATCCTTTCGCCACCGAGCGCGCCGACGGCCTGGCGACGCTCGCGTGGCTGAGGGAGCAGCCCTGGTACTCCGGCGAGCTCGCCACGGTCGGGCCAAGCTACCTCGGGTTCGTGCAGTGGGCTATTGCCGCGGAGGCGGGCCCGGATCTGAAGGCGATGGTGCCTCAGGTCACCACGGCGGACTTCCGCGGCGAGACCTATGCGGGCGAGTCGTTCACGCTCGATACCGCCCTGGCGTGGACGTACATGATGGCCAATCAGGAGAAGTCACCACTCCAGGTGATCGCCTCGAATCTGAGGTCGAAGAGCACCCTCCGGCGGGTGTTCGCGCAGCTCCCGCTCTCCGAGGCGGACGCGCGGGCGATCGGGAAGACGAGCCCTTTCTACCAGCAGTGGCTCGCTCACAACGCGCCTGGCGACGCCTACTGGCCCTCTCGCGGCTTCCGCGACAAGGTGGCTCAGGTGACCGCGCCGGTTCACCTCATCGGGGGCCTGTACGATATCTTCTTGCCCTGGCAGCTCGACGACTACGCCGCTCTCCGCGCCGCCGGCCGCGCTCCCTACCTGACGATCGGCCCCTGGGTGCACACGAGCTCAGGCCTGGTCCGCGCCTCCGCGAAGGAGTCGTTGATCTGGCTGCAAGCGCACCTGCTGGGCGATCGCCGGGCGCTGCGCGAGGCGCCGGTGCGCGTCTTCGTTACCGGGGCAGAGGCGTGGCGCGATTTCTCGGAGTGGCCGCCTCCGGGCGCGAAGCCGGAGCGCTGGTATCTCGGCGCCGGCGGGATCCTCGCCGCGTCACCGCCGCTGGCCTCGCCGCCCACCCGCTACCGGTACGATCCGGCCGATCCCACGCCCGCCGTCGCCGGCCCGTCGCTGTACGGAAGGAGCGGTGTGGCGGACAATCGAGCGCTGGAGTCGCGCCCGGACGTGCTCACCTTCACCAGCGAGCCGCTCCGCCGCGATCGCGAGGTGATTGGCCCGGTCACGGCCGAGCTGCACGTCCGATCCAGCCTCGCGCACACGGACTTCTTCGCGCGCCTGTGCGATGTTCCGCCCTCCGGGAAGTCGATCAACGTCTGTGATGCGCTCGTGCGGGTGCGCCCCGACTCGCCCGCTCTGGAGGCAGATGGCAGCCTGAAGCTCGCCCTCGCTCTCTGGCCGGCGGCGCACCGCTTTCGCCGCGGGCACCGGCTGCGACTCCAGATCTCCAGCGGCGCTCATCCTCGCTTTGCGCGCAACCCCGGCACGGGAGAGCCGCTCGGCACGGCGATCCGGCTCGTCGCGGCGGATCAGTCCGTGTACCACGATCCCGAGCATCCCTCGGCTGTCGTACTCTCCGTCGTCGACTGAGACGCTGACCGTCTTTCGGTCAGCTTCTCAGCCGTTTCGGGGCTGGGGCCCCGAAACCAGGGGTGAAGGTGCCGGAATTTACTTCCGGCACCGGGAGGGGGCGGAGCCCCCTGAGACAATCGTTCAGACTCCGAACGATCGCCGCAGCCCGGCCACCGCCAGCTCGATGGCCTCGCCCGCCTGGCGGAAGATTGGCATGGTGATGAAGCCGTGAATCATTCCATCGTAGCGGGCGACATCGACGGGGACCCCGGACTCGCGCAGGCGCGCGGCGTAGGCCTCGCCCTCGTCGCGCAGCGGATCGAACTCGGCGGTGATCACGGTGGCCGGCGGCAGACCGGCGAGATCCGGCGCGAGCAGCGGTGAGGCGTGGGGCAGCGCCGTCTGCTCGTGGGTGATGTACCGGGTGCCGAACCAGGCCATGAGGCTGCGCGTGAGAAAGTACCCCTCGGCGTTCTCGCGCATGGATACCGTGTCTCCCCGGAGGTTCGTGGCAGGATAGATGAGGAGCTGATGGGCGATCTTCGGGCCTCCGCGATCGCGCGCGAGCAGCGTCACCGCGGCGCCGAGGTTACCACCGGCGCTGTCGCCGCCGACAGCGAGCCGCGCGGGATCCCCTCCGAACGAGGCGGCGTTCTCGGCGACCCAACCGAGCGCGGCATAGCTATCGTCGAGCCCGGCGGGGAACGGATTTTCGGGGGCGAGGCGGTAATCGACGGCGACGACGATCGCCGGGACGGCGCGGGCGAGCGCGCGACAGAGCCCATCGTGGCTATCGAGGCTGCCAATCACCCAGCCGCCGCCGTGGAAGAAGACGACGACGGGCAACGGCGCCTCGCCCTCGGGCGAGTAGATGCGGACCGGGATATCCCCTGCCGGCCCGGGGATGCTGCGATCCTCGACGCGGGCGAGCGCGAGCACGTCGCCTCGGTTCTTCGACAAGGCCTCGAAGACGGCGCGCGCCTGCGAGACGGGCAGCGTCTCGATGGAAGGCACGCTGCTGGCGGCGATCTGATCGAGCAGGGCGCGGGCGACGGGATCGAGCGGCATCGCGCCAGGGTAGGGGGCGGGGCGCCGCGAGTCAACGCAGCGACCGAGTCACCAGCTCACTCTTTCCCGCGCAGGAGCGGCCGGGTCAAGCAGGTTGGCCCGCCCTCGGCGCGGAGGGAGATCTCGTTGCCCTGGTAGGTGAGGACCTCGCAGCCGGCCTCTTCGAGGCGCTTCTTCGTGATCGGGTTACCTTCGAGCATCACGCACCGGCCCGGTCGCAGGGCGAGCACGTTGGGGCCCATGGTCGCAAACTCGGCCTCGGGCACCTCGATCAGGCGAAACCCCCTGCGTTTCAGCTCTTGCTGGAAGGTCGCGGCGAGCGGACCGGGGTAGACGACAGCGACCTTGTCCTCGACGATGCTGATGAGCGAGAGCAGGTGAAGGCAGGCGTCGGGCCCCTCGCCATACGGCAGCTCCACGGGCAGTACCGATACGCCGAGCGGGCGGAGCATGGCAGTGAGCTGGCGGAGCCCTTCGGCGCTGGTGCGGAACCCCTGGCCGACGGCCAGCGTGTCGTGATCGACCCACAGCAGGTCTCCGCCCTCGGCCAGGGCGTCGCCGTGGAGCGCGTCGAGGATCGGTATCCCGAGATCCTCGAGGCGCCGGGCCATGGCCGCCTCTTCGCCGCGGCGGAGGAGCTTGCCCATGCGGAGGATGATGGCGCCTCGATCGGTGATCAGCGCCGGATCGAAGACGAACACGGCGTCGGCGCGGCCCGGCTGCGGCTCGTCGTGATAGAGCACCTCGGCGCCGTCGTCGCGGAGGATCGTCGCCAGGGCTTCGTGCTCGCGCCGCGCCGTGGCCAGATCGGGTGTCCCGGTGTAGTGCCACGCGGCGGGATCGCTCACCGCGAACGCCGGCTCCGGGCTCTTGACGAGCACGCGAAGGAGGGGGCCTATCATCGACTGGGCTCCATGGGATCGGCTCATGCTATCTCCTGGTCGAGCGGTCGCGCCGAGAACGGCTTGATCATCCGCGCGCGAGAGTACACCGGGTGAAACCCCTGACGCTCGGCGTTGCGCTGCGAAGGGCCGCCGGGCAGGGTGCGCGTGAACGCGAGGTCGCAGCCCGCCTCGCGAGCGATCTGGAGGCGGGCCTGGAGCAGGGCTGTTTGCACGCCGCGAAGGCGGCTGTGGGGGAGGGTGCTCGCGGCGAAGAAATTGGCAGTCTTCGCCCGGATGTACACGCCAGCGGTCCCGGCGACGACGCCGTCGATCAGCGCGAAGAACGCGTGGCTTCCGGCGACGTGAAACACGGCCTCGAACGACGCCGACATCTCGCCGGGCACGTTGGCGTCGGTGCCGGAGAAGCCCGCGAGAGAGGCGTCGACCCAGGCGGCGGCCTCGTCCGGCGTGGCGCGACGCACGGTGATGTTGCCCGTGGAAGCGTCGGGCGTGGCCGCGTCGACCCGCCGAGCGAGCACCGTGTCGAGCTCGACGAGGTGAAAGCCGCGGAGCCCGAGCGAGGCGAACAGCGATGGATCGGCGTAGGGCGAGAGACCGAGATCGACGTCGGAGCCATGCCGCCGGTAGAAGCCTTCGAGCGCGTCGAGATTGGCCTCGCTCACCGGGCCGCACATCCCCAGGCCGACGCTGCGCGAGAGCGAGATGCGCAGGCCGACGAACGGGGCGACGCCGCCGGCGATCTCGACGCAGGCCGAGACCCGGTCCGGGAGGCGCTCGCGCACGGCCTCGTAGCACTGCGACAGGAAGAAGGCGTCGGTGCCCTCGATCCGCGCGGACAGCGCATGATCGGCGAAGAGCGAAGTGGTGGTCACGACGTCGAGCCCTATCTCAAAGCGTCCTCGCGCGCAGCAACCAAGCCTTCGACGAGGCCGTCGATCACCGACGCGGGCGCCCAGCGATCCCACCCGACCGCGATGACGTCGTCTTCGCGTCGTGGCTCGCCGGGCAGCGGCGACGACGCGACGAGGATGGCCTTGGGCCACCCCGACAGGTGCGCCGCGAGCTCGGCGCGGTAGAGAAACGCTTCCTGCAGGCCCTGCGCCAGGTACGAGGGATCGGCCGAGAGCTTGGCCTCGATCGCCACGGCGCGCGCTGGTCGTGGAGGCGCCTCGACGATCACGGTGACGTCGGGCCGCAGGCGACCGGTCTGCCCGAGGTAATGTCGCAGCCCCGCGTCGTAAGCTCCGGGGTCGAGGCAAGCCTGGTTGTAGTGGACGCGGACGTGGTCGTCGCCGCGCGCGAGATCGACGACGGCGCGGCGTCCCGGCCCGAGCAGCGTGCGGTGCAGCGTGAAGCCCGCGGGCTCGAGGCGGAGGGCCAGGGCCTCGACGACGCGCAGGAGCACGGCGAGCTCGAAGCGCGCGGCGTCGTCGCGCGGGAGGAGGGCTCCCGCGGCGACGGCGCGAGCGATCCGCGCGGGGGAGCGATCGTCGAGGCCCTCGCGCAGCGCGCGGTGGAGCGCCGCCGCGCGCGCGTACGCCGGGTGGACGGCGGCGATCGCGCAGCGCTCGTGGTGCGCCGTGATCGGCGCGTCGGCGACGGCGCGGAGGGCAGGGGACGCGAGCGCGACCGCGAGCGCGCGGGCCCAGCTCGCCACCGACGCGCTCCACCCGGCGCGCGCGAGCACGCCGGCGCGATCGAGGATCGTCGCGATCGCCACGATCCTTCGCGCGACCGACTTCACCACGGCGTCCTCGGGGCGAGGCGATCCCGCGGTCGGCGCGTGGACGGTGAAGCGCGTGGCGCGGCCGGAGAGCCGCGATCGCAGCGTGGCGGCGACGTCGAGCCGACCGGGCGCGTGGCCCTCGAAGCTCACCAGGGCGCTCGAAGCGCGGCGTCGCGGCGCGCGCAGCAGCGCGGGTAGGTCGACGCGCACGAAGGCGTCGAGGTCGGCCTCGTGCGCCGTGACGAAGCTCGCGGCGCGGAGGACGGCGAGCTCGCCGGGGCGCGCGCCGAGGGCGTCGAGGAAGCGGATCGCGGCCGCTTCGGACAGCGCCTCTCGCGCGGCGTCGGGGAGCAGATAGCCCGGAAAATGAAGGCGAAGGAACTCTTCCCAGGGAGGCTCGGCGCTCACGATCCGGGGCCTTCGCGGACGCCGAGGGCGGCCTCGACCCTGGCCGCGAGCCCGGCGATCTCGGGCGCCGCGGCGAGGTGCGCGAGCGTGGCTTCGAAGAGCTGGATCACCGCCGGCGCTGCGTCGCTCGCGAGGCCTTCGAGCTGAGGCACGACGAACATCGCGAGGGCCTCGGCGAGCCCGGCGCCGCCCGCGTCGCGGCGCCGGACGTAGCGGATCAGATCGAGGGCGATCGCCGGCCCGATCGGTCGATACGCGAAGAGCCCCGTGGACCGGAAGAGCCCCGCGAGGCGTCGGGTGATCGCCGGATCGAGCGGCGGATCGTGGCCTTCGCGCGAGGCCTCGCGATCGAGGAGGCGGGCGTAGGCGTCGTCGTCGGGCACGTCGACGTGGACGACGGCGAAGCGCCGCGTGAGCGCGTACGAGAGCCGATGGAGCGCGGTGCGGTCCCAGGTGTTCATGGTGGCGATCATCCGGAACGTCGGCAGGACGCGGTGGGTGGCGCTGGCCCCGGGCCCGATCGCCACGCGGCGCCCGTCGTCGAGCGTGTACGGCAGCTCGGCGCTGCGGCCACCGAGCACCGTCATCCACTCGCCGAGCGCGCGATCGAGGTCGGCGCGGTTGAGCTCGTCGACGAGCAGCCAGCGGCGCGAGGCGATCGCCGCGAGCACCACGCCGGCGCGGAAATGCAGGGTTCCATCGCGCTCCAGCGCGTAGCCGCCGAGGGTGTCGAACGCGCTCCAGTCGGCCGACGCGGTGGTCGCGAGGAGCCCCTCGCAGTGGCCGCTGGCCTGCGCTGCCGCGCCGATCGCCAGGCCGAGCTCGGTCTTGCCCGTGCCCGGCGGCCCGGTGAGCAGCAGGTGCTTGCCCGACGACAGCGCCGCCGCAACGCAGCCGAGCAGCGCCTCGGGGAGATCGAGGTCGGGGAGGCACGCGCGGACGTCGTCGGCGGTGAGATCGACGCGCACGCGCTCGCGAGGCGCGGGTTCTGAGCTTGATTTCAAGGCGATTTGCGGCGCTTCGAGGCGCGCCTCGGCGAGGTCGATCTCGTCGTCGAGGAGCTCGTCGATGCGATCGCGGATGGCGCAGACCTCCGGCGCGCGGTCATCGAGGAGGCGGCGCCCCTCGCGCGTGAGCTGCTCGCCGCGCGGCGTGCGCTCGACGAGGCCGAGCGCGCGGAGGTGACGCCGGCGCGCGACCACCGGCCTCACCGTGCGATAGCGCTGACCGAGGAGGCCCTCGAGCAAGCACAGCATCCGCGCCCGCCCCGAGATCCCCGGCGTGTCGACGATCGCCAGCATCTCGAGCGAGCCGCGCGAGAGGGTCATGGGAGCGCCGGTCTAGCAAGGCCTCGGCGGATCGCGCCAGCGAGATCGTGCTCGATCCTGCGGCGTCGAAGCATGGACTCTGGCGGCCGCGCTGGATCTGAACGACCCTGGCGCGCATGCGTACCCTTGCCCTTTCACTCCTGGTCGTCCTCGCTCTCCCGGCTTGCTCCAGCGCCGACTCTCCCGCGACGACGTCGACCGGCGCCGGCGGCAGCGCGACCTCGTCCACGTCGTCGGCGGCGACCACGACCTCGACCACGTCGTCGAGCGCGACCACGGGCGCTGGCGGGGCCGCGCCGGCTGGCGCGCCCATCGACGCGGTGGAGAGCACCTGGACCTGGATCCCGTTCCCTGACTCGTTCTGCGCCGACGGCTCGACGACCGGGATCGGCGTCAATCTCAGCAAGAAGAGCAGCCGGGTGATGGTCTATCTGGAGGGCGGCGGCGCCTGCTGGAGCGAGCTCACCTGCTACACGGCGAAGACGGCCGCGAACTTCGAGGGTGGCTATGGCGCGACGAGCTTCGCCGCGGACAAGGCCGGTGCCCTGGCCCAGAGCGGCGGCTTCTTCGATCGCGCGGCCGCCGACAACCCGTTCAAGGACTACAGCTTTGTCTACGTGCCGTACTGCACGGGCGACGTCCACGCCGGCAGCAACACGGTGACGTATGGCACCCACACCGCCAAGCACGCTGGCTTCGACAACATCAGCGCTTACCTCAAGCGCATCGTGCCGACGTTCCCCGCGGCCGACCGCGTCTACCTCGCTGGCAGCAGTGCCGGCGGCTTCGGCGCGCTCTTGAACTGGTGGCAAACCCAGGAGGCCTTCGGCAAGGTGCGGGTCGATCTCATCGACGACTCGGGCACCCCGATGCCCGCGGCGATCGACGCGCTGGGCAACGGGGCTGGGCCGACCGAGAGCAAGCAGTGGAATCTACCGGCGACGCTGCCCCCGGGCTGCACCGACTGCTCGAAGGGGCTCGACGCGCTCTTTGGCTTCTACGCCAAGGCCTTCCCGGACCACCGCGGAGCCCTCCTGTCGTACACCAAGGACACCGTGCTGTCGCAGTTCTCGGGCATCACCACCGACCAGTTCAACACCGGCCTCGAGCAGGATCTCACCACCTACTTCGCGCCGAACCCGAACCTGAAGTCGTTCCTCGTCGACAACAGCGCTCACGTGCTCTTCTTCAATCCGAAGCTGACGACGAAGGGTGTCACTCTCAACCAGTTCCTCACGCAGATGGTGAACGACGACAAGGCCTGGGCCAGCGTCCACCCCTGACTGCTCGCCTGGAGAGCAGGCCTTCCCGGATCGAGCCACGGCGCCATGTACGCGCCAGGAGAATCGTCATGCGAGCCATCGTCATTCGCGAGCCGGGCGGGCCCGAGGTCCTCACCCTTCGAGACGTCCCGGCGCCGGAGGCCGGCTTCGGGCAGGTGCGGATCCGGGTCGAGTACGCCGGCGTCAACCGCGCCGATCTGCTGCAGCGGGCCGGCTTCTACCCGGCGCCGCCCGGCGTACCGAGCGACATCCCCGGCCTCGAGTACGCGGGCGTGATCGACGCGGTGGGCCCGGGCGCGACCCGCTATGCGCCGGGCGACCGCGTGTATGGCCTCGTCGCGGGCGGCGCCTACGCCGAGCAGCTCGTCGTGCACGAGCGCGAGGTCGCGCCGATCCCGGCGGGACTCTCGTCCGAGGAGGCCGCGGCGATCCCCGAGGCCTTCCTCACGGCGTACGACGCGATGGTGGTGCAAGCGCGCCTGCAGCCGGGCGAGCGCGTGCTGATCCACGCGGCCGGCAGCGGCGTCGGCACGGCGGGCATCCAGATCGCGCGGGCGCTCGGCTGCTTCGTCGGCGGGACGTCGCGCACGGCCGACAAGCTCGAGCGCGCGCGCGAGCTCGGCCTCGACGTGGGCCTGTTGACGCGCGGGCCGACGTTCGCGGCGGCGTACCTCGACGCGACCGGCGGCGCCGGCGCGGACGTGGTGCTCGAGCTCGTCGGCGGCGCCTACGTGGCCGAGGATCTGCGCACGATGGCGCCGCGCGGCCGGATCGTGCTCGTGGGCCTCACCGCGGGGATCCAGTGCGATCTCGACCTCGGCCTCGTGCTGCGCAAGCGCGTGCAGATCACCGGCACGGTGATGCGGGCCCGCCCGCTCGAGGAGAAGATCCAGGCGGCGCAGCTGCTCGAGCGCAACCTCTCGCCCCTCGTGGCCAAGCGGATCGTCAAATCGGTGGTCGACCGCGTCTTCCCGCTGGAGGAGGCCGGCGCGGCGCACGCCTACGTGGCCGCGGATCAGTCGTTCGGGAAGGTGCTGCTGCGGATGGGCGCTCCGATCGTTTGAGCACCAACCGTTGGAGCACCAACGATCCCGGCGGCCGCTACTTCGCCGCGAGGCAGGCGGCGGGCGTCGGGTGCGCCTTGCAGTAGGCGGCGTCCCCGGGCGCGGTGATGGTCAGGACGCCGGTCTGCGAGAGGAGCCGCGCGCGGTGCGGCTTGCCGTCGCCCTCCGAGCAGCCCTTGCCGTCGCTGGTCTGCGGCTCGCTCGCCGCGCAGACGCCGGCCTCGTTCGGCACCGACCACGCCTGGCCGGTGCCGTAGATCAGGTTCACCCCGTAGCGGCCCTCGGGGAGGCAGCCGTAGACGATCGACACCTTGCGGTGGAACTGGAGCTCGAGCGCGGCGGAGAGGGCCTTCTCGTCCGGGATGATGGTGTTCATCGCCTTGTCGGTCTGGTGCGAGATCACGAAGACGCCGGGCTTGCTCGGGTCGCCCGGATCGATGCAGAGCGCCGCGGGCCGGATGGCGACGATGGCCTCGGGCTCGGCCGACGCGAGTGTGGCCGGCGCGAACGCCGTGGCGGTGAGCGACTGGTAGATCGTCAGCGCCTGGATCACCACGGCGGGGTTCGGCTGGTTGTTGAGGTCGTCTTTGTCGGTGAGCTTGGCGAAGACCGAGAGCGGGAAGAGCGAGGGGATCTGCTCCGAGTCGGGGACGTGATCGACGGCGTTGATCACGCCGTCGCCGTTCACGTCCTGCCGTGAGTAGAAGATCGTCGGCGGGGTCGCGTTCTTCACGGGCAGGTCGAAGGGCGAGGCCGCGGCGGTGTCGACCTCTTCCTTGGGGACGCCCGCGGCGAGCGTGAGACGGATCAGCGACGACTCGGTCGCGGCGGGGCTGAAGGTGCTGAACGTCGCGAGCTGGAAGTCGGACGGCATCTTCACGTTGAGCGGGTCTTTGTTCTTCAGCGGCGTCTCGTCGAGGACGCCCTTCGCGTAGAAGATCGGTCGCTCGAGCGGCAGGGGGAGGCCGAGCGTGACGGCCACGCCGCCGACGTGCGAGCCGGTGTCCGGGATCTTGCGCGAGCCGTCGCTCTGCACGACGCCAAGGCCGATTTCTCGGTAGATCGGCGCCGCGCCGGCGAGCACCGCGGCCGCGTTGTCGATGGCGCCGCCGCCGATGTCGCCCTTGGTCGGGAGGTTCTGGATCTTGAATCCGGGATCGAAGTTGCCGTCGAGATCGTAGAAGCCGCGGACCTGGAAGACGCCGGCCGCGAGCGGCCCGACGGCCCAGTCGGCGGTGACGGTGACGGGCGCGACGCTCGCGGCGGGGCACCAGCGCGAGCCGTCGCTCTTGAACGTGAGGCGGCCGCGCACGCCCGCGAAGAGCTTCTCGCCGGCGACGACGCCGAGGCTCGTGGCCGTCGTCCCGAGGCCCTCGGGCGGCGGGAGCAGGTTGACGTCGAAGACCAGGAGCACGGCCGCGCCGACGATGTGTTGCTGCTCGGTGCACGGGAGCGGGCCCGCGTAGGTGATGGTCCCGTCGAGCGCCCCGGCGGGGCCGCCGGCGAGGTAGCTCGGCAGGAACACGTCGGGATCGCCGCACGAGCTCGCGCCGGCCGCGAAGAGCGAGAGCCCCGCGAGGGCGAGCATGGAGCCGCGAAGCCGCGGGGTCGTCTGATCGGAGGTGGCGTTCATGCGGTGGTCCATGACGTTCACAGCGAGTACGAGAAGAAGCCCATGAAGCGGCGGCCGATGCGGTTCCCGAACGGGTGCTGCTGCGTCGGCGCGCCGTCGTCGGTGCCGACGCCCGCGAGCGCGTTGTACACGGTGCCCGAGATCTCGGCCCGGTCGTGGAAGAAGCGGTAGCCGATGCGGGCGTTGAAGAGCGTGTACGCCGCGAGCGGGAACTGCTGATCGAGGATGCCTGTCGGCGTGGCGACCTGCTCGCCCCACGTCTGCGCGGACTGGTAGTGGAAGCTGACCTCGCCGTTGAACCCGGCCTTGGTGCGGACCTGCACGCCGACGTTGAGCTTGTGCGCGCTGGTGCGCTTGTCCTCGGGCGCGGTGCAGCCCTGCGGGAGCTGCTGCGTCGAGAGGTTGAGCGCGTAGTTGGCGAAGATGTCGAGGCCTTCCACCGGGTAGAGGCGGCCGCCGATCTCGCCGCCGCCGACGTGGTGGACGTCGCACTGGTTGACCCAGCCGCCGTACGACACGGTGTAGCGGCCGGTGTTCGGATCGAGGCCGCCGAGCCCGCTTGCCTTGCCCGAGAGCGACACGTTCCGGTTGGGGGCGAGCGCGACGAGATCGGTCACGCGGTTGTAGTACGCGGTGAGCTCGAACTCGAACGAGTCGCTCTGCTGGTTGAGGTAGCTGGCCTCGACCGTGGTGATCTGCTCGGGCTGCGTCTTCGCGAGCGGGTTGTCCTCGCGCTTCGAGGCCGAGATCAGCTCGACGCCGGGGAGCGTGAGCTGGAGCGGCAGGTCGAGGTACGACTCGAGGAAGCTCGGTGTCCGGAACGCGGTCGAGCCCGAGACGCGGATGGCCTGGCGATCGGTGGGCTTGATGATCACCGAGGCGCGGGGCGAGGCGATGACCCGCGTCAGGTACGGCACGTAGTCGAGTCGCCCCGAGGCCACGAAGGTGAAGCTCTTGCCCACCGACATCGAGTCTTGCAGGTAGACCGAGCCGTGGTGCTCCGTCGGCAGATCGCTCTGGAGGTACTCCCACGTGGCGTTCTTGAGGCGGTAGCCGAGGCCGAGGTGGATGTCGTGCTTGAGCGCCTCGGGGAGCTTGAAGTCGTTGACGTACTCGACCTCGGCGTCGAACGAGTTCTGCTCGGGCGTGGCCGGGTAGCCCGAGTGCCCGAGGTACGTGTAGTCGAAGCCCGAGCGCACCGCGAAGCGCGTGAAGTACGTGCGCGCGTTGATGTGCTTGCTCTTGAAATCGATGGTGACGTCCGAGGTGTCGCCCTTGACGGTGTAGTCGTTGATCGGGCCGATGCCGTAGACGTCGAGCGAGTAGCGCGAGTAGCCGCCGCCGATGGAGATCTCGGTGTCCTTGTTGATGCGCTCGGCGGTGCGGATATCCATGCGGATGTCCTCACCGCCGAGGTTCTGATCGAAGTCGCTGATCTGGGCGTCGAGGCGGCCGGGCGCGATCTCCTTCGACCAGCGCGGGTGGCGCGTGTAGCCGGCCGACGCGCGGTACGAGAAGTCGCCATCGCGGCCCGCGGCCCACCCCGAGCCATAGGCCTCGTTGTGATCGCCGTACCCGACGCGCATGCCCGTCTTCCCCTCGCCGGGGGCGATCGTGATGATGTTGACGACGCCGGTGAAGGCGTCGGCGCCGTAGAGCGCCGAGCCGGGGCCGCGCACGACCTCGATGCGCTCGATCTGATCGACGTCGATCGAGAGCGCCTCCCAGAACGTGGAGCCGAGGATGTCGTTGTAGACCGATCGCCCGTTGACGAGGACGAGGAGCTTGTTGGCGAGGCGGCTGTTGAAGCCGCGCATCGACACGTTGGAGTCGCCGCCCGTTATCTGCATGACGTCCATGCCGGCGACGCGGCGGAGCAGCTCGGGGATGCGCGTGATGCCCGAGAGATGGATGTCTTGCTTGGTGATGATCGCGGTGGAGTTCGGCGAGTCGAGCGGGCTCTGCGCGTTGCGCGACGCCGTGACGACGGTCTCCTGGTAGATGTCTTCGGTGCGGGCCTGACCGACGATGCGCGAGGTGTCGGCGCGATCGGCGTCGCCTACGCCCTTGTCGGGAGCCCCTGTCTTGCCGGGCTCGGTGCCTGTCTTGCCAGGCTCGGTGCCGGTCTTGCCAGGCTCGCCGGTGCCCGTCTTGCCGGGCTCGGTGCCGGTCTTGCCAGGCTCGCCGGTGCCGGTCTTGCCGGGCTCGACTTGATCGGTCTTGCCAGGCTCGCCGGTGCCGGTCTTGCCGGGCTCGGTGCCCGTCTTGCCGGGCTCCACGGTGCCCGTCGTCGGCCCCGCTGCGGCGGCCTTCTGCGCGGCGAGCTTCTCTTCGAGCTCCTGCATGATCTTCGCGACGTCGACGCGGTCGGGGGGATCGCTCTGCAGGTAGGTGCGGTACGCGCGAATGGCGAAGTCGAGGTTGCCGGCCTCCGCCTGCGCCTGCGCGATGTTGAACGCGACGTTGGGGTGGGGAAGGATCTCGTAGGCCTTCTCGAGCTCCTTGATGCCTTCGGTGAACCTCTTCTTGTCGACGAGGCTCATGCCGTTCTTGAAGTGACGGCGCGCCTCGGTGCGGGTGTCGGCGAGCGCGTTCGTCGAGCCGAGCAGGGCCGCGAACGCGAGCGCGGACGCGACCAGCGCGGACCTTCGTCGTCGGGGGCGAGGCGAGGCCTGCGAGGGCGCGAGATCGTGGGCGGAGCGGGGTCGGTGAGCGAGGGTCATGCGCGCTTCTTCATCCCGTCGAGACCCTGAGGGTGGATCCCATCCAGGCGGTTCCAGAGTGCCGGGAGACGCGGAGCCCGGCAAAACTCCCCGCGTCCGTCCGACCATGCAATCAGGGACGGGCGCCAAGGGCAACAGAACACGCCCGGTTTCATGCTTCGCGGTGGACATCACCCCGCGCACTGCGCGCACGCACTCGCCGTCCCGCCTCTCCCGTCGTCGTCTGTCGTGCGCGTGCTCGCGCCTCCACGCGCGCTGCGCAGAAGGCGGACACGGCTCCAATCGACGAAGGCGAGCGAAGCGAGCCGGGGTTTGGGGCCGCTTGCGGCCCCATCGTGACTAGTCCCCGTACGGATTCGGCTTGCGCTTCCCGGTGCCGTCGGGCGGCGGCTGCGGCGTTCGCGGTCCCACGTAGACCGCCGGCGGAGCGTCGAGCTTCGTGGAGACCTTGGTGTCGGTCGCCGAGACGGTGAGCTTCGTCGTCTTGAAGCCCTTCTTGTTGAGCTGGAGCTTGTGCTCGCCCTTGCCGGCGTCGCCCTTCCACACGACGTCGCACGGCGTTGACGAGCAGACCTCGGTGTTGCCTTCGTTGACGCTGGCGCCCGGAGGATCGCTCTCGACCTTCACGGTGCGCACGGTGCTCGCGGGATCCGTCGCCGCGACGGTCGTCGTGGTCGTGGGCGTCGCGGTCGGCTGCTGCGTCGTCGCGGGGCTGCCGGTGCCGGCGGGCGCGCCGCTCGACGCCTGCCGCTCGTCGCCCGGGTGCTGCTTCGACGTGGCGATCACCGTCACCGCGATGCCGGCCGCGACCGCCGCGGCGAGGAGCCAGACGTACGGCCGGCTCTTCGGCCGCATCTTCGCCATCGCGTCGGTGTCGAGCGGCGGCGCGGGCGCGGGGCTGAGGCTCGAGTCGGTGATCTGCGACGAGTTGCGGCCGTCGCCCGGGGGCGTGCTGATCGATCGGTGCGCGCCCGACTGCGGCCCCGACTGCGGCCCCGAGTCGGCGCTGATGCCGCGGGCCGACGACGCGCCCAGCAGATCGAGCCGCGCCATCGGCATGCTCTCCTGCGTGTCGGTCATCATCGGCGCGCCCTCGTCGAGGCCCACGCGCTTGAGGGCGTTGAGCAGGTCCTTCATCGAGGCGAAGCGCTTGTTGGCGTCCTTTTCGAGGCAGCGCATGACGATGTTCTCCATCGTGCGCGAGAGGACGAGCTTGGGGTTCACTTGCCGCATCGGCGGGGGCACGTCGTTCACGTGCGCCATCAGCGTGCCGACGCTCGCGCCGCGATCGAAGGGCACGCGGCCGCTGAGCATCTCGAACATCATCACGCCGAGCGAGTAGATGTCGGTGCGCGCGGTGATCTCGCCGCCGAGGATCTGCTCGGGCGCCATGTACTTCGGCGAGCCCATGAAGAGGCCGGCCTGGGTGAGATCTTCGGCCTCGCCCGAGACGTCTTTCACGAGGCCGAAGTCGAGCACCTTGACGTTGTCCTGCTCGTCGCCGCGATCGGTCAGCAGGATGTTCCCGGGCTTGAGATCACGGTGAACGACGCCGAGCGCGTGGGCCTCGCGGAGCGAGCGGCAGATCTGCCCGGCGATGTGCGCGACGCGGATCTCGACGAACGAGCCCTCGTCGCGGAGCACACGATGAAGCGTGCGCCCCTCGATGAACTCCATCGCGATGAAGTAGAGATCGTCGCCGTCTTGCCCGTAGTCGAAGATCGTCACCGTGTTGGGGTGAGTGAGCTTCGCGGCCGTGGAGGCCTCGAGGAAGAAGCGCTTGTGGAACTCCGGATCGCGATCGCCCTCGTACTTGGGGCTGAGGACCTTGAGCGCGCAGATGCGGTTCAGCGGCGACTGCTCGGCCTTGTAGACCTTGCCCATGCCACCGCGGGCGATGACCGACAGGATCTTGAAGCGACCGTTGACGACGCGCCCGATCAGCGGATCCGGCTCGCCCCTGCTGGTGGGGCCGGCCTGCTCGGGTCGGGCGCTGGCGGCGCCCTCTGGACGGCTCTCGGGCATGGCGGCAACTTCGCGGGGGCTTGGGGGACGATCGTCGAAGGGCGCGTATCGCCCGTTCTGAGGATCTATCAAAATTGTCGCCCGTGCGCATTCGAGGTGTCAATTACGATGGGTCTCGCGCCGCGATCCCCACGCCTCGAAGTGCGTTGACGCGTTGCGCTAAAATCGTTCGAAGCGGGCCGCGAATGCCGGATCATCCACGCGTTCGTCGCCGCTAGCAGCGCCGCCTCGAGCGCGAAGGCTCGGGCGATCGACGCGGCGTGAATTCAGCGGAGGGGTGCTCCGCGTTGCATTACCCGCGCGAGCGGAAACGGCTGGCTCGCCGGCGCCGCGGGGACGACTGACGCGGGCTTCGACGCGGGGCGCGCCAGCAGGAACGGGGGCGCGTTCGGATCGGTCCCCTCGAGGTCGTCGTCGCTGTCGATCTGCAGCGCGCCTTCTTCGAGCGTCTCGATCGGCTGGTGCGCCGAGGTGATCGGCGGTGACTGCGGGAGGCGTCCCGGCTGCGGCAGCGGCGCCATCTGCGCGGCGGCCGCCGTGGGCAACGGCGAAGGCGACGGCGAGGGGCGCCGCGGTGGCGCAGAGGGGTACGGGAGCGGACGCGCGAGCGGCTTCGGAGCGGTCGCCTGCGGGATGCGCTGGAGCATGGGTCGCGGCGGCGCGTGGACGCGAGGCAACGGCGCGAGCGCGAAGGGCGGCGAAGCCTGCGCGCGCAGCGTGGGCGCATCGACCGAGGGCGGTCGAGCCGATGGAGGCGGCAGCGTCGGCGGGGTCGTCGCGGCGCTCGCTTCGAGGATGGGAGGATGGACCGATGATCCATCCTGGTCCTCGCGTGATCCAGACTCGGGCGACTCTTCTTCGAGGTGGAGCATCCGGGTGCTCGACGTGACGATGATGTGTCGGCCCCGCTGGCGATCGACGAGCACCGCGCGCGACGTGGCTTGCCACGCCGACTCGACGGAGCTGCGTCGCGGCGAGTCGATCAACCATCCCACGAGCTCGGCGCCGATGAGCGAGGCGTCGGGCGCCGAGAACAGGACGCCGTCCATGAGGCGGTAGCGGCTGTTCTTCGTTTCGAACACCGTCTCACCCGCGTAGTCCGGTCGGAGGCGGCCTTCGATGAAGGCATCCACCGCGTCCCGCACTGCCTGATCGGCCCTGGGTTCCAGCCCGGTCATGATGCCTCCGCCACGCAACGCTACGTGCATGCCATGTGCCGCGGGGAAGGAAAATCACCGCGGCCCATCGCAACGGAAAAATCGAGGCCGGGCGGCCCCTTGATCAGGGCTTGCGCGTGACGACGACGTACGTCGCGCCCGTCGCCGGCGAGGCCTGATCAGTTCCGACCCACAGACGATCTTGATCGTCGATCATCACGTACAGCAGCGCGTTGGGGACGGCGCTCTGGAAGAGCGTCGTGGGGACGCCCATCGCGGCGAGCTTGCCGCCCGTCACGGTGTACTGCTGCTCGATGGCGTCCTCGGGCAGGAACGTCGTCGAGCTGCTCGGCTGGTACGCGATGATGCCGGGCGCGGTGGCCGTCGGCGCGAGCGCCGCGACGCTGGATCCGAAGCCCGGGATCGTGAAGAGCTTGGTGCCCGCCGTCGGCGCCGCGCCGCGCGCGATCGACGCCGCATCGAAGCCCCGCGCCTCCTGCGTGTCGTCGAAGCTCGACGCGATGACGAAGGCGTTGCCCGCGTGATCGACGGCGACCGGGCCCGACGAATCGCCCCACGTCGCGACGCTGATCGGCGCCTTGCACGTCGCGTCCATGCCCGGCAGCAGCGAGGGTTGCGCGGGCGTGCCGCAGGTGTCGGCAGCATAGAGCCCGTTGGCGCCCGCCTTCGCGTCACCGACCGGCGAGAGGCCCGTCAGCAGCAGGCGACCCTGCATGTTCGCCGCGCCGATCCCCGCGGCCGCGTACGCTCCGCTCGTCGCGTAGCGCTTGTCGACGGCGCTGCCCTTCACGAGCAGCACCTCGCCGGTGGTGTCCGGGAACGCGCCCGTCCACGAGAGCGCCGTCCAGCCGAAGAAGGGAACATCGACGGCCTGGCCGCCGAGGAACGCGCCGGTCGGGATCTTCCCATCGACGTTGACCTCTTGCTTCGTGAGCGTGCCTTTCGTGTCGGCGGGCGGCGTCCAGCGCACGAGATCGAACGTCCCGTTCTTGCCTGCGCGGAGCGTGAGCGGTCCGCCATGCGCGCCCCACGACGGCGCGTTGAAGCCGAGCGCCTCCGCGGCGTCGTACCGCGCGATCGCGCAGAGCGAGGGATCCTTGATCGCCAGCACGTCGGCGATCGCCGCGCCGTCGAGGCACGTCGGCGCCGCCCCGCCGGTGCCGCTGCTGCTCGCGCTCGTCGACGTCGACGTCGTCGTCGCGGTCGATCCACCCGAGCCGCCCGCGCCTCCCGAGCCCGCCGTACTGCTCGACGTGGTCGGATCCATTCCGGTCGTCGTGCTCGTCGTATCCGGCAGCGGCGGCGGCAAGATCTGGCCTCCGTCGCACGCCCCGGCGGCCACGGCCGCGCTCCCGATCATCATCATCGTCGCGAGCGCGCGCGCCGCGTTTCCATCGATCTGCTTCGTCATCGTCGTCTCCGTCGAGGCGCTCGCCCGCGCCTCGCGATCTGGAGGTGGAGCCGGCGCTCCACCAGGGAGCGACCACGAGGCGAATGGATGGAAAGGCGGCAAGACGGACGCGTCGCGCAGCCGTCACATCCCTCCAACCCCGGAGGTCGCGGACGGTCTCGACGCAGCAGGTCTCCTGGCTCCCGGATCATCCTCCGGCGGACCTTCCCGGCTCGCCTCCGACGCTCGCGCGCCGGGCTTGATCCAGTGGTGATTTCCGCCTTCGTCCCCGGGTACAGTGGCGGGGGCCGCGCCGGCTTCGAACCGGCTTCCCTGTTGTCCGGCGCGGGCGCCCGACCTCGGATTGGCTGGAGCGCGCGCGTCGACTGCTTCGAGCTGGCTCCGAGGTCCGCAGGGCGTGCGGTTCGGAGCCCGGCGCGCGCTTAGGGCGATCGGGCCCACGTCGTCAAGCGCGGCTTGCGTCGGTGCCTCTGTCCACGCCGAACTTCCCGCACTACTCCGACGCGGGCGCCATTCTCGGCGGTCGAATCTTCAATCCCCTGCAAGACTCGTTGCGCTCTCCGTGCAGATGGACGACGCTTGGCCCCGCACTCGCTCGACTCGCGGAGCCCGACCTGCACGGTGCGGTGAACCCTCGAGAAGACGCGTGAAACGACTACGCTAGCCACGCGCGCGTGACCACCAAAGCCAGCCCTCCCCCGCCCATTGCCCCCGGAACGGTCGTCAACGATCGTTACGATATCCGCCAGAGCCTCGGCAAAGGTGGGATGGGCGAGGTGTTCCTGGCATTCGACAGGTCCACCCAGCAAACCGTCGCGCTCAAGGTCGTTCGCGAAGAGTCGCGCATGCCCGGCGACGACGAAGCGCTCCGCCAGGAGCTGCTGCTCGCGCGCTCCGTGAGCCACCCGAACGTCTGCCGCGTTCACGATCTCGCGCCCAGCTCGTGGGGCCCCATCCTCGTGATGGAGCAGATCCCCGGGCAGACGCTGCACACGCACATCCGCAAGAAGAAGGCCCAGGGCGGCTACACCGCGGACGAGTTCCGCAAGATCGCCTCGGAGGTCTGCGCCGGCCTCGCCGCGATCCACGCGCAGGGCCTCGTGCACGGCGATCTGAAGCCCGGCAACGTCATGGTCAGCGAAGGCCGCGCCGTGATCCTCGACTTCGGCTTCGCGCAAGAGCGCGCGCGCGCCTCGGCCCGGCGCCCCGGCGCCCCGCCCGACGGCGGGACCCCCAACTACATGTCCCCCGAGCGCCTGCGTTCGGGCGGCGCCAGCGCCGACGACGACGTCTACGCGATGGCCCTCACGCTCTGGGAAATGTGGACGTGCCGCGTCCCCGAGCCCGGATACAAGCCGCGCGCGAAGACGATGCGGCAGCAGATCATGTTCGACGTCCCCGCCGGTCTCTCGATCGACGAGGTCCGCCAGATCTTTCGCGGGATGAACGAAGACGCGCAGATGCGGCCGCAGGCGCGGCACATGCGCTTCTTCAACCCGACGCAGCTCACCACGAGCCCGATCCAGCTCCCGCGCGAGCGGCTCGATCCCGGCCCGCCTCCCGGTCGTGCGGTCGTCACCACGTTCAACCCCGGCGCCCAGGGGCTGCTCGTCACCTACGCGACGAACGCTCCGGAGATCGTCGGTCAGCTCCTCCCGCTCGACAAGCCGCTGCTCTCCGTCGGTCGCCGCGGCGATCAAGACCTGGTGATGCCCGAGGCCACTGTTTCGGGCACGCACGCCGTGCTCCGCTGGCAGTCCGGCTCGTGGCTGATCGAAGACCTCGGCAGCACCAACGGCAGCTACGCCGATCACAACTACGAGCGCAAAACGCAGCTCGCGCTGCTCCACGGCGGCGAGGCCCAGGTCGGCGAGTGCCGCCTCAAGCTGGTGAGCTTCGCGCCCGAGTCGTTCCAGCACAAGCGCGCGCGCCAGTACCTCCACAAGCGCGACGGGCTCACGGGCCTCCTCGTGCGCGAGCACCTGCTCAAGGCGATCGACGAAGACGGCCTCTTCGGTGACTGGGCCGAGGCCCCGATGGAGGTCGCGCGCTACGAGCTCCGCGGGCCGAACCGTCAGGTCAGCGAGCGCCCGACCATCCTCGAAATGCTCGCGCTTCGCCGCGCCGCCCAGCGCGTCGTCGAGCTCACCGAGATGCTCCTGCTCAGCCTCACGCCGGTGGTCGCGGGGCGCACTGGCCCGCTGAAGTTCGCGGTCTCGATCGTCGGCCCGACGATCGAAGAAGCCCGCCACGTCGTCGAGCAGATCGTCTCGCAGGTGCAGGGTCTGCTGCCCGACACCCTCGAGCTCGGGGCGACCCTCGTGAAGGGCGAACCGGGGCGGCCCGCGCGCACGTTGGTGGACTGACCTTCTCCGCAGATCGCTTATTCTGTTGGGGATTGCGCGTTGATGCGGTAGTCGTGCGTCGACACATCCGAGCTGATGATCCGGCCTCCTTTCCCCTCCAGCCCTCCTTCGCAACCCTCGCCGTACCGCTACCTCGGTCGTGGCGGGGGCGAGCGGCCGGTGCGTCTCCAGATCATCATCGCGCTCGTCGCGGGGCTCATCCTCGTCGCCGTCCCGCTCTACCTGTGGCGGCGTCCCCGGCCCGAGTCGATCCCCAGCGCCGACGCGGCCGCGCTGATCGACGCCGGAGCGCCCGAGACGGGCTCGGGTAGCAACATCGTCTCGTTCGACGCAGGCCCGCCCGGCGGCGTCACCGTGGCTGCGCCCACGACGATCCGCTGCGAGAACCCCGGCCCCGGCAAGACCACTCCGGAGCGCTGCGATCACGTCACGTTCTTCGAAGACAGCCTCGCCCGCACGCTCCGCGACAACGTCGCCTGCGCTCCGGCATCGAAGGCTTCATTCACCGTGAGCTTCGTGATGGAAACCGACTTCCGGCAAAAGAAGCTCAACCTCTTCGCCGGCAAATCGAGCACGCTCAAGCGCGCCAAGGCGCAGCAGCTCCTTCGTTGCATCAAGAAGGCGATGCCCACGCCGGACTGGGCGACGATCCCGCACCAGTACGCGCGCTACAAGGTGAACGTCCTCGCGACGTACGCGCCGACCGACGCGCTCTGATCGTGCGCGCGATGCGGGCGGCCATCCCGGGCTCGATCGCGATCACCCTGGCGCTCTCGTTCGCCGCGGCGACGGCGCTCGCTGACGAGCCCGCGGCGCTGCCCACTCCGCGCGCGCGCCTCTCGGGCTACGAGAAGACCTCGCTCGACAACGCCCTCGCGACGGTGAAGGGCACGATCGATCCGAGCCCCGATGGGAAGATCGTCGAGAGCATCGAGACCGTGCGCCTCGACGTGTTCGAGAAGCGCGACTTCATCCCCGAGATCTTCCTCGGCTTCGTCAACTGGTTCCACGTCACCTCGAAGCCGTACGTGATCGCGCAGGACGTCCTGCAACCGAAGGGGCGGCGCTACGATCAGGCCCTCGTCGACGAGACCGAGCGCAACCTCCGCAACACCCGCCAGGTCTCGCTGGTGCTCGCCGCGCCGATGGTCGGCAGCGCCCCGGATCGCGTGCGGCTCCTGGTGATCACCAAGGACATCTGGAGCCTGCGCTTGAACACCGACTTCCGCGTCGCGGGCGGCCGGCTCGAGTACTTCCTGGCCGAGCCCAGCGAGGAAAACTTCCTCGGCACGCACCAGACGCTCTCGGCGCGCTTCGAGCGGCGCCTCGACACGCTGTCGTTCGGTGGCCACTACATTCTCCCGCGCATCGCCGGTAGCCGGATCAACGCCGACGTATCGGGCGGCGTGATCGTCAACCGCCTCACGGGCGCCACCGAAGGCTCGTACGGCGAGCTCGCCTACGGGCAGCCGCTCTACTCGACGAAGGCGCTCTGGGCCTGGAGCTCCGACATCAAGTGGCGCGGGGAAACGGTGCGCCGCTTCATCGGGAGCAAGCTGCGCACGTTCGACTCCAAGGCGACATCGATCGTCGAAGACATCCCGTACATCTACAAGAGCGACTCGCTCATCGGTCACTACGACGTGACGCGCTCCTTCGGCACGACGATCAAGAACGACGTGACCGTCGGCGTCCTCGCCAGCCGCAACGTCTACCGCACCGACGATCTCTCGCGCTTCGGGCCCGTCGCCAGCGCCGATTTCGTCACCCGCGCCGTCCCCGTGAGCGACACGCAGATCGGCCCGTACGTCCAGCTGCGCAGTCACGCGAACAGCTACATCACCGTCCTCGACTTCGAGACGCTCGGCCTCCAGGAGAACTTCATCAACGGCCACGACGCCTACCTCCGCGTCGCGCCGATCACGACGGCCCTGGGATCGTCGCGCAGCTTCGTCGCGGTCTACGCGGCCGGCGCGTACTCGGTGCCGCTCGGCGACGGGCTCGCCAAGGCCTACGTCGAGCTCACCAACGAATTCACGACGACCGGCGTGCCCGATGGCTCGATCGACGCGGGCGTGCGCTTCACGACGCCGCGCACGCCGGTAGGCCGCCTCCACTTCGACGCGCGCGTGCTCGATCGCTACACGAACTACCTCAACGCCAAGAGCTCGCTCGGCGGCGACACCAGGCCGCGGGGCTACCCGAGCGGCGCCTTCATCGGCAAGGACGTCGTCGCGGCGACGCTCGAGTACCGCTCGCGCGCCGCGCAGATCCTGAGCTGCCAGCTCGCCGGCGCGGTCTTCTTCGACACGGGCGACGCGTTCGACGGCTTCGACAAAATGCGCCTCAAGCAGAGCGCGGGCTTCGGCCTCCGCGTGCTCTTTCCGCAGCTCGATCGCGTCGTCCTCCGCGTCGACTGGGGCTTCCCGCTCACCCGCGGCGTCGTCCCGGCGGGCGGCTTCCCGGGCGACATCGTCTTCACGTTCCGCCAGGCGTTCGCGGTGCCGGCCCTCCCGGTACCGAACTGATCACGCTCACGTAGTGATCGAACGCGACGCGCAGGCGCGGGGGGACGGCCTCGCTCGCCAGCTCTTTCAAGGCCTCGTCCTTCGATCGTCCCGCGAGCACCGCGTGCCAGGCGCGCTCGATCGCGCGGCGGATCCGCACCTCGTCGCTCGCCTTGTCGTCGCTCTTCGCGGCCTCGACGAGCGCTGCGTGGAAGGCGCGCGCCCCCTCGGTGCGATCCGAGAAGCGCACGCCGTCGAACGTCGCCGCGTCGTTGAGCCGCGGCGAAATAGAGTCAGGTGAATCTGCCACCAAATTGCCGACGAGATCGACGCGCCCGTCGCCGTCGACGTCGAGGCCGAGCGTCGCGGGCGCGGCCATCACGACGGGGTAGGGCGACGCGCCGAGCGACGTCACCCGCCAGATCGTGAGCTGCCCCGTCTCGCTGCGGGCCACGACCGACGTCGCCCCGTCGCCCGTCAGATCCGTGCCCGACTGGAAGGCCGCGGCGCGCCCGCCGTCGTCCGTCATCAGCGCTGGGACGAGCTCGGTCGCGACGTCGCGCGCGGTCTCCCGCGGATCGAGCGGCCCGGCGGCCATCACCACCGATCGCGTCGTCGCCACCCGGATCGCGTGAACCGGGCGGCCGAGCGAGTCGATGCCTTCGTAGCCACGGATCCGCGCCGGGCCCCCGCCGTGCGGCAGCACGATCGGGATCTCGCGCGTCAAATGCAGCCCGTGCGCCGCGGTCTCGGCGTCGACGAGGGCGAGGCGCGCGTCGAGGTCGGGGCTCTCGATGAAGGCCGCGAGATCCGGGGTCCCGGCCCCGCCCCAGGCCGACACATGGTGGTCCGAGCTGCACGCGGCGAGACCCCCGAGAAGACACGCGGCGACCGCGAGCTTTTCTGGTAGCGTGCCCCCAACGATGCGCCTCCTGCTCGCTGACAAAATAGACATCCAGGCGCTCGAGGAGCTCCGGGTCCTCGGCATTGAAATCGTTTCCCGACCCGAGCTCACCCGGGACACGCTCCCGGACGCCCTCGAAGGCGTGGGGATCCTGGTCGTCCGTTCCACGGAAGTCACGGCGAAAGCCATCGACGCGGGCAAACAGCTCAACCTCATCATCCGCGCCGGCGCCGGGGTGAACACCATCGACGTCGTCGCCGCGAGCGCGCGCGGCGTCTACGTCGCGAACTGCCCGGGGAAGAACGGCGCCGCCGTCGCCGAGGTCACCATGGGCCTCATCCTCGCGCTCGATCGCCGCATCGTCGACGCCACCATCGATCTCCGCGCCGGCCGCTGGGAGAAGTCGCAGTACTCCGCGGCGCGCGGCCTCCTCGGACAGCGCATCGGCATCGCCGGCCTCGGCGCCATCGGTCAGGACGTGCTCGCTCGATCGCGCGCCTTCGGCCTCATCCCGTGGGCCTGGTCGCGATCGCTCTCGGCCAACCGCGCCCAGAAGATGGACGTCGGCTTCGCGCGCTCGCTCGAAGAGCTCGCCTCGAAGTCCGACGTCTTCACGGTGCACCTCTCGCTCAAGCCGCAGACGCGCGGGATCATCAGCCGCAAGGTCCTCGAAGCGCTGCCCGACGGCGCGATCGTGATCAACGCCGCGCGGGCCGAGGTGCTCGACTACGAGGCCCTCGAAGAGCTGATCCCGAAGAAGGGCCTGCGCGTCGGCCTCGACGTCTTCGCGAGCGAGCCGGCCACGGGCACCGCGCCCTTCGACGCCCCGATCCTCAAGAGCGGCGTCGTCTACGGCACCCCGCACATCGGCGCCTCGACCGAGCAGGCGCAGCGCGCGATCGCCCGCGAAACAGCGCGGATCGTGCGCTGCTTCCTCACGGAAGAGTCCATCCCCAACGTCGTCAACATCTGCGCGACGTCGCCGGCTCGCTTCGCGATCGTCGTGCGCATGCTCGACAAGGTCGGCGTCCTCGCCAACACGCTGAGCGTCCTCAAGCGCCACGGGATCAACATCGAAGAGATCTCCAACACGGTCTTCGAAGGCGCGCACGCGACCTGCTCCAAGATCCGCGTCTCGGGCCGCCCCAGCGACTCGTGCATGAAGGAGATCGGCGCGTTCGAAGAGGTCCTCCACGTCGACGTCGTCGCCTTGCCCAACCTGGCCTGAGGCCCCCTCCGTCGATGATCCCTCGCCTCGCCGACACCACCATCGCCAGCGCCGAGGACTTGATCCAGCTGCCGCGCTTCGACGCCGGCGGAGCGGTGGCCGTGGGCGATCAGCTGCTCGCCGCGGCGGCGTCGCGCGAGCTGCCGCGATCGATCGTCCGCGCGCGCGATGCGCTGGAGGAAGAGCTCGGCGCGCTCCGCATCGCCGCCGCCGCTCGATCCAAGGCGATGGGCGGCGCCGATCCGAGCGTGCTCGCCGGCGCCGACGCGGTCCTCGATGGCTGCTGGAGCGCGCTATTCGACTGGCTCACCGGCTTCTCGAAGCTGCCCGAGACGATGCCGCAATCGCGCGAAGGCTACGCGCTCCTGGCCGAGCTCTACCCCGACGGCCTCTCGTTCATCTTGCTTCCGTACGAGCTCGAGTGGAGCCAGTCCGAGCTCCGGCTCGACCTCATCGCCGAGATGGAGACGGGCGATCGCCTGCGCGCGCTCGGCGGCCAGCCGTTCATCGACGCGCTCGTCGACTCGCATCGCCTGTACGGATCGCTCCTCGGCCTCTCCAGCCACGCGAACCCGGCCGAGCCGCCCGTCGTCGTTTCGAGCCTGCGCCCCGCGCTCGAACGCTTCGCCTCGGCTCTCCGCAACTACGCGCTCAAGGTCACGGCCCTCGTCGAGATCGAAGAGCCCGCGACGGCCGCGCTCGCCAAGGCCTTGCTCGAGCCGCTTCTCTCGTGGAAATCGAGCACGCTCGGCCTTCGCGCAGGGGAAACGACGCTGTACTGAGAGCGCCGAACAAAACGGGACCGAGCCGGCCAAGGAGACGCAAGCTCGCCAAGGCGCGCGGATGAAGGCGTGCGAATGCACGTCGAATCCGGGCAACGCGGGCGAGCGCCGCGGATCCGCAGGCCGGCGACGGGACATTTTGTTCGGCGCTCTGCATCCCGGAGCTGGGCAGACGCCCGCCGGTGTGGTACTCCCGCGCCCTCCAACACGAGCGAAACGGGGCAACCTGGATCGTTCGGGTGCTGCCCGACGCGGTCCACGACCGCGCCGCCGCTGACCAGGAAAGGCGAGCCATTTCGCCTCTTCCCGGGCGGGGCCCTTGCTGAATCCGACCCTCTTGCACAGGGTTTCAGATTCGTCTATGGTGCCGGCGACAACTAGGCGGATCCGCAGAGCCGGATTCCCAGTTAGGGAATCGGCTTTTTTTTCCATGAATCAACCCGCAACGCAGATCAAAGCTGGAGTCGACCTGGGCCGCGTGAGCGAAGCCCTGGTGCCCGTCTTTGCTGCGCACGGCGTCTCCCTGGTCGACCTCGAGTGGTTGACGGAGCGCACGGGCTGGACGCTGCGGATCACCATCGAACGTGAAGGTGGGACGACGACGAACCTCGCCGGCGGGGTGACGCTCGAAGACTGCTCGGAGGTCTCGAAAGATGCCTCGGCGGTGCTCGACGCCCCCGAAGCAGAGGAGATCATCCCGCACCGCTACCACCTCGAAGTCAGCTCCCCGGGGCTCGACCGACCGCTACGCACAGCGGCAGATTTCGCCCGCTTCTCGGGGATGACGGCCAAGGTGAAGCTGTCGAAGCCCGCGTCGGACGGGCAGCGCCTCCTCCGGGGGACGCTCGACGCCTCAAAACCAGAGATCATCGCAGTGCTCGTGGACGGCAAGCGCATCGAGGCGCCCCTGGCGGATGTGGTCGAGGCGCAGCTCGTATTCGAGCTGTTGCCCCAGCCCAAAAAGAAGGCCGGCCCGCGCAAGAGCCAGTCCGCGAAGCGATAGTCAAGAGCAGGAGATATAGGCACTCATGGCAACGATGGCAGCGATGCCGAGCACCGACACGAGCCTCGGCAGCATCCTCGAGCAAGTCGCGAAAGAGAAGGGGATCGACAAGAAGATCCTCGTCGAGACGATCGAAGCGTCGATCCTCAAGGCCGCCCAGAGCGTGTTCGGCCCCACTCGTGAGCTCGAGGCCCGCTTCAACGAAGACTCGGGTCAGGTCGATCTCTTCCAGTACATGACCGTCGTCGAGTCGGTGACCGAGTCGGAGCGTGAGATCAGCCTCGAGAACGTCGAGAAGCACAAGCTCGACGCGACCCTCGGCGAAGAGCTCGGCTTCCAGGTCTTCTGGCGCCCGGAAGACGCCGAGAAGGCACGCGAGCAGGACAAAGAGTTCGGCGACATCCTCAAGCTCAAGCAGGGTCGCACCACGTTCGGCCGCATCGCCGCGCAGACCGCCAAGCAGGTCCTCCTGCAGCGCGTGCGCGACGCCGAGCGCGATCTGATCTTCAACGAGTACAAAGATCGCAAAGGCGAGCTGATTCGCGGGATTGTTCGCCGCTTCGAGAAGGGCAACAACATCATCGTCGACATCGGCAAGACGGAGGGCGTGCTGCCCTTCCGCGAGCAGACGCCGCGCGAGACGTACCGCCCGGGCGACCGCATCGTCGCCTACGTGAAGGACATCGATCGCGAGGCCCGCGGCCCGCAGGTCATCCTCTCGCGCTCCGATCCGCGTCTCGTCGAGAAGCTCTTCGAGGCCGAGGTCCCCGAGATTTACGAGGGCATCGTTCGCATTGTCTCCGTCGCTCGCGAGTCGGGCGCGCGGTCGAAGATCGCCGTCACCTCGCGTGACGCCGACGTCGATCCGGTCGGCGCGTGCGTCGGCATGAAGGGCTCGCGCGTCCAGGCCGTCGTGCAAGAGCTCCGCGGCGAGAAGATCGACATCGTCCCCTACGATCGCGATCCGGCGCGCTACGTCATCGCCGCGATCCAGCCCGCCGAGGTCCACAAGGTGATCGTCGACGAGGCCGACGGGCGGATGGAGCTCGTCGTCCCCGACGAGAAGCTCAGCCTGGCGATCGGTCGCAAGGGCCAGAACGTTCGCCTCGCGGCGCAGCTCACGGACTGGAAGCTCGACATCATCAGCGAGACCAAGTTCAAGCAGATGGAGGAAGAGGCGATCGCGGCTCTTCAGCAGATGGATCTCGTCACCGAGGTCATCGCGAAGTCCATGTACCGGCTCGGCTTCCGCGCCCTCGAAGAGGTCAGCGAGGCCTCGATCGAGGAGCTCGCGGCCATCCCCGGGCTCGGCGGCACCGAGGCGGCCGAGAAGATCAAGGCGCAGTCGGACACGACGATGGAACGCCTTCGTCAGGAGCGGATCCGCAGCGCGGGCTCGCGCACGGAGGCCCTCACGGATCGCGAGCGGCTGCTCTTCGTCCGCGGCGTCGGCGAGCGGACGATCGTCCTGCTCGAAGAGGCCGGCTACAAGTCGGTCGAAGACTTGCTGCGCGAGGACGAGGATCGCATGGCGATCCGCACCGGGCTCGGCATCAAGAAGGCGCGCGCCATCAAGCAGGGCGCGCGCGACTTCGTCGACAGCGAGCAGAAGGTGCTCGACGCGGCCCGCGCCGATGTGCGGAGCCGTCAGGCAGAGGCGGCGCGTCAGGCCTGAGGCCTGAACGCGAAGGGAATCCATGATCGAAGCTGCAGTTCACCACGAGAGCGCGTCCATCGCCGCCGACCGATCGGAAGATCGGGAGGACGGTCATGGCCCCGTGCGCTCGTGCGTGGGCTGCGGTGAACGCGTCGACGTCGCTGGCAATCACACGCTCGTCCGGCTGATCGTCAGCCCCGAGGGTGAGGTCGCAGTCGACGCGCGCGGCGGCGGATTCGGTCGGGGCGCGCATGTGCACCCGCGCCCCGAATGCCTGCAAAAAGCGGTCGAACGCGGCCTCGCGCGATCTGCGAAGGTCAAGACCAACACGCTCGTCACCGACGCGGGCGAGCTGCTCCCGCTCACGCGTGAAGCGCTCGCCGAGGCGATTCGCCGCTCCACGGACCGACGGATCGAGGGGCTCCTGCTCTCGGCCAAGCGCTCGCGCAAGCTCGCCATCGGCGCCGACGCGGTCCGCGCCGCCTGGAGTCGCGGCGACGCAGACCTCATCGTGGTCGCTCGCGACGCCGAGGTCTCGGACATGAACGAGGTCCGCCAGGCCGTCGTCGAAGGCTGCGGCGTCGCCTGGGGCGACAAGCTTCGCCTCGCGGAGTTCGTGCACGGGGCCTCGCGCACCGGAGCGAACCGCGTCGGCGTCGGCATCGTCGCCATCTCCTCGCGCAACCTCGCGGCGGCGCTCCTCGAGGCGATTCACATCGCCGACGGCGTCACGGCCACCCCCGCGAAGTCGGGGCCGCGATCGGCCACCAAGGGCAGCGCGCCGCGCGCCCGCTCCAAATCTCTCGACGAGCCCCGCCAAAAGGGGGTCGCCCAAAGCGATCAACCCCGGCAGGATGGCTCCAACGCCGCGAGCGCTTGCGCTCCGGCCCCGGACGGCGGAAAACACCGTCCCCGCACCGTGACCATGGGCTCCTCGCCCGGACCGCAGGCTCCGCCTGCGCGATCCGACTCTCGAGGGGAACGTGGGCGGGCAACCTTCACGCGAGGTCGCCGCCCCGGCTGACCAGATCGTCGAATTTTGGAGCAGAGGTGCATGAGTAAGGTTCGGGTCTACGAGGTAGCCAAGCAGCTCAACATGGATCAGAAGACCCTGGTTGGGCTCTTCCAGTCCATGGGGGTCGGCGACGTGCGCAATCACATGAGCGCCGTGGAGCCCGAGATTGTCGAGCGTCTCAAGCGCCATCTGGAGCGACAAAAGTCCCCCGAGGTGATTGAGGAACGCATTCGTCCGACCGTGGTGAAGCGTCGTGCGCGACCGGAAGCAGCGGAGTCCTCCCCGGGGGTCCCCGCCGCTCGCCCGTCGTCCACGGGGCCTGATCCCATGGCCGCACGATCGACGCCTCGCTCACCGGCATCGGGTCGCGGCGTCGAGCCGGCAGAGCCGTCAGCGCGGGTGCGTGCACCTTCGCCGCCGTCTTCCGTCGGTATGCGCGTCGCGCCTCCGGCCCCTCCATCGCGAGCACGCGAGCCGGTGGTCGCAGCGGCTCCCCTGCCGTCTGCGCCTGCGGTCGCGCCTGTCGCGGCGACGGTGAGCGTGAAGGCGACGGAGCCCACGGTGACGATCACGCAGCCCGCTGCGCCGGCACCGCAAGTCGTCGTCGCGGCGCCGCCGAGCAAGCCGAGCCGTCCTGGCACCGCGGGCGCGGCTGCCACGGCCAGCAAGGCGAGCCCGCCTGGCAGCGTTGCCAAGCCCAATCGCCCGGCGATCGCGCCGCCGCCGATGGAGATGTTCGAGCCCGAGCCGGCGGCTTCACCGACGCCCGCGCCGGTTGCAGCTCCCGTCGTCGAAGCGCGTCCGGTCACTCCGGCTCCCGAGCCGGTCGCGGTGGTCGCATCGCCGCCCATCGCTCCGGCCTCGTCGGAGCCGCGTCCCGCTGCTCCTGCAGCGCCTGCAATCGAAGCCGAGGTTCGCGCGCGTGCTCCCGAGCCCGCGCCTGCTCCGGCTGCCAATCATCCCGCGCGGCCGCCCATGCGTCCGACGTCGGCCCCGCCGCGCGGCACCACGCCGCTGTCGGCGAACGCCAGCAAGGACAAGCCCGGAACGTTGACGACACCGCCCCCCGGCGCGCCTCCGCGCGCTTCCTCGCCTCCCAAGACCGGCATCGAGACCTGGCAAGGCCGCCCCGGCGTGCCCATGCCTGCGCCTCGTGTCGGCCCGGTCCCCCCGCGTCGCACGGTCTACGATCCGCGCACCAACGCGGCGCCCGTTCGCCCCGGTGCTCCTGGCAACTACGGTCCGCCGAATCGCCCCGGCCAGAACAACTTCCGCGGCCCCGGCGGTCGCCCTGGCCAGAACAACTTCCGCGGTCGCCCCGGCTTCAACAACCAGATGGGACGCAAGTCCACGATGGTGTCGACGCAGGAGATGGGCGCCCACAAGAAGGTCATCAAGATCGAGGACCAGGTCACTCTCCAGCAGCTCGCTGGCAAGATGAGCCTCAAGTCCACCGACGTGCTCATGCGGCTCCTGTCGCTCGGCATGACGGGCGTGAACATCAACTCGACCCTCGACGCCGACACGGCGAAGATCCTCGCGGGTGAGTTCGGCTGGAGCGTCGAAGACGTCGCCGTCAGCGAGACGGACGCGATCAACCTCGCCATGGAAACGGACACGGAGACCGACGTCGAGTCGGTCACGCGCCCGCCGATCGTGACCGTCATGGGTCACGTCGATCACGGCAAGACGTCGCTCCTCGACCGCATCCGCAAGGCGACCGTCGCCTCGGGTGAGGCCGGCGGGATCACGCAGCACATCGGCGCGTACCGCGTCGAGACGGCTCGCGGCACTGTCGCCTTCCTCGACACCCCGGGCCACGAGGCCTTCACCGCCATGCGCGCCCGCGGCGCCTCGGCGACTGACATCGTCATCCTCGTCGTCGCTGCCGACGACGGCGTGATGCCGCAGACGAGGGAAGCCATCGCGCACGCCAAGGCCGCGAAGGTTCCGATCGTCGTTGCCGTCAACAAGATGGACAAGCCGGGCGCAGATCCCGAGAAGATCATGCGCGACCTCGCCTCATTCGGCCTCCAGGCCGACGAGTGGGGCGGTGACACCATGTTCGCCAACGTCTCCGCGAAGACGGGCGAAGGCATCGACGCCCTCCTCGAGAAGGTGCTCCTCCAGGCCGAGGTGCTCGAGCTCAAGGCCAACCCGGCCAAGCGCGCGAGCGGCACCGTGATCGAGGCCCTCCTCGATCGTGGTCGCGGCCCCGTCGCTCGTGTCCTCGTGCTCGACGGTACCCTGCGCGCAGGCGACAACATCGTCGTCGGCGGCTCGTGGGGCAAGGTCCGCGCGATGACCGACGAGCTCGGTCGCACCGTCACCGAGGCTGGCCCGGCCACCCCGGTCGAGGTCCTCGGCCTCAACGAAGTGCCGAGCGCGGGCGATCCCGTTCACGCCGTCAAGGACGCGAAGACGGCCGAAGAGATCGCCGATACGCGGCGCAAAAAGGCCAAGCCGCTCATCCCGCAGGACTCGCGCATGTCGCTCGAGGCCCTCACGACCCGCCTCTCCGAGGCCGATCAGCTCGAGCTGAAGCTGATCATCAAGGGTGACGTGCAGGGCTCGGTCGAGGCCGTGGTCCAGTCGCTGTCCAAGCTCACCACGCCCAAGGTCAAGGTCACGATCGTCCACGCGGCGGTCGGTGCCATCACCGAGGGCGACGTGAACCTGGCCGTGGCGTCGAAGGCCGTCATCGTCGGCTTCAACGTCCGACCCGCAGGCAAGTCCGCCGCCCTCGCCGAGAGCGAGGAAATCGAGATTCGCCTCTACAACATCATCTACAACGCCATCGACGACATCCGCTCGGCGATGGAGGGCTTGCTGCCCGCCACGAAGATCGAGAAGCCCCTCGGCAAGGCCGAGGTTCGACAGGTCTTCAACATCACGAAGTACGGCATCGTCGCCGGCTGCATGGTCCAGAGCGGTCTGATCCGTCGCAACTGCGAGGCTCGCCTCATCCGCGACGGCGTCGTGGTGTGGTCGGGCAAGATCTCCGGGCTGCGTCGCTTCAAGGACGAAGCGAGGGAAGTCGCCGAGGGCTTCGAGTGCGGTATCTCGCTCGCGGACCAGAGCGACATCAAGACGAACGACATCATCGAGGCCTTCGAGATCGAAGAGATCAAGACCAAGCTGTGATGTGAACCGCGACGCCCGCCGAGCACGAACGAGAGTTCGAGCCGGGCGGGCGTTTTGCTTTTTGTGGGATCGCGATCGCGATCGCAGATCGTTGGAGCTGCAACGATCCCGAGAACCGGAATTCAACGCAAAGGCGCAGAGGCGCAGAAAAGCCGGAATTCAAATCATGAATTCCGGCTCTCTTCCCGCCTTTTTGCGTCTTCGCGTCTCTGCGCCTTTGCGTTCAGATCCGGCTGTTTTCCGGCGCTTCGAGGCGGGCCGCTCGGGGCGCTACGTGCGGCGCTTGTGGCCGCGGCTGCGCTCGCCGACCTCGCGGAGCGTGCTCGCGATCGGTGTCACCTCGGCGCGGCCCGTCCAGAGGTTGACAACGCGCTCGGCGATGTCGTCCGCCCAGGCGCGCATCGTCGCCTCGTCGTGTTCGTCGCCGTCGTCCACGGAAGGTCGCGTCAAATCGGGACCGTCGCTGTCCGGGCACCCAGAATCAGCGGCGAAAGGCGAGATGGCAGCACTCATGGGTTGAGCCAACGGTGCACTGAACTGCGCGTTTAGTAAAGTGCGACGGCGCGCGATGCCCCTGTTCGCGAAGGGATTTCGGCAGGGGAGGCGCCATTTCCCGCCTGCCGCACCCCCTGGATTTCGCGGTCGGAGCGCCGCGTATCGGCAGCCCCGCGATGGGAGCAGCTGTCAGGCGCTCTCAGCCCTGCATCGCCCGCGCGAGGGCGGGGCGCGCCGTGCACCGGGCGCTCCACGCCTGGATGTTCTTGAACGACGAGAGGTCCGCGCCGAGCCGCGCCAGGAACGGTACGAAGCCCGCGACGGCCAGGTCGGCGTACGAGAACTTCCCGCCCACCAGGTACTCCTTTCCCTCCAGAGCGCGCTCCACGATGCCCAGGGCCGTTTGCAGCTCCTTCTTCGCGCTCTCACCCGCCTTGGCGTTGCGCTCGTCCTCGGGGAAGCGCTCCGACGTGTTCCGCATCATCCGCCCGCCGGCGTCGGCGAGCGTCCCCTGGGCCCAGCAGAGCCAGGTCAGGCTCTCGGCGCGCTCCATCCCCGGCTTCGGGAACAGGCCTTTGTCCACGCCGTAGCGCTCGCCCAGGTAGATCAAGATCGCCAGCGACTCGTAGATCGCCACGCCGTCCTCGAACACCAGCGGGACCTTGCCGTTGGGGTTCATCGCCAGGTACTCGGGCGCCTTCTGCTCGCCCTTCGCGAGATCGATCTTCTTCTTCTCGTAAGGCATCTCCAGCTCTTCGAGGGCCCAGTGGATGCGCGTCGCGCTGGTCATCGGGGCGTAGTAGAAAATCAGGCTCATCGGTTCCTCGTGCAAGCCCGCGGGGGGCCGGGGTTGGGGCCGTCACGGCGCCGCATGGTCGGGTTCTACCATCGGAGCTCGGCGCTGGGCGGGCGCGAGGGTGCGACGTGTCGCGGACGTCCGCAAGAGGCGCGATTCCGGGTATCGTGCCCCGTGATGGGAATCTCTCGGAGAACCGCGGCGTGGACCCGAAAGGTCGCGGGCGCGCTCGTCGTCGGCGCCGCGTTCGCCGCGCCGACGATGTCGTTCGCGCAGGCCACGCCCGAAGAGCTCGCCGCCGCGCGCCAGCTCTTCAACGAAGGCAAAGAGCTCGAGAAGCAGAAGTCCTACGAGGGCGCGCTCGAGAAATTCAAGAAGGTCGCCGGCGTGAAGATGACGCCGCAGGTGCGCTTCCACATCGCGCTCTGCGAGGAGAACCTCGGCCACCTCGTCGAGGCGATCAACGGCTTCGATCTCGCCGCCGACGAGGCCAAGCGCGCCGGCTCCACCGCGGCCGAGGTCGCCGAGAACGCGCCGAAGCGCGCCGACGCGCTGCGCGAGCGCGTCCCCACGCTGCAGCTCACGGTCACGGGCAAGGTGCTCACGTCGAAGATCCTCCTCGACGCCGCGCCCGTCGCGGCCGCGGCGATCGGCGTCGCCACGCCGGTCGATCCCGGCGACCACGCGATCGAGGTGCAAGACGCGGCGGGCAAGGTCACGTTTCACAAGGATCTCAAGCTCGAAGAGCGCGCGCGCGAGCACCTCGAGGTCGAGGTGAACGACGTCGAGGTCGCGCCGGCGCCGACCGAGGCGCCGCCGCCTCCGCCGCCTCCGCCGCGATCACGCGCGCCGGTGTTCATCGCGGGCGGCGTCGGCGTCGCGTCGCTGATCACCTCGGGCATCTTCTACGGCATGCGCGGCAGCACGATCTCCACCGTGACGGCGAGCTGCAAGGACCAGGTCAACCTCACGCACTGCAAGGACACGCCGGCGGCGCGCGACGCGATCGCCAGCGGCCAGACCGACGCGACGGTCTCCGCGATCACCCTCGGCGTGGGCCTCGCGGGCCTCGCGGGCGCGGGGATCCTGTGGTTCGTCACCAGCCCGAAGAAGCCCGCGGATCCGCCGAAGGCCGGCGTCACGCTGGTGCCGACGGGGCCCGGCTTCGAGCTGCGCGGTACCTTCTAGGGGCTTGATTCGCAGGCCATTCAGTCGGTGATGCGGATCGCGCCCGTGTCGTCGACGGCGTCCTTCACCTCGGCCGAGTCGGCGTCGGCCTCGGTGTCGTCGGCCTCGGCGCCCACGTCGGCGAACGGATCGGTCGTCGCCGAGCCGGCGAGCGCGGGCGGGTGCTTGGCGCCGACGCCGCCCCGGGTGTGGCCCGCCGACGCGCTGTGCGCGATCGCGACCTTGCCCGGCGTGTGCAGCGGAGTGCGCGCGTGATGCGCCACGCGGTCCTTCCCGTGGGGGAGGTTCTTCGCGAGCTCGATGCAGGTGCCGCGCATCGTCCCGGGGCAGGAGATCCGCACGTGGAAATGATCGTCGTGCGGCAGCGACGCCGTCGGCTGCATCATCACGATCTGCGCGTGATCGAGCAGCGCGCGCGTCACGCCGTGGGTCTTCGCGTAGCCGAGCAGCCGCTGCCGCAGGGGCTCGGCGATGAAGATGTGGCTCACGCGCGCGCCAGGATCGGTGAGCATCTGCTCGACCAGGAACCAGTTGCGCGGGAGATCGAAGTGCGCGCCCGGCATGGTCGGCGACTCGGCCGCGGCGTCGAACTTGATGAAGCCGTGGTGATGGAGCTGCTTGCCCTTGGCGTCGACGGCGTAGAAGCCGACGTCGGCGTCGCGACCCGACTCGTGCGAGTGGTGCCGCGACACGTCGCCGCCGCCTTTTTGCGAGATGTCGCCGACGTCGAGCACCGAGCCGGGGTAGCGCTTGTTCACCGCGTGGGCCGCGCGATCGAGCAGGCTCATCATCTGCGGGAGGCCCCAGCGGACGTCGCCCGACGTGTACATGGGCACGACGCGGAAGTACGGCTTCGTCACGTCGAGGTGCACGCCGCCCTCGAGGTGCCCTTCGTTCGGGCTGCCGATCGAGTCGGCCTTCTCGGGCTTCGCCGCGGGCTTGTCGATCTTCGCGGGCGTCGGCGCCCCGCCGCGAGGGGCCCGCGCGGACGGGGCCTCCACCGCGGCGCGGCGGCCATGGCGCGCGCCGTGGCCGGTGCGCGGAGCGGCCTGCGCGCTCGGGGCGAAGCCGAGGAGCGCGACGAGCGAGAGGGCGGTCAACACGAAACGGTCCGTCGAAGGCACGACCAAGCGGATACAGCGTCCGCGCGAGGTGGGCCAAATGCGGCGCGTCACGCCCTTCGCGCAGCCCTCCCCATTCCCAGCCAAGCGCAGTTGAGCTAGCAATCCTGCGCGTATGGACAAGGTCTTCAAGAGCGCGCTCGACGCGGTCCGCGACATCCCGAACGGGGCCACCTTGCTCGCCGGCGGCTTCGGCCTCTGCGGCATCCCCGAGAACGCCATCGCCGCCCTGCGCGAGCTAGGCACGAAGGATCTCGTCGTCGTCTCCAACAACTGCGGCGTCGACGAATTCGGCCTCGGGATCCTGCTTCAAAACAAGCAGATCCGGAAGATGATCTCCTCCTACGTCGGCGAGAACAAGGAGTTCGAGCGCCAGTACTTGAAGGGCGAGCTCGAGGTCGAGCTCACGCCGCAGGGCACCCTCGCCGAGCGCCTCCGCGCGGGCGGCGCCGGCATCCCCGCGTTCTACACGCCCACGGGCGCCTACACCGCGGTGAGCGAGGGCGGCATGCCGGTGATGTACGAGCCCGGCGGCGGCGCCGTGAAGACCTACTCCGCGAAGAAAGAGGTCCGCTCGTTCGACGGCCGCGACTACGTCCTCGAGCCGGCGATCAAAGGCGATTTCGCCATCGTCAAGGCCTGGAAGGGCGACCGCTACGGCAACCTCGTCTACCGCCACACGGCGATGAACTTCAACCCGATGATGGCGACGGCGGCCAAGATCACCATCGCCGAGGTCGAAGAGATCGTCGAGGTCGGCTCGCTCTCACCCGATCACGTCCACACGCCCGGCGTCTTCGTGCAGCGCATCTTCCAGGGCGCGAGCTACGAGAAGCGCATCGAGCGCCGCACGGTCCAGAAAGCAAAGGCTTGATCATGGGACTCAACCGAGAGCAGATCGCCCAGCGCGCGGCGCAGGAGCTGCGAGACGGCTTCTACGTCAACCTCGGCATCGGCATGCCGACGCTCGTCGCCAGCTACATCCCCGCGGGCATCGAGGTCGTGCTCCAGAGTGAGAACGGGCTGCTCGGCATCGGGCCGTATCCGGTCGCGGGCACCGAAGACGCGGACCTCATCAACGCCGGCAAAGAGACTGTGACGATGCTCGCGGGCTCGGCGATTTTCTCCAGCGCCGACTCGTTCGCGCAGATCCGCGGCGGCCACATCGATCTCGCGATCCTCGGCGCGATGGAGGTCTCCGAGAAGGGCGACCTCGCCAACTGGATGATCCCCGGCAAGCTGGTCAAGGGCATGGGCGGCGCGATGGACCTCGTCGCCGCGGCCAAGCGCGTCGTGGTGATCATGGATCACGCGGCCAAGGGCGGCGCCCCGAAAATCTTGAACCAGTGCGCGCTCCCGCTCACGGGGCGCGGCGTCGTGCATCGGATCATCACCGACCTCGCGGTGATCGACGTCACGCCGGAAGGCCTCGTGCTGCGCGAGCTCGCGCCGGGCGTCTCGGCCCGTGAAATCCAGGAGAAGACGGAGCCCACGCTCCACATCCCCTCGGACATCTTCGAGATGAGCTTCCCGGCCGCGTAGTCATGGCGTGGCCTGAAAAAAACCTCCCCAGCACCGACGCGAGCGAGAAGCGATCGCTCGGCGCCGGCGTATTTCGCCGCTGCGACGGCTGCGGCCAGACGCTCACGGCGGGCGAGCTCGCGGCCACGTTCGAGGTCTGCTCGCTCTGCGGCCATCACCACAAGCTCGAGGCCGATGGCTGGCAGCGCCTCTTCCTCGACGAGGCGCTCGAGCCGTGGGACGCCCACCTCGTGCCCGGCGATCCGCTCCGCTTCAGCGATGGACGCTCGTACAAAGAGCGCGTCACCGCCTCGCAGAAGAAGACGAAATCCCCCGAGGCGATCGACATCGGCCGCGGCCGGATGGATGGACGCGCCGTCGCGTACGGCGCCTTCGTCTTCGCGTTCATGGGCGGCAGCATGGGCTCCGTCGTCGGCGAGAAGGTGACGCGCCTCTTCGAGCGCGCGGTCGAGGAAGAGCTCCCCGTCGTGCTGCTGCAAGCGTCGGGCGGCGCCCGCATGCAGGAGGGCATCCTCTCGCTCATGCAGATGGCCAAGAGCGTCTCGGCGCTCGAGCGCTTCCGCAAGGCGCGGCTCCCGTTCATCTCGGTGCTGCTCCACCCAACGACGGGCGGCGTCGCGGCGAGCTTCGCCTTCCTCGGCGACGTGAACATCGCCGAGCCCAAGGCCCTGATCGGCTTCGCCGGCGCGCGCGTCATCGAGAACACGATCCGCCAGACGTTGCCGCCGGGCTTCCAGCGCGCCGAGTTCCTCCTCGATCACGGGATGGTCGACGCCATCGTCTCGCGCCTGGAAATGAAGGCGAAGATCGTCTCGATCCTCAACCACCTGACCAGCAACCGCCCGCGCCGATGACGACGTCGCCCCTCGTCGCGAAGCTCGCCGCCCTCCAGGCGAGGGTGCCGCGGGGGATGATGCTCGGCCTCGATCGCGTCGAGCATGCGCTCGCCGCGCTCGGCAATCCGCACGTCGGCCTGCGCGCGGTGCACATCGCCGGATCCAACGGCAAGGGCAGCACATCGGCGATGATCGAGGCCATCGCGCGCGCCGCGGGGCTGCGCACCGGGCTCTACACGTCGCCTCATCTGTGCCGCTTCGCCGAGCGGATCCGCATCGGCGGCGAGCCGATTGACGACGTGAGCTTCGAGCGCTCGCTCGCGGCCGTGCTCGATCACTGCCGCCCCGATCTCACCTTCTTCGAGAGCCTCACGGTCGCGGCCTTTCACGCCTTTCGCGAGGCGCGCGTGCAGCTCGCCGTCCTCGAGGTCGGCCTCGGCGGTCGCCTCGACGCGACCAACGTGATCGCCGCCCCGCTCTGCACCGCGGTGACGTCGATCGCGCTCGAGCACACGGCGATCCTCGGCGACACGATCGATCTGATCGCCCGGGAAAAAGCGGGGATTTTGAAGCGCGGCGCGCCCGTCGTGCTCGGCCCGTTACCGCTCGAAGCGGAGCGCGCGATCGTCGAGGTCGCGGCGAAGGTCGGGGCTGGATCGATCACCCGCGTGCGGCGCGACGGCGCGTTCGAGCCCGGCACGATCGGCGCGCGCTGGGCCGGCGGCGTCACCGATCTGCACGGCCCCACCGAAGGCGATCGCTTCCACGGCAAGCTCGCGCTGGGCGGTCGCCACCAGGCCGACAACGCCGCGGTCGCTCTCGGGATCGCGCGCTGCCTCGCGCAGCATCACCTGCTGATCGAGCCCGTCGCCGCGGCGTTCGTGGGGCTCACCACGGCGCGCTGGCCCGGGCGCTACGAGCGCGTTCGCCTCGACGCCGAGCAGGTGACGGTGATCCTCGACGGCGCGCACAACCCCGAGGGCGCGCACGCGCTGGCCGAGCTCTTCGCGGCCGACGATCCCGGCGGAGATCCCGGGCGCCGCGCCCTCGTGTTCGGCGCGCTGGCCGACAAGCGCTGGCCCGAGATGCTGGGGCCGCTCGCGCCGCTCTGCGCGCGTCGGTACTACACCGAGCCCAAGGGCCGCGCCCCCGCCGCGCTCGGCGAGCTCGGCGCCTTCGCGCCGGGCGAAATGGTGGCAGATCCGCATGACGCGATAGCGCGGGCGATCGCCGCGAGCCGCCCCGGCGACACCATCCTCGTGACGGGATCGATCTACCTCGTCGGCGAGATCCGCGCGCGCTTGCTGGGGATCGAGGCTGATCCGGTGATCGCGCTGTAGAGCGCTTCTTCCACCGAATACAGCTCTATCTCTCTATTTAGATGGATAGATCGATAGATCTGGTGTGGGGCGGGCCTCCGTGCCCGCCACATGGAGTGTGCATAGCGCCCCACTCGCAAACCCGGCTCCGACGGCGAGCACCCCGCAACGAAGCCCGGATATGGAGAGCAGGAGCAGATTCCCACCCGGCTCTGGTGGCTCCGGGTAGTCCATGCGGCGGGCACGGAGGCCCGCCCCACATCAGAGGGAGATATGCAGTCGATAGCGAACCCCTCCAGAGCCAGAGCAGGTCATTCGCGAGAAGCGAGGCTCTCGCCGTCCACCCAGCCACCGTCGCGCTTGGCGGTCTCGACGGCGAGCAGCTCCGCCTCGGAGGGCTCGCCGTCCTCGATCGGCGCGCTCATGACCGCCTTCCAGAACGGATCCGACTCGAGGGCGTGAGGTTCGCGAGCAGCCATGACGTCATGCTGAGCCGGCGCCTCGCCGTGGGGCAAGGACAATTTCTGATTCCAGCGGGAGCGGCGGGGCGAAGGCGCTCTCGACGCGTCGATGTCTAAGGGTAGAACGGGCGGAGCATCAGATAGCAGAGAGGCCCTGTCACCGCGACGTAGAGCCACAGCGGGAACACCCAGCGGGCCATGGCCTTGTGGCGCGCGTACTGCTTGGTGAAGGCGCGGTTGAACGTGAAGAGGATGAACGGCAGGATCGTCCCGGCAAGGGTGATGTGGGTGATCAGCAGGATCAGATACACGGGGCGCATCCCGCCCACGGCGGCGAGCTCGGCGGGATCGAGCTTGCCATCGTGGTTGAGGTCGCCAAACCGCACCTCGGCCGAGGTGAAGTGATAGACCACGTACGAGAGCAGGAAGAGCACGCTCAGGCCGATCGACACGTAGATGGCCGCCCGGTGCCTTGCTATCTGCTTCTGCTTGATGAACACCAGCGCCGCCACCAGCGTCACGGCGGTGAGTGCGTTCAGCGTCGCGTGGATCGGCGGCAGGAAGCTGAAGTCGATCGGACTCGGGATGTGCACCGCGCGCATCAGGCCGACCAGCGCCAGCACCACGGCGGAGAGGGCCCACGCGACCCGGTTCATTTTCCGCTCCAGAACCACTGCTTCGGTCGACACCGGCGATCCTCCTTGGGGGCCGGCCTCCGGCGCCCGTGACATGGGCCGGTGGTGTAGGGGCGCCACGGCGTCGTGTCGACAGCGATCTGCCGTGATGTCGGCGGCGGGAGCACCGGGCGGATGGCGCGTTCACGACGGCGGGGCCGGCGCGAACGCGGCGATGATGGCGGCGACCTCGTCCGTTCGTGTCAAGTGCGGGGCGTGGCCGGCGCCGTCAACGACGTAGACCACCCGATCGGTCGCGATTTCCAGGGGATCGCGCGAGCCGTGGACGAGCACGACGCCGGGCTCGAGCTCGTCGAGCTGTCGTCGCAGCGTCGCCCGCACCCGTCGCGACGTCGCCTGCGCGAGCGACCGCGCGATCCGGGAAGCCACGCCTTTTCGCTGCAGATCGACGCGGGCGCTGGCCACCGCGGGCGCGCCCAGCGGCGCTCCGGCCTGCTCCGGCAACAGCCTTCGAGCGAGGTCGGCCGACGTCGAGCGGCGGAGCGTGAGCGCGACGAGCGGCCGGAGCTTCACGTACGCGGGCGCCGCGGGCTGCAGAAATGCCGGTGAAACCAGGACGACGCCGCGAACCTTGCCCGGGTGCGCGTGAGCGTAACGCACCGCCATCGCCGCGCCGAGCGAGTGCCCCACGAGCACGACCGGCCGCGTCCGCTGCGCGAGGAGCCGGTCGAGCCACGCCACGTCGTCGAGGTCGCTCGGCGTCGAGCGGCCGAGGCCAGGCAGATCCACGCGCGCCGACGATCCGCCGACGCGATCGGCGACCGGCTTCCACGCATCGCCGTTCCAGGGGAGGCCGTGCAGATAGACCACGTCGGCGGTGACCGGATCGCCCACGTGATAAGCACCCTCCCGGAGCGCCCCGCGATCGCCGCCGGGCTGCGCGAGGAACCGAGTCGCCACCAGGTAATCACACCAGCGCTGCACCGCGACGTCGATCGAGGGCATCACGAGACCCGTCGCCGCGGCGTGGGCGTCGGCAGCGGTGGTGTCATAGGCATCCTCGGTGAGGAACCCCAGGCTCTCGGGCGCGAGGCCGGTGATGGCCTGGGGCAGAGCGCGCACCAGGCCGAGCGGGAGGACCCTGGTCGGCGCCGCCACGCCGAGATGAGCAGCGATGTCCCGCACCAGCGCGGGGAGCTTCGGGGTCGCCTGATCGAGGACGCAGAGGTCCTGTCCCATCGTCTCGGCGCGCTCGGGCACGCTGGCGAGGAACCGCGCCAGGTAATCGACGGTCACCAGCGGGAGGAACGTGCGCTCGGTGCCGACCAGCGCCGGCAAACGACCCTCCCAGAGCTTCTCCACCGTGGCGCCGAGCCCGGTGGTCTGCGTCGTCTCTCCCGTGCGCGAGTCGCCGATGACCCCGCTCGGGTGGACCGCCGTCCAGCGCAGGCCATGCCCGGCGGCGAAGCTCCGGACCCGGCGATAGGCATCGTGCTTGGAGGCCTCGTAGGCCCCGTGATCGCGGTAGAGCGCCGCGCGCTCGGCCTCCGGCAAAGGGCCCTCCGCGGCGCCTTCGACGCTCGAGTGCATCATGCGATAGCCGCCGAGGAAGACGAAGCGCCGCAGCGCCGGCCGCGCGAGGGCCCACGCGGCCACGTGCAGGCTGCCATCGACGTTGCACCGCCGCACCTCGTCCGCGCCGAGGCCGAACGCGAAGAGCGCCGCCAGGTGGTAGACGTCGCGCACCTGGTCGAAGCCGGCCGTGAGCCCCAGCGACGGCTGCTCCACGTCGCCCTCGACAATCAGCAAGCGACTCGAGTCACCGCCGTGCGCGTCGATAAAGCCGCGGAGCTCCGGACCGCGCTCGCCCGCCCTCCGCACGATGGCCGCCACCCGCCGCGTCTTCGTCAGCTCCGCGAGGAGCCATCGCCCGATCAGGCCCGTGCCGCCGGTGACCAGGACCTCGACCTCGTTCTCGTGCTGGTTCTCGTTCGTCTTCATGCGGCCAGGATGCGTTGCCGCGTGCATGAGGAAAAGTGAAGGGTTCTAATGCCAGGTATGAGCGTCATCGATGTCCGGGCCATCAACCTGAACCTGCTCCCTGCGCTCGAAGCGCTCCTGGTCGAGGGCAGCGTCAGCGCGGCGGCGCGGCGGGTCCACGTCAGCCAGTCGGCGATGAGCCACTCGCTCTCGCGGCTGCGCGAGCTCTTCGGCGATCCGCTCCTCGCGCCCGTCGGCCGCGGCCTCGCGCCCACGCCGCGCGCGATCCAGATCCGCGCGGCGCTGCCGGCCGCGTTCGAGGCGCTGCGCCGCGCCCTCGCGCTGCCCGAGGCCTTCGATCCGCGGACCTCGACCCGCGCCTTCCGCGTCGCCACCGTCGACTACTTCGAGCTGACGACGCTGCCCGACGTGCTCGCTTACCTCGGCAAGCACGCGCCCCTCGTGCGCCTCGAAATCGAGCGCTTCTCGCCGGCCACGGTGCCGGAGCTCGTCCTCGGCGACGTCGATCTCGCGCTGATCGGCGCGTCGCAATCGATCGCGCCTTCCGGTCTGCGGCGCGCGGACGTGTACCGCGATCCCTTCGCCGTCATCGCGCGCAAGGGTCACCCGGCGATCAAGCGGCGGCTCGATCTGGCGACGTACACGGCCCTCGGCCACGTGCTCGTGAGCGTCGAGGGGCGGCGTGACGGCGCCGTCGATCGCGCGCTCGCGAAGGTCGGCGCGACCCGCCGCGTGGCGCTCCGCGTGCCGCACTTCATGTCGGCGCCGCTGGCCGTTCGCACCTCGGATCTGATCTGCACCATCGCCAGCAGCGTCGCGCAGCGCGCCCACGAGCTCTTCGGCCTCCGCGTGCTCGCGCCGCCGATCGAGCTGCCCGCGGCGCAGGTCGTCGCCCTGTGGTCGCAGCGCCACGACGAGGATCCCGCCCAGCGGTGGTTTCGCGATCTGTTCCTGTCGGGGCGCGCGCTGTCGCCCCAGATCCGGGCGCTCCTCCGCGAGAGCCGCGCGGCGGCGTAGGTGTCAGTTCGACCCGCCCGCCTCGCTCGCGTCGTCGAGGAACGTCGTCACCGCGTAGGCGAGGTGGTCACTCCCGGTGAACCGGAAATTGAGGCCTTTGCACAGCGCGGCGACGCCGACTCCGCCGAGGTGAACACCCTTGCCGATGACGGGAGGGGCCTTGGGAGAGCGGTTGATCGAAATGTCGATACCGTCGCCGGCGAGCTCGGTCGTCGTGATACGGAGCCTCGCCGCGCGCGGATCGGCGCTTCCCGCGGGCGTGCACGACCAGGGCTCGTTGCCGCGAGCGCTGGTGTGGCGAACGCAGACCTCGGGGCGCGGGGAGATCTCTTTGCCGTTGGCGGAGGCGCCCACGATCCGGAGGAGCCAGTCGCCGCCTTCGGCGATGCGGGCGTCGCACGAGCCGGGGACGCACGTGCGGCCGGAGGAGCAGCCGCGCCCGTTGTTCGGAGCGCCGGTGCACGCCGTCCCCCCGCAGCAGATCGCGGGGCAGGCGGCGGCCGTCGCGGCGCTCGCGCCGGGCGTCGCGATCGCGCTGGGCTGCGGAGCCGGCGCGGGCGTCGCGGTCGGCGTCGCGTGGCCGGCGCCGGCGGGCCGCGGCTGGCGGAGCAGCAGCAGGATCGCGGCGGCGACGCCGACGGCGACGAGCCCGATCACCGCGAGGATCCAGCCTGATCCACGCTTCGTCGGCGCCGGCGTGAGGCGCACGGTGTACGGCCGCGGCGGTGAGGGAGCGCGAGGCGCGACGATCGGTGGAGCCGTGGGCGCGATCTCGCTCGCGTCGATCGACGGCGCCACCACCGTCGCGCAGAGCGCCGGATCGATCGCGCCTTGCGGATCCGGGATCGACGCGCCCGCGCGCACCAGCTCGAGCAGCGCGACGCCGGAGGCCGGACGCTCGGTCGAGTCGATGGCGAGGCAGCGCGCGACAGGCTCCTGCCACCGCGCCGGCAGCCCCGCAGGCGGCCACGCTTTCCCGCTCGTCGCCGCCGCCGCGTAGGCGCGGACGAACTGCACGGGCGAAGCGTCCCACTCGAGGCCCGTCGGGTGGCGATCGAGCAGGAGCTCGTAGGCGAGGACGCCGTACGCGAAGAGGTCCCGCGCGTACCCGAGCGCCGCGTCGGGCGCGACCGAGGGCACGATCGCCTCGGGCGCGAGGTACGGCGCCGTGCCGAGGACGCCGCCCACCTGCGTGAGCGGCCGCGGGTTGCCGACCTGGATCGCGAGGCCGAAGTCGACGAGCTTGATCGTCCCCGGGCGCGTCGGCTCGGCCCAGAACGCCGCCGTCACGAGGACGTTCTCGGGCTTCAAATCGCGGTGAACCAGCTTCGATCCGTGCACGAACGCCAGGGCTTCGGCGAGCTGCACGAGGAGCGCGCTCCGGTGCGCGGCCGTCATCCGCGGATCGCCCGTGGCCTCCTGCAACGGATCGCCGTCGACGAGCTCGAGCGCGATGCCGACGAGCCCCGCGGCCACATCCTCGAAGAGGCCGTAACAGGCGATGAGGTTCGGGTGCGGCGCGCTCGCGAGCGACTGCGCCTCGCGGCGCGCGCGCTCGAACGACTCGGCCGAGAGCCCGCTCGTCGGCACCAGCTTGAGCGCGCGCTCGGCGCCCCCGTCGAGCGGATCGATCACCTTCCAGACTGCGCCCTGCGCGCCCGCGCCGAGGGGCGCGACGAGGGTGTAGCGATCGATGCGGTCGCCGGGCTTGAGAGGCATCCGAGGCGCACCTTAGAGTGGGATTGCCCGCGCGCGAAGCGTTCTCGCGGCGCCCCACCCTTCCGATCGTCCATGCTGTCCAGCCAAGATCCTAAACGATCCGTCGCTGGTCGTCCCCGGCGTGCCGAGCGCTCCGGCGAACCTTCCCGCCGCGCTCGGCGCGGTCGGAGAGGTCGCCGGAACCTTCGAA
>JANYGI010000024.1 GCA_025362495.1 Byssovorax sp. | reverse complement strand
TTGAATTCCCGCTCCCTCCGCGCGGTTCGCTCCCCGCTCGGCGCGCTTCGGCTATCCTCCCCGCCGTGCAGCCCCTCGCCGCCCCCCTCCCTCCAATCGGTTCCCCCCGCTCGCCGCGCCCCGCCACCCTCGAAGAGTGGCTCGCGATCCCGGAAGAGCTGCGCGCCGAGCTGATCAACGGCCGCATCGTTTACCAGGGCATGCCCGGACCCGTACACGGCAGGGCCCAGCTCGCGGTAGGCGCGCTCGTCCGGGCCGCGTACGACCGGCGGCCCGGCGGCGCGGATCGCCCCGGCGGATGGTGGATCTCGATGGAAGTCGACCTCGAGATCGCCGGCATGGGCTGCCGGCCCGACGTGCTCGGCTGGCGCCGTGACAAGCACGCTGCGATGCCGGCACCCGGCGCGCGCGGCGTGGTCGCTGCCACGCCGGACTGGATCTGCGAGGTGCTCTCGCGGACCACGGCCCACCTCGATCTCGGTGAAAAGCGCGTCGGCTACCACCGCGCCGAGGTCGCGCACTACTGGCTGCTCGACGCGCACAACGAGACGCTCACGGTGCTCGTGTGGACTCCGCAAGGCTACCTCGTCGACCTCGTCGCGGGGCGCGGGGACAGGGTCCGTGCGCCGCCGTTCGAGGCTGCCGAGATCGACGTGACCGAGCTGCTCGAAGACGTCGCGACCGAGGGCGGCGCGCCGGAACCCGCACCCGAAAATGAGGCGCCGTAGCTCGACGACCTCGCGCCGGAGGACGTCGTCATGCGCTCGACGATCGGGATCGACCGCCTCCACGCTGGCTCGCGCCGGTCGGGGTCGCCGCCTGGAAGCCGTCTTGCCGGGAGCGCTTTGACGCGCGCGCCCCCCCTCGGTTACCAGCCGCAGAAGATCATGGCCTCTCGCCTCCGCAGGATCGTCCGAGGGGCGCTGGCCGCGCTTCTCCTCGCGCCGATCCTCGGCGAGGCGGGGCTGCGCCTCACCGGCGAGGCGTTCCGCTACTCATCGCCCTGCGCGCTCGTCGACGACCGCGGCTGCCTCCTCCTGCCGCACCTCCACGAGACGATCGTCGTCGCCGGCGACGCGTTCACGTTCAGCACCGACGCGCGCGGCCTGCGCAACCGCGAGGCCACGCCGGACGACGCGTCCCGTCGCCGCGTCGTCGTGCTCGGCGACAGCGCGGCGTTCGGCGCCCACGTCGATGACGGCGAGGTCTTCGCTGCCCTGCTCGACGCGCGGCTCGCGGCGCGCGGGATCGCCGTCATCAACACCGGCTCGGGCTTCCTGGAGAGCACCGATCAGCAGCTCCGCTACCTCGTCGACGAGGGCGATCGCCTCGCCCCCGCGCTCGTCATCCTCCTGTTCAACGCCAGCAACGACGTCTCCGACAACTCGCGCGAGGAGTTCTACCGCGACGGCGCACCGCAGGCGTGGCGCCCACGGCTCCTCCAGCGCGCGGTGGCGGTGAGCGCCGGCTTGCCCGGGTACGCGCTCTTCACCGATCATTCATGGCTCTTCGGCGCCTTCAGCTTCTTCTTCCTCAACTCCCATGTTCGCTTCGGAAAGCCGCCGAACGCGCGGCGCAATCAGGCGACGGAGTCGGTGCTCGCGGGGCTCGAGAGCGAGTGCCGGAGGCGCGGAGCCGAGCTCCTCGTCGTGCTCCTGCCGCATCGCGAGAGCATCCCGGAGCGGCTCCGCGCCGGCCGCTACGCCGAGCGGAGCCCCGAGCAGCTCGTCGTCGACACGGCGACGCGGCTCGATCTCCACTTCGTCGACGGCGCCGATGTCACCTCGGGCCCCGGCGCGATCAGCGGCGATGGACATCTGTCGCCCGCCGGCCATCGCGCCCTCGCCGACGCGCTCGAGCCGCGATTGACGTCCTCCCTGGGGCCGAGGCCATGAGTCGAGACGCCTCGTCACGAATAGCGACCGCGCCTGCGGACGGGAGAGGCCGCGCGCCTCGGCGCTGGCGCTGGGCCAGGCCGGTGACGGCGCTGGTGAGCGTCGCGGCGACGCTCGTGGTGCTCGAGCTCGTCGTGCGCTCGAGCGGCGCTCCGGCCGCGCCCGCGCAGCTCCGCGACGGCCTGTACGTCAGCCAGCTCCCGCTGCTGACCGGCCGCGAGACGACGCAAGGGCAGCTCGGCGCCGCGCTCCCGACGGCGAAGCGGCCCGGCGAGATCCGGGTCTTCGTGTTCGGCGAGTCGAGCGTGCAGGGGCTCCCGTGGGGGTACGGCGCGAGCCCCGCGGCGATGCTCCGGGATCAGCTCCACGCGCTCGCGCCCGCGCAGGATCTCACCGTCGTCAACATGGGCCGGAGCGCGTCCACCGCCATGGATGCCTATTACTACCTGGCCTCGATCGCGCCGTACGCGCCCGATTTCGTGGTCTTTTACCAGGGCAGCAACGACTTCTTCGACGGCGACGCCGAGCGCTGCGCTCCTCTGCTGCACCCGGAGCTGCACCGCGCCTGGCGCTGGGTGGTCGAGCGCTCGCGCCTCTTCTGGGCGGCCCGCGCCCTGGGGCCGCGCCTCCGCGGAGGGCCCGGTCGCGCCGGGGGCCAGCAGGCCGCGCCGGTCTTCGGTCGCGACGCCCAGCCCGGCGATCGCTGCGACGCGGCGCAGGCCTTCGCCGCCTGGACTGACATCCTCGTCATGACGGCGCAGCGCCTCGGCGCCCGGGTCATCGTCACGACGCCGGTCGAGAACCCGCTGTGCTGGCCCGACGAGATCACGAGCTCCGCGCCGGTCGAGGGCGAGCCGTACCGGCGGCTCCTCGCCTGCGTGCTCACCGACGGGTGCGACGTGGTGGCGACATGGAAAACCGTGCGCGACACGCCCGACTTCACGTGGGATCGCCTGCGCCCGCGGCGACGCGCCTGGGCCGACACCGCGGCGGCGCGCGGGGCCCGTCTCGTCGATTTCGCCGATCACGTCGCGCGCGACGCCGATGAAGGGCTGCGCCCGCCGCTGTTCGTCGAGGAGGTTCACCTCTCCATGGAGGGCTACTGGCGCCTGTCATGGCTGTGGACGACGCACGCGACTCTTCGCCCGGAGCCGCCCCAGCGAGAGCGATTTCGTCATCTGCGCCTGGAATTCCATCGACAGGGACTGAACCCGGTTGACCACGAAGCGCCCCGGGGAGGAGCCGAGCAGCGCCGTCAGCGTGGGAGATCTCTTGATCTGGAGGACGCGCGAGTTCATGTCGAGCAGCCGCTCGATCTCGGGCTGGACGAAGACCACGAGATCCGGCTCGTACAGCCGCCCGAACGCCGCGTAGGTGGTGATCTCCGAAGCGAAGTAGTTCATCGGCAGGCCGAAGTTCGTCACCTCGATCTTCCGGCCCGGGAGCGCGGCTTCGAGGTCGCGGCGCAGCACCTCGGGGAAGGTCTCGCCGTCGTCGACGCCGAGCCCGAAGATCGGCGAGGAGCCATAGATCTGGACGCGAAGCACCCCGGGCTCGCGGGCGATTTGCGGGAGCTCGGGGCTGCGAAATCCGCGGGTGTTGGTGGTGTATCGATAGGGGTGCCCCGAGCCGGCGATGGAGTGGATGTCGAGCCCGGGGAGGAGCTTGCACACCTCGCCTTGAGCACAATCGTAGTTCGCGAACGATAGCTCTGCGTGCCAGCTATCCTCGCGGTGGAACTTCCAGACCATCAGCACGAGCAGCGCGCAGAGGCCCTGTTTCACCCAGGAGCGCAGCGGCCAGCGCCGGAGGAGGCGCGGACGCTCCACGCGCGGGGCTGGGCTGGAAGGGTCGAGGTCGGGCGTCTCCATCGGAATTTTCAGCGTATCACAGCGGCCGTCCCTCGGGATCGAGCACGTCGCGGCCGTCGGCGCGCTCGTTCGCGCGCGACCGCCGCTGGAAGCCTGGTAGCCTGGCGATCCCCGACCGGGTGGCGAGGAGCCCGAACCATGACCACGTTCACCGTCTCCGATCTCGAGCTGTCGCGCGAGCGCCTGGCCTCGACGACGCTCGCGCAATCCCTCCACCTCCGGACCCAGCGCGGCGTCGAGGCGGGCGCCGCCAACCTGCCCGATCTCGTCGAGGCGACGGGGATGGGCCATCACCCCTTCGTCGAGGCGGTTCATGCCGCCTTCGCCGACCACTACCCGCTCGTCCTCTCCCCGGACGATGTGTGGCTCTGCCTCGCCCAGGGCTTCGCGACGCACGTGAACGAGCACGCCGAGGTCCTCCGCGATCGCTTCGTGCAGCACGAAGGCAAGTTGAAGATCGTGGTGCTGAGAGACGGGTTCATCAAGGGCTCGCCCGACAACGACTGGCCCGGATGCTTCGCCGAGTTCTCCGACGCCATCGCGAAATCCGCTGGAAAGAAGCGAGATCTCGTCATCGCCGACTTCTCGACCACCGGAGCCGTGGAGCGCGCGGCCTCCGAGATCGTCTTGATGAGCGCCATGCAGGCCTATTTCAGCTACGAAGTGCACACACGCTGCGGCATCCCGTCGATCACGCTGCTGGGGACCACCGACGACTGGCGCTCGATCCGCCGCCGCGCCGAGGTCTTTGCCGAATTCGATCTCGGCTGGTGGACTGCCACACTCCTTCCCGTCCTCGACCAGTTCATCCGAGCTTCTGCCGGCGACGTGGATCGGCAACACTGGAGCTCGTTTTACAAGCTGAAGAATGCGTCCGGCGGCCCCTTCGTCACCGGGTGGATCAACGTCCTGTTTCCATACCTCAGCATCGAGAAGTACCGGGAAGAAGAGCTGATCCGCTCGATGAAGCGCAACGCCTTTGCCCGGATCCTGGAGGCCGGCGAGCGCGTCCCCTACGGCGGCGGCCCGAGGACGAGCGATTACCCGCACGGCTTCTCGGTGGCGCCTTTTCTCTGGAAGTACCTCGGCACCGATTTCCCGATGGAGCTCCTCGGCGGCTTCACCGGCGTGTCGCAGGATCCGCAGAGCCTCGCGGTGCGGCCGGTGATCGGCTGGGCGGTGCGCGACGCGGCGGCGGGGGCGTAGCTCTCTCCCGACTTACTTCAGTTGCATGAAAAAGCCTTCGACCGAAGCCTTCCAGCGTCTCGCCTCCAGCCACTGCTCGATCAGCGCGGAGGAGCTGCCGGGAGGCGGTGTCTTCCACAGGAAGGCGAGGGTCCACCAGAGCTCGTGAACCTGATTCGCGCACGCGCGATCATCGAGATCGCGCGCGAGGCACTCGGCGTCGAGGCGAAGAAGATCGTCGATTTCTTCGAGCAACCAGAGGATCTCTTCCTCGCGCGAAGGTGGCGTCAGCTCGCGGGCGAAGACGGCGAGGAACGCGCGCACCGTCAAGCCGTGCGGTCGATAGCGGCTCGCCCGCCGCCGCAGCTCTTCGAGCTTGCGTGGGTTGGTCTGCCCTTCGGTGTACAGCTCTTGGGCGCCGTCACGCGCTCGGATCCGCTCGCGGATGAGCTTTCGGTTGAGGTTCAGGCGAAAGAAGCGGATCGTCTCGTCGCCCCGCGCATGTCCTATCGAATTCTGGATGCAGGCGTCGAGCTCGCGGACCGGGCAAAACTTGTCGATGCAATCGACCCTCAACCAGTCTTCCACCGGATCGGCGACCGGATCCAGGAGCAGCCGCGCCTCGCTCGCGAGATCGTGCCGCGTGGAATAGAGGATATGCGCGGTCCCGGATTCGACCGGGAAATGATTGACCTTGGTGATGCGATTGCATGTGCTGCACGAGAGAAGGTAGTTGTCGAACGCATAGGCCAGCCACCAGTACCCGGCGTGCGTGACGCCTTTGCCGCCGCGCTTGGGCCGGAAGTGCTCGACGTCGCCGCGATCGTTGTCCGGCAGCTCTCGCTGGCAATACGCGCATACCCAGCCGTGCATGGCGTAGAGCGCGCCGCGAACATCGGGCTCGTTCCAGTGCTCGGGGAACGTGAGCTCCTCGTCTGGATCGGCTGCCTTTGCCCGTCGATGCTTATCTGCTTGATCGGCGCCCTTCCCTTCGATCTGTAGCGTCGGCGGGACGATGGCCGGGCGACGGATCTGCCTCACGAATGCCCGCTCTCCGCATCCTTTCGACGCATCGTCTCCACGAGCCGGCTGCGCCACTCCTCGTTGTCCCTGGCCTTCTCTTCACCCACGTCGGGCGACTGCGCGAGGATCCTCGCGAGCCTGGCTTCCGCGTCTCGCGGATCGCCCTCGATGTCGTCGAGCGCTGCGCTCTGCGGCTCGGTGCCCATGAGCCACTCGTAAACCTCGTCCATCGTGAAGCCGAGGATCTGCCGATCGATGACGCGCTTACCGCCGGGCTCTTTGGCGTCGAGGCACACCAGTTCGCTCTTGTCGAAGCTTGCAAGGACGAGCGGAGAATGAGTGGTGACGATCCACTGCACCTCGGGGAGCGCCTTGCGCAGGCGCGGAACCAGAACGCGCTGCAAGCTCGGGTGGAGATGAAGGTCGATCTCGTCGATGAGAACAATGGCGCGAATCTGCGCAGGATCGCCGCTCTCGGCCTCATGAGGAGCTTTGGCGCACCAAGCCGCACAGAGATCCGCGAGCCAAGCGATCGTGGCACGGAATCCGTCAGGCAGCTCCGCCGCTTCGACGATCGCTTCGTCGACCATGAAACGCAACGTGTCGCGCTGCGGAGCCACCTCCAGTGAGGTACCCTCGAGAACGACGGACAGGAGTCGTTTCAGCAGAACCAGGATGGGTGCGTGATCTGGAGCTTGTTTGAGAAGAACTTCGACGCTCGCAACCTGCGCGAGAGGATCGAACAGCGTCATCTGCCGCTTGACGTCATCACCTTTGGCTCCATGCCGACTGTCCACGTACTCTGAAAGGTTGCGCCCGGCACCATAAGAGAGAAGTAGATGATCGCGTTCGCGATCATCCCAGAACGCCTTGACTCGGTCGCGTTTTCCCGATTCTGGAATCGCATTTTCGAGATCGATACGTCCCGGACCGATGGGCAAAACGAGATCCAACGTCTCCGTCCCACTCTGAACCGTAGCCCGGATCTCCGCGTCCATGACGTTGTCGTCCGTACGCCTCCTGGCGCGATCGAGCCACTGATCACCAATCACCAGCGAAAGCCGGTCACCGAGAAGAACAAGAGCTATGGCTTGAAGCACTGCGCTCTTCCCCGCTCCATTGACCCCTGCGATACAGGTCCAGGTTCCCGAGCTCTCCGACGGATGAACGAAATCAAGATCGAGTGCAGGGATGCTCTTGAAGTTACGAATGGCGACGAACTTGAGGCGAGGCGTCTGATTCCGAATGCGATCGATGTCCCCCTGGACAGCGGACCGGTCAGCAACGCGCGGCTTGGCTCTGCCGCTCGCAGCACGCATACGAAACGACTCTGCCACCAGCGGATGCAGTCGCCATTTTTCTCCGGCAAGCTGCACCGCGAGCGACAACTGCACTACCTTGTCCATGAAGTTCTCAAAGTCGTCTTCGGACAAGCCGGTGGCGCGCGCTCCCCATACCCTGTCAAAATCCCAGAGCGGAGCATCTCCGAGCTTCCAGAGCAGATCCATCAGATCATCATTCGACGGCTCGAAGGTCTCCTGCAGAGCTTTGAGCGACAGGTCGAGGCTCGTCTTGAAGGCAGCGCGCGCCTTACCCCCCTGAAACAGATGGTCCGTTGGGTCTCGAGGCGGGAGTCCGAAGCCTGTGCTCCGAAAACGCCTGAGAAAGCCCGTCACGGTCTGACCTGCGTTCAAGTACCCAGTCGCGAGGTGGAGAACGAGCGGGAGGGCCCCAACCTCATTAACCAACGTCCACAGCTCGGAATAGTCGAAAGGGACGCGAAGCTCCTGCGCGAGCAGCTTGGTCGCGTCGGCGGCATCGAGCTCATGCAGGTTTATCCGCGGCCATCCGGCTGCGATACCCAGATTGCGAAACCGGCCCGAGAGCACGATTGTCGCTCCTCTGTATCGTCGAACGAACGCGACGGCATCAATCGCAGACGCCTCAGAATCGATGCTGTCCACATGAACAAGCATTGATGAGCCGCCATCGACCAGCTTCGCATCATGTTCAAGAACAGTTCTGACAACGCTCGATTCGATTCGGTCGTAAAACGAGAAACGACCGCCTTCGGTGCGCGCAAACTCCTCGACCATGTACGATTTACCTACCCCGGCCATACCCGAGATCACGCAAACCCGATTGCCATCCGCCGCCGCCTCGGAGGCTGTCAGTGCTATTTCCAGCGCTTTCAGCTGTCTCTCTCGGCCGACAAAAATCCGGGAGCCCGGCGGCGTGCTCGGCGAAGTCGACATCCTCCGAGACTACCGCACCTCGACCGCCGTTGCCGTGTTCCCGGTGAAGCCTTCAGACCGGCTCAGGAAGGCCTCGGCCACGTCCGCGAGCCCTTCCGCCGCCTCCGCGAAGCCTTCCGACGCGCCCACGGAGCTTCCGCCACGGCCGCGAAGCCTTCCGCCACGCTCCAGGAGCTTCCGCCGCGGCCCCATCGGCCCTTCCGGCCGCGAAAATGGCCTTCCCGACGGCGCCGGAAGCCTCACGGGCGCGCCCGATGGCCAATTTCCCGCGCCGGAAGCGCTATTTCCCGCGGCGGAAGCTCCCGGGACGCGCCGGAAGCTCCAATCCGCTCGAAATCGCCTGGTTTCCCGCGGCTACGACGTGGCGACGGCCGGGGCCGGCATGTGCGCCATGAAGTCGCGGGCGATCCGCGGCTCGTACTGGTCGAGCAGCGCCTCGACGCGCTCCGGATTGTCGGCGCGCACGATGAAGCCGACGTGGTGCGCGGGCTGCCCGTCGAGGCGCCACACCAGCTCGGGATCGTTGTACGCCGAGGTGTCGGGCCGCTCCTGCTTCGAGAGCGAGAGGATGAGGCCGCCGTAGTCCTTGCGCGGCGTGGGCACGACGTACGCGCCCTCCTCGCCCTGGGCGATCTCGATCTTCGCCCACTCGCGCCAGAGGTTCACGCCCGTCGACGCCTCGACGAGATCGGCGATGTGGGCGCCGCCGACGCGCGCCGCCGTCTCGAGGAAGTAGACCTTGCCGTCGTCCTTGCCGAGGATGAACTCGGTGTGGGTGACGCCGCGGACGAGGCCGAGGTGCTCGATCACCGCGGCGTGCGCCGTGAGCAGCTTGGTCTCGAGCTCGCTGCCGCGACGAACGGTGCGCGTCGCGAAGATGCCGCCGCCCTGCGCGTTGATCAGCTCGAAGAGGGGCTTGCGATACTGGTGGGCCTCGGCGAAGACGATCTTGCGCTCGGTCACGATGGCGTCGACGTGGAAGATGTCGCCGGGGACCATGCGCTCGATCAGGTACGTGGACTGCGCGTCGCCGAGCTTCTCGATCGCTTGCCACACGTCTTCGGCGCGCTCGAACTTCTTGATGCCGACGCTCGACGCTTCGGAGCGCGGCTTGAGCAGCCACGGCGCGGGCACCGTCTCGAGGAAGCGACGGATCTGGCCGTGGTTGAGTACGTGGACGAAGTCGGGGATGGCGATGCCGCGATCGCTGGCGCGGGCCCGCATGGCCAGCTTGTCGCGGAAGTAGCGCGCCGTCGTCTCGCCCATGCCGGGGATGCGCAGGTGCTCGCGCAGGTGCGCCGCGAGCTCGACGTCGTAGTCGTCGAGGGGCGTGATCCGCGAGAAATCCCGCGTGCGCGCGAGGTAGCTGACGGCGTTGACCACCGCGCGACGATCGGCGAACGACGGGAGCGCGAAGACCTCGTCGATGTGCTCGCGGACCCAGGGCTTGCCGAGCAGCGGCTCGAGCGTGAGCAGCACGACCTTGCAGCCCTCCCGCTTGCACTGCTCGAGGAACTGGTTGCCCTTGAAGTAGCTGGCGACGCAGAGGATCGTTCTGCCCTTCACCGGCGCGCTCGATTCGACATGAGGTTGGGTGTCCAAAGCGGGCCGGAGCCTATCTCAAAGCCGGGGGCCGTCGCATCATTCTCGAAGGCTTGTCATCGCTTCTCCGACGGCTACAAGGCGGGACCGCCCATGACTGACCACGTCATCGAGAAGCTCGGCCCGTTCGAGGTGCCGCACGTCGGAGCGCGGTACGTCCGCGTTTACATCCCGTCCGGCCCCGCGACGGGCGCGCGCCCCGTGCTCTACATGTTCGACGGCCAGAACGTCTTTCACGACGAGCCCTCGTACGCCGGCGGGTGGCACTTGCACCGCACGGCGCAGCGCTTCGTCGCGCAGAAGCGCGTGGCGCCGATCCTCGTGGGGATCGATCACGGCGGCGCGGCGCGCGTGGACGAGCTCGGCGGGTGGGCGAAGGGCGACGGGCGCACCGACGCGCTGCTCGACTGGATGGGCGCGACGCTGCTGCCGAGGATCCGCGCCGACCACGGCGCCGCGAGCGATCCCGCGCAGGTGGGCGTCGGCGGCTCGTCGATGGGCGGCCTCGGCGCGCTCTACGCGCACTTCAAGCGCCCCGAGCTCTTCGGCCTCGTGCTGGCGATGTCCCCGTCGCTGTGGTTCGGCTCGGGGAAGATTTTCGATTTCATCGGCGACGCCGCGAAGCCGTGGACGTCGCGGATCTACCTCGACGCGGGCGGCCTCGAGGGCGGCGGGCGGATGCTCGCGGCGGCGCAGCGCCTCGCCGATCACCTGCGCGGCCGCGGCTGGGACGAGGGCGCCCTGCGCTTCGTGGCCGCCAAGCGCGGGACGCACAGCGAGAAGCACTGGCGCAGGCGCGCCCCGCTCGCGCTGCAGTTCCTCTTCGAGCCCGGCGCCCTCAAGAACAAGCGAGCGAAGCGCGCGGCTTGAGAGGGCGCGGATCGGCGAGAAAAGAAGGAGATTTCAACGCAAAGACGCAGCGGCGCCGAGACGCAAAAAGACGAAGAAGGAAGATGGGTCCGAGCCCGAAATTCTTCTCTCGCCTCCGGTTGCGTCTCTGCGTCTTCGCGCCTCTGCGTTAAATTCCGACTCTCTTCCGGGAGCCGCTACTCGGTGGGCGGAGCTTCTTCGGTCTCGTCGTCTTCGTCCACGGGGGGCGCGGGCGGCACGACGGCCCACAGCAACACCTCGCCCGGGCGTACGATCGGGCGGCCTTCGGAGCGATCGCGCTTCCACGCGAGGAGCTTCGCCGGGGCGTCGTCGCCGAGCGGGACGAAGCCGCGGCGGCGATAGAACGCTACGGCCCACGTGGCCTTCTCCCAGCAGCGGACGATGATCTGATCGAAGCCGTGCGCGCGCGCCTCGGTGTCGAGCAGATCGAGGAGCTTCGTCGCGATGCCGAAGCGCTGGTAGTCGGGGTGGACCTGGAGATCGGCGAGGTACGCGACGCCGGGCGACTCGTCGCGCCAGGCCATCAGCGCCACGGGCACGTGATCGGCCTCGGCCACGTGGACGCTGTGATGGCGCACGAGGCCGGCGAGCTCGGCCGCGGTGCGCACCGGGACCTCGGCCGCGTCGAAGCCGACCGCGTGGTACATCGCGGCGCACTTCGCCTCGACCTGCAGCAGCTCGCCGAGCTGGGCCTCTTGCAGGCCCGTCAATCGCACTCGCTTGGGAGGCGTCCGATCGTCTTTGTCGCTCATCGTGGTGGCTCCTTGAAGGGTCATTCGAGGGATCCGATCAGCTGCGTGACGACGTCGCCGTCGACCGCGGTGAGCGGCACGAGCAGCACGACCGCCGCGCCCGGGGGCGGCGCCGCGTCGGCGTCGAGGAGCACCACCCGGAGCTCGCCGGGCGTGCTCGACGCGACCACCGCGACGCGGTGCGAGAGCAGCGGTGCGAAGCGGCGGATCGTCCGCTCGGGGATCCCGAGATCGGGCGCGGCCATCAGCGCGGCGCGCTCGGCCTCGGTCCACCGCGTGACGGCGGTGCGCTCCGGCGCCGAGATGGGGCCGGTCTGATCGTCAGGCGGTACGTCGTCGAGCGCGCGGGTGTTCAGCGCCGGATCGGTGACCTCGTCGGCGACGTCGGCGAGCACGCTGCGGAAGCTCTCCTCGATCTCGGGCACGACGGGCGCGCGCGGCGCGGGGTTCCTCCGCACGGCCTGCAAGACCTGGGTGTTCTCGTCGAGATCGTCGAACGCGAGGCCGCCGCTCGCGGTCTGGAGGGCGAGCACTTCCTCGAAGGCGCGGCCGCTGCGGCTGGGCGGCGGGGGGCGCTCCGTGACAGCGGCGGGCGGCGGCGTCGAGGTGACCGCCGCGGGGCGCGAGGCGACCGGACGCGTGGGCACCGTCGTGGCCGGCGCGGCGCCGCGAGCCGGCGCGGACGCGCGCGGGGGCGGCGCCGAGCGACGCGCCGGGGCGCTCGCCGCGACGAGAGCGTTGGCGGGCATCGAGCGGGCGGCGGGCGAGATCTGCGGCTCCGGCGAGGGCGAGGGCGAGGGCGAGGGCGACGGGCTCCGCGATTGCTTCGTGACCGGCGAGGGCGCGCTGCTGCTGGGCACCGGTCGCGCGGGCGGCGGCGTCGGCGTGGGGACCGGCGGCGGCACGGTGCGCGCGGGCGGCGCCGTCGTCTGCGGGCGCGACGAGGGCACGGCCGGCGTCGCGGCGCGCGGCGGGAGCGACGGCGGAGGCGGGCGGCGCGGGGGCGGCGTGCTCGGCTGCGGTGTGGCCGGCGACGGGAAGGTCGACGGTGACATCGCCGCGGGCGCGACCGACGAGGCCGGCGGCGGCGGCGGCAGCGAGGTGCTCGGCGGAGGCGGCGTGGAGGCCGACGCTTGCGCGACGTCGGCGGCGGCCTTGAACAGCGCGAGGGCGCGCACGTCGTCGTTGACGTCCGACGCCTGCTCGGCGGCGCGACGCAGCCATTTCAGCGCCTCGGCGCGCTCTCCACGACCCCAGAGCGCCCCCGCGGTGGAGAGGGCCCAGCTCACATCCTCGTCGTCGTTGGGGAGCGGGTTCGGGATCGGAGACAGGGCTTCCATCTGGTTTCCAGGGGGGCTCGAGGCCGGACGGTGGTATCACGACTCCGCCTCTCGGGAGGTGGCTTTTGGTCCCCACCTCGCCGCGCGCGCCGCTATCATCCGCGGCCATGATCCGACCCCACCTTCTCGCGCGCGCTGCCTCGGGCGCGGTTCTCGTGCTCACCGCTACCTTCGGCGCGGCGTGCACGCCGTCGACCACGCCGGCCCCCACCGACGCCTCCGGCACGGCGTCCTTCGGCCCGAACGATCTCGCGCCGGGCACTCACGTGACGGTGAACAAGAACGGCCAGTGGCTCCCCGCGACGATCGCTCAGCCCCTCGGCGGCGACCGCTTCATCGTCGCCTACGACGGCTTCGGCGCGCAGTGGAACGAGGCCGTCGGCATGGATCGGATCAAGGCCGGCGCGGCCGTGGCGCCGACCGAGTACCACCCCGGCGACAAGGTCCTCGTGACGACGCAGGGCCACGTCATGTTCGGCGACGTGCTGCAGCAAGTGTCCGCCGGGACGTGGCGCGTGCACTACGACGGCTACGGCCCCGAGGCGGTCGAGAACGTGACGTCGGACCGCATCCAGCGGCCGTTCCTCGGCGTCTCGGCGCACACCGTCGGCGAGGCCGTGATGGTCGAGGCCAACGGCCAGACGCTCCCCGCGAAGGTGCTGGCCGCGACCGCGCAGAACCGCTGGATGGTGCGCTTCGACGGCTTCAACCCGCAGTACGATCAGGAGGTCCCGACCGAGCGGATCCACACGGCGCCGCCCGTCGTCGTCGCGGCGCCGGTCGCCGTGGTCGCGCCGCCGCCCGTCGTCGCGCCGCCCGTGGTCGAGGTGCCCGCGAAGCCCGAGAAAGACAAGGGCAAGAAGGCCAAGCCGAAGCCCGAGCCCGTGGCCGCTCCCGTCGTCGCAGCGCCGGCCGCCGCGGCGCCGCTCGCGGTCGGCGAGGCCGTGCTCGTGAGCCAGCGCAACTCGTGGGTCCCCGCGACGATCACCGCGGCCGGCGCCAACGCGGGCTCCTGGAAGATCAAGTACGAAGGCGGCAACGAGGACGAGGTCGCCCCCGATCGCGTGCAGCGCCTCGGCGCCCTCGCGAAGGGCTCGCGCTACGCCCCCAACCAGCCGGTGATGGTCGAGTGGCACGGCGTGTACGTGCCCGGCAAGGCCCTCAAGGAAGACGGCAAGGGCCTCTACCGCATCCGCTTCGACGGCCAGGGCGCCGAGTCCGACGAGGCAGTTCCCGTCAAGCGCCTCCACCCGCGCTGAGAGCCAGGCGCCATCCGCTTCCGTGTGGGGCGGGCCTCCGCGCCCGCCACATGGACCACCGCTCACAGCACCGAACCCCTCCGCTCCGAAGCGGGTCCCGATCGGGTGGACCTTGCTTTGGAGACCCCATGTGGCGGGCACAGAGGCCCGCCACACACCGACCGAGAGCCTCCAGATCCGCGCGCAAACCGCTGTGATTCAGCGGTAGCCGCTCAGCGGATCCCCGAGCGCGGCTCGGGAATACACACGCCCATCGCGCAGAGCAGCAGGTCGATGTCGGGGGCCGAGCACGACACCTGCTTCGCGCAGTAGTCGTCGTAGGCGCAGAGCTGGAAGCACGACGTGTGCTCGGTGATCGCGCCGGTGTGGGTCGCGCAGGACCAGCTGCTCGTCAGCCACACGACCTCGTCGCGGGCCGTGTCGAACAGGCAGACCTCGGTGCGCTGCTTGCCATCGAAAGCCTGCGCCGCGCAGCGATCGCCCTGCGCGAGCTTGCCGCGCTCGCGAGACATGGTGTTGAGCAGATAGGTGTAATCGCAGACGCTGGGGCGCGCCGTCTCGCGCGAGACGCGGTCGCGCAGCTCGGGATCGCGCAGGCCGTAGTCGTGGAGGTTGCGCAGCGTGGAGACGACCTGGTTGTTGCCCACGTCCTCCTTCTGGCCTTCACGCAGCACGTTGAGCAGCCGCTCCATGTTCTTGTCGGCGTCGGCGTCGGTGACGGCGCCCGCGAGCCCCGGGCCGTAGCCAATGCGGATGAAGCGGTCCGGCGTCTGCGCGCTGCAGGGACGCGAGTCTTCCCAGAGCTTCTCGTTCACGATCGGAGGACGCTTCGAGTTGGGGATACGGCACACCCCGAGCGAGCCATCGGGGACTACCCCGCTGGCGCGGTCGGACGGCGACCCCGGCCCCTCGTTGTAGAACTGCGTGGAAGTACAGCCCCAGACGACGCTGGAGCAGATCACCACCCCGACGATCGCCAAGCCCCTGGCAGCCCAACTGTTCTTCTGCGGCACGGCGCCCACGGTAGCAGAGCACCCCGGCCGACCGAAAATCTTCGTCATTGTTGATCCGCGGAAAGGGCGAGCGCAGGGCTCGCCCTTCACCGATGCGAGGAGCTAAAGCCCGATGGAACTCTGCTCGATGAGATCGTCGACCACCGCCTCGTAGCTCTGGGTCTTCGCGAAGACCTTGAGCTGGCGATCGGCGCTCGTCCCCTCCTTGAGGATCGTGCGGATCCGCTCGAGCTCGTGCTGCGAGCCGAAGATCTCCGACGTCTCCTCGCAGAAGTCGAGCAGCTCGCCGATGAGCGCGCGCACCGGCACCTGCTCCATCTTGCCGAAGTCGATCAGCGAGCCGTCGAGGCCGTAGCGCACGGCGCGCCACTTGTTCTCTTCGATCAGCTCGCGGCGGTACTCGCGGAAGCCGAGGTTGCGCCGGTAGAGCAGGTAGAGCTTGCCCATCAGCGCCTGGATGAGCGCGGTGATCGCCACGGTGTCGTCGAGCCGCGTCGTCATGTCGCAGACGCGGACCTCGACGGTGTCGAAGAAGGGATGCGCCCGCACGTCCCACCAGATCTTCTTGGCGTTGTCCATGCAGCCCGTCTTCACGAGCAGATCGACGTAGCCCTGGAACTGAGCGTAGGAGTCGAAGTGGCCGGGGATGCCGGTGCGCGGGAAGCGCTTGAAGATCTCGCTGCGGATGCTCTTCAGGCCCGAGTCGCGGCCGAGCCAGAACGGCGAGCTGGTGGAGAGCGCGAGGATGTGCGGGAGGAAGTAGCGAACCTGGTTGGCGAGGGCCATCGCCACGTCGCGATCCTTGATGCCGACGTGCACGTGGAGGCCGAAGATCAGGTTGGCGCGCGCCACGTCTTGCAGATCTTCGACGATGACTTTGTAGCGCTCGCCGTCGGTGATGTCCTGCTTCTTCCAGTCGCTGAACGGGTGCGTCCCGGCGGCGACGATGCGCAGGTTGTCCTTCTTGGCGAGGGTCACGAGCGTCTGGCGCAGCTCGGTGATCTCGTCGCGAGCCTGCTTGATGTCGCGGCAGATGCCGGTGCCCGTCTCGACGACGGACTGGTGCATCTCGGGCCGGACGCGCTCGCGGAGGATGGCGTGCTTCTTCCCCTCTTCGAGGAGCTGGCTCACGTAGGAGCGGAGCTCACGCGTCTCGGCGTGCACGATCTGGAACTCTTCCTCGACTCCGAGGGTGAACTGACCGTCGAGCAGACCTGCGGGCGTTGTCATCGTGGCGTCGTCTTTCCTGCGGGCATTAACCGGCGGACGGGGTGTCTTCGAGGATGAAAGTCGGAACGGTGCCGGCTCCGGCGTGCAGGTTCCCGAGCCTGCAATCGCTGGTCGCCGAGAGGCGGGTGAGGACGCCGCGCGTCTCGCCGCGGAACAGATAGGGATCGTGCTCGATGTGGCCGCGCGAGAAGAACAGCTCGCATTCAGAGTTGATCGCCAGCGGGCGCCGCTCGCCGTCGGTGAGCGCCATCAGCTCGAGCAGCGCCGGCTCTGCCATGATGGCGTCGCGCGCCTTCACCACCGCCGATCGGAAATGCGCGATGACGCGGCTCATCAGCTCCTGCTGCGAGCGGAGCAGGAACTGGGGCCGGAGGAACGTGCAGATCGGTCGACCGGCGAAGACCGCCCCGCGCTGGACCATGCGATCGAGCAGCGCGAGGTGGTCTTCTCCGCCCCTGTCCACGCAGGCCGTGAGGACATCGTGATAGCGATCGATGGCCTCGTTCAGCAGCGCGGACGAAGGAGCGGCGGCGACGTTCAACGATCGCCCCCCAGGGGCCCGAGCAGCGGGATCTTGGGGTCGATCATCTTCGCCCAGCGGTAGTCGTCGCGGGTGCCGCGCTGGCCCTTCGCCGTCTTCACGCAGAAGTCGACCATCCAGTCGACGCAGATCTCGAAGTACGGCGGGAGGATCGAGTCGATGTGCATGTCGGGCGCGGGGTTCGTGAAGTCGATGGCGTAGGGGACGCCGTCGCGGATCGCGAACTCGACCGAGTTCATGTCGTAGCCGAGCGACTCGTTGATCTTCATGCAGTCGTCGACGATGCGATCGTGGAGCGCGGCCGGCAGCCACTTCTCCTTGTCGTGGTGGATGTAACAGCGGCGCGCCGGGCTGTACTGGATGACCAGGACCTTGTCCCGCTCGCGGCCGATGCAGATGCAGCGCACGTACTCGTCGAAGTCGATGAACTCCTGGAGCGTCATCACGTTGAGGCCCGAGGCGTCGTAGGCGCGCATCAGCTCCTCGGCGTTGCGGACGATCGTCACGTCTTTCCAGCCGCCGCCGTCAGCGGGCTTGAGCACCGCGGGGAAGCCGACGTAATCGACGATCGCCTGCCACGAGAGCGGGAACTCCAGGTTGCGCAGGCTGCGATCCTTGACGATCGCCGGGATGTAATCCTTCTGCGGGAGCATCGCGGTGCGGGGCACGGCGACGCCGAGGCGGGCGGCGAGCGAGAAGCCGAAGAACTTGTCGTCGGCGCTCCACCAGAAGGGATCGTTGATCACGAACGTGCCCGCGAGCGCGGCGGCCTTGAGATAGAAGCGATAGTGCTTCACCTCCTGGCTGATGCGGTCGACGAGGACCCGGTAGGGGCTATCGAAGAGCTCGGGCGTGGCGCCAATCTTGGCGATCTCCGCGTGGATCCCGGGCACCTTGTTGCATCGCTCGATGAACGCCTGGGGCATCGATTGCTCCCAGCCGACGAGGATGCCGATTCTCTCCGCCATGTCGTCTCTGCTCCTCCGTGAATGGTCCGCGTCGGGTGGTCACACCGCGACGCGAGGGCGAACCTGCGTCACGGCACTACACGCGAAAGCTGCGCGCCATTCAAGGGGGTTCAGAGGCCCGCGCGCGAGTCTGCCCCGCGCGGCCTACTTTGCGACCAGGACCATGGCCGTCCGCGGCGGGAGCGTGACCGAAGGCCCGCTAATATCCGTGTCGGTGAGGAGATCGTGGCCCTTCGCCGGCATCCCGGCGACGGCCGCCGTGGTGTCGCCGCGGTTCAGCGCGATCGAGACGACGTCGGTGCCGTCGGTCATCACGTAGCCGTAGGTGTCCTGGGTGACCGAGGCCGTGGTGCGCGTGCCCCGCCAGAGCGCCGGATGCGCCTTCCTGATCTGGCCGAGCTTCTCGATCTGGCCGCGCAGGAAGAGCTGGTTGTCGCTGTAACCCGACCACTGCATGAAGCGGCGGTTGTCGGGATCGCCCGCGCCCGGCATGCCGATCTCGTCACCGTAGTAGATGAGCGGGATCCCCTTGGTCGTGAGCAGGAACGTGAAGGCGACGGCGAGGCGCTCGAAGGGCGATTTCATCGTCGGCAGCTGCGGCGTCTTCCCCCAGTTGCTGTAGCCCTTGTCGGCCGCGGCCCACGCGTCCCACGGGTCGTCCATCGCGGTGTTGATGATCCGCGCGATGTCGTGGTTGCCGAGGAACGTCGACATGATCCCGGGGTAATAGCCGTCGTTCGACGCCAGGAACCCGTCGAGATCGAACATGCTCCCGGTGCGGCGGAGGAGCTTCTCGACCACCACGGCGCGGAGCGGGAAATCGAACTGCCCGTCGAGCAGCGAGGGGTCGACGTACTTGCGCACGAGGTCGCGGTTCCCCGACTCGAACGTCTCGCCCACCATGTAGAAGTGCTGCTTGCTCTTGGGCTCGATCTCGGTGGTGACGCGCGTGCGCAGATCGCTGATCCACACCGTCTCGATGTGCTTGACGGCGTCGAGGCGGAAGCCGTCGATCCCGGTGTCGGTGATCCATTTGACGGCGTTGCTCACCGAGAACGCGCGCGCCTCGGTGACGGTGAAGTTCCAGTCCGGCAGGTAGGGCGTGAACCAGCAGCGCTTCTGCTCGTAGCTGTCGTTCCAGTCGCAGCCCTGGCCGCAGACGCAGTATTTCCCGTTGTAGTCGAGCGGCCAGAACCAGTCGGGGTGATCCTTGTACGTGGGCGACGACTCGTGGACGTGGTTCATCGCGTAGTCGAAGAGGACCTTGATCCCCTTCTTGTGCGCCGCATCGACGAGCTGCTTCAGCAGCGCCAGCGTGCCGAAATGCTCCTCGACCTTGTCGAGGTTCGAGGGCCAGTAGCCGTGGTACGCGCTGTACGGGTGCCCGTCGGAGCCCGCGCCCGCGACGCTGGGGTTGTCCATCGGCACCGTGAGCCAGAGCGTGTTGACGCCGAGCGTGTCGAAGTACCCTTCGTTGATCTTGGCGAGCAGCCCCGCGTAGTCGCCGCCCTGGTAGTTGGCCGGCCCCTCGATGCCCGACACCGGCGCGTCGTTCGACGGATCGCCGTTGTTGAAGCGATCGATGAACGCGAAGTACATGACCGACTGCCGCCAGTCGTAGCTGCCGATGATCGGCGGCGGGCCCGCGTCGACGCCCGCGTCGGGCTTGCCGCAGTCGGGCCCACCGGTGATCGGGCAGCTCGCCGTGGTGACGGAGTTGCCGGCCATGTCCGACGCCTGGTTCGCCGGATCGGTGATCCACGTCATCCCGTCGACGAAGAACTTGTAGTGGATCGGGGTGTTGTTCTTGACGCCGATCGTGGTGCGCCACTCGCCGCCGTCGATGCTCATCGGCACGCCCATCGTCCACGCGCCGGGCTGAAAGTCGCCGCGGAGCTCGACCGACTTCTGCCCGGTGAGCGGCAGGTGAAACGTGACCGGACAGGGCGAGTCGGTGGTGGTGCACGCTCCACCGCCGGCGCCCCCGAGCCCGCCGTCGGGCGCCCCCGTGAGCGTGTCGGGCGTGCACGAGGGGAGCGCCGCCGCGGCGAGCGAGCCGGCGGCGAGGGACGAGGCGAGCAGGGCAAGGAGACGAAGGCGCATGGTGGCTCGGCTGGGCAAAAGGCGGGGGTTTCCACTATACCCGACCGAGCGCCACGGCGGCCCGACCCCGACGGTTGCGAACGGCCCGAGGAAATCGGCCCGAACCCCACGCGAAGAGCGTCCCGGGAAAAAATCGCTTGACCAAACGAGCCAACTGGATAGAATCCGCCGCCTCACCGACAGGGCGGGTAGCTCAGCGGTAGAGCGTTGGTTTTACACACCGATGGTCGCAGGTTCGATCCCTGTCCCGCCCACGGGCGCCGGGTTAGAGCCTCGGCGCAAGCAGTACGTTGACAATTGGGGTGGTAGTTAAGTTGGTTATAACGCCGGCCTGTCACGCCGGAGGCCGCGGGTTCGAGTCCCGTCCACCCCGCTCGATTCTCTCGATGGGGCCGCAAGCGGCCCCAAACCCCAAGGCCGGCTCTGCCGGCCTTTTTGGTTTTTGATGCGTTGACTCGATCCGGGGTGAGCGGGATCGTCGGCGCGCCTGGGTACGTTTGAAAATTTGGGGTGGTAGTTAAGTTGGTTATAACGCCGGCCTGTCACGCCGGAGGCCGCGGGTTCGAGTCCCGTCCACCCCGCCACGCGATCCGCGTACACTGAGCCGAGCTGGCTCATGGCATCTTCCAGGACAGCCCCCGCACGCTCCAGGACCGCGAGCCGCGCGACGAAGCCGAGCGCGCTCGAGGCGTGGCGCGAACGCGCGCTGGCCGTGCCGGGCGAGGTGCTCTCGGCCAGCGTGCCGCTCGGCGTGCTGCTCGACGAGGCGGCGATCGCGGCGGCGTTCTTTCGACGACGCTGGCGGGCGACCGCCGATCATGCGGGCCTCGAGAGCGCCGCCAACGCGAGCTTCACCGCCGCTGCGGGGCGTGTTCTCGTCGAGCTCGCGCGCGCCGTGGACGAGGCCGACACCGCGTACCGGGCGATGCCCGCGCGGCCGCCGGGCCCCGCCGTGCGCGGGCGCCACGTGCTCCAGGAGCTGCTGGCAACGCTGACGTGGCACCTCGACGACGGCGACGACGCGCCGGCCCGCAGGCAGCTGGCCGATCTGCGCGCGACGCGGACGAGGATCGGGCGATCGGCCACGGCGCTGGCGACGGCGCTCGAGGCGACGGCGCGCCTGGCCGAGCCCTACCGCGCGGCGTTGACGGGGCTCGGAGGCTTCGATTCGCGGCAAATCAGCGAGGCGAAGCAGCTCGCGGCGGCGGTGCGAGCGCGAGCGCCGCGCGCGCAGCCCGAGGAGCGACGCGAGGCCCTCGCGCTGCGCAACAAGCTGGTGGCCCTGCTCCGCGATCGGCTGGCGACGGTGCGAGCGGCCGCGCGCTTCGTGTTTCGCGATCGGCCGGAGATCATCCGCGAGATCACCAGCGCCCACGAGCGCGCGCGGCGCACGCGCAGCCGCGCCAAGAAGGCATGACGCGGCCTCGCGCCGTCACTTGGCGATCAGGCTCTCGAGGCGCGCCACCGTCGCCGCGTCGGCCTTGAGGCGCACCTTCGCGCCGACCTCGTCGTACTCCTCCGAGAGCACCTGCGCGGCCTCGTAGATCTCGGCGACGCGCTTCTGCTTCGCGTACGGCACGACCAGCTCGGCCTCGATCATCGTCGAGGCGAAGTAGGCGATGATCGTCTCGCGGAGCGCGGCGACGTCGGCGCTGTCCTTCGCCGAGAGCTGGATCGCGTCGGGGTACTCGATCGCCAGCTCGGCCCGCGCCGCCGCGTCGAGGCGATCGACCTTGTTGAGCAAGAGGCGGCTCGGGACGACGTCGGCGCCGATCTCGGCGAGCGTGCCCCGCGTGACCTCGAGCTGGCTGCGGAAGGTGGGATCCGACGCGTCGGCCACGTAGAGCAAGAGGCCCGCTTCGAGCGCCTCGTCGAGCGTGGATCGAAACGAGGCGACGAGATCGTGGGGGAGCTTCTTGATGAAGCCGACCGTGTCCGAGACGAGCAGCCGCGGCTTCGTCTCGGGGTGGAGCGCGCGCACCGTCGTGTCGAGCGTGGCGAAGAGCTTGTCGGCGACGAGCACGTCGCTCCCGGTGAGGGCGCGCATGAGCGAGCTCTTCCCGGCGTTGGTGTAGCCGACGAGGGCGACGCGGCGGGCGCTCTGGCGGAGTGCGCGGCGGGTGGAGTGCTCTTTCTGGATCCGCTCGAGCTCTTGCTTGAGCTCGGCGATGCGGTCGCGGATCTTGCGCTTGTCGAGCTCGAGGGCCGACTCGCCAGCGCCCTTGCCGCCGATGCCGCCGCGCTGACGATCGCCGCCGCCGCCCCCTTCGCGCAGGCGCGGCGCGACGTAGTTGAGGCGAGCGATCTCGACCTCGAGCTTGGCCTCGCGGCTCTTGGCGTGGCGGTGGAAGATCTCGACGATCACGCCGGTGCGATCGAGGACCTCGGCCCCGGTGGCGCGCTCGAGGTTGCGAGCCTGGCTCGGCGAGATCTCGTGATCGACGACGACGAACGTCGCCTTCTCGGGGGGCGGCGCGAACCGGTGGTCCACGTCGTCATCGTCGTCAACATCGTCGCCGTCGTCGTCGGGAGCGGCCGGCTCGTTCGCCGCGTTCTCGGCCTTCCAGCGCTCGCGGACCTTGCTCTTGCGCTCGGGGGCGCCGGACGGAACGACGCCCTCGCCGCCGGTGATCGCCGCGAGCTCGCGCAGCTTGCCTTCGCCAAGGACGGCCGAGGCGGCGAGCGCCGTCCGGCGCTGGCTCACCGTCGCGACGACGTCGTAGCCGAGCGTGTGGACGAGGCGGCCGAGCTCGGCGAGATCCGCGGCATGATCGGTGTCACCGACGCCGGGGAGCTGCACGGACACGAGGACAGCGGTGGGTCGAGCGGCGTCGTTGGTCATGATCGGAGACGGAGGGAGTAGCCCGAGGGAGGTCGGGGGCGCAAGGCGCGAAGCCGCGAACCGCGAAGAAACCAGGCGCTGACGGGCCCGTCTCGCTAGCATCGTCGTCCACCATGCTCACCCCGACGCGCCCTTCGCGCTTGCTCGTCGCCGCCGCCGTCGTCGCCCTGCCGTTCACGAGCGCGAGCTGCGGGCGAACCGCGTGCTTCACGTGGACGCCGATGGAGGGCGCGTGCCCCGCGCAGGCGGAGGCGCTGCCGTTCTTCTCCGATCCGAAGTGTCCCGGGAAGGTCGTCTCCGTCGACAGCGACGGCACGCTCACGCACGAGGACCAGCTCTGCTGCTACGCCGTGACCCAGCGCGATGCGTCGAGCGTATCGCTCTGCGCGGGCGCGGGCGGCGCCAGCAGCGGGAGCGAGACCACGGGCTCCGGCGGCGCCAGCAGCTTCTCGGTGACGTCGACGTCGTCCGTGATCCTGGACGGAGGCGCCCCGTGCGCTCGCTGCGGTGACGCGTTCGCGCTCCCCCAGCCGAAGCCCGTTTGCGCCGCCTCGGCGGAGCGCTTCAATGCGGTGATGACCTGCGCGTGCAACGGGGCCTGCGTCGCGGAATGCGGCGACAGCCTCTGCGCGAGCACCATGGTCAGCTCGACGTGCTTCAACTGCCTCGCAGACCCGGCCGGCTGTCAGGTTGATTTCGCCGCCTGCGCCAGCGATATCTGACCGCGCGGCTCAGCTCTTCGGGGCGAGCGGCGCGATCAGCTCGGCGACCTTCTTCGCGAGGCCCGAGCCCAGCGGATCGGCCTTGCGCGCCACGCCGCCGGTCTCCGACGGCGGCCGCAGGTACGGCTCGACGACGAACATCGCGAACGATACGTACTCGTACAGCCACTGCGCGAGCATCGTCTCGGCCTGATCGGGCCCGACGAGGACGGCGATGTTCTCGACAATCCGCTCGGCCAGCAGCGTCCCGTCGGCGGCCGGGCCGGCCTTGCGGAAGAGCGAGTCGTAGATGCCAGCGCCGGTCGCGAACGACGCGAGCTGCTCGCGCACCTCACCGCCGCGCCCGGTGGCGTCGACCTCGCCGAAGATCATGGCGATCGCCTGGTTGAACAGCGCGACGATCGCCGCCGCGCCGGTGGGCCGCGGCGCGTGCACGATCACGTGACCGGACTGCACGAGCTGGAAGAGGACCTGCGTCACCTCGAACTCGCCCTGGCCGACGACGCGGCAGATCTCGGCCACCGCGCGCGTGCCGTCGATGGCTTCGAAGACCTTGAGGAACTCGACCGCGGGCGCCTCGCGCGCCGCGACCCGCGCCGGCACGTGCTGATCGGACGGGATGCGATCGCGGAAGTACCGCGTCTCGTCCATGCGCCGCACACCTTCCATCAGCAGGCCGTTGACGAGGAGGCTCTGCCGCGTCGTGACGCGCGCCTCGTCGTACGTGTCGAGGAAGTAGAACATCCCGTCGCCGACCAGGAGCACCGCGAAGACGATCTCTTCGACCTGGCGCGCGACGAGCTGGAAGAGGCGCTCGCGGGTGATGAAGCCGAGCTTGACCGCGGCCTCGCCGAAGCGGACTTCGGGCGACACGGCCTTCGCCGTCGCGACGATCTGATCCGGCGTGAGCGCGCCGTAGCGATAGAGGATCTCCCCGAGGCGCTCGCCCTCGACCGTGGACTGGCCGGCGATGACGTGGCTGTGCTCGAAGAAGAGCGATCGGCTCGATCCCTCGGCCAGGACGACGAGCTCGCCCTTCCAGCCGGCCTGCCCGATCAGCGCGACGACGTCGCAGATGGCGCCGGGCGTGGTGAGCTCGCCCGCGAGGCGAAACACCGGGCCGTCTTCCGCGTCGCGCTTCCCGTCCTCGCCAACGTAGCGCATCACCACGAGGTGCGCGGGCGCGGGCATGAGCCGGAAGGCCCCCTGGCGCGCGCGCATCCTCTGGCTCGCCGTCTTGCCGACTGGGTGCGCCGTACCGGTCGAGTCGATGCGCACGAGCTCGAGCCGGTCGTCGTCCATTCCCCCGCCTTATAGCCCAATCCGCGCAGAACGAAACCATCCCGCTGATTCGATGGCGAATGTCTTCCTTTTGACGCCGTGCAGGATCGCATCGTCAACATCGGGCGACGGTGGGTCACGGTCGGCGACGCGGCGAGATCGGCGACGCATGGTAAGGTCGCCGCGTGACGTCGATGGCCGCTGCGCTCGCCCGCCCCGCTCCCCTTGCCTCCGCGAAAGAGCTCGAGGTCCTCCTCGGAAAGGCGCGCTACCTCGCCGATCCGACCACGGCCCTCACGGCCTGGCTCGGCCTGCGAATGAAGCGCCCCGTGCTCCTCGAAGGCCCCGCCGGCGTGGGCAAGACCGATCTGGCGCGAGCCGCCGCCGAGGCCCTCGGCCGGCCGCTCGTGCGCCTGCAATGCTACGAGGGGCTCGACGAAGCGAAGGCCCTCTACGAGTGGGATTACGCCAAGCAGATGCTCTACACGCAGCTCCTCCGCGAGGCGATCGCCAAGGAGGTGGCCGGCACCGCGAGCCTCGCCGAGGCCGCGAGCATCGTCGCGAAGAGCGAGGCCACGTTCTTCAGCAAGCAGTTCCTGATCGCCCGCCCTCTCCTCTTCGCGCTGCAGAGCCCGACGCCCGTCGTGCTGCTGATCGACGAGGTCGATCGCGCCGATCCCGAGTTCGAGGCCTTCCTCCTCGAGGTGCTCTCGGAGCTCCAGGTGACGATCCCCGAGCTCGGGACGATCAAGGCCGATCCCGACGAGCCGCCGCTGGTGTTCCTCACGACCAACGGCACGCGCGAGATGACCGAGGCGCTGCGCCGGCGCTGCCTCCACGCCTTCCTCGACTACCCGCCGCCGTCGCGCGAGATCGCCATCCTCGGCCTGGTGATCCCGGGGATCGAGGCGGCCCTCGCGGCGCAGATCGTGGCCTTCGTCGCCGCGCTGCGGGCGATGGATCTGCGCAAGGCGCCGGCGATCAGCGAGACGATCGACTGGGCCCGCGCGATGCTGCTCCTCGGCAAGAGCGCGCTCGACAAGGCCCTGGTGCAGGACACGCTGGGGCTGCTCCTGAAGCACCAGGGCGACAAGCTCGACGTGGAGCCGAAGCTCGAGGCGCTCCTCCGCGCGCCCCTGAAGACCGGTTAGTCCGGAATCAGCGCAGCTCCGCCACCTTCTCGCCGAAGAGCTTCTCGAGGCGCGCCAGCATCCCGTCGTTGGGCTCGACGCGGTAGCGCGGCAGCGCGAGCACGGCCTCGTTGCCGTCGTCGAAGCGGATGAAGAGCTGCACCGGGCAAGCGCCGGGGCTCTCGGCGAGGACCTTGGCGAGGCGCCCGAGGTGATCGCGATCGGCGCGACGCTCGTTCACGTGAATCGCCACGTGCTTCGTTTCGAGGCGGATCGCGTCCGAGAGCGACTCGGCCATGTCGAGGAGCAGCGTGGGCTCGCGCGGCCCTTCGGTCTCCTCGCCCTCTTCCTGCTGCGGGAAGCTGAGCTTGCCGGAGATGAGCACGGGCTCGCCGCTCGTGAGCACGTGGGCGTAGGTCTCGATCTGGTTCTGGCGGACCTTGACCTCGATCCGACCGTTGGTGTCCTCGAGGATGAAGAAGGCCAGCTTGCCGCCGCCACCCTTGAAGATCTTCTCGCGGTAGCCCTCGACCATGCCACCGACGCGGACCTTGGTCCACGGCGGGAGGCTGCCGAGCGAGCCCGCCGGGACGACGCCGAGCCGGCTCAGATCCAGGCCGTAACGATCGAGCGGGTGACCCGAGACATAGAAGCCGAGCGACTGCTTCTCGCGCACCAGCGTCTCGCGCAGATCCCACGGCTCGCACGCCGGATAGCCTTCGAGGCGCGGCTTCTCGGGCTCGGCCTTGCTGAAGAGGCCGAAGAGCGACGACTGCCCACGCTCGCGATCCTTGCTGGCGCTGCGCGATCGCTCGAGGGCCTGATCGATCGCCGCGTAGGCCCGCGCGCGGGTGATCCCCTGCGCCTTGAGCGAGTCGTCGAAGGCGCCGCACTGCACGAGCGCCTCGAACACGCCCTTGTTCACGCGGCGCGCGTCGACGCGCTGGGCGAAGTCGAAGAGATCCGCGAACGGCCCGCCCGAGCCGCGGACCTCGAGGATCGACTCCAGCGCCATCTCGCCGACGCCGCGGATCGCGCCCATTCCGAAGCGGATCTTGGGGTCGAGCGCGTCCTTCACGCGGAGGGCCTTGCGGGTCTTGCCCTTCACGGCGGCGGCGCGCGGCGTGCTGTACACGACGGTGAAATCGGTCCGCGACTCGTTGATCGCCGGCGGGAGGATCTCCACGCCCCAGGCCCGCCCCTCGGCGATGATCCGCACCACCTTCTCGATCTTGTCGCGGTCCGCCGTCATCAGCGCGCAGAGGAACTCGACCGGGTAGTGCGCCTTCAAATAGGCTGTTTGATAGGTCAGGAGCGCGTACGCGGCCGAGTGGCTCTTGTTGAACCCGTAGCCGGCGAAGAACTCGAGCAGCGCGAAGATCCGCTCGGCGTCCTCCGTCTTCACGCCGTTCTTGACCGAGCCGTCGACGAACGTCGCCTTCTGCTTGGCCATCTCCTCGGCCTTCTTCTTCCCCATCGCGCGGCGGAGGAGATCGGCGCCGCCGAGCGAGTAGCCCGCGAGGCGCTGCGCGATCTGCATGACCTGCTCCTGGTAGACGATGACGCCGTAGGTGGGCGCCAGGAGCTCGTCGACGAGGTCGTGCATCTTCTCGATCGGCTTGCGCTTGTGCTTGCAGTCGACGAAATCCTTCACCATGCCGGTGCCGAGCGGGCCCGGTCGGTAGAGCGCCACGGCGGCGACGATGTCCTCGAAGGCGTCGGGCTTGAGGTCCTTGAAGAGCTGCTGCATCCCGCTCGACTCGAGCTGGAACACGCCCGTCGTGTCGCCGGACTGGAGCAGCGCGTACGTCACCATGTCGTCGAGCGGGACCGCCGTGGCGTCGAACGTCGGCTTGCCCTGGAGGTCCGGCCGCTGGTTGATCAGGCGCACCGCGATGTCGATCACGGTGAGGGTCTTCAGGCCGAGGAAGTCGAACTTGACCAGCCCCGCCTGCTCGACGTCGTCCTTGTAATACTGGGTGACGATCATCTCCCCGTTCATGAAACAGGGGACATGATCCCAGAGCGGGCCTTCGCTTATCACCACGCCGGCGGCGTGCATTCCGGCGTGCCGCGTCAGGCCCTCGATCTGCTGCGCCTGCTTGAGCAGCTCGGCCACCGTCGGATCGCTGTCGCGGAGGGCCTTGAGCTTGGGCTCGATGTCGTAGGCCTCGGGGATCGTGTACATGATCCCGGGGCTCTTCTGCGGGATCAGGCTGGCGATCTTCTGCGCCTCGATCGCCGGGAAGCCCATCGCCCGGCCGACGTCCTTGATCACGCTCCGGGCCTTGAGCTCGTGGAACGTGGCGATCTGCCCGACCGACGTCTTGCCGTAGGTGCGGCTCACGTAGGCGATGACCTCGTCGCGCCGGTCCATGCAGAAGTCGACGTCGAAGTCCGGCATGCTCACGCGCTCCGGGTTGAGGAAGCGCTCGAAGAGCAGGTTGTACGGGATGGGATCGAGGTCGGTGATCCGCATCGCGTACGCGACGATCGAGCCGGCGCCCGAGCCGCGGCCCGGCCCGACGGGGATGCTGTTCTCCTTCGCGTAGCGGATGAAATCCCAGACGATCAGGAAGTACCCGGGGAAGTCCATCTGGACGATGACGTCGAGCTCGGTCTCGAGGCGGGCTTTGTACGCCGACTCGTCGAGCTTGCCGCGGCGCGGGCCGAGCTCGACGAAGCGCCGCTCGAGGCCTTCCCGCGCGATGTGGCGGAAGTACGAGGCCGCGTCGTAGCCGGTGGGGATCTTGAACGTCGGCAGCATCGGCACGCCGAGCTTCAGCTTCATGGCCGAGCAGCGCTCGGCGATCTCCAGCGAGGACCGGAGCGCGTCGGGCCGATCGCGGAAGAGGTGCCCCATCTCCTCCGGCGATTTCATGAACATCTCGAAGCTTCCGTGGTGAGCCTCGAGCGCGTCGGCGAAGGAGCGGTTGGCGGCGATGCACGAGAGGTAGAGCTGCCCCTCGCCGTCCTCGCGACCGGCGAAGTGCGCGTCGTTGGTGGCCACGATCGGCAGGCCCATGTCGCGCGCCGCGGCGTCGAGGATCCCGTTGAGCACCTGCTGCTCGGGGAGGCCGTGATCCTGGAGCTCGACGTAGAGGCTCCCTGGCTCGAAGCACTCGCGCAGCCGCTCGAGCTGGGCGCGCCCGGCGCTCTCGCCGAGCTCGAGGATCTTCTGCGCGACCACGCCGCCCATGCAGCCGGTGAGGCCGATCAGGCCTTCTTTGTTGGCCTCGACGACGTCGAGGTTGACGCTCGGCGCGACGGCGCTCGCGGGATCGACGTGCCCTCGCGAGACGATGCGGACCAGGTTCTTGTAGCCCTGCTCCGACGCCGCGAGGAGCACGAGGTGATCGACGGGATCCTCGCCCGGCTTGCCCGGCGAGCCCTCGGGCCGCTTGCGGACGACGTTGATCTCGCACCCGAGGATGGCCTGCACGCCCTGCTCTTTGCAGGCTTTGTAGTGCTGGATCGCGCCGAACATGTTGCCATGATCGGTGAGCGCGAGCGCGCGCATGCCCTGGTTCTTGGCCCGCGCCACGGCGTCCTTGATCCGGAGCGCGCCGTCGAGCATCGAGTACTGCGAGTGGACGTGGAGATGGACGAACTCTGCTGCCACGGGTGCCCTCGATCGTCGGCGCCGACGACGGCCCTCCATATGGGGGGACGCGGCCGACGTAAAGCGACGCGATCCTGGCAGAGGCGCGTTCGCAGCGCATTGCGTCGTGCGCAAATCGCGGAATCGGACGCTCTGCGATGATCAAATCGGTGCGCGACGACCTTGCCGATTTCGTGGCAGCCGCGGTAGCATGCGCGCGAAAGACGAGCACGCGCCCACCTGCTTTCTCGTGCTGGGCATCCCGTGCATCGTGCTTCCTCGGAAAAGTGAGGTTTGGGCCAATGCGTCGTTCGTCTTCTTTGCTCGCGCTCGCCGGTGTCGCCGCCGGATCGCTCGCTCTCTCGTTCATGGCTGTCGCCTGCGGCAGCACCGAAACCACCGCCACCACCTCGACCGGCACGGGCTCCGGCGGCGGCGCGCCTGTGGATCTGTCGCATCCCCCCGCGCCTGCGGACACGGCCCCCGCCCCTGACGGGACCGGCTCGACCGTGCTCGCGATCAGCAAGCTCTACCTGGGCGACACGAACCGCGACGGCACCGCGAACAAGGTCAACGGCTGGAAGCAGTACGGCTACGACATCGACGGCCTCGCCTCGACGGCGACCTCGACGGACCTCTGCAAGCCCCGCAACAACGCTCCGCCGAAGAACGTCTACCCCGACGGCGACAAGGGCATCGATAACTCCTTCGGCAAGAACATCCTGACGATCATCCTCGGCATCTCGTCGGACGCGTCGGCCAAGGTCAACGCGGGCCTCAGCCAGGGCAAGTTCACGATCATGCTGAGCATGGACAAGCTCGGCGCCGGGGCGAACTACAAGGGCATCGTCACCAAGCTCTACGGCGGCGGCGATCTCGGCGCGATGCCGAAGTACGACGGCAGCGTGAAGTGGCCGGTCATCCCCGAGCTGCTGAACGATCCGACCGACATCACCAGCGCCAAGGTCCAGTTCCCGAGCGCCTACGTCGTCAACAACACCTGGGTCTCGGGCAGCAAGGGCGACGTCATGCTCAACCTGTCGGTCTCGGGCTTCACGCTCTCGCTCCCGATCGCCAGCGCCGTCATCACGATGGAGCTCAGCGCCGATCACAAGTCGGCGAAGAAGGGCACCATCGCCGGCGTCCTCCCGACCGACGTGCTGACGGCCGAGCTCAAGAAGGTCGCCGGCGGCTTCGATCAGAGCCTCTGCAAGGGCCCGACGATCGACAGCATCGTCTCGCAGATCGAGCAGGCGTCCGACATCCTGAAGGACGGCTCGCAGAACAAGGACGCGGAGTGCGACGGCATTTCGATCGGCCTCGGCTTCGATGCCGGCATCGTCCAGCTCGGCGCCGTCGGCATGCCCGCTCCCCCGAAGGACGATCCGTGCGCCGGCACGAGCAGCAGCAGCAGCAGCAGCAGCGGCACCGGCCCCTGATTGATCACGAATCGAGGCGGAGCGTCGCCCCCAGCGCCTCCGCCGCGATCAGCGTTCGCCTCCCCGGCGACCGGAACCGCTTCCTTTGTTTGGTGCCGTGAGCCGTCACGGCACCTCCGGGCGTCATGAAGGCGGGCGCGGAACTCATCCCTTCCGCTTTATGTTTCGTTCCGGCCTTGATTTGATTACAGACGTGGCCGTCGTTGGTTGAAGAATCTGGCGAGCCCCCCGTCGAAGGTGTCGGGCCGAAGCCTGGTAAAGCGGGCTGTGAGGCTCGTGCTTCCTCAGAGGAGATCACTCTTTATGCGTAAAATCGTCGCTCCCGTTATGTGCGCCGTCATGATGCTCGGCACGGTCATCGTGGCCACGGGCTGTACCGCTTCGGCCCAGATTGGTACCAACACGCCGCCCCCGGCGCCGCCGCCCCCCGCGCCGGCCCCCGCTCCGGCCCCCGCGGCCCCGAAGCGCGTGAAGACCACCAACTTCCAGATGGAGAACGGCGCCCTCAAGCTCCCGGGCGCGGTCGTCTTCGTGACCGGCAGCGACGTGCTGAAGCCGGAGAGCGAGGAAGTCCTCCAAGTCGTCAAGGACTACCTCGACGCGAAGCCGAAGGTCACCCTCATCCGCATCGAGGGGCACACCGACAACGACGGCACCAAGGACGCGAACCAGACGCTCTCCGAGAAGCGCGCCATGGCCGTCGCTCACTGGCTGACCGCGGCCGGCGAGAAGTGTGACCGCCTCCTCCCCGTCGGCTTCGGCCAGATGAAGCCGATCGCCGGCACCCCCGACAAGCAGACGGCCGACGAGAAGACGCAGAACCGCCGCGTCGCCTTCGTCAACGCCGCGCTCGACGGTCGCCCGATCGGCGGCATGCCCGTCGACGGCGGCGGTCACGTCGCCGGCGACGCTTGCAAGTGAGAGAACCCCTGGCGATCCCGAGGTCGGCGCGCTCGATTCATCGAGGCGCTGGGCGGATCGCTCGAGGCTCGCTCGCTGGCCCGTGACTGCGCCCGGTGCACGGAGGGTCCCGACGTCGATCGCCGGGGCCCGTCGTTGCACCAATCCACCGCCCTTCGTGCTATCGGAGGGCGGCGTCACATGAAGCTCCCCACGAATCTCTGCTTCTCCGTAGGCCTGCTGGCCGTCGCCTCGCTGGCGATGGTCGCGTGCGATCCCGCGCCGAACGACGTCCGCGAGTGGTCGCCGGGTGATCACGATCAGGCCGTGTCGACGCCTGGCACCGCGAACCCCCGCGCGGGCACGAGCGCTCGCCCCGGCGCCGAGATCGATCTCGTCCAGCTCGCCTGGGAGAAGAGCTGCGTCACCTGCCACGGCGCCCGTGGCCGCGGCGATGGCCCCCAGGGACCGATGCTGCGCGCCGCCGATCTCGGCCGCGTCGAGTGGCAAGATCGCGTGACCGACGCCGAGATCGCCGAGACGATCCGCAAAGGTCGCAACAAGATGCCCGCGTTCGACTTGCCGCCTCAGGTCATCCAGGGCCTCGTCGTTCGCATCCGCGGCCTCAAGCACCCGTGATTTGCTCGGCTCGGGCTCGATCGGTCGCGGCGCGCCCGTGACCGCGCGAGTGATTGACTTTTCCCCGTCGCGCCGCCACCTTCCCGCCCGATCATGAAGTGGTTCTTCGGCACGTTCGCGGTCGTCACGGCGATCCTTTTTCTCAGCTTCATCGCCTGGATCGCGACGCGGGTCATGCACGCTGACCAGGCCAACTACGTCGTCGGCCGGATCATGATCTACGACCTCTATGCGGTCGCGGTGATCGTCAGCTACTCGGCCTTCGTCGGCGGCTGGCACCTCTGGGAAAAGCTCACGGGCCGCATGGAAGCCGAGCGAGCGGGCGACGAGCCCAAGCCTGGCGGGACGTGATCGATCCCGGCCCGCCCGACGGACCGCCCTCCGCGCCCACGGCCGCGCCGCTCAAGCGGAGCCCGATCACGCGGATCCTGTTCCTCGTCGTCGCGATCGGCGCCGCAGTCGTGATTCTTCCGCGGATCCCTCGCGATCGGCAGATCGAGTTCCGCGTCGAGGACGCGCCCACAGTCACCGCGATCGACTTGACCTGGAGCCGCGACGACGGCGACGGCGAGCCGGTGCAGGGCGGCTCGTGGCGCTTTCAGCCTGGCCAGGCGCCGCGCTCGCTGACGACGTCCGTTCACCTGCCGAACGGTCGCTACGCCGTCGATGTGGTCGTGGCCCGCACGGAAGGCCGCGACGAGCTCCATCGCGTGATCGAGCTCGCCGACTCCGACCACGTCACCGTCCCGCTGCGCTGACGCCTCGCTCGACGGCCTCGACGGTCGATGCCGCGGGCGCAACTCCTGCCGGTCGCGTCTCGCTCGACGCACGATTCCGGCGCGGTGGTGCCCACGACGCGGCCCGGCGAACGTCGTCGGCCATGAGCCCGGACACATCGCGGACTTGCGCCGTGTCCCTCAGGCGGCGCCTGCGGCACAGGGGCCACATTGTCCGACTTAGAAATTGGTGCATGGATCATGATCCAACAGCATGAAACCAATCACCAATTTGGCCAAATGAGTCGGTTTTGACCCCCGGGCGGCACGGAAGGTGGAAACGAATTCCCTTGATGCGTTCCCCCCGAGCCCGCTACTTCTTGGCCCGTCCGCATGGGGTGTGTCATCTTATCCTACATGGTCTTACCGCAACGCCGGTTCATGTGGTCCAAACGAGTGGACGACCGGACGGCGCCGCGGCGAGGCAGCCTGCCGCTGCACCTAGCGAAGTTGGAGGACCGATGAAGATCACCCCTTGGTACCTGGCCGCGCTCGCCCCCTTCGCCGCAATGGGCGCCAGCGGCGCCTATCTCGGCCACGCTGCGGTCGTCGCGCTGACGCTCGGTATCTTTCTCGGAACGCTGTCGCTCGGGAAGGCCCCTGCCCCGGGCGCGCAACAGGCCGCACCGACGCAGCCGCCGACGATCTCCTGATCGCGCACGCGTCCCGCCCGCACTGCTCGCTGGCTATCCTTCTAGAACCGGACGCTCGAGCGACCTGAATCGGCTCACGGGCCTCGCACATTGATACGCTCCGGCTCATGACTCAAGACGCGTCCGCCGGACGGCTCAAGCGGATCGACGAGTTCACTCTGATGGAGCTCGAGTCCGTGCGGCTCATGCTCCGCGGCGACTCGGTCATCGACTGGCATCGGCTCCACCTCGAAGACATCGCCGAGGCGCGCGCCTTCCTCGAGACGCAGGAGTTCCGGCCCGACGAGCCCGCCGATCGCGCGCGGCTCGAGAGCATCAAGAACGAGGCGATCGCCTACCTGCGGCGGCACTTCGAGTTCCCGATCCCGAGCCCCGTCGCGCGCGCCTCCGTCGAGGAGATGCTGATGCTCGCGTCAGGCAAGGGGCACCGCCAGCTCTGCGCCTGCACCATCCTCAAGGCGATGCACATCATCCATCACCTCGATGGACGCGAGCTGCTCTTCTCGATCCCGATGGCCGATCAGGACGTGTTCCACCTGGTCGAGGAGAAGATCTACCGGGTCATCGGCGGGATGCTGGCGGCCGGCTTCCCCATCACCGAGTTCGTCGGCGGTCGGAAGAACAAGGATTCGCTCTACACGAAGCTGCTCTCGAAGGCCGACACCACGGCGGCGGCGATCTACGACAAGCTCCGCTTTCGCATCGTCACGCGCAGCACCGACGACATCCTCCCGGTGCTGCTCTACCTGTCGGAGCGGCTCTTGCCGTTCAACTACGTGGTGCCCGGCGAGAGCATCAACACCATCTTCCACTTCCGGAGCTTCTGCGAGAGCCAGCCGCACCTCCGAGCGATGATCAAGGACTTCCAGACCGGGATCGACAACGAGCTCACGCTCAGCGACAACAGCTTCAGCGACGACAGCTACCGCGTGATCCACTTCGTCGTCGACCTGCCGGTGCGCCTGCCGGCCGAGATCATGGAGCTTGCGCCCCCAGCCGCCTGGGCGCTCGGCCCGATCATCTTCGTGCTCTGCGAATTCCAGCTCATCGATCGCGAGACCGAGGCCGCGAACGAGCTCGGCGATGCCAGCCACGCCAAGTACAAAGAGCGGCAAAAAAAGGCCGTGATCCGCCGCCTGAAGCTCGGGACGCGCAGCCTGCGCGAGCCTCCGAAACCGGCACGACGCGGCAAATGAGCCAGGGCGGATCGCCTCGGGCGTCGGTTGGATCCCACAAAACCCATCCGTCGCGTTGACAGCGGGAACACGCGGCTCGTACCTTTCGCGCTGAGCGCCGGCCCCAAGCTCGGGGAAGAGGCCAGAACCCCCACGCTAGGATCGCCCGGATGCGCCTCTACAGCGGCAAGATCGCCCCTCTCAGCGACGAGATCGTCAAGGCACTGATCGAGCACAAAGAGATCGAGTGCGAGTCGCGGAAAGAGACCGCGCACGACCTCGAGGCCGTGTTCAACAACTACCTCGCGATCGAGCGCGAGGTGAACGACAAGGCGAAGGATCTCCTCCAGAGTCGAGGCCTGCCGCAGTCGGAGTTCACGCGGCTGAAGAAGCTGACCGCCGATCAGAAGGGGATCAAGATCGGCGACGATCTGATGGATCACCTGCTCGACCAGACGATCGAGATGCTGATGCATTCGAACAACGTCGACGAAGTGTTCGCGGAAGATCACGAAATCCGCCGGCGGATCCGCCCGATCTTGAAGAAGCACCTCGACGTCGACACCGAGATCGAGGCCGAGGTCCGCGGCCAGCTCAAGCACGTGCAGGAGGGCACTCGCACGTGGGAGATCGAGTACAAGCGCTTGATGGGCGACATCCAGCGCCGCAAGGGCCTTGTTTGATCAGGAGCCTCCGATGAGCTGGATGCCCAGGGTCGAGCAGAAGCGGCACTTCTGCCACAAGTGCAAGAACGAGCTGGTCTTCGAGGTGAAGCTCCAGCGCGCCGACACGTGCCCGCACTGCGGGGTGGATCTGCAGTGCTGCAAGAACTGCGAGCACTGGGATCCGTCCGCTCACAACCAGTGCAAAGAGCATATCGCCGAGTACATACCCGACCGGGAGAAGGCGAACTTCTGCACGTTCTTCACCCTCAAGAACGGCGTCCCGGAGGACCAGAGCGCTCGCATCGCGGGGGCACGGTCCAAGCTCGACAGCCTCTTCAAGAAGAAGTAGCAGCGGGGTAGAGCGCCCCTCGCGCGGACTCCTGGTGGCCTCATCACCACCAGCGTCCGAGCGGCTCCCGGGCGCACCGGAGATCTGAGGAGAGCATGTCCACGCCCCGTTATCTGGTCACCGGCGGTGCCGGCTTCATTGGGAGCAACCTCGTCGCCGCCCTCGCGGCCGCGGGCGAGCGCGTGCGGGTCCTCGACAACCTCTGCACGGGGCGCTGGGAGCACCTCGACGGCATCCCGCAGCAGTCGCTGATCGAGCGCATCGAGGGCGACATCCGCGACGCCGCGGTGGTCGCGCGCGCAAGCAAGGGCGTCGAGGTTGTGTTCCACGAGGCCGCGCTCGGCTCCGTCCCGCGCAGCGTGGAGACGCCGATCGAGTCCGACGCCGTCAACCTCGGCGGGACGGTCACCGTCCTCGACGTGGCTCGCCACCAGGGCGTTCGCCGGGTGATCTTCGCGGCCTCGTCGGCGGCCTACGGCGAGACGCCGGCGCTGCCGAAGCACGAGGACATGACGCCGATGCCGCTCTCGCCCTACGCGGTGACGAAGCTCGGCTGCGAGCAGTACCTCAAGGTCTTCGCCGACCTCTACAAGCTGGAGACGCTGAACCTCCGCTACTTCAACGTGTTCGGCCCCAACCAGACGCCGGACGGCGCGTACGCCGCGGCGATCCCGCGCTTCCTCGACGCGGCGCTGCGCGGTCAGGCGATCCAGATCTACGGCGACGGCGAGCAGACGCGCGACTTTTGCTACATCGACAACACGGTGCGCGCCAACCTGCTCGGCGCGACCACGTCGAAGAAGCTCAGCGGCGAGATCGTCAACATCGCCGGCGGGCGCCGGATCGGGCTCAACGATCTCTGCCGCGAGATCGGTCGGCTCATGGGCCACGAGATCGCGGTCGATCACGTCGCGCCCCGCGCCGGCGACATTCGCCACTCGCTCGCCGACATCACCCGCGCCCACGAGCTGCTCGGCTACGAGCCCAGGGTCCGCTGGGAAGACGGGCTGCCCGCCACGCTCGCGTACATGCGCACGCTGCATCAAGACGGGCCGGAGCAGGCCTCGCACCACATGACAGCGGCGCGCGTCGGCGTGGAGATCCCCGCGCTCCGGAGCGGAGGGGCGGCCTGAGCGCCGCCGGCTGAACGTGCGCAGCATGACGGGCTTCGGCGTGGGCACCGTCGTCGTGGCGGAGGGCCGGCTCGTCGCCGAGATCCGCGGTGTCAATCAGCGCTTCCTCGACATCCGCGCTCGCCTCCCGCGCGAGCTCGGCGACCTCACCCTCTTCACCGAACAGATCGCGCGCGAGCGCCTGCGTCGCGGCCGGGTCGAGCTCCTCGTCCACACCGAGGGCTCGATCGGGAGCCCGCTCGTCGTCGACAAGGCGCGCGCCCGCGCCGCGTTTCGCGCCCTCGCCGAGATCCGCGACGAGCTCGCGCCCGGCGCCGAGATCCCGCTCTCGCTGCTCGCGGTCGTGCCCGATCTCTTCGCGCCGCCGAGCGCCACCGAGCTGCACGCGCTCCGCGACGCGGTGAGGTCCGCGGTCGAGCAGGCCATCGAGTCGATGTCGGCGATGTGTCGCCGCGAGGGCGCCGCGCTCGCCGCCGATCTGCACGCGCGATCCACGCTGCTCCGCGGCCTCGTCAACGATGTTGCCCAGCGCGCCGAGGGGGCGCCCGAGGCCATCCGCCGCCGGCTGACGGTGAAGATCGAGAGGCTCCTCGCGGGCGGCGATCTCGCCGTCGACATGGTGCGCCTCGAGACCGAGGTCGCGCTCCTCGCCGAGCGCGGCGACATCACCGAGGAGATCACCCGCCTCGGCAGCCACCTCGATCAGTTCGCCGAGCTCGTCGCGAGCGACGCCGCCGAGCCCGTGGGCCGGCGCCTCGATTTCCTGCTCCAGGAGATGCTGCGCGAGGCCAACACGCTCGGCGCGAAGGCCCAGGACGCGGCGATCTCCCAGCACGTGGTGACGATGAAGGTGGAGCTCGAGCGCCTGCGCGAGCAAGTGCAGAACGTCGAGTGAGCGAGCGGCCGTTCACCGGCCACGCGGCCGTGATCACGAAGGCGCTGGGCCCCTCGCGTCGGATCCATTAAGGGACGAATCCGCATGTCGTTCGAGCCTGGAAACACCGGTCGCGGCGCCTCCGCCGACGATTTCCTCCTCCTCATCGTCTCCTCGCCCTCGGGCGCCGGGAAGACGACGCTCTGCAACCGGCTCCGGAACGAGTTCCCGGACCTCCGCTTCTCGGTGTCGCACACCACGCGGAAGCCCCGGCCGACCGAGGTCGACGGGCGCGAGTACCACTTCATCGACACGCCGACGTTCGAGGAGATGATCCGCCTCGGCGCCTTCGCCGAGTGGGCGCGCGTGCACGATCACCTCTACGGCACGAGCCTGAAGGAGATCGATCTCGCCCGCACCACGGCGCGCGGCGTGCTCTTCGACATCGACTACCAGGGCGCGCGGCAGATCAAGGCCGCGGTCCCCGGCGCGGTCGGCGTGTTCATCTTGCCGCCGTCGCTGACCGAGCTCGAGCGGCGCTTGCGCGGCCGCGGGACGGAGGACGAGCAGACCACGCGCCGCCGCCTCCACAACGCCAAGGGCGAGATCGAGCAGTACGGGATCTTCGACTACGTGATCGTCAACGACGAGATCAACCGAGCCTACGAGCAGCTCCGCGGCGTGGTGTACGCCGAGCGCTGCCGCAGGCCGCGCCTGGCTCCGCTCTGCGAGCAGATGCTGGTCGAGGGAAAGGTGAAGGGCTGACCCATGAGCGGAGTTCTGGCGATCATCGGCGGGAGCGGCCTCTACGACGTCGAGTCCCTCGAAAATGTGGAGGAGCGCTGGGTCTCGACGCCGTACGGCGCGCCGAGCGACGCGGTGATCCGCGGCCGCATGAAGGGCACCGACACGGTCGTGCTCTTCCTTCCGCGGCACGGGCGCGGTCACCGCATCCCGCCGAGCGCGATCAACTACCGCGCGAACCTCTGCGCCTTGAAGCTCCTCGGCGCGACGCACGTGCTCTCCGTCAGCGCCGTCGGATCGATGAAGGAAGAGATCGCGCCCGGCGATCTCGTCGTCGTCGATCAGTTCATCGATCTGACGAAGCGCCGCGTGTCGACGTACTTCGGCGAGCGCGTCGCGGCACACGTCTCGTTCGCCGATCCGGTGTGCCCGATCATGGCGGCGGCGGTGTTCGAGGCCGCGCAGTCCACCGGCTCGAAGGTGCATCGCGGCGGCACGTACGTCTGCATCGAGGGCCCGCAGTTCTCGACACGCGCCGAGAGCCACGTCTACCGATCGTGGGGCGTCTCGGTCATCGGCATGACGAACATGCCCGAGGCCAAGCTCGCCCGCGAGGCGGAGCTGCCGTACGCGACGCTCGCGCTTTCCACGGACTACGACTGCTGGCACGCGACCGAAGCCGCCGTCAGCGTCGAGGCCGTCGTCGCCACGCTCAAGGGCAACGTCGAGAAGGCCAAGGCCGTCGCGCGCGCCCTCGCCCGCGCGCTCCCCGACGTGTCGAAGAGCCCGGCGCGGACCGCGCTCGCGGGCGCGATCATGACGGCGCCGAACGCCATCCCCGCCGAAGCGCGCGCCGAGCTCGCGTGGCTCCTGCCCGGCTAGCCACCCGAGGATCGATTCAAATCGATCCGAGGTTGTCCCTTTCGCCGCGGCGCGATCCCCGCTAGAAGGCCGCCGTGACCCGCGCAGAATCCATCCTCATCGTCGGCTCGATGGCGTTCGACGACCTCGAGCTCCCGTCAATCAACGCCAGAGACGTGATCGGCGGCTCGGCCACCTACTCCGCCTTCGCGGCGTCCACCTTCGCCGAGATCCGCGTCGTCGCCGTGGTCGGGACCGACTTCCCCGACGGCACGCTGACGGCCCTCCGCGCTCGCGGCATCGACACCGCCGGGATCGAGCGCGCCGAGGGGCGCACCTTCCGCTGGGCGGGCCGCTACGACGCCGATCTCGTCCACCGCACGACGCTCGACACGCAGCTCAACGTGTTCGCGTCGTTCGCCCCGAAGATCCCCGCGGCCTACCGCGACACGCCGATCGTGCTCCTCGGCAACATCCACCCGGCGTTGCAGCTCGAGGTGCTCGAGCAAGTGACGAGGCCCCGCCTGGTCATCGCCGACACGATGAACTTCTGGATCGAAGGCGAGCCCGCGCTCGTCGACAAGATGCTGAAGCGGATCGACACGCTGGTGATCAACGACGAGGAGGCCCGTCAGCTCTCGGGTCACCACAACATCCGCCGCGCGGCGCGGGAGATCCTCACGCGCGGGCCGCGTCGTCTGATCATCAAGCGCGGCGAGCACGGCGCGCTGCTGTTCGACGATCACGGCGTGTTCGCGGCCCCTGGCTTCCCTCTCGAAGACGTCGTCGATCCGACGGGCGCGGGCGACTCGTTCGCCGGCGGCTTCGTCGGCTACCTCGCGGGGCAGGCCGATCTGTCGCCGATGGCGCTGCGTCGCGCCATGCTCTACGCCACCGCGACGGCGTCGTTCTGCGTGGAGGCCGTGGGGACCGCGCGCGTCGCGACGCTCACGCCGAAAGACGTCGCCGATCGGGTCACCTCGATCCGCTCTCTCTACGAGTTCGGCGCCGCGACGATGTAACGCAACGAGTCAGCGTGGCCGTCAACGCGGCGCTGACATGCTCGCAGGTTGAATCTCGGGGTGGGCCCGAATAACCTCTCATACCCTCGGTTTCGCGGGTCTTCTCGTAGGAGGAATGCACATGCGCTTGTCGAACGTGATTCTTGTTCTCTCGCTGGGCGGGGTCGGCGCGGCCGGCGCGCTCGTGGGCTGCGGTAGCGACACCGCGACCGGTACCACCAGCACCAGCGGTGGCGGCTCGGCGTCCACCAGCACCGGCAGCAACACCACGAGCGGCGGCGAGCCGTGCTCGCCCGCGGCCTCGTGCCCGCAGGTCGCCGCGTCGGAGTGCATCTCGCTCGCCGACAACAGCAAGGCGACGAACTTCACGCTCCGCATGTCGAGCCTCACGCTGACGGCGCCCCTCGTGCTCACCAAGGGCCTCATCAAGAGTGTCGTCGGCGGCGGTGTCGGGATGAACCTCGCGAGCTGCAACCTCAACGGCGGCGGCACGTTCTCGTGGCTGCTCCAGTTCGACACCGCCGCGGGCACGCTCAAGACGGGCGGCGCCAAGCCGGCGCTGGACCCGACCAAGGGCTACAGCTTCGTCGACGAGACGGTCACGCAGGGCGGTACGCCCTTCAAGATCGCCCCGTTCACGGCCGCGGCGCCCATCGGCAAGGACGGCTCGTTCGCGGTCACCATGGGCGCGAGCGTCATCGTTCCCATCTACCTCGACACGAAGGCCATGGACGTGGTGCTCCTCCCGCTCCACGACGCCAAGCTCTCGGGCAAGGTCTCGGCCGACCACGGCTGCGTCGGCAAGTTCAACGCGGCGGGCCTCGATCCGGCCGGCGGCTGCCTCCCCGACGACACGAACCCCCTGTTCATCGGCGCGGACGGCAAGGCCGACACCGACGGCAAGCTCGACGGCTACATCACGCTCGAAGAGGCCGACTCGGTCATCGTCGACAAGCTCTCGCAGTCGCTCTGCGTTATCCTCTCCGGCAACTCGGGGATGTACGGCGACGGCGGGATGCCCGTCTCGAAGTGCAAGCGCGACGTGAACATGAAGATCGTCTTCCAGGGCGACTGGTGCGACAAGTCGAACGACATGGCCTGCAAGGACTCGGTCCGCCTCGGCGCCGGCTTCTCGGCCAGCGGCGTCGCGAGCCCCGCGAAGCCCTGACCACGAGGGGGCTTCGGCCCCTACCCTCGTGTGCGCTGCGCCTCGAGGTTGATTGAAGAGCGAGGCCCCGCTTCCGGAAGGACGCGGGGCCTCTGTTTCTGGCGGCTTTCGCCGTCGCGATCCGCGCCCGCTTGACCCGGCGCGGCGGCGGGCACCTCATGCGCGCGGCATGAGCGCGAGCCCGGTCGAGACAGGCGAGATCCTCGCCGGAAAGTACCGGGTCGAGCGGATCCTCGGGCAGGGGAACATGGGCGTCGTGGTCGCGGCGACGCACCTCGGCCTCGGACAGCTCGTGGCGCTGAAGTTCATGCTCGCCGGTCGCGCGCCGAAGGCCGAGCAGACCGAGCGCTTCCTCCGCGAGGCGCGCGTGGCGGTGAAGCTGCGCAGCCAGCACGCGGCGCGGGTGCTCGACGTGGGCGTGCTCGAGTCGGGCGCGCCGTACCTGGTGATGGAGCTGCTCGAGGGCCGCGATCTCGCGTCGCTGCTGGAGGACGGCGCGACCATCGCCGTGGAGGACGCGGTGGAGTACGTGCTCCACGTGTGCGAGGCGATGGGCGAGGCCCACGCGAGCGGCATCGTTCACCGTGATCTCAAGCCCGCGAACCTGTTCCTGACGACGGACACCGGCGGCGCGCCGTGCGTGAAGGTGCTCGATTTCGGCGTGTCGAAGCTCACGGGCGCGGAGCTGCAGCTCACGGGGACGGTGCAGGCGCTGGGCTCGCCGCTCTACATGTCGCCGGAGCAGATGCAGGCCGCCCGCGAGGTCGATGCGCGGAGCGACATCTGGGCGCTCGGCGTCGTCCTGTTCGAGCTGCTCGCGGGGACGACGCCGTTCCACGCCGAGACGCTGCCAGAGCTCTGCACGAAGGTGTTCTTCGGCGAGCCGCGCGCGCTCGCGTCGCTGCGGCCCGACGTCCCCGCGGCCCTCGGCGCGGTGATCCTCGGCTGCCTCGAGAAGGATCGCACGCGCCGCTTCCAGACCGTCGCCGCGCTCGCGGCGGCCCTCGCGCCGTTCGCCTCGCCCCGCGCGCGCATCTACGCCGACCGCGTCGCCGCGATCCAGGGCGTGGCGCTCGCGCCGGAGCGCTCCACCGATCGCCTGCCGCCGTCCGATCACCGCGAAGAGCGCCGGGTCTCGCTGGCCTCGACGCCGCCGCTCGTCGAGACGCGCGCGAGCTCGACGTCGCTGGCGGTGACGCCGCCTCGCCGCGGCCGCGCAGGCCTCTTCGCGCTCGCCGCGGCTCTGGCCATCGCGACGCCGATCGCCGCCTATTTCGGCCTTCGATCGCGCGGCGCGGAGGCGACTGCCATCGTCCCTCCCCTGCCCGCGAGCGTCGATCACGCAGCGCCTGGAGCGCCGTCGGCGAGCGGGCCAGCGGTCGTCGCGGCGGCGCCGAGCGCTGCGGCGGCGCCCGCGCCGTCGGCCGCGCCGCTGCCGAGTGCTCCGCGCGTGCCGGGCGTCGCGCCTTCCAGCAAGACGTCGCGACCGGCGGGCTACGACGGCCCACGACGATGAGCGCGCGCTGACGGGCGCATTTCGTCGGCGCCCTGTCGGCCCGTGTTTTCCAGCTCCAGAATTCTGGAGGACCGCGCGGCACCCTCGCGTTCCGCGATCCGAAGTCCCCCGGACCGCGGGACCTGTCAACAAAGCGGGACCGCAATTGTTCGCAGCGCTCTCGACGGGCTACTCTCGGCCGCGCATGCACTCGACGCCGTCACGCGCGCTGGTCCCCGCTTCGCTGCTCGTCGCGCTGCTCTCGCTGTCGGTGCCCGCCGCCGCCGAGACGACGCCCGAGGATCGCGCGTCGGCCGATCAGCTCTACAACGACGCCACGAAGCTGATGAGCGCCGCGAAATACGCGGAGGCTTGCCCCAAGCTCGGCGCGAGCCAGAGGCTCGATCCCGCGATCGGGACGCTGCTCAAGCTGGGCTTCTGCTTCACGTACACGGGGCAGACGGCGAGCGCGTGGGCCTCGTTCAACGACGCGGAGGCGATGGCGCGCAAGGCCGGCGACCGGACGCGCGGCGACGAGGCGGCAAAGCGCGCGCACGATCTCGAGGCGAAGCTTTCGAAGCTGGTGATCGCGTCGGCCACGCCCGAGATCGGGATCGGGATCGGGATCGGGATCGGGATCGAGGTGCGACGCGACGGCGTGGTGATCGATCGCAGCGTGCTCGGGGCGGCGCTGCCGGTCGATCCGGGCGCCCACGCGATCACCGCGAGCGCCCCCGGCAAAGAGCCCTGGAGCGGCTCCGTGACGGTGCCGCCGGGGCCGGGGACGACGACGGTGAGCGTGCCCGCGCTGGTGCCCGTCGCGGCCGCGCCGACCGCCGCCGCGACGCCTCTCGCGAGCGCCGTGGAGCCCACGCCGGGCCCGACGCCCGCGCCGGGCTGGAGCACGCAGCGAAAGGTTGCAATCGGCGTCGGCGCCGCGGGCGTGGCGGGGATCGTGGTGGGATCGGTGTTCGGCGCGATGACGCTGTCGAAGACCGGCTCCGCGAAGGATCACTGTTCGACCGAGGTGACGCCGCCGCAGTGCGATCCCGACGGCGTGAAGCTCTACGGGGACGCGAAGACGACAGCGAACGTGTCGAACGTGGCGATGGCCGTCGGCGGCGCCGCGGTGATTGGCGGAGTGGTGCTCTTCTTGACGGCGCCGTCGGCAAAAGTGCAGAGCGCACGGTTCAAGGTGGTCCCGCTGATCGGGGCGGGCTCGGGCGGGATTTTCGTGCAGGGGGTGTGGTGATGCGCAGCAGAGCGACGATCGTCGGTGCAACGGTGACAGCGTGTGTGATCCTGGCCGGAGGATGTCAATTGATCGCCGGCGTCAAGGACGTCGTGCCCTATCCCGCGGACGGGGGGATCGGCGGCGCCGGCGGTGGCACCAGCGGCACGGGCACGGGCGGCGCGTCGAGCTGCGCTCCCGGGAGCAAGATCGGCTGCTATTCGGGGCCGGATGGGACCAAGGGAGTCGGGATCTGCCAGGCGGGGAAGCAGACCTGTCGAATGGATGGCTCCGGCTACGATGCGTGCGTCGGCGAGGTGAAGCCGAAGGCGGAGAGCTGCGCGGCGCCGGAGGATGAGAACTGCGATGGGCACGATTGCGTGCAGTGGGCGGAGCTGTTCGGCGATGGGGCGGATCAGCAGGCCACCGCGCTGGCCGTGGATGCCAGTGGCAATATCTTCGTCGTCGGGACGTTCGCCGGGGAGATCGCGCTGAGCGGGGTGAAGGTCGGCTCGAAGGGATCGACGGATGCCTTTGTGCTGAAGCTGGACCCGAGCGGAAAGCTGCTCTGGGGTAAGGCGTTCGGCGACGTGGGCACGCAGGCTGGGCAAGCCGTCACCGTCGATTCGACGGGGAGCGTGATCGTCGCCGGGTTCAGCGCGACGGCGTTCCAGCCCGGGGATCCGCAGATGACGACGGTGCCTGCCGGGCTGTTCGTGGTGAAGCTGGACGGCGACGGGAAGGTGGCCTGGAGCAACGGGTTTGG
>JANYGI010000227.1 GCA_025362495.1 Byssovorax sp. | reverse complement strand
CCAAGGCTGCTGCTGGTATCGCGCGATCCCGATGATGCGCGAGGAAAAGCTCGTACATCTCATGACCGAATTCGGGCGACTGCTGTCCGAACATGCCGCTTTCCGCGAAATCTTCGGGCTGATTTGAGGGGATGGGTCAGGCGCTGGCTGCAAGAAGGGCCTGGAGCAGTACTGCGAGGTCGGCACCGTCTTCACCTACAACAGCCGTGATCGGGACGGCACCGCGACGCAGGGCGGCTATTCCAGCCAGATCGTCGTCGACGAGTCCTTCGCTCTCCGCATCGCCAAGGGGCAGCCGCTCGACGCGGTGGCGCCGCTCCTCTGCGCGGGGATCACCATGTATTCCCCCATTCGCCACTGGGGTATCGGCAAAGGCCACAAGGTCGCCGTGCTCGGGCTCGGCGGGCTCGGCCACATGGCCGTCAAGCTCGCTGCGGCCTTCGGCGCCGAGGTCACCCTGCTCAGCTCGTCGCCCTCCAAGAAGGCCGACGCCGCGCGCCTCGGCGCCCACGACTTCATCGTCACGTCCGAGAAGGGCGCGCTCGACAAGGTGAAGAATCGCTTCGACTTCATCCTCGACACCGTCTCTGCGCCGCACGATCTCGCGGTCTACGCCGGCCTCCTCAAGACCGACGGCGTGATGATCATCGTCGGGCTCCCCGACCAGCCCGCGAAGCTCCCCGCCTCCCCGCTGATCGGCCGCCGCCGCTCCATCGCCGGATCGATGATCGGCGGCATCGCCGAGACCCAGGAAATGCTCGATTTCTGCGCCGAAAAGGGCATCGTCTCCGACATCGAGACCATCGCCATCCAGGACATCGACAAGGCCTACGACCGGATGCTCAAGGGCGACGTGCGGTATCGCTTCGTCATCGATCTGAAGAGCCTGACCTGAACGACTGACGTCCTCGCCCCCGGCCCGGCGCCGGATCCGGCTTCGATCGGATCTGGCGCAGACACGGCCTCACGCTCGCGGTCGTTGCACACTCCCCATCTCGACTCGGCCCGAGGAGAGCCGAGGAGATGCCGAGAGAGGGAGCGCGCCGCACGGTCTCTTTCGAGACCGGCGGCGCGCCCTGGATCAACGCCGCTGGATCACTGGCCCGTGCCGGTGAGCAGCGTCGTCGCGGTTCCCGGGGATGCCCGTCACCACGGCGGACACCGTGGCGGCGCGGAGGCCGAGTCCGGAGGGCAGGAACGAGACGTTGACCGTGTAGGTCCCGCCCGGCGGGATCGTCGCGGGGAGCGGCGAGGACGGCGACAGCGCGAAATCACCGATGTGAGAGTGTTTCGCGCGGCGGCTCGACGGCCGTCATGCTGTCGTGACGTCGGCGCCCAGCCCGACGCTCGGCGGGCCCGGCGCGGGCCGACCACGACGCCCCGCGAGCGTCAGCGCTTGCCCGCAGGCGCGAGGGCGACTACGTACGGTCGGCTCCCTCCGTCCCCGGACCCGCATGCCCGACCTTGTGCCTCCCCCCGCTTTGAACCACCTGAGCCACCTCAAGCAGCTCGAAGCCGAGAGCATCCACATCCTCCGCGAGGTCGTGGCCGAGTTCGACAACCCGGTGATGCTCTACTCCGTCGGGAAAGACTCGGCGGTGATGGTCCGCCTCGCCCAGAAGGCCTTCTTCCCCGGCAAGCTGCCCTTCCCGCTCCTCCACGTCGACACCACGTGGAAATTCCGCGAGATGATCACCTTCCGCGACGCCTTCTGCAAGGAGCACGGCTTCGATCTCCTGGTGCACACCAACACCGCCCCCGAGGCCGTGGGGATGAACCCGTTCGACCACGGGAGCCAGAAGCACACCACGGTGATGAAGACCCACGCCCTCCTCCAGGCCCTGGAGAAGTGGGGGTTCGACGCCGCCTTCGGGGGCGCCCGCCGCGACGAGGAGAAGAGCCGCGCCAAGGAGCGGGTCTATTCGTTCCGCGACAAGCTCGGCCAGTGGGATCCGAAGAACCAGCGCCCCGAGCTCTGGAGCCTCTACAACGGCAAGATCAACAAGGGCGAGAGCATCCGCGTCTTCCCCCTCTCCAACTGGACCGAGCTCGACGTGTGGCAGTACATCCACCTCGAGAGCATCCCGATCGTGCCCCTCTACTTCGCGGCAAAGCGCCCTGTCGTGGAGCGCGACGGCGCCCTGATCATGGTCGACGACGCCCGGATGCGGCTCGAGCCGGGCGAGGTGCCGGCCGAGATGACGGTCCGCTTCCGGACCCTCGGCGACTACCCGCTCACCGGAGCCATCGAGTCGACGGCGACGACCCTGCCGGAGATCATCCGGGAAATGCTGCTGACGAAGCACTCCGAGCGCCAGGGTCGGATGATCGATCACGACGAGAAGGGCTCGATGGAAACCAAGAAGCGCGAGGGTTACTTCTGATGCGGGAGCAGGATCTCATCGCCGTCGACATCGAGGGTTATCTCCGCACGCACGAGCAGAAAGAGATCCTCCGCCTGCTGACGGCCGGCAGCGTCGACGACGGCAAGAGCACGCTGATTGGCCGGCTCCTCCACGACTCGAACATGGTCTACGACGACCAGATGGCCGCGCTCCGGAAGGACTCGGCCAAGAAGAGCTCGGCCGACGGCGAGATCGACTACAGCCTGCTCGTCGACGGCCTGCTCTCCGAGCGCGAGCAGGGGATCACCATCGACGTCGCTTACCGCTATTTCGCCACGCCGAAGCGGAAGTTCATCATCGCTGACACCCCCGGCCACGAGCAGTACACCCGCAACATGGCGACCGGCGCATCGACGGCCGATCTCGCGGTGATCCTCGTCGACGCGCGCTATGGCGTGCTCCCGCAGACGCGCCGCCACAGCTTCATCGCCTCGCTCCTCGGGATAAAGCACATCGTCGTCGCCATCAACAAGATGGATCTCCGCGGCTACGAAGAGGCCGTGTTCCACGAGATCAAGGGCGCCTATGCCCAGCTCGCGGTGAGGCTCGGCTTCAAGGACGTTCATTACCTGCCTCTCTCCGCCCTCCGCGGCGACAACGTGGTGACGAAGAGCGCCGCGATGCCCTGGTACGAGGGTCCGCCGCTGCTGGAGCACCTCGAGACAGTGCCCCTCACCCGGGGCGGGAACACCGGTCCTCTGCGCTTCCCGGTGCAGTACGTGCTCCGGCCCAACCTCGATTTCCGCGGCTTCAGCGGCACTCTCGCCTCGGGCACCGTCCGCTGCGGCGACCGGATCATGGCCCTGCCGTCGCGCAAGACGAGCACGGTCTCACGCATCGTCACCTTCGACGGCGATCTCGCCGAGGCCCACGCCGACATGGCCGTGACGCTGACCCTGGCCGACGAGATCGACGTCAGCCGCGGCGACACCCTCGTCCACGAAGAGGCCTTGCCGCGCGTCGGCCGCTCGATCGAAGCGATGATGGTGTGGATGAACGAGCGCCCGATGACGCCGCGCTCGGCGTACCTGATCAAGCAGGGCACCAAGGTCGCCTCGGTCGAGGTCCACGCCATCCACGAGCGCGTCGACGTCAACACGCTGGAGCCGCACCCGGCGATGAAGCTGGGCCTCAACGACATCGGGCGCGTCACGCTCACGGCGAGCCGAGCGCTGCTATTCGACGCCTACGCCGACAACCACGGCACAGGCGCCTTCATCCTCATCGATCGTCTCACCAATGCCACGCTGGGCGCGGGGATGATCCTCGGGCCGGGCACGGACGAGGCCGAGGCGATCGGCGCGACCGGCGAGGGGCGCGTCACGGTGGCCGAGCGCCAGGCGCGCCTCGGCCAGCGGCCGGCGGCGCTGTTCTTCGTCGGCGGCGATCCGGCCCTCCGCGAGGCGCTCGCCCACGGCGTCGAGCGCCGCCTCTGGGACGATGGATACACGGCGCACCTGCTCGATCCGCGCGACCTCGGCGCGCTCCGCGGCTTCACCGAGCTCGGTCTCATCAGCCTCGTCCTCGGCGACGGCGGAGACGATCCCACCCGACCGCCCGTCGACGCGGGAGCAGCGCGGGTATTCGAAGTGCAGTGTGGCGCGGGCGAAGCAGGGGAGTCGATCGAGGCTATCGTGGCCCGTTTGCGTGACGGCGGAATCATCCGCTGACGCCTGTTATCGAGCCGGAATTCAACAGGTGAATGGACCATTCGAGTCGGTTCCTGCACCCTCGCGCGCCTCGCGCTCTCCGCGAGCACACTCCAGCGAAGGTCCATCCTCCATGTCGCGCGCCACGCTCCTCGTCCTCGCCGCCCCCGCCGCCCTCCTCGTCGCCTGCAGCTCCGATCCCACGTCGGGCACCACGTCTACCGGCGCCGGCGGCGCCGCCGGCACCACCTCGGCCGCGGGCACCGGCGGCTCCAGCAGCACGGCCGCGGCCGGCACCGGCGGCAGCGCCGTCACGACCACGAGCGGCGCGACCAGCAGCGCGTCGGGCTCGACCAGCACCGGCATGGCGATGATGGGCGCCTGCACCAACGACGCCGACAAGGCGATCTCGGCCTCGAAAGACGTGCCCAAGATCGTCGGCGACTGCGCGAGCTCGTCGTTCGGCGGCGAGCCCGCCACCAAGAACTGCATCAAGATGGGCACCGGCTTCTCGGACCCGTGCGTCACGTGCTTCGACGACAACGTCGGCTGCGTGATCAAGAACTGCGTGTTCCAGTGCTCTTCCGACTCGGGCAGCCCGGACTGTGTCTCGTGCCGCGCCATGAACTGCGATCCCGCGTTCGTGATGTGCAGCGGCCTGGCGGCCAACTGACCTCATCCGCGGATCGGAGCGTCAAGCTACTGGCACGAGGCGGCCCGGGCGCCGTACCATGGACGACCTGGCGCCCGAGGCACTGGTGAAGCTCACCGAAAATACCGTCATCGCCGGTCGATTTCGCCTGATCCGGCGGCTCGGCCGGGTGATCTCACCGCGGCGTGCACCCTCGCCCTCCGGCGGCTTCTTCGTCCGGCTCGGCAACTGAGACGTTGATCGCCGTGCCGCCCGCGCCCCTCGCCCTCCGCCCCTACCAGCGCGACGCCATCGCGGCCGTCATCGCCGCGCGCAAAGAGGGCTCGCGGCGGCTCCTCGTCTGCTTGCCGACCGGCGCCGGCAAGACGGTGATCTTCTCGCAGCTCGCCCGCCTCGCGAAGAAGAGTGTCCTCGTCCTGGCGCACCGGGAAGAGCTGCTCTCCCAGGCCCGCGAGAAGATCGAGCGCGCCATCGAGGGCTCGGCCGTCGTGGCGATCGAGCAGGGCGCCAAGCGGGCTCCGGCGGGCGCCAAGGTCATCGTCTGCTCGATTCGCTCGCTCCACGCCGAGCGCCTGGAGCAGGTCCTCCTCGGGCGCGAGATCGGGCTCGTCATTTACGATGAGTGCCACCATGCCGCCGCCGAGGACAACCTCCGCGTCCTCCGCCGGCTCGGCGCCTTCGATCCCTCGTGGACTGGCACGCTGCTCGGCTTCACGGCGACCACGGCGCGCGGCGACGGCAAGGGCCTCGACGCCGTCTTCGACCGCATCGTCTACACCCGGACGCTCCCGGATCTCATCGATCAGGGCTACCTCGTCAAGCTCCGGGGCTTCCGCATCGCGACCTCCGCCGATCTCACCAGCCTCGCGCGCGAAGGCCTCGATTTCCGGGACGAAGAGCTCTCGGAGGCCGTCGACATCGAGGAGCGCAACGCCCTCGTCGCCCGCTCGATTCAAGAGCTGGCGCGCGACCGCCGGACCATCGCCTTCTGCGTCACCGTCAACCATGCTCGGAACCTCTGCAAGGCCCTCAACTCCCTCGGCGTCGCGGCCGGGATCGTCTACGGCGCCATGCCAGCCGAGGCGCGCGCAAAGGCCCTCGCCGACTTTCGCGAGGGCCGCACCCAGGCCCTCACCAACGTGGGTGTCTTGACCGAAGGCTTCGACGATCCGGGGGTGAGCTGCATCGCGATGGCGCGCCCGACCCGCTCCGAGGGGCTCTATGCCCAGTGCGTGGGCCGCGGGACTCGCCTGTTCGCGGACAAGAAAGACTGCCTGATCCTCGATTTCGTCGATCTGTCGGACCTCGATCTCTGCACCTTGCCCTCGCTCTTCGGCATGCCGAAAGACCTCGATCTCGAGGGGCGCGACGCCTCCGAGGCCGCGCGCGCCTGGCAGCAGCTCGCCTTCGATCACCCGGGCTTCGAGGTCGAGGCCGGGGCGATCACCCTGAGCGAGATCCAGGACCGCGCGGCGAAGTTCGATCCGCTGACGCTGCGGATCGACGCCGGCGTGCGGGCGATCTCGCGCAACGCCTGGGCCTCGCTCGGGCGTCATGGCCTGCTCCTCCACTTCGAGAAGAAGCCTGGCCGCCTCGTCGAGGTGGTGGTGGCGCGCGCCGGGGCCCGCGGCAAGAAGTGGCACGTCGCGATGGATGGAAAGCTGGTGGAGCGCTACTCGACGATCGAAGAGGCGGTGCAGGCCGTCGACTACGAGGTTCAGCGGCTCGGCCGCGTCGCGCAGGCGTCGGCCCTCGCGGGCGCTGCCTGGCGGCGGGCGCCGGCGCCTGTCACCGACTCTCCTCGCCGCGACGCGCACACCGGGCGTACGGTCGCCACCCTGAGCGAGGCGATGCGCCTCGCCGTCTTCGACCGCGTCACGCGAGGAACCCCATGAAAACAAGCTTTTGCGCGCTCTCATCGATCGTGATCGCCTCCGCCTCGCTCGCCGCCTGCGGCGGCGCCTCGACGACGGGCAGCGGCGGCGGCGGCGGCGCCGCAGCCACGACCACGACCGCGACCACGACCAGCAGCGCGGGCGGCTCCGCGTCGACGGCGTCGACCACCGGGGCCACGTCGTCAACGACGGGCGCCACGTCGTCCGGCGCCTCGACCGGGGGCGGCGATGCGCTCGCGACCTCGTTCGTGTACGTCGGCTGCAACCGCCTCAGCAAGGGGGACTGGGACGCTGCCACCAATCCCAGCTCGGCCAACCTGGCGCAGCTCACCCGCACGTTCTCGGACGTCACCGGGCTCGCCGCGGTGCCAAAGCACTTCTTCTTCGCGGGCGATCTGGTGCTCGGGCTCGATCCCGATCTCACCGTGCTCGGCGGGCAGCTCACCGCCTGGGGCGCGCTCTACGCCGCGGATCCTTCGGGGATCGCCGCCAAGGTGCCAGTCACGCCGCTCGTCGGCAACCACGAGATGCTGGCCAAGCAGAAGGTCAATGGCACCAAGGTCGAGCTCTCGAATCCCGGCGCCGACGCGGTGTGGACTGGCTTCCTCGCCGGCCATGGCTTCGGCGACCACGCGGGCAACGGGCCGACGCCGGCCGGCGCCAACGCCGACGCGCTCGCCGACGATCAGAGCAAGCTGACCTACTCGTTCGACGACGCGGGCGTCCATTACGTGCTCCTCGACACCGACACGCTGACCACGACGCCCGACGCCGCGACCGGCTCGACGCAGCTCGGCTGGATCGCCATGAAGTGGCTCTCGGCCGATCTCGCCGCCGCCGAGGCCAGCAGCGCCGTGGATCACATCGTGGTGCTCGGGCACAAACCCATCGTCTCCCCGCTCGGCCTCACCACGAGCGATGAGATCATCAACCCGAAATTCACCGACGCTCTCGAGCTGCTCCTCGACAAGACGTCGAAGGTGCGCGGTTATTTCTGCGCCCACGCCCACCTCTGGGACGCGCGCAAGCTGCCGGGGAGCCGCGGCGTCTACCAGATCATCGCCGGGAACGGAGGCAGCGACGTCGAGACCAGCTTCGTGATGCCGTTCTTCGGCTTCACCGAGGTGCGTTTTCACGAGAGCGGGAAAGTCGGCGTCATTCACCACGACCGCCCCGTCCCGGTTCCCTACAATCAATTTCCCGCGCTGCCCGCGACGGCCGCACCGGAGCAGATCGTCTCCCCGTAGACGGACGTCGGGGGCGCCGTCAATCGGACGTGCTATTGCTCTCCCCCATGAAGGTCAAAGCCCGCAACGGCAAGGTTTACGACGTCGCCGAAGCTCCGCCCGCGGGCAGCCACGCCGTGCATTTCGACGGCGCCCTCGTCGGCTCTTTCGTGCTCTTGCCGCAGGAGACGCGCGTCACCGTGAAGAGCACGCTCGTCAACGAGGAGTTGCTGACGGACATCGCCGATCGCTTCGTCGACGCCGGCGGCGGGCCGATGGGCATCGCCTGAAATACGCCCGCGTCGGCGCGCCCCGTGGCCTCGCCGACGTCGTCGCCGCCTGCAGCTCAGAGCGTGTTTGACCGGCGTCGCGAGCGCCCCGAGGCCAGGGAGCGCCGAGGGAGGCGTACGAAAGTACGTCGACCGAGGCCGACCGACGCCTCGGGGCGCGCAGCAGCCGGTTAAACACGCTCTCAGATCGCGGCCATGATCACCTGCACGCCCATGCCCAGCATGGCGAGCACGCCGACGGCGAAACACAGCGTCCGGAACGGCTGGCGGCCCCACAGATAGAAGATCGAGTGGAGGACGCGCACCGCGAGGAACGTGAAGTAATAGGCCTTTGCGCCGCTCGCGGGCGGGTTCGTGAGCGCGAAGAGCAGACCGACGGCCACGAAAGGCACGAAGTTCTCGAGCGCGTTCTGATGAGCCCGCTTCACACGCTGGACGTCGGGGTGATCGAGCTCGACGTTGTTGCCCTTGTTGAGCTTTGCGTCCTCGGGGTTCACCCAGGCCTTCGTGCGAACGCGGACGGTCCCCGTCCACAGCGCGAGCAGGATGAGGTGAATGGCGAGGATCGCTGCGGTCAGGCCGAAGAGCGCGAGCGCGGGGTTATCCAGGAAGGCGTGCATGAGGTTCTCCAGGGGCGCGTCGTCGTGCGCCGGTGCACCTGGTCGAACAGATCCGGAGGGAATCGACAAGAGAGTCGATTTCTTTTCTTCATTCCACCGGCAGCGGCGGCGGGCCCTGGGGCAGCGGCGGCGGCCCGCGGGGCGTCGGCGGGGCGCTCGGCGCGCCGGGCGGCGGAGCGGCGCTGGGCGCGCCCACGTCGAACGCGAGCGGCGGGCGCAGGGCCATGAAGCTCTCGATGGCGCGGCGCGCGTCGACGGGCAGCTCGAAGAAGCGGAGTCCGATCCCGCCGACCCGGTCCCCGTCCGGGAGCAGCGTCCAGACCACCTCGGCGTCGACGGAGTAGGCCTTTCCGCGGATCTTCACGCGCACGGCCAGCTTCGAACCGAGCGGCAAGCTGGCGTTGGTCTCGACGTAGAGCCCGCCTAGCGAGACATCGCGCGTGCGACCGACATAGAAGTTGTCGTCGGAGGTGAGGTCGACATCGGAGGCGATGGCGAACCGCGCTTGCCTCCTGCGCTCGGGCGTGGGCTTCCGCATGATGGACGGGGAGTACGGCGGAAGCCGAACGGATCCACAGCGGAGATTGCGCGCGCGGTGATCAGGCCTTCCATCGTCGACCGTCGAGAGCCGCATCTGCAGGGGTTGAGCGGGATGGTCGCGGCGCCGACCTGGTGGTCAATCGACGCGCGAGGAGCTCGTCGTGGGATGATCTGCGCTACCTCGAGGCCCTCGAGCGCCTCGGCTCCGCGCCGGCGGGCAGCGAGCTCCGCGCCTCGGCGTCGCCGGTCGGCCCGCCGACGCGGTAAGCTCCGCCGATGCGCATTGCCATCCTCGATGATTACCAGGACTGCGTCCGCGGGCTCGACTGCTTTGCGCGCCTCGCCGGGCACGAGGTG
>JANYGI010000226.1 GCA_025362495.1 Byssovorax sp. | reverse complement strand
TCGATCGCCATCTTTCACCGCCTCAACTTCAACGTGAACATCCCCGTCGCCTTCGTGCAAGATGGCGAGAGCCCGTCCGACAACGGCCAGCTCTTCAACTCGCCGCACGGGGTCGAGTTCGGCGATGTTCGCCTGGGCCTGCGACTCAACGTTCTTGGCGGGTACAGCGATCCCTTCCAGCTCGCCGTCGCCGGCAGCGTCTGGCTGCCGACGAGCTCCCCCGGCTCGTACGTGAGTGACGGCCAGGTGCGCGGGATGCCGCAGCTCGTCCTCGGCGGGTTGATCAAGAATCGCATGGTGTGGTCCGGCGCCGTGGGCCCCGAGTTCCGCAAGTCGCAGCTCTGGGACAATATCCAGCAGGGGACGATGCTCCGCTGGGGCGGCGGCTTCGGCTTCCTGTTCGGCGATGATCGTCAGCTCCAGATCGGGCCGGAGCTCAACGCTTCGGTCGTCCTCGCGGACGTCAACAAGCACAACTCGAACGTCGAGGCCTTGATGGACGTACGGTATCGCTTCACGGACGACTTCGAGGCTGGCATCGGGTTCGGCCCCGGGTTCGGCCCCGGGCTCGGTACCGCGACGCGACGTGGGGTGTTCATGCTGGCCTACACCCCGGCCCAGAAGCCTCCGCCGGGAGATCGCGACCACGACGGGTTCATCGATCCTGTCGATGCCTGCCCGGACGTGCCCGGGATCGCCAACGTCGATCCCAAGAAGAATGGCTGTCCCGCGAGCGATCGGGACCGGGACGGCTTCCTCGACGACGTCGACGCCTGCCCCGACGTGCCCGGCGTGGCGAGCTCGGATCCGGCCAAGAACGGCTGTCCGCGCAGCGATCGTGACAGCGACGGCATCTTCGACGAGGACGACGCCTGCCCCGACGTCGCCGGCCCGCCCAACGCCGATCCGAAGAAGAACGGCTGTCCTCCCACCGATCGTGACGGCGACGGCATCTTCGACGATCAGGACGCTTGCCCGGACATCAAGGGCATCAAGACGAGCAACCCCGCGACCAACGGTTGCCCGGGCGACTTCGACAAGGACGGCATCCGCGACGATCTTGACGCCTGCCCGTTCGAGAAGGGCAAGGCCGATCCTGATCCGCTGAAGAACGGCTGTCCCCGCCTCGTTCGCGTGACCCAGAAGGAGATCAAGATCCTCGAAGAGATCCAGTTCGCGTTCGACAAGGCGACGATCAGCCCCAAGAGCTCGGAGCTCCTCGACGAGATCGCCGCAGTCATGGTCGAGCACCCGGAGATCCTCAAGGTCGAGATCGAAGGGCACGCCGACGCCGTCGGCGGCGCGGCGTACAACAAGACGCTCTCGCAGAAGCGCGCCGAGGCCGTGCGCAAGGAGCTGCTCACGCGTGGTGTCGCCGCGGACCGCCTGACCGCCAAGGGCTATGGCAAGGACGCGCCCGTGGCCGACAACGACACCGAGGAGGGCCGCCGCCTCAACCGTCGTACGCCGTTCACCATCCTCGATCGAGCCGCGCCCGCGGCGAAGTGAACCGGACGATCTACCCGGCGCCAAGGAGAAGGACATGATTGAAGAGAATGCCATTCACGGCAGCGTGAGGGTGCCGGGGTCGAGCGCTCCGTCCCGGCAACAGGCCAGCACGATCGACACTCCCACTCCCCACACGCCGGGCGATCCCGGGCAGAAGCCCGACGAAGTCCCCCACGATCCCGGCGAGGTCGCACCGGCGCCGCCGCGGGAAATTCCGCCGACGCCCGCGCCGGACGAGGGCGACCGCGAGCGGGCCTGACCGGAGGCCGAGCGCTACTGGCGCCGATAGGGCTCCGAGAGGCACGATGAGTGCTTCAGCTCGGCCTGCATTCTCCACCAGACTCAACCAGGGTATCATTTCATGTGGAACGTACGTATTCTCCTCACTGGAGCCGCCTTGACCCTCGCCGCGTGCAACTCGCCCGAGGACAAGATGAAAGAGGCCGAGGCCGCCCGGATCGAGGCCGACAAGAAGATCGCCGAGGTCGCGGCCGACACGAACAAGAAGGCGGCCGAGGTCCAGCAGAAGGCGGCGGACGACACCGCCAAGCTGGCCCAGGACGGCGCGAAGAAGATCGACGCCGTCGACGCCGTCGCCGAGAAGAAGATGGCCGAGGCCGGCGACGCGCTGATGAAGGCCCGCGCCGATCTGCGCGACGCGACCACGAAGAAGCTCGACACTCTCGACAAGGACGTGGTCGAGCTCCGCGCCAAGCTCGAGAAGAAGACCTCGAAGGCGGAGTCGGACAAGGTCATCGCGGACCTCAAGGCTCGCTCCGAGGCAGCGCGGAAGAGCAACGCGGCCGATATCGACGCCGCGACGACCACCACGTTCGAGACTGTCAAGAAGACGATCGAGCGACGGATGGCCGATCTCGATCAAGCCGTCACCGACGTGAAGAAGCGCACCTGAGCAAAGGGAAACAGCGATGGCAAGCGACACGTATCACGAGCCCCTCGAGCTGATCTCCGAGCCCACGAAGGATCTGCACCGCGCGATCTCTTCGTTGATGGAGGAGCTGGAGGCCGTCGACTGGTATCAGCAGAGGGCGGGGGCCACCCAGGATCCCGAGCTCCGCGCCGTGCTCGAGCACAACCGCGACGAGGAGACCGAGCATGCCATGATGGTGCTCGAGTGGATCCGGCGGAACAACCCGGTGTTCGACAAGAACATCGCCACATACGTCAACAAGCAAGGCCCCATCGTCGGGCTCGAGGCCGCGGCCGAGGGCAAGACGGGCGCAGCGGGCGATAAGCCGAGCGCTGGAGCCAGAGCCCCCACCCGCGGCGCGCCTCGCCGCAACGATGGCTCGCTCGGTATCGGTAGCCTCAAAGGAACGTGAGATGGACCTCTTGAAACGAAGCCTCGCCCCCATCTTACCCGAGGCCTGGAAGGCCATCGACGACGAGGCGACTCGCGTCCTCGAGCTCAACCTCGCCGGCCGCAAGGTCGTCGACTTCTCCGGTCCGCACGGGTGGAAATTCGCGGCGGTGAGCACCGGGCGGCTCGAGCTGCTCCCGGAGCAACCGATCAAGGACGTGTCCGCGGGAGTCCGCGTGGTGCAGCCTCTCGTCGAGGTCCGCACCCCGATGGTGCTCGACATCATGGAGCTCGACACCGTCGCTCGCGGCGCCGAGAACCCCGATCTCGCTCCGGTCGTGCAGGCCGCCGAGCGCCTGGCGCGCCTCGAAGATCAAGCGATCTTCCACGGCTATCCGGCCGGCGGGATCGTCGGGATCATCGAGGCCAGCCCGCACCCGCGCGTCCAGGTGGCCAGGGTCGCCGACTGGCCCAAGGCCGTGGCGCAGGCGAAAGAGGTCCTCCGCGCCGCGGGCGTGGGCGGCCCCTATGCGCTCGTGCTCGGGCCGCGCGCCTACGACGAGCTCTCGTCCGCGAGCGAGGATGGTTATCCCCTCCGCAAGCGCATCGAGCGCTCGCTCATCGATGGACCGTTCGTCTGGGCCCCCGCGCTCACTGGCGCGGTACTGATGTCGACGCGAGGCGGAGACTTCGAGCTGACGGTGGGTCAGGACATGTCGATCGGATATGCCTATCACGAGAAGCACCAGGTAGAGCTCTACTTGACGGAGTCGTTCACGTTCCGCGTGCTCGAGCCCAAGGCCGCGATCTGGCTCCAGAGCACCTGAGGCTCACCGCGCTTCGAGCCACCCTGTCGGGGTGAGCGCCTGCAGGGTCTCCACGGAGATCCTGCACGGCCGCTTTTCGCGCTCCATCTGTTCCTGCTCTGCATCACTTGCCCCTCGCGTTCGAGCGGCGAGCCCCCGGCACCCTACCCGGCCCGGCGAGCTCCACCTCGAGTCTCGAGCTCGGTCCCACGTCCCCCGATTGACCCCCTCGAGCGTGACCTCGCCTGGCGAGGCCGACTCCCACGGAGATTACCTTGAACAAGATCACCCTCGTGCAGCGCGCCGCCGCGCTCTTTCTCGTATCGATGTCGGTCGCGTCCTGCGCCAGCCTGGGAGGCCTGGGCGGCGGTGGCCTCGACGGCCTCGCGTGCCCCGAGCTTCGTGGCGGCGCGCTCGGCGCGAGCTTCACCGCCAGCCCCAAGGCCAACGCCACGCTGCGCGCGTTCGTGCAGGCCTCGGGCGATCTCTCCACGCTCTCCGCCAAGATCGAGGCGGAGGTCGGCGGCGCCTGCGAGAAGATGGGCAACGATCTCGGCCTCAAGACCGAGGAAATGGGCGACGGCACCGCCGCGAAGTGCAACGCGCTCAACGCGCGGATCGACGCGATCCTCCGCGCGGGCGGCAGCGTCAAAGCCACGTTCACGCCGCCCGAGTGCCATGCGAGCGCGCAGGCGGAGGCCGACTGCTCCGGCGTCTGCAGCGGCCATGTGGACGCGGGATCGGTGGTTGCCAACTGCGATCCCGGCAAGCTCAGCGGCACGTGCGAGGGCACCTGCGGCGGCACCTGCGACGGCGTCTGCAACGGCGATTGCGCGGGCGAATGCGCGGCCCGTGACGCCAAGGGCGAGTGCGCCGGGCACTGCAAGGGCACCTGCCACGGCAAATGCAACGCCAGCTGCCACGCGAGCTGCAACGGCACCTGGAAGGCGCCGCGCTGCGACGCCGACGTGACCGGCCCGAGCGCCGACGTGAAGTGCAACGCGAGCTGCAAGGCGCACGCGGAGATCACGGCGGAGTGCACCCAGCCGAAGATCAACGTGGTCGCGAGCGCTGCGACCGGCGACATGGCCAAGCTGGTGGCGACGCTCGAGGCGAACCTGCCGGTGCTGATCCGCGCCGAGATGGCTTACGGTAAGCGGATCGCCGGAGACATTCAGGGCCTCGTCCAGGTCAGCGGCGAGCTTCCCTCGGTCATCGGACAGGCCGGCGCCCACGCGGCCGCCTGCGTGGCCGCTTCGGCGAGCGCGGTCGTCCACGCGCAGGCGTCGCTCAACGTGAGTATCCAGGCGAGCGCCAGCGTGAGCGGCAAGGCCGGCGTTCACGGCGGCTGAGCCTGGAACGACACGCTGGCCAGGAGCGCCGGCGGGGTAGCGGGAAGCCATCGAGCGTCACGCCACCCCGTCGGCGTCTTTTCGTTCCTTCCCGTCTCGCCCGACCCGGCGGGGCGACACACTCGCGACAGGTGTGTCATCGCGCCACAACCGCGCGAGGACGCAGCCGAAAAATCCCTCCGATAGCGCGAATCACGAGTTGGCGCGGACGCTGCAATGACTGTTTGGCACAACCGCCAACGTCCAGGAGATTCCCATCATGTCAAGCACGCTGAACGATACCATCAAAGCCGCCAAGCACGTCCTCGACTCCGCGAACGACGAAGCCGTTCACGCCGTCGGCACCGCGAAGCAGGCCGTCAGCAGCGCGTCGGATGGCGCGAAGCACGTCATGGGCAGCGCCAGGGATGGAGCGGAGCACGCCTCCACGAGCGCGCGCACGACCTGGTTCGATGGTATCAAGGCGGTCACCGGGATGGTCTCGATGCTGCGCGGCCTCCAGGCCGACGACGCCCTCGGCATGGTCGGGCTCTCCCGTCGCCGCAGCCCGGTCGCGGCGATGGGCATCTTCAGCGCGGGCGTCGTCGTCGGCGCCGGAGCCGCGCTCCTGTTCGCTCCGATGGCGGGCACGGAGACGCGACGCCGCCTGATGAGCGCGTTCTCGGGCCTCAAGGGCGACGCCAAAAGCACCATCGACGCCGTTGGCGCCGAGATGAAGGCCGACGTCGACGCGGTTGCGCACAAGGTCGAAGACCTCGCCTCGCAGGCCAAAGACGCGGTCATCGCCGCCGAGCACAAGGTCGAAGACGGAGCGAGCGCGCTGAAGAACGCCGCGTCGACCAAGGTCGATGCAGCCGTGCAGCCGGCGAAGAGCCCCGCGACCGTGTCCGAGATTGGCAATGGCAAGGGCAAGACCAATCACCCGAGCTGAGCGCGGCCCGTCCGGCCCGCAGCCCAGGCTTTCGTCGCCGCCACGAGCGGCAGTTCCAGGCATCACGAAGGAGACTCGCAATGAACCACGATCGTCCCACGGCGAACGTCAAGCCCGCCGCCAAGCCCGCCAAGACCACCACCCCCGACGCGCACGCCAAGCGCCCCGGCGGCGAGCGCGCGTCCCTCTCCGGGGAGCGCGCTGAAGGTGAAGGCATGATCGCGCCCGAGCCCACCGAGGCCGGCGTCGAGGGCGAGGGCAGCTACACGGCCACCCATCGCTACGATGAAGGCGTCGCCCGCAGCGTGGCCGCGGGCAAGACGGAAGAGCTTGGCAAGAAGGCCGCCAAGGCCCTCGACGGCCCCGAGGGCGACGAGCTCCGCAAGGCCGAGAAGGCCGCGAAGCAGGGCCACTCTCACTGATGTCCGACCGCCGCAGTCCATCGGCACCATCCTTCGACACGAGCCGATAGTCGCACCTCGAACAGGAAGTTAATCATGTCTTTCGGTATCTACATCTGTGGCTTCCTGCTCATGGTGATCGGCCTCGTTTACGGCGCGATCATGCTCCACGTCCCGTCCCACTGGGTCGTGATGGGCGCCATCGTGCTGGTCGGGATCGGCGTGCTCACGGGCGTCAAAGCGACCCGGCAAAAGGACCCTGTCGGATGACCGATGACGGCAGACGAGACGCTTCGCGAGACTCCCCCGTTCGCCCGGCCGACGCCCGTCGGAGCCCGGGGGCCCCGCTCGCGGCGTCTCACCGCCCCTCCTCGCTGCTAACCCGCGTCGTAGCCGTCGTCGGCGCGTCGTGGCTCATCCTCATAGGCGCGGTGCTGGCGGTATCTGCCGTGCTCGCGCTCGCTCTGCACTTCGCTCTCACCGCGCTCCCTCAGGCCAGCTCCACCCGCACCGAGGTGCGGCCCACACCCGATGTCCTCCTCGCGGTGAAGAGCCTCGCCCGCCTCGAGACCCAGAGTTTCCACCTGGAGCGCGTCGTCGACCTGAGCGACCACGAGGCCCACGTCTTCGGACTGGTCCAGGCGAAGGATGCAATTCTCCTCGTCGCCGTCGGTGACGTCGTCGCCGGAGTCGATCTCCAGGCGCTGACGGCCGCGGACGTGAGCACCGACTGGCCCGCGAAGCGCGCGGTGCTTCATTTGCCACCCCCCTCGGTGTTCTCGGCGACGCTCGATGAAAAGGCGACCCGCGTCTACTCGCGGACGACGGATCTGCTGGCCGTTCGCCACGAAGATCTCGAAGATCGCGCCCGCACCGAGGCCGTGCGCTCGATGGAACAGGCCGCCATCGACCGGGGGATCCTCGATCACGCGCGCTCTGACGCCGAGCGCGCCCTGACCGGCCTGCTCCGGTCAGTCGGCTTCACCGACGTCCAGATCGTCTGGCAAAGAAATTGACGCTCATCGCCGCTCTCCCGTCCGGAGGCGGCCTCGAGCTACGCTGTCCTCCCCCGATGATTCTCCGAAAGCACAAGGCAAATTCATGACATTAGAGACAGTCCTCCTGTGGGCCGTGGTGGGTTTGATCGCTGGCTGGCTCGCCTCGGCGGTCGTCGGCGGCGGGTACGGGGTGGTCGGGGATATCGTCGTCGGTGTCGTCGGCGCCTTCCTCGGCGGGTTCATCTTCAAGGAGACTCACATCAAGGTGCCTTTCGACGGGCTGCCCGGCGTCATCTTCGTGGCGTTCATCGGAGCCGTGGTGTTGCTGCTCATCTTCCGCCTCATCCGCCGCGGCAGAGCCTGACGCACAACGCCGCGCGGCCACGCCCCACGCCACGACGGGAGTGGGGCAACTCCGTATCTTTCTTACTCGAGCGCCGGGGGCCGTCGCGAGCCGCAGCTCGAATCCCCGCGCTGAGCGCCGGATTGCGCTGGCTCGGAGGGGAAAAGGCTGACTTCGAGCGCTGGCCCGGGAATTGCGAAAGGTGCGCAGATGGGAAACACTCTCGCTTTCTCGCCCTCGCCCCCGCCGACCCCCACGGCAGAGCCCGCCTCGACGGCTCGGCCCGAGCTCGTCGCGGGCCTCGCGTTCCTGGAGGCGAGTCGAGAGCGCCGCTGGAGCCCGCTCGGGCTGTGCGGATGGTTCGACGAGCACCTCGTCCAGACTGGCGTGATGATGACTCCGCTCGTCGTGAGCGAGCTCTCGGCGGGCGCCGTCGCGCTGCACGGGACGAGGATGCATGATCCCGACTCGCAGCTGACGCTCACCCGGATCGTGACGGAGGCTCGGATCCGCGTCATCACGGCTCTCCGCGGGCTGCGCGGGTCGCCGACCGACGATCGCTTCCTCATGGCCGCCATCTTCACCGGCCGGGTTCGTCGCACGCGGCTGGTAGGGCCCAATCGGTGGGTGGTGCGTCCCGAGCCCACGGCCACCCTGAGCGGCATCGTGATCAGCCTGTTCGCCGCCGACGTGCTGGCGAATCGAGAGACGTACGATCGTTCACTCTGCATCTGCGACGCGTGTGATCGCGTGACCTTCGACGAGGACCAGGCTCATCGGGCCACCTGCCCTGCTCATCGTCCCTCCGTCAGCGGGTTCATCCGCAAGGTGACGCTCGCTCCGGACCAGCCCACCGCGGAATCGTCCAGCGACGCGCCGTCGCGCCCGCGCTGATCGACGCTGCCAATCACCCTTGCGCGCCGCTCGGGCTCTACTCGTGCGCGCATGGACCTTGCAACGTCGGTGGAGCTGCTCGGTAGAGGTGATCCATGAACGATGTCGATACCAAGGCGCCGGAGTGCGCGTCAGCCTACCTGTGCGGGGCCTGCTCACGCCGCTTCATCGATCTCGGCGGCTCCGACTCCGCCGAGCTCGTCTGCCAGTGCGGAGCGCCGCTGTCGCCTCAGCCGCTTCCGCGCGGCCTCCACGAACTGGGAGCTGCGGTGTCGGGTGAGCACGACGCGGCCAGGCGCGCCCGCATTTCGGCGACGCCGAAAGAGCCCGACCAGGGCTATGGCGCCTCACATGGTTATGACGTCACGCACGGTGGCCCGAGCGGCCCCGGCGACGCGCCCGCGGACGTCCCCGAAGAGGACTGATGAACCGTCGCACCCCCTCGATCACCTCCGCTCCCGCCCACTCCCAAGGAGTCATCATGATTGAATCCGCTCCCAGCTCCCAGGTCCGCCCCTCCCCGCAGAACGGGGCCGCGGCGAACCCCGCGCTCGCCCCCGCCCATACGCTGGAGAGCTTCGGCGCGTCGGACCAGGGTCGCGTCCGCACCAGCAATGAAGATCAGTTCGTGACCGCCACGCTGATGCGCGCGCTGTGGATCGAGCAATCCAGCGTTCAGCAAGCGCAGATGCACTACGGCGACGACCGCGGACACGTGCTCATCGTCGCTGACGGGATGGGTGGCGCGCAGGGCGGCGAGACGGCGAGCGCGGTCGCGGTGGGTGCGATCGAGCAGTTCCTCCTCAACGCGCTGCGCTGGTTGCTCACCCTCCACGGCTCCGAAGAGGCCGAGGTCCTCCGGGACTTCAAGGTGGCTCTCCGCACCGCCGACGCCTCGGTCTGCGCCGCGGCAGCGGGCCATCCCGGCCTGAGCGGGATGGGAACCACGTTGACGATGGCGTACAACCTCGGCACCGACCTCTTCGTCGCGCACGTGGGCGACAGCCGCTGTTACCTCTACCGCGGCGGCGCGCTCCAGCAGCTCACCCGCGACCACACGCTGGTGGGCGAGCTCGTGGAGAAGGGCCTCATCCAGCCGGAGGACGCGGGCGCGCACCCGTATCGACACGTGATCACCAACGTCGTCGGTGGCCCGAAGGCCGGTCTCCACGCCGAGGTCCACCGCCTGACGCTCGAGCCGGGCGATCTCCTCCTCCTCTGCACCGACGGGCTGACTGGCATGGTCGCCGACGAGCAGATAGCCAGCGTCCTCCGGGGCGCTACGACGCCGCGCGCGGCGTCCGAGGAGCTGATCCGGCTCGCGAACGAGCAGGGCGGCAAAGACAACGTCACGGCTGTCGTCGCTCGATATCTCTGAGCTGCAATCGTCGTCGCGGGCGCGCGCAATGCGCCCCTGGCGCACGCTCTGCGCCAAGCCTTGACAGCGCCTCATTTCCTCACGATGACCTCGCCGCGCGAGCGCGTCCGGATCACGATCCAGCCCTTGTAAAACGGCGCTGACGTCTTATCTCCAACCAACCCATGAGGACACTCGCCCGATGATAAGCTCACTCTTCCTCAGGAGCACGCGCCCGCTGTGGGTCGTCTTCTCGATGTTCGCCCTGGCATTCACGGCGGCGAGCTGCCAGCGCTACGACGTCCTGATCAACAAGGACCAGATCGCTGCGGAGAAATGGTCGAATCTGGAGTCGCAGCTCCAGCGCCGCTCCGATCTCGTGCCGAACCTCGTCGCGGTGGTGAAGGGCGCGGCCAAGTACGAGCAAGATACGCTGACGAAGGTGACCGAGGCGCGCTCGCAGCTGACCAAGGTGAACCTCACGGCCGACGATCTCAGCGATCCCGACAAGATGGCCGCCTTCCAGAAGGCGCAAGCCCAGCTTTCCGGCGCTCTCTCCCGCCTGATGGTCGTCCAGGAGCAATACCCGGATCTCAAGGCCAACCAGGGTTTCCACGATCTCCAGGTGCAGATCGAGGGGACCGAGAACCGCATCTTGCGCGCGCGCGAGGAGTACAATGCGGCGGCGCGTGACTACAACTCGGAGCTGCTCCGCATCAGCGGTCAGGTCGTGAATCGCGTCACGGGCAAGCCCTTCAAGCCGCGGGTGTACTTCACCGCCACGCCCGAGTCGCAGGCCGTCCCCAAGGTCTCGTTCTGATGATCACCGCGGCCCTGCCTCGACGCACGCGGATATCGGGGCGGCTCGTCGCGGCGCTCTCCGTCTTTCTCCTCGCGCTCTTCACGACGACGACCGCGCTCGCGGCCTTTCAGCCGCCTCCGCTCGACGGCCACGTGCTCGACACCGCGGGCAAGCTCGGCCCGGCCGAGGTCCTCGCTCTCGACGCCAAGCTCGAGGCCATCCGGCAGAAAAGCGGCGCCGAGATCGTCGCGTTCATCCCTCGATCGCTGCAAGGCGAGGAGATCGAAGACTTCGCCTACGAGACGTTCAACGCCTGGAAGCTCGGCCGGAAGGGCGCCGACAACGGCATCTTGCTCATCATCGCGCCCGAGGAGCGGAAGGTGCGCATCGAGACGGGCCGCGGCGTCGGCGGCGCGCTCACCGATCTCCAGTCCAACGACATCATCCTCAAGACGATAGCTCCGCTCCTGAAAGAGGATCGTTTCCGCGACGCTGTCGACGCCGGCACCACGGCGATCGCCACGGCGCTCGGCGCCGAGGTGCCCGGAGGCGCGGCCCCGCCGGTTCCCCGGGCTGCGCCGCAGTCGAAGCTGCTCTCCAACGGGCTTTTGCTCGGGCTGCTCCTGCTGGTGATCGTGCTGTCGATCGTCTCGCCCGGGTTCCGCAGGTTCCTGTTCTTCATGCTGCTCTTCGGGCGCGGCGGGCGGGGCGGACGCGGCGGAGGTGGCTTTGGCGGCGGCGGGGGTGGCGGCGGCGGCGGCTCGGGCTTCTCCGGCGGCGGTGGCAGCTCGGGTGGAGGCGGTTCGAGCGGCAGTTACTAGCCCTGCCCCGCCGGGTAACCCCTCGACCCCGCATCAATTTTTCTCGCGATCCCCCGATCGCGACCTGTCCCACGAAAGAGAGATCCCATGGAAACGCGCGAGCTTTACAGGCAGAAGTACGAAGCCCAGATTCACGAGTGGAGCGCCAAGCTCGAGGCGCTCATCGCCCACACCGACAAGCTCACGGCGCAGGCCAAGCTCGACGCCAAGCCGCGCCTCGACGCGATCCACGTCAAGATGGATTCCGCGAAGGCCAAGCTCCACGAGATCGCCGGCGCCACCGACGACAAGTGGGACGAAGTGAAGAAGGGCGCAGAGCACGCCTGGCAAGAGGTCAAGGGCGCTGTCGAGGGCGCCTACGACGTGATCAAGCCCGACAAGAAGGACTGACGCTCTCTCGCGCGCGTCGGCGCCGAGTGCGTCGTCTGGTCCGGCCCAACCACGAGTTTCAGCCGCCTCCAGGCCTCCTCTGCGCGTCGGCGCGGCAGTCGGCGCGATCGGGCTCCCCTCCTCGGGGAACTTGGCCCTCGCGATCCGGGCCTCCTATCAAGGCTGCGTGCGCTCGATCCGCCTCGCCTTCGCCGCCGCCCTCTCCACGGCTCTCGTCCTCGCGACGAGCCTCGCCGCTGCGAGCCCGGTCGATCTCCGCACCATCCGCGTGACCGACGAGGCCGCGTTCGCGCGCGTCGGCGGCGCCGAGGTCAAGCTCACGCTCGATCCCGATCTCCAGCGCGCCGCGGCCCGGATCCTCACCGACTCCGGCGCGCACGAGGGCGCCATCGTGGCCTCCGACGTGCGCACGGGGCGCATCCTGGCGTGGGTCACGCGGGGCGATCGCGACTACGTCGTCGCGCCGTTCGCGCCGAGCGCGAGCCTGTTCAAGATCGTCACGGCGACTGCGCTGCTCGAGGGCGGCCACGTCAACCCGGGCACGCGCGAGTGCTACGAAGGCGGAGAGCACGCCATCGTGCCGGAGGACCTCGAGCGCCGCGGGACCGCGTGCTCCAGCCTCGGCGATGCGCTCGGCAACAGCGTCAACCTCGTCTTCGCGCGGCTCGCGAAGAAGCACCTCGCGCCCCCGGAGATCCGCCGCAAAGCGGCCGATCTCGGCTTCTCGGGCGAGGTCCCGATTGACGTCAGCGTCGCGCCGAGCGAGCTCACCATCCCCGACGATCCCTTCGGCATGGCGCGCGCTTCCGCGGGCTTCTGGAACGGCCACCTCTCGCCGCTCGGCGCGCTCTTCGCTATGCAGACCATCGCCAACGACGGCGAGCGCGTGCGGCTCGCGATCCTCGACCACGGCGGGCCCACGGCGCGCGCGTCGGCGGGCCGCGCGATGAGCCCCGGCATCGCCGCCTCGATGACGCGCATGCTGGAGATCACCACTCGCCGCGGCACCGCCGCCAAGGCCTTTCGCAAGCCCGACGGCACGCCCGCGCTGCCGTCGATCTCCGTCGCGGCGAAGACTGGCACTCTCATCGGCGGCAAGCCCACGCGCATGTACTCGTGGTTCGCCGCGTTCGCGCCGTCGACGAAGCCCGAGATCGCCATCACCGTGATGCTCGGCAACGACATCCGCTGGCACACCAAGGGGAACATCGTCGGCCGCCGGGTGCTCGAAGCGTACTTCGGCATCGCATCGAGCAAGGCGCAGGCCTCGGCCGCGCCGCCCGCCAAGCGCGCTCGCTGAGCCTCTCCGCCCGGCCTTCGACCCTCCCGCCGGGCCCGCCCGGCCGCCATCACCGCGGCGCGATGCCCGCAGATACGCTTTCTCCACGCTCGATGACGGCGAGGTGACCCGACCCCACACGCGCTGGGCAAAGCCTTGATCCGTTTGACGATCGCCGACGCGGCGCGCCTCCGGCCACGTGATACCCCTTCTCGACTTCGAGACGAGGTTCATGGCTGCACTATTTCCACGCTGGAGCAACACCGCAGTTCGCGTCGCCGTGATCGCCGCGCTCGGCGGGGGCGCGGCCGCCGTCACCGCGCCGATGATCTGGGTGCGCACGCCGTGGGTGAGGCACCAGAACGAGCCCATCGATCAGCCGGTGCAGTTCGATCATCGACACCACACGCAGGACGACGGCATCCACTGCGTCTACTGCCACACCAGCGTCTACAAGGCGGGGAACGCCGGTATCCCCTCCACCGACAAGTGCATGGGGTGCCACAGCCAGATCTGGCCCCGGAGCCCGATGCTGGATCCGGTGCGGAGGGCCTATTTCTCGGGGACGCCGATCCCCTGGAACAAGGTCCATGATCTGCCCGACTTCGTGTACTTCAACCACGCCATCCACGTGAACAAGGGGGTCGGCTGCTCGACGTGCCACGGTCGCATCGACACCATGCCGCAGGTGTATCAGGCCGCTCCGCTGACGATGGGGTGGTGTCTGAACTGCCATCGACGGCCGGAGGCGCACCTCCGCCCGCTCTCGGAGATCACCAACATGCGCTTCGAGCCCGAGGCTCAGCCCGAGTCGGTGCGAGCCGCGCTCGCGGCCGAGCTGGGCGTCCGGAGCAACCTGGACTGCTCCGCCTGTCACCGCTGAACGAGGAGGCCTCTTGAACGACGACGAGCCTTTCGAGCCTGCCGAGGGACGACCGGGGGACGGCGAGCCCGACGGGATCACCCGGCGCGCGATGCTCGAGCTCTGCGGGGCGAGCGTCGCGCTGGCCGCCGCCACGGGGTGCGGCCAGAACAAGCGCGACAAGCTGCTCCCGTACACGGTCAATCCTCCGGATCTGACGCCGGGCATCCCGCTGCGCTTCACCACCAGCCTCTCGCTCGATGGATATGCGACAGGCGTCCTCGTGCGCGTCAACGACGGTAGGCCCTCGAAGATCGAAGGCAACCCCGAGCACCCGGCGAGCCTCGGCGCCACCGGCGCGATGGAAGAAGCCTCGGTGCTCGGCCTCTACGATCCGCAGCGCCCGAGAGCGATCCTCCACCGGCGGGCTCCCGCGGCGTGGCCCGCGCTCACCCGCGTGCTCGGCCAGGATCGCCCGGATCGCGGCGCGGGGCTCCGCTTCCTGCTCGAGCCCACCGGCTCTCCGCTGCTGGGGGCGCTGCTCGATCGCGTCCTCCGGCGCTTCCCCGCGGCGCGGGTGACGTTCCACGCCGCGGCGCGCTCGGACAGCGGCTCTCTCGGCGCCGGCCTCGCGTTCGGGCGGCCGCTGCAGGCCGTCCACGATCTTCGAAAGACCGACGTGATCCTCGCGCTCGACGCCGATTTCCTCGCGTCCGGGCCGTTTCACCTGCGCCATGCCCAGCACTTTGCCGGGCGCCGGCGGATCGCCGCGCCCGGAGCGCCAATGAGCCGACTCTATGTCGCGGAGGCGGCATTGAGCCCGACAGGCAGCCTCGCGGATCACCGCTTGCAGCGGCGTCCCGGCGATGTTCACGGCGTCCTCGCGGCCGTCGCCGTCGAGCTCGCGGGCCTGCCCGACGTGGCTTTACCAGTGCCGAAAGAGGCCTTGCTGGCGGCGCTCGCGCCCCACGCGGCCAGGGAAGATCGACCCTTGGTCGGCGCCATCGCCCGCGATCTGGCGCGGCACGCGGGCTCCGCCTCGGTGATCGTCGGAGAGTGGCAACCTCCCGAGACGCACGCGCTCGGGCACCTCTGCAACGCGATGCTCCGCTCGGAGAGCACGGTCGACCTCCTCTCTCCGACTCTGGTTTCGCTCGGAGCCCAGGAGCAGGATCTCGCAGCGCTCGCCCGCGAGATCGACGCGGGAGGCGTGGATACGCTGGTGATCCTGGAGGGGAACCCCGCCTACGCCGCCCCCGCGGATCTGGATCTGGAGCGCCTGATCACCCGGGTCGCCACCTCGGTTTATCTGGGCTCTTACGACGACGAGACGGCGGCGGTGAGCCAGTGGTTCATCCCGGCGCGCCACCCGCTGGAGTCGTGGGGCGACGCGCGGGCCTACGACGGGACGATCTCGCTCATCCAGGCGCTGATCGAGCCTCTCCACGAGGGCTCGTCGCCGGCGGAGATGCTCGCCGTCGTCGCGGGAGACGCCCACCCGGAGGCTCGCCTGCTCCTGCGGGCGCACTGGCAGGATCGGCTGAAGGACCGCGATTTCGAGGCGTTCTGGCGGGATACGCTCAAGCTCGGCGTCGTCACCGGGAGCAGCTCACCGGCGGTGACGGCCCCTATCGTCCCGGGCGCGCTCCTCTCCGCGCTCGCGGCAAAGGCCCCTCCGGCGGCGGGGATCGAGGTGGCTTTGCGGCCCGACTCCCGCGTTCACGACGGCCGCTTCGCCAACAACGCCTGGCTGCAGGAGCTGCCGAGGCCGCTGACCAAGCTCACCTGGGACAACGCCGCGCTGATGAGCCCGGCGCTCGCGGCGCGCCTCGGCGTGACGGATGAAGATCGCGTCCGCCTCTCCCTCGGCGGACGATCGGTGGAGGCGCCGGCGCTGATCGCGCCTGGACACGCCGACGAGGCGGTGACTCTACACCTCGGCTACGGGCGGCGGCGCGCCGAGCCCGTCGCCCGCGGCGTCGGGTTCGATGCCTATCGACTCCGTACCTGGACCGCGAGATCCGGCGCTGTCGGGCTGGAGATCACCAGGCTCGGCGGCGCGAAGCACCCGCTCGCGCGGACGCAGATGCACTGGTCGACGGAGGGGCGCCCGCTCGCTCTGCGAGCCACAGCCGCCGAGTACCAGAAGAACCCCGATTTCACCGCCGAGCAGCGGGGCCCGTTGCCGTCGCTCATGCCTCCCCTGCCCGGCTCGGGGGCCGGCGGGCCGCCGCAGTGGGCGATGACCATCGATCTCTCGATCTGCACCGGCTGCGGCGCCTGCGAGCAGGCCTGTCAGGCGGAGAACAACATCTTCGTCGTCGGCAAGGAGGGCATCCTGAAGAGCCGGGAGATGCACTGGCTCCGGATAGACACCTACTACGAGGGGCCCAGCGAAGCGCCCCGGGTGATCCACGAGCCGATGCTCTGCCAGCACTGCGAGCGCGCGCCCTGCGAGTACGTCTGCCCCGTCAACGCCACCGTCCACAGCCCCGACGGGCTCAACGAGATGATCTACAACCGCTGCGTCGGGACGCGCTTCTGCTCGAACAACTGCCCTTACAAGGTGCGTCGATTCAACTGGTTCGACTGGGAGGATCACGTGCCGGCGAACCAGGGACTCGTGCGCTTGCAGCGGAACCCCGAGGTCACCGTGCGGCAGCGAGGCGTGATGGAGAAATGCACTTTCTGCGTGCAGCGCCTGCGCGCCACGGAGCTCGGCGCCAGGATCGAGGGCAACCGCCCCATCCGCGAGGGCGAGGTCACGACCGCCTGCGCCCAGGCCTGCCCGACGCGCGCCATCCAGTTCGACTCGCTCTCGAACCCCGGCTCGGCAATGGCGCGCTGGCGGCGAGAGCCGCGGAATTTCGCGGTGCTCCACGAGCTCGGCACCCAGCCTCGCGTCAACTACCTCGCCCGGATCGACAACCCCAACCCGGAGATCGGTTGAGCCGTGAGTGAGACAGAGACAGCCGCGCTCACCTCCAGCGCGACTCCCCCGCTCGCGCCGCTCCTCCTCGGTCACCCCACCGACGCAGAGCTGACCCACCAGCTGATCTCGCCGGTGTGGACCCCGCGCTCGCGGCCGGCCTGGCTCGCCGCGTTCGGCGTCGCGGCGCTGGGGACGACGCTCTTGCTCTACGCGGTGACCGTCACGGTGTGGAAGGGCATCGGCGTCTGGGGTAACAACATCCCCGTCGCCTGGGCGTTCGGGATCATCAACTTCGTCTGGTGGATCGGGATCGGCCACGCCGGCACGTTCATCTCGGCGATCCTCCTGCTCCTCGAGCAGCGCTGGCGCACGAGCATCAACCGCTTCACCGAGGCGATGACGCTCTTCGCCGTGGTCCAGGCCGGCCTCTTTCCCCTCCTCCACCTCGGGCGGCCCTGGTTCTTCTACTGGCTCGTCCCCTACCCGGCCACGATGCAGGCCTGGCCGAACTTCCGGAGCGCGCTGCCCTGGGACGCGGCGGCGGTGTTCACCTACTTCACCGTGTCGCTCGTGTTCTGGTATCTGGGCCTCCTCCCGGATCTGGCCAAGCTCCGCGACGCCGCGCCGGGCCGGACGAGGCGGATGATCTATGGCATCTTCGCCCTGGGGTTCCGCGGCTCTCTCGAGCAGCACCGGCACTATCGGCTGCTTTATGGCCTGCTCGCCGGCCTGGCGACACCGCTCGTGCTCTCCGTCCACTCCATCGTGAGCGCAGACTTCGCCATCACCCTCGTCCCCAGCTGGCACTCGACGATCTTCCCGCCCTTCTTCGTCGCCGGGGCGATCTTCTCGGGCTTCGCCATGGTGGTGACGCTCCTCGTGCCCATCCGGCGGATCTTCGGCCTCGAGAACGTGATCACCCTCCGTCACCTCGACAACCTCGCCAAGATGATGCTGGTGACGTCGTGGATCGTGATCTACTCGTATCTCATCGAGGATTTCATCGCCTGGTACAGCGGATCACCGTACGAGAAATACCAGTTCTTCGTGGCCCGCCCTTTCGCTCCCGGCTCGATGGTGTTCTGGACCATGCAGGTCTGTAACATCCTCGTTCCGCAGCTCCTCTGGTGGAGGCGGGTGCGAGCGAGTCCGGGCCTCCTCGTCGTGATAGCGGTCCTGGTCAACGTCGGGATGTGGAGCGAGCGCTTCGTGATCATCGTGCTCTCCCTCCAGCGCGATTACCTCCCTTCGTCCTGGGCCGACTACGCCCCCACCCGCGTGGACATCGCCCTCTTCGTGGGGACAATGGGCTTCTTCATGCTGCTCTTCCTGGCGTTCTTGCGACTCTTCCCCTTCATCCCGGTGGCCGAGGTCGCCGAGCTCTCGCACGAGCTCCGGGCCGAGGAGAAGGTCTGATGCGCGCCGGCGTGCTCGGCGAGCTGATGACGCCCGAGGCCATGGTCGCGGCCATCGTCGGGCTGCGCGCTCGAGGCTATCGACGGATCGACGCCTTCTCACCCTATCCGGTGCACGGGGCCGAGGAGGCCGCAGAGATGAAGCGCTCACGCATCGACTGGATCGTGTTCCCGTTCGCGCTCGCGGGGGCGGGCGCAGCCTACCTGCTCCAGTGGTACTGCAACGCCTTCGACTACCCGCTCAACGTGGGTGGGCGCCCGCTGCACTCGGCGCCTGCGTTCATTCCCATCACCTTCGAGATGGGCGTGCTCACCGCGGCGATCGTGGGCCTGATTGTCTATTTCGCGCTCACCGGCCTGCCCGAGCTGTGGTCTCCGGTCTTCGAGGTCGAGGGCTTCGAGCGCGCCTCGATCGATCGCTTCTGGGTGGGAGTCGACGCGGGTGATCCCCGGTTCGATCGCGCGGCGGTCGAGCAGGCGCTCGTCGAGCTCGGCGCCGCGCGGGTCGCGTGGGCCGGACCGCGGTGGGCGCCGTGAGGGGCGCTCTCTTCGTGCTCGCGGCGGCCGCGCTGCTCCCGGGCTGCGACGACGACCTCCTGCCGAGCATCAATCTCGAGCGGATGATTGATCAGTCGAAAGACAAGTCCTATGGCGACGAGCCGTATTTCCGTGACGGCCGCGCCATGCGCACCCCGCCGCGCGACAGCGTGCCGATGACGCGCGCCGACACCCAGCCCGGGATCGCCGTGGGCGAGGCGGCGGGCGCCTACCTGACGAGATCTCCCTTCCCGATCACCCGGGGAGTCCTCAACGTCGGTCGGGATCGGTTCCAGACCTACTGCGCTGCCTGCCACGGGATCAGCGGAAATGGGGAGTCGATCGTCGCCGCGAACATGACCCTGCGCAAGCCGCCCTCGCTCGTCGACGCTCGCGTCCAGGGGTTCCCCGACGGGCGGATCTATCAAGTCATCGTCCTCGGGTACGGGCTGATGCGCCCCTACACCGAGGATATCACCACGCCCGAGGAGCGGTGGGCGACGGTGGCCTATCTCCGCGCCCTCCAGCTCTCGCAGGGCGTGGGCGTGCCCCTCGCGAGCCTCCCACCCGAGGCGCGCCGCCGCGCCGAGCAGGAGCTGCCTTGAACGTCGATCGGACCCTCTACCGCGGCGGCGATCGCCTCCTCCGCCTCTCCATCGCGCTGGCCGCGCTCGGCGCGTTCGGCCTCACGATCGGCGCCTTCGTCAATCGACAGCAGCTCTTCTATGCGTACCTGACGGCCTACGCGTTCGCCGTCAGCATCGCCGGTGGGGCGCTGATCTTCCTGATGATCGGGCACGCGATGAACGCCGGCTGGCCCGTCGTGGTGCGCCGCCTGACCGAGACCATCGTGGCGAGCTTACCGCTCCTCGCGCTGCTCTTCGTGCCGCTCCTCTTCGGGCTCCACACGCTCTACCCCTGGACGCGGCCAGAGACGCTGGGCGAGGAGGGCATGAGGAGCGTCCTCGCCAAGCGCGCGTACCTCAACGTGCCCTTCTTCGTGATCCGGGCCGCGATTTACCTGGCCGTCTGGGTGGCGATTGGCACTCTCCTCCGGCGGTGGTCGCTGGCGCGCGACGCCGATCCCCGCATCGACACCGGCGCGAGGATGCGCGCGCTCAGCGCCGGCGCCCTGCCCGCGGTGGCCATCACCTTCAGCTTCGCCAGCTTCGATTGGCTGATGTCGCTGACGCCCACGTGGTTCTCGACGATGTACCCGGTGTACTGGTTCGCGGGCGGGTTCGTGGCGGCGCTGGCGCTCCTCGTGCTGCTCACCTTCGAAGCGCAGGCGGGCGGCTGGCTCCCGGAGATCTCGCTCTCGCACTACTACGCGCTCGGGCGGATGCTGCTCGCGTTCGTGATCTTCTGGGCGTACGCAGCCTATTTCCAGTTCTTTTTGATCTGGATCGCCAATCGCCCCGACGAGGTCACCTTCTTCGCCGATCGGGCGCGGGGGCCCTGGCTCACGCTCAGCGTGGTGCTGATTGTCGCCCAGTTCGTGGCGCCCTTCTTCATCCTCCTCGGCTATCGCATCAAGCACCGTCCTCCGCAGCTCGCGGCCGTGGCGGCGTGGATCCTCGCGGCGCACTACCTCGACGTCCACTGGCTGGTGATGCCGGCGGTCCGGCCGAGAGCGCCGTTCCACTGGCTCGATCTGGCGGCGCTCCTCGCCGTGGGCGGGGCGTGCACGGCCTTCTCCGCGACCCGCCTCCGCGGGCGCCCCATCGTCCCCCTCCACGATCCCGAGCTGCCGCGGGCCCTCCGCTACGAGAGCCGATGAGCGCGCCCGGCGAGAACAAGGCCCTCCTCCAGGAGGAAGATCACGTATCGCGGGTCCACGTGATCGTGGCGATGCTGATCGTCCTCTCGATCTCGGCGGCGATGGTGGTATGGGCCTGGGCGACGACGGCGCAGGTGACAGCGACGCTCCGGCCGACGCGAGATTACCCCGAGCAGCGCCTCCAGCCCAGCGCGAGCCCGCCGCAGGCCAACGAGCCGCTCTTCACGGAGCAGCCGGGCCTGGGCGAGCGGCTCAACGCCGGTGAGGCGCGGGCGCTCACCACGTATCGATGGCTCGACCGGAGCCGGGGAATCGTGACCTTGCCCATCGATCAGGCGATGGACCGGATCGCCGAGGGGAGCGCGCGATGAAGGCCTTTCAGATCATTGTCACTCTCGCCCTGCTGCTCGGCGCCTGCGCCCCGACCGGCCCCGGCGAAGGGCCGGATCGCCGCCGCGGCTCGCACCCGCTCTACGCGCCGGCCGCCGTGGCGTCGGCGGACGTCGAGGAGCACCTCGGCGCTCGGCTCGACGGATCGCTGTCGTTCAAGGACACCGAGGGGCGCGAGGTGCGGCTCGGCGAGGTCTTCGACGGAGACAGACCGGTGATCCTGGTGCTCGCCTACTACCACTGTCCGCTGCTCTGCGGCCTCGTGCTGCGCGGCGCCGAGAGGGGCCTCTCGGAGCTGGGCTGGACGCCGGGGCGCGAGTACCGCGTCCTCACGGTGAGCTTCGATCCTCGCGACACGAGCGAGGCCGGCCGGGAGAAGCGGCAAAGCACGCTCGCCGGCTTCGGGCGCCCGCTCGCGTCTCCGGGCGACTGGCCCTTCCTCACCGGCGACGAGGCCTCGATCCGCGCCCTCGCCGACACGCTCGGGTTTCGCTTCGCCTACGACGCCCGCGTCGACGCCTACGCGCACCCGGCGGCGATCTTCGCGCTCACCCCCGACGGGCGCGTGTCGCGCTACCTCTATGGAGTCGAGTTCTCCGCGCGCGATCTGCGCCTCGCGCTGACGGAGGCCGGCGAGGGCAAGACTGGCTCGTTCGTCGATCGCGTGCTCCTCACGTGCTATCGATTCGACCCCGCGAGCCGGCGATTCGGCCCTTACATCACCGGGTTCATGCGCGTCGGAGGGGCCTTCATCCTGATCACCGTCGGAGGGCTGCTGGGCGCGCTCTCGCTCGCGGAGCGAAGACGCCGCGCGCGCGAGCGCCGCCGGGAGGTGACACCATGAACGAGCTGCTCCGCCGCCTGCTCTTCCTGCCGCCACAGGCCTCGACCCTGGCGCGCGACATCGATGGTCTGCACTACTTCGTGATCATCTCGACGATGCTCGGGGCCCTGCTCGTCACGGTCGTCGGCGGGTGGTTCCTGATCCGCTATCGACGCGCCTACGTCGACGCGCACCCCGACGAGTACGACGTCCAGGCCCGGCCGCCCCTGTGGATGAAGATCGCCGCGGTTGGGAGCCTCTTCCTGCTCTTCGTGATCTGGTGGTCAATCGGCATTCGACAGTACCTCGAGCTCCGGGTGGCGCCGGAGGGAGCCCTCGAGATCTACGTCACGGCCAAGCAGTGGATGTGGAAGTTCGCTTATCCCGGGGCCGCGCGCACGATCTCGGTGCTCTACGTGCCGGCGGGGCGACCGGTGAAGCTCATCCTCACGTCGCGCGACGTGATCCACAGCTTCTACGTGCCCGACTTCCGGATCAAGCAAGACGCCATCCCGGGGCGGTACACCACGGAGTGGTTCGAGGCCCGATCGCCCGGCGTCTACGAGGTCCTCTGCACCGAGTACTGCGGGACGGGACACTCGATGATGCGCGGCCGGGTGGTGGCGCTCGATCCCGGTGATTTCGACCGCTGGCTCGGGGGCGCCGACCTCGAAACGCCGCTGGCGGAGCTCCCGCCGCAGCAGTACGACCCGCCCTGGGTGGTGGGCCAGACCGCGCGCGCGCCGGAGGTCGATCCGGTGGTGATCGGCGAGCGGGTCGCGGAGACGCAGGGCTGTGTCCGTTGCCACTCCATCGATGGAACACCGCACATCGGCCCGACGTGGGCTGGACTCTGGGGCAGCGTCGTCCCGCTGGCCTCGGGAGATACGGTGATCGCCGACGGGGCCTATCTGACCGAGTCGATCATGGATCCCATGGCCAAGCTCCACCGCGGCTTCCCGCCGCTGATGCCGTCTTACCTCGGGAAGATCCGGCCCGCCGAGGTGGCGGCTATCCTGGCCTTCATCCAGTCGCTCCGCGACGTGGAGGCCCAGCCCGCGCCGCCGCCGGCCACGCGCGATGGAGGAGCACCGTGACCGAGCAGAGCCGCCACCGTGAGGACATCGAGGCCGGAGATCTCTTTGCCGACGTCCCGCCACCGCCGCCGCCCGACTACCTGCGCGACGGCCGCGGCATCCGCTCCTGGCTCCTCACCACCGATCACAAGCGCATCGCGCTGATGTTCTACGCGGTCATCGTGGCCATGCTGGCGCTCGGCGGGATCTTTGCGCTCCTCTTGCGGACCGAGCTCCTGACCCCGGATCAGACGATCATGACCGCTCCGGTCTACAACCGGATGTTCACGCTCCACGGCGTGACGATGGTGTTCCTCTTCATGATCCCCTCGATCCCCGCCACGTTCGGGAATTTCGTCCTGCCGATCATGCTCGGCGCGAAGGATCTGGCGTTTCCCAGACTCAACCTGGCGAGCTTCTATGTCTACCTGCTCGGCACCGGGGTGACGCTCGCGGCGATGGTCTGGGGCGGCGTCGACACCGGCTGGACGTTCTACCCGCCCTACAGCACCAGCACCGAGTCTTCGGTGTTCCCCGTGGTGGTCGGGATCTTCATCGTGGGGGTCTCGTCGATGATGACGGCGATAAACTTCATCGTCACGACTCACACTCTCCGCGCCAAGGGCATGAACTGGTTCCGCCTGCCGCTCTTCGTCTGGGCGATGTACGCGACCAGCGTCATCATCCTCCTGGCGACCCCGGTGATCGGGCTCTCGCTCGGGCTGGTGGGCGCCGATCGGCTCTATCATTTCGGCATCTTCGACGCCCGGTTCGGCGGCGATCCCGTGCTCTTCCAGCACCTCTTCTGGTTCTACTCCCACCCTGCCGTCTACATCATGATCCTGCCGGCGATGGGCGTGATCAGCGAGCTGGTCTCCACGTTCTCGCGCAAGCCCCCGAGCTCGTACGACGCGATCGCCATGTCGTCGCTGGGGATAGCCTTCGTCGGCTTCTTCGGCTGGGGACACCACATGTTCGTGGCCGGGATGAGCGAGCTCGACGCCGGCATCTTCGGCGGGCTCTCGATGTTCGTGGCCATCTTCTCGGCGATCAAGGTCTTCACCTGGACAGCCACGCTCTACCGGGGGCGGGTGGCGTTCAACACCCCGATGCTCTATTTCTTCTGGTTCCTGTTCCTCTTCACCTTCGGGGGGATGACGGGCGTCGCGGTGGCGACCCAGTCGCTCGACGTCCACTGGCATGACACCTACTTCGTCGTGGCCCATTTCCACTTCATCATGGTCGGGGGGACGATCACCGCCTTCCTGGGCGCCGCGCACTACTGGTTTCCCAAGATGTTCGGCAGGCTCTACTCCGAGCGCATGGGGCTCCTGACGTCGGTGTCGGTGTTCTTCGGCTTCCTGTTCACGTTCGTGCCGCAGTTCCTCCTCGGGAACGCGGGGATGCCCCGGCGCTACTACAGCTATCCGGCGCGCTTTCAGTGGCTCAACGTGGTCTCGACCGGGGGCGCTTACCTCCTCGCCGGAGCGCTGCTGTTGACGCTGATAAACCTCCTCTGCGCGCTCAAGTGGGGGCGGCGCGCCGGGCCCAACCCCTGGGGCTCCCACGGCTACGAGTGGATGACGAGAGCGATCCCGATCAAGCACAATTTCGAGACTCCGCCGGTGATCACGCGCGGTCCCTACGACTACCACCTCCCGGAGGAGATGCCCCATGTCGACCCGCAGGCTCGCTGAGCAGTTCGAGGATCTGGCGAAGCAAGACCACGCGGCCAGGCTGGCGATGTGGATCTTCCTCGCGAGCGAGATCCTGCTGTTCGCCGCGCTGTTCGCGCTCTACACCTCGTATCGGGCGATGTACCCCGACGAGTTCGCCCGCGCGGCCGCGCACAACAACCTCGCGATCGGGACGATCAACACCTTCATCCTGATCACCAGCAGCGCGACGGTGGCGCTCGCGCTCTGGGCGGTGCGGGGCGGCCTCCAGCGGCTCGCGGGCTGGCTCCTGATCTTCAGCATCGGTTGCGGCCTGCTGTTCCTGGTGCTGAAAGGCGTCGAGTACGGGCAGCATTTCCGGGCGGGGATCTACCCCGGAGCGGGCTACCGGAGCGCCGAGCTCACCGGGCAGGGCGTGGTCCTGTTCTTCACGCTCTATTTCCTGATAACAGGGCTCCACGCGTTCCACGTCGTGGTGGGGCTCGCCGTGCTGTGCTGGATGACCGCGGGGAGCCTGCGCGGCCGCTTCGGGCCCGACGAGCACGTGCGCTTCGAGCTCGGGACGCTGTACTGGCACCTCGTCGACATCGTCTGGATCTTCGTCTGGCCGCTGCTCTACCTGCTCCACCGCTGACAGGCTCCATGACCACCACCACGCACCACCGCTGGACTCATTACCTCGCCGTCTGGCTGGCTCTGGTCGGGCTGACGGCGCTCTCGTTCCTGCTCTCGCTCACGCACCTCGGGGCGATTGACACCGTGTTTTCGCTGGTGATCGCCGCCGCCAAGAGCACCGTCGTGCTCCTGTTCTTCATGCACCTCGTGGAGGAGCGGTTCTCCGTCGCGGTGGTGCCGGCGCTCGCCGTCGGCTACGTCCTGCTGCTCGTGGCGCTGATGGTGACCGACGTGCTGAGTCGACACACCTACCCGAAGACGCCGCTGCTCTTCGGCGAGGACGGCGTCACCCTGCCCGATCCCGCGGGAGAGCCGGCCGACAGGTTCTGAGACAGCGTCAGTGCCGGCGATTGAGCAGCTCTTGCTCGCTCTTCGGCTTCGGCTTCGGCGGGACGACGACTGGCACCTTGACCGGCGTCTTCGTGGGGACCGAGGCCGACGCGGTCGGCGCGGTCGGGATCACCGCGCTTGGCGCGGGATCGGCGGCGGACGGCGCCGGCGCGACGTCAGCGACCGACGAGGCCGCCGACGGCGTGGCGGGCGGCCGCTCGGCCGGAACAGGCGTGCTGCGCCCGAAGGCCGCCCACGCTCCCGCGCCGACCACCAGCGCGGCGACGGCGACCCCGGCGACAAGGAAGCCAGCCTTGCTGCGTGGCGCGGCGCGGACACCGGCTCGCGCGGCGAGGAGCTCGGGGCCGAGCGTCACGGGTTGCCCCGTGGCCATGCTCGCGGCGGGAACGAGCGGGACGAACCCCGCGGCGGCGGCCGGCGCCGCGAGGGCCGGCGGCAACGGCGGCGCGCCGAAAGGAGCTGATCCACCGAACCGGGGAGAGCCCGGGTCGGGCGCTCCCACGGCGGGCAGCGGACCGCTCGGCGCGACCACCACCGGCGGCTTCATCGCGAGCAGCGGGGTCCCGAGCGGCGACGGCGGCGCGACGTAGTTCGCCGTCGCGGCGAGCTCCATGTCGCCGCCGGCATTCGCGTCGACGGCGAGGCCGCGCAGGACGAGGCGCACCGCGCCCTGCATCGTCACGGCGTCGGCCCAGCGATCGGCCGGCGCGTACGCCAGCGCGCGATCGACCGTCGCGGCGAGCGCCGTCGACACGCGGGGCAACAGCGAGGCGAGCGGCGGCGCGGGCTTCGTCATCGCGGCGAGGAGCAGCTCGTTCACCGTCTCGGCTTCGTGGACGAGCCGCCCCGTGAGGAGCGTGAACATCGTCGCGCCGACCGCCCAGAGATCAGTGCGCGGGCCGACGTCGCTCCAGCGGCCGCGCGCTTGCTCCGGCGGCATGAACGCGGGCGTCCCCATCGGCCCGGCGCTGGTCATCGTCTGCTTGCCGCCCGAGGCCTCGCGCACCCGGGCGATGCCGAAGTCGAGCACCTTCACCACGCCGTCGCGGCAGAGGAAGATGTTCTCGGGCTTGAGATCGCGATGAACGATGCCCTTCGGGTGCGCGGCCGCGAGGACGTCGAGGATCTTGTCGACGACGAACAGCACCTCGGAGGGCGTCATGAAGCCGAGGCGCTCGCGGCGCGCCTCGAGCGTCTCGCCGTCGAGCAGCTCCATCACGAGGAAGACCGAGCCGTCCTCGGCGATGTCGTCGTCGAGCACGCCGACGGTGCCGGGGTGATCGACCTTGTTGGCGGCGTACCCTTCGCGGAGGAAGCGCGTGCGCACCTCGGGGTTCATCGAGAGCTCGGGGTGGAGGATCTTGATGGCACCGCGACGCCCGTTGTTGACGTGGGTGGCCGAGTAGACCGCCGCCATGCCGCCGACCCCGAGCAAGGCCTCCAGCTTCCACTTGTCCCGCAGGACCAGGCCGACCCGCGCGCGCGAGCGCATCGTCGGGGCGTCGGAGGGTACGATCATCGGAGATGCCAGGGTTTCTCAGTCGAGACGAGCCGTCAAGTCTGCGGCCACACCGGGGAAGACTCGTGTGGCGGCCCTCAGGTTCCCCCGATCGCGGCACCCGGGACGATTGCATTCCCGGCGCGGCGGCGTTTCCATCGGAAGCAATGGTCGAAGAGCAGAGCATCGTCGAGCGGGTCGCGAAGCAGGCCGAGCGGGTGCACATCTCGATCGGCGCGGTGTGCAACAACAACTGCGTCTTCTGCATGGAGGAAGACCGCGACGGCCGCTACATCAACAACTCGGCGATGACGCCGGAGCGGGTGAGCTGGATCCTCGAAGAGAGCCGCGGGGCCGAGGAGGTGTGCTTCACCTCGGGCGAGCCGACGACGCGCCCCGAGCTGGCGGACTTCGTCGCCCAGGCCCGCAAGCTCGGCTACGACCGCATCAGCACGATGACCAATGGCCGTCGGCTCAGCCACCTGCCTTATGCTGCGGCCCTGGCGAAGGCCGGAATGAATCGGTTCTACATCTCGATTCACGGCCACACGAAGAAGCTCCACGAGGGGCTCACGCGCACGCCCGACAGCTTCGAGCAGACGGTCGCCGGGCTGGACTCGGTGACGAAGCTCAAGCGCTTCGGGGTCGAGCTCCACACCTCGACGGTGGTCACCGAGCGCAACCTCCCTCACCTGCTCGACATCTATCGCTTCCTCCGCTCGCACGGCGTCGATCAGGTGGTGTTCAACGTGATGCAGGCCAACGGCCGGGCGAACACCTATTTCGAGCAAATTTTCCCGCGCTACACCGAGATCGCGGCCACGTTCGAGCGCTTCTGCGCCGAGGTGGGCGAGCCCCGCCCGATGGCGTTCCTCGTCGATATCCCGCTCTGCACGACGGAGAAGATCCCCGATTTCAACCGCGGCTACGTCGAGCGGTATCGGCACTTCGATCTCGACACCCAGGCGAAGCTGCCCGAGACGCAGAAGGAAGATCGCGCGCAGCAGGGCAAGGGCCGCGGCCTCGTGATGGTCAAGCGCGAGGACCTCGACGACGCGCAGCGCGAGAAGCGCGCGGAGTGCGCGACGTGCAAGTACACGACGGCCTGCGAGGGCGTCTGGAACAACTACCTGCGGCGCTTCGGCTGGGACGAGCTCGTGCCTGTCCTCGCGACCCCGCGCGACGACGCGGCCGCCGCCGAGTGAACCGCGATCAGGACGTGGCGGCGAGCAGCTCGGGCGGGAGCTCGCCGGGCCATACCGCGACGCCGCGCGCCGTGAGCGCCGCGACGAGCTCGGCCGCGCGGGCCTGCTGCCAGGCGTCGGTGCGCGACTCGGCGTAGCGCGGATCGTCGAAGTCGCCGGAGGCCGCCTCTTCGCCGCGGAGCACGTCGATGCTCACCGACGAGACGACCTCCGCGAGCGCGTCGGCGAGCTCGTCGATCGAGCCGGGCAGCAGCGGCTGCACGACGGCGAAGGTGCGCACGCCCGCGGCGCGGAGCGTGGCCAGCGACGCGAGGCGCTCGGGGATCGAGGCGGCGCGAGGCTCGAAATGAAGGCGCGTTTCGTCGTCGATGCTGGGGATCGAAGCGCCGACCCACGCCGACGGGAGCGAGGCGAGGAGCGCGGTGTCGCGCGTGACGAGCTTGCTCCGCGTCAGCAGCAGCGTCGGCCAGACGCGATCGGCGGCCGCGATGGTTTCGAGGCAGGCGCGCGTGACGGCAAATCGCGCCTCGACCGCCTGGTAGGGATCGCTGAGGATCGGGCAGAACTTGATCGGCCGCGGCGCGAGCGTCGCGAGCTCGCCCCGGAGCACCTCGGCCGCGTTGACGCGCACGTCGACGTACGAGCCCCATGGCGCCTCGGGCAGCATCTCGAGGCGGCGGACGGCGCTCATCGGCGTCTGCGCGTAGCAATAGCGGCAGCCGATCAGGCAGCCCGCGTAGGGCGAGAGCTTGAAGAAGCGCTCGGCCCCGTGGCCCGCCGTCTCCAGCAGGCTCTCGACGCGCACCTCGCGGATGCGGGCCGCGGGGACGGCGTCGCGCGTGCGCTGCGCGAGTGCTCCGGCGACGCGCGCCTCGTTGCGGCCCACGCGCTCGGCGACGGCGCGACAGAGCGCGAGACCGAGCGCGGAGTCGATGCGGTTGCGGCCGCCCTCGTCACGGTACGAGATCGCGAACTGCGCGGTGCGCGCGGCGAAGCGGCCCTCGCCGAGGGGCGAGACCTCGATCTGCACCTCGCCCGCCGCGAGCTCGAGCGAGAGCCAGAAGCCGATCTCGGTGGAGATACCGAGCAGGCGCGCGCCGGGCACCAGCTCGTCGCCGGGCCGGAGCGGCGCGAGCAGCTCGAGGAGGTGAGCCCGGAGGTCCACGCGGCCACTATACTGAAAACGCCGCGGCGGGACGTCGCCTTTGCGGAGGCGCGCGGCGCGATCCGTGGCAGTTTCGCCGCGGAGGCAGCGCATGGGTGACCGACCGTGGTGGTGGCTCGACGACGCCGAGCGCGCGAGGCTCGGGCTCGGCAGCGCGGTGAGGCGGTCGGCGAACGGGGTGCTGCTCGGCGATTCACGCCGCCCGTTCCGCCTCGAAATCGTCGCGCGCACCGACGACGCGCCGGTGCGCCTCGGGCCCATCGCGCTGCGCGTGCTCGGCAACCCCGCCGACCCGCGCGGGCGCGCGCTGCTCCGCGCCGCGGTGGATCTCCTCGGGCCGAGGATCGCGGATGATTTCGATCCCGACGTGGTCGCGCGCGAGCGGGTGGTGAAGGAGAAGGCGGCGGAGCGCGCGCGGATCGCCGCGGAACCGCGAGGCGAAGGGCCCGCCACGATCATCGACGTGCCCTCGGTCTGCGATCGCGCCTGCGTCTTCTGTCACATCTCGCGGCGGCCGATCGCGGACCGCACCCCGCGAGGCTCGGACGAGGACGTGGAGCGCGCGATCGCCGCGGCAGCAGGGGCAATCCTGTTCACCGGCGACGACGCCCTCGCGCACCCGCGCATCGTCGCCTGGGTGGCGATGGCGTCGGAGCGAGGGCGTCACGTCGCGGTGATCGGTCCGCCGCGGCGCGGCGTCACCGCGCGGCGGGCGCCCGAGCTCGCGCGCGCAGGGCTGCGCAAGTACATCACCGCGCTGCTCGGCGCCTCGGAGGAGACGCACGATCGCATCAACGGTCGTGACGGCGCGCTCGGGGCCGTGCGCGAGGCCGTGTCCGCGATGCGCGCGGCGGGCGTACGGGTCGAGCTGGTGACGCCGCTGATCCGGCCGGTCCTCGCGGAGCTCGCGGCGATCACGGCGCTCGCCGCGGAGCTGACCGACGGCGGCCACACGCTGCTCGCGTACGCGCCAGACTCGATGGTCGGTGACGGGTTCGACGCCGTCGTCGCGCCGCTCGACGAGCTGCGCGCGGCGCTCGCGCCGATCGCGACGGCGGGCGTGACGGTCGATGCGCTGCCGCTCTGCGTGCTGCCAGAGGCGATGCGAGCGCGCGGCGGAGCCCGGCTCGATCGCACCGACGAGCGCCTTCACGTGAGCTATCCCGCGGCGATCTGCGGCGGGTGCGAACTCAAATCGGGCTGCCCGGGCATCGCAGCGACGGTGGAGCGCGCGGTGGGGACGCGGGGGCTCGTGGCGCTGCGGCGGCCCGGAGCGCAAAACTGAGCTTGCTCATTTTTGATCGGCGCCCGGCGCGAGGTCGTGCGGCGGCGGGGGTGCAGGCTCTTCGTGGGCCCGCTGGTAGTCCTCGGCGCGCTCGAGCCGCTTCATGATCGCCGCGAGCAGCCGCGCGTCGGGGCGCGCCCCGCTCGCACCGACGCGGTAGCGCACGCTGAAGCGCGCGGTGTGAACGAACGCCGGGGCCTCGCTCCGCGCCGCGATCAGCACGGTCGACTCGCCCGACGGCGCGAAGCACGCGAGCTCGTGCGAGCCGTCGGGCAAGCGCCGAACGTCGCGCACGCCGATCGCCGCGGGCGCGCCGCGCACGAGCATCGCCCGCAGCGCGCGGGTCAACGGTGAGTCGGGCGCATGGCGTGGGCGGCCCGTCGGCGGGTCGGTTCGCTCCGCGAGCGGCACCAGCTCACCGACGCCGTGGAGCGCCGCGTAGGGCGCGTACACACCGCCGCAGGTCGCGTCGTACGCGCACTCGCCGCAGCGCTCGCCCTTCACCTGGAGCGAGCGCTTCCACCGGTGCTTGTCGACGAGGTTGCCGCGGTGCTGCTGCGTCTGCGTGGTGCCCGCCTCCTCGGCCAGCAGGTGCTTCGCGCCGGGCGCGAGGCACGCCGGGAAGCTCGTCAACCGCGCGACGATCCCCGCTTCATCCATGGCGATCATCGCGTCGCGGATCGCGTCGGAGTAGCCCGACATGCGCGGGAGCAGCGCGGCGTAGCTCTCGCGATTCTCTTCGAACGCATTCGACGGCTTCACGGTGTCGAGGCCGACCTCCTCGGGGCAGAGATCGATCATCAGCGCGGCGAGCTCGCGGAACGTGTCGAGCAGGTGCACCGTCAAGACCGCGTTGATCTTCACCCGCTGCCCGGCCTCGATCAACCGGCGCGCGCCCAGCACCGTCTGCTCGAACGCGCCCTTCGCGCCCACCGATGCGTCGTGGGCCTCGGCTGTGCCGCCCTGGATCGAGATCTGGAACCAGGTCACATCCATCGCCGCGAGCCAGCGGGCGCCCGCTCGCGAGGCTGCCATCCGCGCGTTGGTGAAGATCGTCGTCGCCTGGTAGCCGACGGCGTGAGCGTCGGCGAGGAGATCGCCGAGGTCGCGTCGGAGGGTGGGCTCGCCGCCCTGGAAGAGCACGCGGCGAGCGCCCTTCGCGTACGCTTCTTCGAGCTGCATGCGGAGGATCGCGCGGGGCGGGTGGCCGAGATCCTCCCCCTTCTCGCGCATGAGCCAGCCCGTCGTGCAGAAGCTGCAGCGGTTGTTGCAGGCGTCGGTGGCGTGGATCTCCACCTTGGGGAGCTCGACGTCGCTCGGGAAATCGGCGCTCAAAGGGGCATCCTCGTCGCCGCGAGGATACCTCATCGCGGCGACGAGGCGCGCGCCGTCCTGGCCCCGGCCGCGCTTCCGCTGCGCGCTCCGCGGGGCTACGTTGCCGTCGCCCCGATCATGGCTGTGCTCCCGCTCTGCGAAACGCCGCACGATCTCGCCGCGGCCCTCGATTTCGTGGACGCCGCGCGCGTCGACGCCGCCCGCGTCGAGGCGCGATCACGCCCCCTCGCGTATGCGCTCGGGAGCGGTGAGGCCGACGAGGTCGCGCTGTACGCGGGGATCAAGCCGCTGATCCGTCAGATCCTCCCGCGGTCGCAGCTCGCCGCCGCGCGCGCGCGCTTCGAGGCGCTCGGGCTCGCCGTCGGCGTGGCGGCGCACCGCGCGGCGCTGCCCTCGACCGAGGGGACGGTGCTCTTCGTCGGGCGCGATCCGCGCCGCGTGGACGAGGCCGTGCGCTGCGAGGGCGCGCCCGATCACGATCACGAGCTCGGCCGCCTGCTCGGCTACCCCCGCTGCTGTGTCGAGGCGTACCTCGAGATCCCGACGCCGCGGCGCAACGTCGACGCGTTCGCTCATGCCGCGCGGGCGTCCGGCGGCGTCTTCGCGCCGCGGCTCAACACCGTCGACCTCGCGATCTTCCACTACCTCTCGTGGCTGCCGTGCTCGTTCTCGTGCGCGCTCTCGCGGGCCTTCGCCGACGCCGTCGCCGATCACATCGCAACGAAGCACGGGCAGTTCCTCGCGGGCGCCGCGACGGGCGCGACGGGCCGCGCGCCGCGGGCGAGCTGCCCGCCCGACTGCCGCCACGAGCGCTTCGTCGCCGCGATCGACGCGGCCCACGCGGCGCACCGGCTCCTGGTGCTGGAGGACGTGCAGGTCTCGATCGTCGGCGCCTTCGACGGCCACGAGGTGCGCGTCGATCGCGCGTGGCCGACGGCGCGCGATCGTCACCCCGACGCCGGGCTCGGCGAGATCGAGGTCGACGCCGCCGCGCGGCTGGTCGCGCTCCTCGAAGCGCGGGGCTCGGTGTCCATCGTTGACGGTGTGATCCACGCGGGCGGCGAGCCGGTGCTCCGCGCCCCGGACGCGATGCTCCTGCCCTTCGGCGCGGCGTGTTGACGGACCGCGCGGCCACGGCGATAGTGGTCGTGATGCGCGTTCACCCCCGGAGAGAGCGCGAGCGCGCGTCCTCGCGTTGCAGAGGCCGGGCGTGAGCGCGGCCCCGCGGCGGTCGGTCGCGCTGCTCGATCTGCATGCGCGGTCCGATCAGTTCCAGGACGACGCCTCGCTCGGGGCGCTCGCCGCCGAGCTCGAGGTCGAGGGGCACGAGGTCGCGCTGGTGCGCAGCGTCCTCGCCGCCGAGCCCGGCGGAGCGGTCGCGTGGCACGCGCGCCTCGCCGAGTTCGTGAGCCGCGGCTCCTTCGATCTCGCGGTCCTGGCGCGGGTCTGGGACGAGGCGACGATCACCGTGCTCCGCGGCGCCCTGCGCGCCGACGCGCGCATCGTCCGCCTCACGTCGGGCGTGCGCGCCGCGCTCGACGATCATTTCGATCACGTGCTCGATTTCGAGGGCCTCAAGCGCCTGCTCGACGGCGACGACAACCCCTCGCCCGCCGCGTTCAAGAAGGTGAAGCCAGCCGAGCTGCGAGCGCGCGCCGCGACCGCGCCGAGCCGGCTGCGGGTCCTCGCGCCCTCTGCGTTGCCGGGATCGATCGAGGGCGAGCTCGCCGCGCGGCCGACGATCTCGGGGCCGGCGTCGGGCTGCCCGTTCCTCCTCGACGCGGGGAAGAACCCGATCTTCGCGGGGCTCGGCGCCGATCAATCGAAGCTGCAGATGAAGGGCTGCACCTTCTGCCTCGACAACACCGGCTCGTTCGCGGCGCCCACCGAGGCCGCCGTGCTCGACTCCTGGCTCGCGCAGCTCCGGAGCCTGCGCGCGCAAAACCCTTCCGTTCGCGAGCTTCTGCTCACCGACGAGCGGCCGCATCCGTACCTGCCCGGCTTCTTCCGCGCGCTGCGGGGCGATCCCTCGATGGCCCCGGTCGAGCTGCTCTTCAAGAGCCGCGTCGACTGGCTGCTGGAGTTCGCCGACACCGCCGTCGCCGAGGCCGCCGCGCTAGCCGAGCAGCACGGCAGCGTGCTTCATCTCTACCTCGTCGGCTTCGAGAGCTTCGACCAGTTCCACCTCGATCTCTTCAACAAGGGCGTGAGCGTCGCCGACAACGCGGCGGCCATCGAGAAGGTCCGCGAGCTCGGCGCGCGCTTCCCGCGATCGTTCGAGTACGGGCGCTATCGCGCCCACGGGATCGTGCTCTTCACGCCATGGACGACGCCCGAGTCCTTGCTCGAGAACGCGCGGTGGATGCGCGCCGTCCGCTTCGAAGAGTTTCGTTCGGAGGCCATCCGCACGCGCCTCCGGCTCTACCCGCGCGTGCCGCTCCACGCGCTCGCCGCGAAGGATGGATTGCTCGTCTCCGCGTTCGAAGAAGGGCGGCCCGATCGCGCCGCGGAACAGGGCTACGACGCCAGCGTCCCGTGGCGATTCCAGCACGAAGCGATGGAGGCGATCTTCCGCGCCGCCAACGATTTCGGGCGGGCGTGCTCGCTCGCCGACGCCGATCTGATCGAGGCCGCGACCCGGCTCGTCACGCGCTATCCGGGGCTCGCCGCCGCGCCCGACGTCGCGTGGCTCCCGCTGCGCCAGGCGCTCCGCGCGTGGGGCGGCGCGGGGCCCGGAGGCGTGCTGCGGATCGACGCGGCGCTGCTCGGCGTCGATCCCGAGATCGAGCTGATCGCCCGCGGTCACAAGCGCGCTTGCTTGAAGGAAGCGGTGCTGCGGGCCGAGGCCGACGGGCTCTGCCGCGCCTACCGCGCGATGGGCCTCGTCGCCGACATCGTCGAGCTGCACGGCCTCGAGCAAGGCCGCGACGCGCACGAGCGCGGCGCCGACTACGCGATCGTCGCCGTCGCGAAGGACCAGGCGTCGCTCGACGAGGTGCTCGCCGCGCAGCGCGCGCACGCGTCGGCGCAGGGCAAGGCGGCTGTCGAGGCGATGGGCGCGCTCATGGGCTACCCGCCCTGCTGCGTGCAGGCGTTCCTCGGGCAGCGCACCCGCGGCGACAACCTCGACAACGAACGGCTCACGTTTCGCCGCGCGCCCGACGAGGCGCTGCACCCGCTGCTCCACCGCGTCGGGGGCGTCCGCTTGCTGTCCCATCACCCGTGCTCGCCCTCGTGCGCGGGCTCGATCCGCGTCGGCGAGCACATCCTCGAAGCGCTCGCGGCGATCGACGCGCCCGCGGCGGAGCGCGCGCGGGCGCGCATGGAGCGCCCCGTCCTGTTCATCGACTACCAGCGCCGCGTCGAGCTCCAGGGCGCGTGGAGCGGCGATCGCTTCGTCGTCGACGAGGCCCTCGCGCTCGACGAGGCTCGGCACCTCGGCGTCGACGCGGCGCAGATCGCGGCGATCGAGCTCTCGCCGACGCGGGTGCGCTTCACGCTGCGCGACGGCTCGATCCGCGAGATCCAGACGCCGCTTCCGCTGCTCACGAACCCCGGCGGAGAGCTCGCGCCCGCGGCCGTGAACGCCCTCGGATCGCCTCCGAGCGCCGAGCCCGCGCGCGAGGCCTCGACGTCGGCGCGACCGCTCCCCGCGACGTTCCGCCCAGGCGTGCGCGTGCACGAGTACCGGATCCTCTCGATCGACGCTCGCGGCGCCGCACGGGAGATCGTCCTCGCCAACGCGCAGCACCGCTTCACGGTGCGCGTCCGCGCCCACGATCCGGCGCGCGCGCACACGATCCGCCGCGGTGGATGGGCGATCGATCTCGACGCGCCGGAGAGCCTCCCCACGGCCGCCCGCGTCGCGCTCGGCGTCCTGGTTCGCGCGCTGCCCGACGACTGAAATCGCCTCGGTTTCGAGGCGCGATCAGCTCGTCGCGATCGCCTCCGGCGCGTGCACCGGCCGCAGCTCGTCGTCGCCATGGAGCGCGAGATACCCGCGCCGCAGGCCGTAGCACTTCGTCCGCAGCTCGCAGGACTGGCACGCGGGCGTCTTCACGAACTCGCCGCGATCGAAGCCCTCGGGAATGTCGCTGAGCTCGAAGTACGACGACAGCTCGGTCGGCACGAGGCAGAGCGGGATGCCGCACATCGACTCGAACCCGCCAATTTGCAGGCCGAGCGCCTTCGCCTCCTTCACGGCGACGGCCAGGCTCGGGAGCGCGTCGGCGTAGCGCGGCACGAGCGCCTTCTCCTTCGGGACCACGTCACTCGAGGGTGCCACGAACGAGATGTTCACGTACGCGCGCGGCCAGCGCGACGCGACGAGGCGCACGTAAGGCACCAGATCGTCGATGTTCTTCTCGTGGATCACGAAGTTCAAGATCAGGAACACCGCGTGCTCGCGATGGAGGTTGTCGATCCCGATCACCGATTTCGCGAACGTCCCCGGGGCCTCGGTGATGGCGTCGGAGATCTCCGCCGTCGTGCCGTGGAGCGAGATGAACGCCTCCTCGATCCCGGCCTCGACCAGGGCCCGCGTCAGCGCCGGATCGGCGAGGCGGATGGCGTTCGACTGGAGGCCGACCGGGAACGGATTGCTCGCTTTCGCAAGCTTCACGTACTCGACGAGGTTGGCGTTGAGCGTCGGCTCGCCGCCCGAGAGCATCACCCGCGCGCCCGCCTCGCCGGCCGCGAGGATCGCACGGCGCACCGCCTCGTCGCCCGCCTGCGGGAGGTGCGTCGAGACGAAGCAGAAGCGGCAGGCCTGGTTGCAGTGAAAGTTGACGCGGATGATGTGCTCTTCGACGACGCCGGTGTCGGGGCGCTCGAAGCGGTTCGGCTGCGAGAGCTCGCGCGCGATCTGCTCTTCCACCGTGGCGATGAGCGAGAGGCGGCGGCGCACGCGATCTTCGGTGATCGGCCGCATCGGCGGGGGCGCGTGGCGCGCGAGGTACGAGACCGCGATCCCCGAGCAGCGATCCTTCATCTGGCACTGCGAGCAGACCTCGAGCTGCCGGTGATCGCTGCGCAGCGCGGTGCCCGGCGTCATCGAGAACAGGTGCGCTACGCGGTTCGGGTGCGGGAACGCGCACGGCGGAGGGCCGCTGTCGGGGCCGAGCTTCACGGCCACGCCGACGCGGCGCGCCGACGCTTCGAGCGCGCTGATGGCCTCCGCGGCCTCCTCGTACGACACCAGCTCGGAGACGTCGGGGCTCGCGACCGGCGTGCGCACCACGATGGTCTTCACCCCTGAAATCTGCTCGCCCAGAGCCTCGGCGAGGCGCTCGGGCAGATCGGCGAGCATCGTCAGCGTCGAGCGGATCACCACGACCGAGATCTCCACGGGGAGGCCCGCGTCGAGCAGCGCGCGCAGGCCAGCGAGCGTGCGCGCGTGGCCGCCGGGATCGCGCGTCACCTCGTCGAGGGCCTCGCCCCAGCCGGAGAGGTTCACCCGCGCCGACGCGAGGCCCGCGTCGCGCAGCGCCGTCACGTGCGCGGCATCGAGGGTGGTCGCGTTGGTCTCGAGGACGACGGCCGCCGCGCCGCCGGCGCGCGCGTGCGCCACGAGCGCGGGCAGATCGGCGCGCAGGGTGGGCTCGCCGCCGGTGAGGACCAGCTCGCTCGCGCCGCCCCGGAGCGCCGCGTCGATGCGCGCCCGCACCGCGCCGCCGAGGATGAACGCGCGCTGCTCGGTCGGGCGTCGATCGGTGCAGTACGTGCAGTTCTGGTTGCACGTGAGGTTGGTGAAGACCCGGTCCGATCGCATCGAATTACCCGCGATTCCTGGCTGATTTCAGCGCTCGCAAAAAACTGAGCATGCTCAGTTTCCCACCGGCCGGGGATCCGACGCCGACCGCCGCAGGGGCACCAGCGCCGCCGGCCGCGCGACGCGGCTCGCCGCCTCGCCGAGGATGGCCGTGCGCGCCGCGAGCACCTCGGGCAGCCACTCCGGCCGCACCGCCGTCACCCACGCGACGAAGCGATCGACGTGCTCGAGAATGCGCGCGACCTCCTCCGGATCCTCGTAAAAATCGAGGCCCTCGTGGTTCTCCGGGTTCAGCGCCATCAGCCGGATCCGCAGATTGCGGGCGTGGGCGATCTCGCCGAAGGCGATCATCGTGTGGGCCGCCGCGGGCTGGATCACGAAGCTCAGCGTGATCCCGAACCACCACGGCCGCGACTCGCGGAAACGGATCAGCGCGTCGACGTTCTTCAGCACCTGCTCGAGCGCGATGCCGCGCTGCACGCGCTCGTAGGCCTCGGCGGTGCCGGCGTTGAAGCTGATGATCACGTCGCCGAGCGCGCACTTCTGGATGTGCTTGAGCGCGTGCTCGGTGAGCAGGCTCCCGTTGGTCACCAAATCGAGCGACGCGTCCGGGTACTTCTCGACGTCGAACGATCGCAGGAACTGCCAGGTGTGCGGGTTGGCGAGCGGCTCGCCTCCGAGCAGCGTCAGCGACTGCAGCGTCGGCAGGAAGCGCGGCAGCTCTTCCCAGATCGACTCGGGTAAATCGCGCCGCGGCGAGCGGCCGTGATCGCACATGATGCAGTTGTAGTTGCAGTAGGTGCTCGGGCAGATCGCCAGGCGAAGGGGGAGCGCCTCGAGCACCTCTTTGCGCTGGGCGATCTCGTCGGCGAGCAGGATCTGGTTCTTCACGAACACGTCGCTGCCGCTCTGGATCTTGAAGCGCCTCTCCTCGAATTTCCGGTCGTGGAGGCGCGAGCAGATCGGCATGCAGAGATCGCCGAGGGCGGCGCTGGCCATGGTGCGGCGGGCCTGCTGGTAGCCGGGGCCGTTCCACACGTCGAGCATGGACGAGCCGAGCACGACGCCGCGATCGCCGGTGGTCCAGGTGGAGCAGCACTGCCGCGCCTTGCCGTCGGGATCGACGATCTCGATCGTCGTCCACGGCGTCACGCACACCACCTCGGTCTCGGGGCGGCGCTTGACGATGATCTCCGGCACCGGCAGCTCGGTCGCGCGGCGTCGTTCGCGCAGGTTGGCGATCGGCTTCGCCTCGGCGCGGGCCTCGTCGCTGAGCGCGCCGACGTCGTTCCACTGGCAGCGTCGGTTGAGCGCGCACTCGTCGCAGATCGGCAGCGCGCGGTTGGGCGTGGGGCGATCGCCGAGCGTCGCGCGCCAGGCGCCCGAGCGCACGCTCCAGGTCTTCGCCAGCACGCACGGCGGCAGGTAGCCGGTGTGCGAGAGGCGGTGCGCCGCGAACTCGACGTTGGGGCTGGTGAGCATCGTCTGATCGATCGGCTCGACGGGCATCGTCACCGCCGGGCCCGACCAGTCTTGCCGGATGATCTCCAGCCACACGCGGCGCGGGCGCAGGCGTCGCGCCAGCGGGACGACGATCGGGAACGTCTTCGGGCGCACCGCGAGGCGCACCTCGGTGACGAGGCCGAGCGACTCGGCGAGGGCGATCACCTTCTCACCGTCGCCCACGCGCATGAGGCGCGTCATCTTCTCGCCCACGCCCTCGATCAGGACGCGGATGCCATGCGCCTTGCCGCTCGCGAGCGACGCGAGGACCTCGGGCGTGAACGCCGCGGCGGGCCCCTCGATCCAGATCCGCTGCGGATCGAGGCGCGCGGCGTTCTCGGCGAGCAGCGTCGCCAGGTGCGGCCAGCGCGTGGCGTCGCCGCCGCCGAGGAAGAGATCCGACACATCGTGGAGCGCGCGCGCTTGATCGAGCGTGGCCTCGCGCGCGTCGGGGTGGCACCCGGTGCACGAGGGGCAGCGCGTGGCGCAGGCGGCCGAGACGACCAGGCGCTTATCCATGAACGTCGACCTTCCCTGCGGGCTCCCGCGTCGCGGAGCTGCCCGCGGCGAGCCGGATCGACGTGAACTCGCTGTCGCCGTGGAGCGCGAGGTAGTGCCGCGGCACGCCCATGCAGGCCTCTTTCACGTCACACGTCTTGCACGCGTCGACGCGCGTGATCCACTCGGTCTCCCACGCGTGGAGGCGCGGCCGCTCGGCCTGCGCGAGGATCGGGCCGAGGTAGCGCTCGTCGGCGCCGAGCACGCAGAGCGAAGGGATCCCGGTCGGATCTTGCAGATCGTGGACGTTGAAGCCGAAGGCGCGGGCCCGATCGATCGCGGCGCGGAGCGGCTCGACGTAGTCGCTGTAGCGGGCGATGTGGCGCAGGCTCTCCTGCCGATCCTGGAACTCGTTTCGCGGCGAGTGGAACTGGATCACCATCTGCTTGCGGTGCTCGCCCCAGCGGCGCTCCGCCATGGCGACGAACTCGCCGAGCAAGTGACAGTTGTCCTTGAAAATGAGGTGATTCAGCAGCACCCGCACGCCGACGCGGAGCAGGTTGTCGACGCCGACGAGGGTGCGTTTGTGCGTGCCCGGCGCGGCCGTGAGGCGATCGCTGATCTCGGCGTCGGGCCCGTGCAGCGACACCTGGGCGCTGGTGAGCCCCGCCTCGCGGAGGGCCTCGGCGACGCCCGGTTTGTCGAGGAGCACGGCGTTGGTCTGGAGCTCGATGTTCTCCATCCCCGCGTCCTTGGCGTAGCGCACGTACTCGACGAGGTTCGGCGACAGCGTGGGCTCGCCGCCGGTGACGATCAGGCGCCGCGAGCCGCGCGCGCGGCTGTGATCGATGGCCGCGCGCACCTTCTCGGGGGCGAGATCGGTGTCCATGTCCGCGAGCTCGCAGAAGGTGCAGACCTGGTTGCAGCGGTAGACGATGCCGAGGCGGCTCGTGGGCTCGGGCGCCTCGACGTCGTACTCGTAGTCGACGTGGAAGAAGGTCTCGACCTCGGCCGGGCCGAGGACGCGGAGGCGGCTCCCCGCGCTCTTTCCTGGCCGGAAGTAGCTCGAGGCGTCGACGATCGGGCGGGCCGCGCTCGCGCCGCCGGCGGCCTCGATGTGCCGCGCCTGGGCCGCGCAGCGGGGCGCGAGCGCGCACGATGCGCACGCCGAGCAGGCCTCGTTGCGCGCCCCGTCGACGTCGCGCAGGAGCCCCGCGAAGAGGCGGCGCGCCCCGCCGCGCACGTCGGTCACGCAGGGCGGCAGCGGGAAATCAGCCGCGAGCGCCACGTTGACCTTCGAGCGATCACCGACCTTGTAGGCCTGCTCGAGCTCCTCGCTCAGCGCTTCGCGGCTCAACGCCTGATCGGATCGGAACGTCGCGGTGCCGGAGCCGAGCGGCGCGAGCACGAACCGATCGAGCGCCGGGAACGCCTCGTGGAGCCCGGCGATGCGCGCTGCAGCCGGCGGCAACCCGCGCGCTACCGGGATCCGCATCGTCACCGGCAGGCCCGCTTCGAGGCAGGCGCGGATGCCACGAAATACGTGCTGCGGCCGCGTCTCGACGCTGCGCGGGGGCGGGATCACCACGAGATCGCGGTGCCGATCGACGTTGCTCGTCACGAGCGAGATCTGCACGGCGGTGACGCCGGCGCTGCGGAGCGCCTCCGCCGTGGCCTTCGAATCGATGCGCGTGCCGTTGGTCTCGAGGACGATCTCGGCGGCCCCGTCGGCGCGCGCCCGCCGCGCGATCGCCGCGAGATCGGGGCGCAAGGTGGGCTCGCCGCCGGAGAGCACGATGGTGCGCGCGCCCTTCGCGATCGCGTCGCGCACCGAGTCGCCGACGGCGCTCGCGGAGAGATCGACCGCGTCGTGCTGCACGCGATCGCAGAAGCCGCAGCCCTGGTTGCAGCGGCGGGTGACGACGATGGTCTGCGTCCTCATGGTGGGGATCTCGGGGCCGGTGGAGCGAGGCTTTTCGATGGTGCGGCGCTGCATCGCGGGGCGCAGCTCCCCCGTGCCGTGCTGCTCGGCGTAGAGGCCGAAGAGGCCAGGGCACGTGGCGTCGTAGGCGCACGAAGCGCAGCTCTCGGCCTTCACCTGGAGCGAGCGGCGCTGCGCCAGCTTGTCCATGAACTCGCCGCTCGGGATCTGCGTCACCGTCGTGGCTTGCTCTTCCGACACGAGGTGCTCGGCGCCCGGGACGAGGCACGGCGGGCAGCTGATGACGCGCGCGATGATCCCCGCCGCGTTCATGGACAGCAGCGCGTCGCGCAGCGCCTCCGAGTAGCGCGAGAGCGGCGGGAGCAGCTCGGCGTAGCTGGCGCGATCCGGCGCGAACGCCGGCGAAGGCCGCACCACGTCGAGGCCGACCTCCTCGGGCTTCAGCTCGATCATCAGCGCCGCGAACTCGCGGAGCGTGTCGAGCAAGTGCACCGTGAGCACCCCGTTGACCTTCACGCGCTGCCCGAGCGCGAGGAGGCGCCGCGTGCCCTCGATCGTCTGCTTGAAGGCCCGCGCGGCGACCACCGACGCGTCGTGCGCCTCGGCCGTGCCGCCCTGGATCGAGACCTGGAACCAGGTGACGCCCATCGACGCGAGCCAGCGCGCGCCGATGGGCGACGCGGCGGCGCGGGCGTTGGTGAACACCGTCGTCGCCTCGTATCCGGCGGCCCGCGCGTCGGCGAGGAGCTCGCCCAGATCGCGGCGCACCGTGGGCTCGCCGCCCTGGAAGACCACGCGCCGCGCGCCCTTCGCGAAGTGCTGGTCGAGATGGGCGCGGATCATCTCCCGCGGCACGTTCTTCAGCGTGCTCCGCTTGTTCTCGGTGTTCTCCCAGCCCGTCGTGCAGTAGCTGCAACGGTTGTTGCAGACGTCGGTGACGTAGATCTCGACCTTGGGGAGCCGCACCACCTCGTCGGAGAACGTGCCGGCGAGGGTGCTCGATCGCGTCATGGAGATCCCGGCTCGACGGTAGCACCCGGAGGCACCCCGCGGAACGATCTTGTGCGCTCCCGCCGCCGCCGCGACGCCGCGGTGGACCCCTTGACGCGGACGCGCCGATCGCCGCAATTTGCCGCCGATCCGCCGCTTCGGCGGCCGCCATCTCCCCGTGTCCACCCCGCCGCCGATCGCACCCACCGAGGCCGAAGCGCCGCCGAAAACGCCAGCGCCGCCGCCGAGAGCGCGGCGCTGGAGGCTCGGCGAACGCGCCGCCCTGACGCTCCTCGCCCTGGTGTTCGGCCTCGAAGCCTGGGCCTTCTGGTGTACGGATCCCGACTTCTACCTGCCGGATCCCTTTCGCGTCGTCGCCCTCGCGCTGATCGCCGTCGTGGCTCTCAGCGGGTGGATCCGGTGGAACGCGCTCCGCAAGGGCGTGCGCGTCCTCGGGTTCGTGACCGTGGGCGCGATGCTCGTCTCCGAGGCCCGCGTGCGCTTTCGCGAGGCCGGATCGGGGGCCGATCGCATCGAGCGCACCGACGACGTGGTGCTCCGCTACCACTATCGCCCGGGCGCCGAGGTGCGGATCGGCCCGAAGCACGACACGCCCTTCGTGGTGAATTCGCTCGGCCTGCTCGACACCGAGCACGTGATCCCCAAGCCGAAGGACGCCTTTCGCGTCGTGGTCCTCACCGGCTCGATCGCCAACGACGGCGCCATCGCGTTCGAAGACCGCTTCTTTCGCCGCCTGGAATCGCAGCTCGCGGGAGTGGTGCCCGACGGCCGCAAGGTGGAGGTCATCAACGTCTCGTGCGAGGGCTACAACACCGCGCAGCAGGTCCGCCTGCTCGAGAAGGTCGGCCTGCGCTACGAGCCCGATCTGGTGATCGTCGCGTACATGCTCACCAGCGCGGCGATCCAGAACGGGGCTTACCGGCGCCTCGGGAACAGCTTCTTCCTGTTCCGCTTCCTGCCCCTCGTCGCCGTGGCGAGGACCGGCAGCATCTGCAGCATGTTCGCCCCGTTCCACGACAGCTACACCTTCGATCTGATCGTGCGCGGCTCGCTCGAAAGGCTGGATTTGCTGCGGCAAATTCACCATTTTCGGGTGATGGTGGCGGTGCTGCCCGTCGTCGAAGAGTACGGCGATCCGGTCTGCTCGCGGCTCTACGACAAGGTCCTCGGCGTCGCGCGCGACGTCGGGTTCCCTTCGGTGCGCGTCGCCGACGCGTTCAAGGGCGAGCCGGCTTCCTTCTTCGCCAAGCCCGGCGAGCGCGGCGACGTCGCGCACCCGAACAGCGAGGGTCACCGTCGCATCGGCGACGCGATCGCGACCGCGGTGCGCGACCTCCTGAAGGCGCCCGCCGCGCCGTAGCGCGCGTCTTTACAGCCTCTGCGCGGGCAGCTACTGTCGCCCCCCATGTCCCGAGCCTGGCGCCACGCGACCGCGACGACGATCCTCGCAGCGCTCATCTTCGGTGCGGCGGTCGCGCTCGCCGAGCCGGGCGGGCCTCCCGGCGGCGCGCCGCCGTCGGCGTCGGGCGCGCCGGCCGCCGAAGCCTGCGATCCGGGCGTCGCCGCGTGGACGAAGAGCGCGTCGGCGCGCACTGGCCTCACGATCGCGGCCGTCGCGTGCCCGGTCGGCGTCGTGCGTCTCCAGGTGACCGGCGCCGGGTGCGACTTCGAAGTGGCGCCCGCGCGCGGATTCCAGCGCACCGCCGACGGGAAATTCGGCGTCTCGCCCATCGCCGACGTCAACTGGGACGTGGCCCCGGAGCCGATGAAGAAGGCCCTCGCGGGCGTGCTCTCCGCGCTCGCCCAGGATCCTTCGCTGACGATCCGCGACGGGGATCCGGTGCGCCACGGCGTGGAGACGCCGATGCGGCTGGGCTCGCGCCGCAACCAGATCCTCGCGGGCTCCGCGGGCAGCGCGCTCGTCGTCGCCGCGGCCGTCGGCTTCTGGCTTTCGCGTCGTCGCAACAAGGCAGCTTCGAACGCCGCCTCGATTGCGCCGACGACGCCCCCGGAGCCGGTCGCGGCGCCCGCGCCCGTCCCCCGTTCCACGCCGCCCGCAGCCTGAATCGAAGGCGATCCGTGCGAGGCCTCGCCGCATGAGCGCGCCGGTCCCGAGCCCTGTCCCGCGCCTCGCAGCGTGCTCGCCGGACGAGTTTCGCCGCCGCTGGGTGCGCCCGGGCTTGCCCGTGGTGATCGCCGACGTCGCGGCCGCGTGGCCCGCCTCGACATGCTGGACGCTGCCCGCCCTCCGCGAGCGCTTCGCCGACGCGAAGGTCCAGCTCATGCGCGCGCCCGGCGGCCGCGTCGACTCCACGGGGAGCGGCGGCACGACCCACGACGCGAGCACCTTTGCCCGCTACATCGACGCGCTCGAGGCCGGCGCCGCCGATCCCGGCTACCTCGTGACGCTGTGGGAAGAGCTCCCCGAGTCGCTGCGCGCCGACGTACTCTGGCCGGCGATCTGCGGCGTCGCCCGATGGAGCCAGTCGACGCTGTGGTTCGGCCCCGAAGGCATCGTCTCGCCCATGCACTTCGACGTTCCCGACAACCTCTACGTCGTCGTCGAGGGGCGCAAGCGCTTCACCCTCGTCTCGCCGCGCGACTCGTGGAACGTGCGGCCGAAGTCGCTGCTCTCGGGCCAGGCCCAGTATGCGGAGGTGGATCCCGAGCGCGGAGCGGACGATCCCCGCTACGCCGGCGCGCGCCCGTGGGTGGCCGAGCTCGGGCCGGGCGACGCGCTCTACATCCCGCGCTTCTGGTGGCATCACGCCCGAGGCCTCGAGCTGACCCTCGCCGTGAACTTCTGGTGGGCCAACGGCGGCGGCGCCCTGCTCGCGCTCGCGGCCGATGGCTGGAAGCGCGTGCGCGGCTTGAGCCGCTGACACCGCTGCACGCGGCAGCGCGGCGTCCCGCACCGCGTAAACACCTTCACGCCGCGGGCTTTGCGCGGTCACCCCGCTTTGCGACAGGGCCCGGTACGCCCCTGGAGATCGGCCCGCTCCTGCGCTATCGAACCCACAGTCCATGACGTCCCGAACCGCGCCCTTCGAGCTCACCGATCCGACCCAGGTCCCCACCTACGGCGACGGTCCCCTGCACCGCTGGTGCAAGGACGCGCTCTACGACGCCCGCGACGAGGTCTTCGTCCGCCTCTCGCTGCGGATGATCGCGCTGATGGTGCCGGCGATGGTGGCCCTCTTCGTGACGCTGCACTGGAGGCTCGTCCCGGTCTGGATCGTGGTCCCGCTCTACCTCGCGATGTGGGGCTGGTTCTCGGCGCCGGTGATCCTGATGCTGCACAACACCATGCATCGGCCCTTCATCCGCTCGCCGAAGTGGCTGAAGAAGGTGCACCCGTACGCGCTGTCGATCCTCTTCGGGATCCCCATGGGCTACACCGAGCACCACGTCGGGATGCACCACGTCGAGGACAACATGCAGGACGATCTCTCGTCGACCCTGCGCTACCGCCGCGACAGCTTCCTGAACTTCCTCGTGTACTTCCTGCGCTTCGCCGCGCTCGGCCTCATCGAGGTGACGCTCTACCTCGTGCGCAAGCGCCGCGCTGCGATGGCCCGGCGCCTGGTGATCGGCGATCTCTGCCACCAGGCCGTCGTCGTGGCGATGCTGCTGCTCGACTGGCGTTTTGGCCTCGTCGCGTTCGCCATTCCCTACTTCATGGTCCGCTTCCTGATGATGACGGGCAACTGGGGCCAGCACGCCTTCATCAACACCGCGTACCGGAACGACGGCCTGTCGAACTCGATCACCTGCATCAACGCCGGATACAACCACCGCGCCTTCAACGACGGTTACCACATTGGCCATCACCTCAAGGCCAACCGCCACTGGACCGAGATGCCCCAGGACTTCCTCGACAACCGCGCTCTCTACGCCCAGCACGGCGCCATCGTGTTCCAGGGCATCGATTTCTTCCTCGTCTCGGTGCTCCTGTGGACGGGCCAGTGGAACGTCCTCGCCAACCGGTTCGTCCGCCTCGACGGCGCGCCGCGCAGCAACGAAGACGTGATCGCGCTGCTGAAATCCCGGGTTCACCCGATCGCGGAGTGGCCCGCCGAGTCCGCGGCGCTCACGTCCTGACGGTTCACGCAGCGCGGCAATCCATCGAAAAGGTGCTGGGGCCTCGAAGGCCCTTGCCGCCGCTCCTCCCGCGCATCCCGCCCTCGATTCGAGGGCTCGATCCGATTCAATTTGCATTGACGCGAGCCCTTCCCGCATTGTGCGCGCATGCGCTTTGCCGTGGTGAGCCTCGGGTTTTCTTCACTCCTCTTCGCTGCCTGCGGCGGGTCCCCGGGCACGGGCACCACCGCGACGGGCACCGGCGGCAGCGCCTCGACCAGCACCGGCAGCAGCGGTGGCAGCGGCGGCGCGTCGACCAGCAGCGCATCGACCGGCACCGGCGGCGGCGGCCCCACCTGTGGTGACGGCGCGTGGGTCACTTATGGCCACGACGCTCAGCGCACCTTCGCCAGCGATGGTTGCATCGATGGGCCGCTGACCACGCTCTGGAGTTACAGCCCCGCTGCGCCCGCGGGGAAGATGCTGAATCGCGTGTTTCACCCTCTCGCCACGAAGGACGCGGCCTTCGTCCACTGGTCGGCGTCGGATCCGCCGTACACCGGCACGAGCGCGGCCGACCGCGTGACGCTCGACGGCGCCCGCACCTGGACGTTCGACAGCGGGACCGACACCGATCTCGGCGACTGGGCCTCTCTCTGGAAAGACAAGGTCGCGCTGAATTCGGACGGCATCTACCTGCTCGATCAGCTCGATGGCCACGGCGTCGGAGGCACGGGAGTCGACTGGTGGGGCCAGACGATCCCCACCGACGGTGCTTTGCTGCTCTCGGACACCAGCAAGTCCGATGGGCCGGGGCTGTTCGTCGGCGCGCTCGACGAGAAGGCCGCTGTGATCTGGAAGCAGAACGAGCAAGGGACGATGTGCGGCCAGGGCTTCGCCGATCGGACCGGCGGGATCGCCCTCGATGGGACCACGCTGTTCTACGCGCCGCTCTACGCCTCGGGCTCGGCGACGCCGCCCACGATCGCCTCCGGGGTGTACGCGTTCGACACGTCGGCGATGGGCAAGCCGCTCTGGAACGTACCCACCTCGCCGGCGAGCGCCGTCAGCGCGGCGGGAGGGCTGGTGTTCCTGCTCGAGGGTCCCCAGGGCATGACGAAGCTGGTCGCGCGCAAGCAGACCGACGGCAGCGTCGCCTGGTCGCTCGACGTACCGAACGCCGGCGCGCAGGCCCCGGTGCTCGCCGCGGGCAAGGTGCTCGTCGCGACGTTCACGGGGATCATGGCCGTGACGCAGGCCGACGGCAAAGCCGCGTGGACCAACCAGGTCGCCGCGGTCGCGTCACCCAACGACACCCCGATCAGCAACGGCTGCGGCGGGATCCAGCCGCTGCGCAACCTCCCCGCGACGACGATGGCCGTGGCCCTCGGGAGCGGCACGATCGTCGCCGTTCAAGGCACCGACGTGACGGTGATGTCGCTCGCGACGGGCGCCACCACCTGGACCGGCAAGCAGAGCGTGACAGGCATCCTGGTGAACCCGGTGATCGTGGGTAACCGCGTCTACGTGGTCAATCAAGGGAGCCAGTCCGGCGACGCGATGATCGCGCTCCAGGCGGCCGGGCACCCCTGACGAGCGGCTGATCTCGCCGGCGCGCGCGCGTCGGCGAGGAGAGCGCGTGTGAGAAGGCGTCAGCGACGGCGCCGCCGCGCGAGCAGGCCGACGCCGACGAGCAGCAGCCACGGCGCGGAGGAGCTGTCGTCGTGCGAGATGGCGCAGCTGCCGGCAGCGCCAGGCGTGCTCGCGGGGGTCGACGGCGTACCGACGGTGACGGGCGGCGGCACCACCTCCACGGGCGGCTCGCACGCGTCGCCGACGCCATTGCCGTCGGTGTCCGCCTGATCGGCATTGGCGACTCCAGGGCAGTTGTCGAGCTCGTCGACCACGCCGTCACCGTCGTTGTCGTCGTTGCACGCGTCGCCGATCCCGTCACCGTCGGTGTCGGCCTGATCGGGATCGGGGATTTGCGGGCAAACGTCGGTCTCGTTGGGGATGCCATCGCCGTCGAGATCATCGTCGCAGGCGTCGCCCTTGCCGTCACCGTCGGTGTCGGCCTGATCCTCGTTGACGACGTCGGGGCAATCATCGACGGCGTTGAGGACTCCATCGCCGTCGATGTCGTCGTCACACGCGTCGCCCTTCCCGTCCGCGTCCGCGTCGGCCTGGTCGGGATTGGCGGCCTTGGGGCAACTATCGGCCTTGTCGGTGACGCCGTCGCCGTCATCGTCCGTCGAGCAGGCGTCGCCCTTGCCATCCTTGTCGGTGTCGGCCTGATCCGCGTTCTTGATCAGCGTGCAATTGTCCTTCGTGTCGAGCACCCCGTCGTTGTCGTCGTCGGTGTCGCAGGCGTCGCCCTTGCCATCCTTGTCGGTGTCGGTCTGCGTCTTGTTGGCGACAGTGGCGCAGTTGTCGATCGCGTCCGGGATCTTGTCGCCGTCGGTGTCCTTGTCGAGCGACTTCAGCCGGTAAAAGCCGTACGGTTTGTACGTTCCGACGTCGTGCACACAGGCCGCCTTCTTCCCCTTCCAGGGGCTCCAGTTGGCGTCCATCACGAAGAGCGTGCTGCTCTTCATGTGATCGACGCTGGCGATGTGGCCATAGCCGTTCGACGCGGTCGGGGGGAACACGACCATGTCGTAGGTGTGCGCCGGGGTCGCGCCCCATTTGTAGCGATTCCAGGTGCTCGGGCTGGGTCGGTTGGCCGGGTTCACCCAGATGTTGCAGGCGCCGTATTGCTTGCAACCATTGACGGGCCCGCCGCTCGCTGCCGGCACGGTGACGTTGAACTTCGCCTTGTAAAACTGCCGCACGCCGCCGACGCACTGGAGGGTGCCATTGCCCGCCGGGAACGACGACCAGTTGCCCGACGCCGGGCCACACACGGCCTCTGTCGCCGTGCCGAGGTCCTCGTCCTCGGCGTCGTCCACGCCGGCGGTCGAGCAGCCCACCATCGCGAGGATCGTCAGCGAAGAACCGAGGAGCAGGGCGGGCAGATGAAGACGACGAGCTCGCGGCATGGTCAGGCCTCCGGGGCGTGGGAACGAAGCGGCACGGTCGCACGGAATCCCCCGCACGGAGGCGCCAATCGACGGTAGAACGGCGCCAGGCTTCACCCGCGCTCTCCCGCAACCAGCCTCGACCAGGTCGCTCGCCGCCGGGCGCGCGTTGACACGTTCATCGCGTTCCGATAGGCACGTGACATGCGCCAGGCTTCCTTCGTGATCGCGTCTCTCGTCCTCGCCCTCGGCGCCGGCTGTAGCCCGTCGCTCTCCGAGGTGCGCCTGGTCGTGGCGCCGCCGCGGGGGCCCACGTGCGAAATCGAGTTTCTCACGCTGACGATGGAGCAGCTCTCGACGGGCGGCACTCACATGATCATCGGCGATCTCATCCTCGCCGAGACCGGCGTTCAGGATCCTTATCAGTCCCGCTACCGCGATGTCCTGCGGCCGCGCGCGTGCGCGATGGGCGGGGACGCCGTCACCATCCTCGCCGACGCCAAGAGCACCGGCGGCGCCGCGGGCCCGACCAGCGCGACGGTCTATGCGGTCGTGCAGAAGCGGACTGCGCCCTCGGCCGAGCCGGCGCCGCCCGCGAAGCCCTGAGAGGGTGGCTATTCCGCCGCCACCCTCGAAGCGGGGGTGGGCGCCGCGGCAAAGGCCCTTCCGCGAGGCGGAGAGGCACGTTGCCTCCCGTGAGACCGGCAACAGTCTGAACGATTTCCGGCCAGACTCGGAGAGCGCTCCGAGTCAGGCCCTCCGCTTGGCTTTGTGCGCGCCGGCCGGTCCCGCCAGCGCGAGCAGCTCGCCGACGCGCCGGTGCTGCTCGACCGGGTGACGGAGCGGCAGATCGCCGTCGACCTCGTAGGAGGTCCGCCGCCCCTCGCGCTCGCGCGTGAGATACCCCGCCTCCTCGAGCTCGGCGAGGATGCGCTGCACGGCCCGCTCGGTGATGCCCACGGCCGCGGCGAGATCGCGGACACGCGCCGCCGGATCCTTGGCGACGCTGAGCAGGACGTGGGCGTGGTTGGTGAGGAAGGTCCACGCGGGAGGCGAGGGAGCCGACGGGGCGGACGGAGGATCGGCGCGCTTGATCATTTTCGGGCTTCACCGGGGACGTGACATGGGCTAGCTAATACATGAAACCGTTTTCATGTTTCTGCATTCAGTAACCGGACAGCGCCCATCCTACCGCCCGCGCGCTCTCCCAGCCAGCCCGAGGTCCACATGCGTTACTTCACCAACCAGGCCGGTCTCAAGCGCGTCACGGTGATCCCCGGCGACGGCGTCGGGCCCGAGGTCATCGCGGCCGCTCGGCGGATCATCGAGGCCGCGGGCGTCTCGCTCGCGTGGGAGGAGCGCCAGGCCGGCGCGTCGGTCTTTCTCCGCGGGCTCCCGAGCGGCGTACCGCCGGAGACCATCAGCTCGATCCACGAGACCCGCGTCGTCTTCAAAGGCCCGCTGGCGACGCCGGTCGGCTTCGGGGAGAAGAGCGCCAACGTCACGCTGCGCAAGCTCTTCGAGACCTACGGCAACATCCGCCCGGTGCGCGAGATGCCGGGGGTGATCACGCCGTTCTCGGGGCGCGGGATCGACCTCGTCATCGTGCGCGAGAACGTCGAGGATCTCTACGCCGGCATCGAGCACATGCAGACGCCCGGCGTGGCGCAGTGCCTCAAGCTCATCTCGCGGAAGGGCTGCGAGAAGATCGTCCGCCTGGCGTTCGAGGTCGCCGTCGCCGAGGGCCGCCGCAAGGTCGCATGCGCGACCAAGGCCAACATCATGAAGCTCACCGAGGGGCTGCTCAAGCGCACCTTCGAGGAGATCGCGCCCGAGTACCCCGGCCTCGAGACGTCGCACATCATCGTCGATAACTGCGCCCACCAGCTCGTGCGCGAGCCCGAGCAGTTCGAGGTCATCGTCACCACCAACATGAACGGCGACATCCTGAGCGATCTCACCTCGGGCTTGATCGGCGGGCTCGGCTTCGCGCCGTCGGCCAACCTCGGCAGCGAGGTGGCCATCTTCGAGGCGGTGCACGGCACGGCGCCCGGCTACGCCGGCCGGGATCTGATCAACCCGACGGCGGTGATCCTCTCCGGCGTGATGCTGCTGCGGCACCTCGATGAGCACGTGGCCGCGAGCCGGATCGAGAACGCCGTCTTCGCCGCGCTGGAGCAAGGCGCGTACACCCGCGACGTGCGCGCGAGCGGGAGCATCTCCATGACGGCCTTCACCGACGCCGTCATCGCTCGCCTCGGCCAGAAGCCCGAGCGCTGCGTCGTCCGCGAGCACCGTCCCATCCGCCTGCCCGAGGTCGACGCCGCCGCCGACTTCGTGCGGGCCAGGAGCCGCCGCACCGTGGGCTTCGACGTCTTCATCGAGTCCGCCGTCACGCCGGACGAGCTCGGCCGGAGCCTCGATCGCCTCGCCGTCGAGACGCCGCTCCGACTCAAGATGATCTCCAACCGCGGCACCAAGGTCTACCCCGACAGCATCGCGCTCACCGACTGCGTCGATCACTGGCGCTGCCGCTTCGTGCTCCGCGATCCCGCGGTGGATCTCGCCGATCCGGTGCTCTTCAGCCTGCTCCAGCGCGTCGCCGCCGAGCACCGGTGGATGCACCTGGAGAAGCTCGCCGAGATCGACGGAGCGCCCGCGTATACCCGCGCGCAAGGGGAGGACTGATCGATGAGCGATCACTCTTCGTCGGGGCCGCTGGTCGGCGTGATCATGGGGAGCCGCACCGATCTCGAGCACCTCCAGCCCGCGCGCGATCTGCTCGACCAGCTCGGGATCGCGCACGAGGCGCGGGTCGTCTCGGCCCACCGGACGCCCGCGTGGATGCTCGAGTACGCGACGACGGCCGAGGCGCGCGGCCTCCGCGTGATCATCGCGGGGGCGGGCGGGGCCGCGCACCTGCCGGGGATGATCGCCAGCAGCACCGTGCTGCCGGTGCTGGGCGTCCCCGTGCCGACGACCGGGCTCGCCGGTCTCGACGCTCTGCTCTCCATCGTCCAGATGCCCGCCGGCGTGCCCGTCGGAACGCTCGCCATCGGCGTGCCCGGCGCGAAGAACGCGGCCTTGCTCGCGGCGCGGATCCTCGCGCTCCACGATCCATCGCTGCGCGAGCGCGTGCGCGCCCTGCAGGAGGCTCGTCGCGACGAGGTGCTCGCGACGCGGGAGATCCCGTGAGCGGCGCCTGGGCAGCGACGCCTATCGCCATCGTCGGCGGCGGCCAGCTCGGACGCCTGCTGGCGATCGCGGCGCGCACGCTCGGCTTCGGCGTGCGGGTGCTCGATCCGGATCCGTTCTGCCCCGCGCGCCGCGTGGTCGACGAGCTGGTGACGGCGCGCCTCGACGACGTCGAGGCGATCGAAAACCTCGCGCGCGGCGCCGCGGTGGTGACGTTCGAGATCGAGGCCGCCGGCATCGCCGCGCTCGACGCGGCCGCGCTCCACGCGCCGGTACGCCCTCGTCCGGCGGCGCTGGCGATCATCCAGGATCGCGCAGCGCAGAAGGCCTGGCTCGCGCAGCACGGCCATCCGGTGGGCCCGTACCGGGCCGTCGCCGACACCCCCGCGCTCGACCTGGCGCTGGCGGAGCTGGGCGCGTCGTTCGTCAAGCGATGCCGCGGCGGGTACGACGGTCGCGGCCAGACACGCGTGCGCGGCACCGACGATTTCCTTGCCGCGCGAGCGCTCCTGACGGGCGGCGCCTCCGCGGTCGTCGAGCAGGCGCTCGACCTCGAGGCCGAGATCTCGGTGCTCGTCGCCCGCAGCTCGCGCGGGGAGATCGCCGTCTACCCGCCGGCGCAGAACCACCACGAGGGCGGCGTGCTCGCCTGGTCGCGGATGCCCGCGTCGCTGCCCGCGTCGATCCTCGCCGAGGCCTGCGCCATCGCCCGCGCGATCGCCGTCGATCTCGACATCGAAGGGCTGCTCACGGTGGAGCTCTTCGTGGTGCGCGACGGGCGCCTGCTCGTCAACGAGCTCGCGCCGCGCCCGCACAACACCTTTCACCCGACCGAGATGGCCTGTGTGACGAGCCAGTTCGAGCAGGGGATACGCGCCATCCTCGGGCTCCCGCTCGGGAGCGTCGAGCTGGTGCGCCCCGCGGCGCTCGGCAACCTCCTCGGCGATCGCTGGACGAACGGCCCTCCCGCGTTCGCGCGCGCGCTCGCCATCCCCGGCGTGCGTCTCCATCTGTACGAGAAACGCGAGGCGCGGCCCGGCCGCAAGATGGGCCATTTGCTCGCGTCGGGCGCGACCTCGGAGGAGGCGCTGGCTCGCGTCGAGGCCGCGCTGAAGAGCCTGGATGCGGGCTGAT
>JANYGI010000187.1 GCA_025362495.1 Byssovorax sp. | reverse complement strand
TCTCGAAAGAGACGCTCGCCGCGTGCGGTGGATGGCTCCGCCCGATCACCGGCGACGATACGCCTCCAGCATCACGGCCCGGGTCGCTCGCAAACGAAATGACCCGCTTCCTCAACGCCGCGCGGGAGAGCTCCAGTCTGAGGCAAGAGCTTCGGCGCATCGTACAAGCAGGGGGAGACAGGGACCCGCTCGAGCTGATGAAGCGAGTGCTCCTCGAGCTCTCGGACAGGAGGCCAGTCGTGGTCCTCGACGGTCTCGACAAGTTGCCGCCTGATCAGGCTCGTGATTTCTTCCTCAATGAGAAGAAGAAGCCGATGACCGAGGCGCCCTGCGCAGCCATCCTCACAATCCCGCTCTCAATCATCTACGAGCCCACATTCAACGTGCTCAGCGAGCGCTACAACAACGCCGACAGCGCGGTTTTACCGGCCATTCGCCTCTACGATTTCGACGGGGAGCAGCACGGCGGAAAGCGCTCCGCCGTCGGCTTCGAGGTCCTGCGTCGCATCGTAGCCGCCCGCGTCGATCCGATCGATCCGAGCATCGTGATGCCTGCCGCGGTGGACAAGGCCATCGAGGGATCGGGCGGGAATATTCGTGAGCTCGCACGGCTGCTCCAAGCCAGCATCGTCAAGGCGAGCGTGCGCGGGGGGACGTGCATCGAGCCGCTCGACGTCGAGGCGGCGATCGCCGATCAACGCGAGTCCTACCGGCGCGCCTTCCAGCCACGCTTCCTGCCTGTCCTCGAGAAGGTCCGCGACGAGGGGAGGCTCGACAACGCAGACGACGTCGGCAAGCTCCTGCTCTACGGTCTGTGGGTCGTCGAGTATCGCAATGGCTCCATCTGGTATCGGCTCCCGATGCCGATCGAGCAGCTGCTGCAAAAGCTGGAGATGGGTAAGTGACCGCCACCGCTGCGCTCGTCGGCGAGCTGGAGGCACGGATTGGATTGTCCCGCGGGACGCCGACACTTCTCTTGATGATCGTCCGTGACGACCAGAGCTTGACGGAGACGGCGCGTCATCTCTCCGCCTTGCTCGGCCGCAGCGCCCTCAAGCTGTACCAGATCGATGGAGCAGCCGCGAAAGAGGGCCCGGCGCGATGGGCGGAGGAGAGCCGTGGGGCGACCGCAGATGCGTTCCTGGTGGCTGTCGCCCCGGTAGGACCTCTGGCCGCGCGCGGCGCTGCGAAGCTCTTCAATGCGCAACGTCAGAATCTCCGGGATCTCGCCGGCCCATTGCTGCTGCTGCTTTCGAAGAAGGACGAAGCGCAGATCCGGGAGACGGCGCCCGATTTTTTCTCGTGGGTAGCGCAGAGCTACGAAGCGCCGTCGCTGGAGGCGCTGATCGCGCTCAGCGTCGAGCGCGGCGTGGTGGAGCACGAGCCGGAGAAGCCCGCGGAGATCCCCGTTCGCTTCCTGCACCTGTCCGACCTCCACCTGCGCCCAGCCCCGGGCAAGCGATATGATCAAGGGCGCGTCCTCAAGGGCCTCATCGCCCTCCTCGCGCGAGATCGGGCTGAATTTCCGCTGGATCTGATCTTCATCACCGGAGACCTCGCCTTCGCGGGGGTCGCCGAAGAGTACGCGGTCGTGGAGCAATTCCTGGCTGATCTCGTCGAGGCGACCGGCGTCCCGGGAGAGCGAATATTCGTCGTCCCCGGGAACCACGACGTCGATCGAAAGACGAGCAAATGGCTCCTGCGAACTCTGACTTCCGACGACGAGTCCACCGATTTTTTCATCAATGATGCCAGTCGGATCTGGCATGCTCACAAGTTCGACGCGTATCGAACATCGATGAGCAAGGTCGTCGGAGCGAATCGGCCGCTCGGCCTCGGCGTGGGTCCAGACGCCGTGGAGATCGTGGAGGTACGCGGGCAGCGGATCGCGGTCGCGTCCTTCAATTCAGCCTGGTTCGCGCACGACGACTCCGACACGGGCAAACTCTGGCTCGGTGAGGCCAATCTCGACGGGGCCGTCGATCGGATCGAGCAGGAGAGTGAGGTTTCACTTGCCGTCGCGCTGATGCACCACCCGACGGAGACCTTGTCGGAGCTGGAACGAGAGCCGGTGGAGCGGCTGCTGGAGCGCTCGTTCGACGTGGTCCTTCGCGGCCACCTCCATCGGGAGAAGACGCGCGTGCTGCAGGGGCAGCGCGGGAGCTACCTCGAGGTCGCGGCGCCGGCTTCCTATCAAGGTAGCCAGTGGCCGAACGGGTGCTTCCTGGGCGAGCTGTTCCCCACGGGACGAAAGGTGCAGCTGCGGCCGTATACGTTCTCGTCCGGCGCAGATCCGTGGGTGCTCGACGCGAAGGTGTTCCCGGACGACGAGAAGGACGGCTATCGTCATACGTTCCGTCTGGGCGAGCGGCAAACGCGCTCGCTTGGGCTGCGCGCGGCGGTGAAGAAAGGGGTTGATGCTACTCTCGCAGCTGCGTCTCCCGAGGACCTCCGAGCCGCTGAGGTCGCAATGAGCGCCCCGAGTGACCAGCGCAGCGCACAGAGAAACCCCAACTCTGCGTCGAACTTGCGAGCAAAAAACTTCGTATTGCGCGCCGATCAGGTTGATCTCTGGACAACGCTGAGCCGAGAAGGCAGTTCGCCTCTCCATGGTCACCTGAAGGATCATGTTGCACGACAGCTCATCAAGCTCGTTCCAGCTTCGAGCGACCTGCTGTCGGGAACTGACCCGGAGTTGCTGACCAAAGCGCTTCGAGGATTCTCGGCGTACTGGGATCAGAACAAATCAGAATGGTTCAAGGAGCTGGACTCCAAAGAGAGCACCGTGACAGTGGCGCTCCACGCCTATCTCTTGAGAATGGTGACGCACGACACGTCAGCCGCAGTCGCGATTGTTACCAACGCTCGATTCGGCACGCTGCACCCCGACATCGCAATTCTGATCAACGGTCAGCTCGATGCGGTCATCGAGATTACTCGCTGGAACGGGCAACGAGCTGCGGAGCAAGCTGTGCTGCGTGTCAATCTGTACCTCAGCAATCTCAAGATTACTCGCGGAGGCGCGCTGATCTACGACGCACCTCCGGCGCATCGCGGGCTGACATTCAGCGAAGAGTCTGTTCCTGTAGCAATTGTCTGACCCGCCTCAGTCGGGGATGGGATAAATCCCGTCGCGCACCAGCGGCTCGATCAGCGGCCGAAACGCCGCTTCCGTGCGCAGGCCGGCCAGCACCGAGGCAAGGCCCCACTGCAGGCGGTTCACGAAGGTGAAATCCTGCGGCATCTTCGGCACCATGGGGATGCTGGGCATCGTCTGGCCTTCCTTCATCGCCAGGGCCTTGATGCCGCGGGTGAGGAAGGAGACGGTCTCCCTGGCCTTCTCGGGCGAGCACTGCCAAACGCCGTGGGTGCAGAAAGGCACCGTGAGCTCCATCGTGTAGCTGCGATAGAGATCCCAGCTCTCGTCCTCGGGATCGAAGCCGAGCACCTCGACACAGGCGCGGTCGAACTCGGCCCAATCGGCGTCCATCGCGGCGCGCATGTAGCGCTTCATCCCGGCGACCAGATCGGGAGGGAGGACCTTCACGCAGCCGAAGTCGAGGAAGGCCACGTGGCCGTCGGCGAAGAAGCGGTAATTGCCCGGGTGCGGGTCGGCGTACAGGACTCCATAGCGCAGCATGGAGCGGAAGGTGAAGTTCCAGATCGTCTGTCCGGCCTTGTTCTTGGCCTCCTGGGTGCCCTTCTCCAGGAACTCGGCGTAGCTCATCCCCTCGACGAACTCGAGCGTGATGACGCGTCGGGTGGTGAGCGAGTGGTACACACGAGGGATGGTGACGTCCGGATCGCCGGCGTTGATGCGGCGGAACACGTCGGCCATCTCGGCCTCGCGGGCGTAGTCGAGCTCGCTGAGGAAGACCTCCTTGAACTCGGCCAGGGCCTGCTTGGCGTGGAGCTTCTTGGTGATGGGGGACATGATCGACTCGAGCATTCCAACGCTCTTGAGGTCGTTCTCGATGGCCTTGTCCATCCCCGGATACTGCACCTTGACGGCCACCCTCTGGCCCTCCTTGGTGACGGCGCGGTGGACTTGACCGATGCTGGCGGCGGCGAAGGGCTCGCGCTCCCACTCGGCGAAGATCTCGTCGGGCGGGGCGCCGAGCTCGGCCGTCACCATGGCGATCGCGGCCTCGGCCGAGAGCGGAGGGGCCTTGTCGAGGAGCTTCTTCAGGCCGGCCTGAAAGCGCTCTTCGTGGCCCGGCGGGGCGATACCGTCGATGTAGCTCGCCATCTGGCCGAACTTCAGCGGGAGGCCCTTCATCTCGCCGAAGGTCTTGAGCATCGCGTCGGCGGCGCTCTTCACATCGAGGCCCATCTGCGCGTTCGCGGCGGCCTCTTGCTCGTCGGTGCGCGCGCCGCCGAAGACGCGCTTGGCGCCCGCCATGGCGAAGGGGAGCGCGCGGGGAGCGAGGCCGGCCAGTCGCGCGAGGCGACCGAGCTTCGACGTCGGGGGCTTGTCTAGCGGCTTGGGCTTGTCCTCGGACATTCGGGTACGAACTCGTAGGGCATGGAAGCCGCGGCGGCAAACGTCACGAGCGCGGCGCCTGCCGGATCCTGGCCACGGGCCAGGTCGCCACGACGTTGCGGATGCGCTGCTTTTGCCCATCCGTCAGCTCTCCGGTCGGGTAAATTCGCACCCGCCGGTCCTCGGCGACGCCCCGGAGCGAGCCCTCGTCCATCGGCGGATCGCGCAGGATTTCCGCGAGATCGTTGAGCAGCTTTTGCGGGATCCGGCCGCGCGCCACGCGCACCTGGCCGCCCGAGATGCGCAGGAGGAACAGCTCGTTGGCGCGCATCAGCGCCACCACGAGCGGGATGCTGACGAGCAGCAAGATCAGCGACAGAGCGAGGGGCATCGGGATTTCGAGGCTATAACGCGGGGACGGTGAGCGACGAGGTCGTAGGTCAACGCGGGCGCGAAGGAAAGACGACGGCCGCGGGCGCGCGGTTCGCCGAGGTCTTCACGATCGCGCTCGGCGAGATGATCGCCATGGCGCCGCAGCAGCGCGGCCTCGCGCAGCGAGCGACCGCGGCGGCGCTGCGCGTGCCGGCCGCCATGCTCGCGCGATCGCTCACGGCGCTCGATCACGATCTCGCGACGCGGTCGCTCGTCGACTCCGCGCAGCGGCGGCTCGCGCACTACGGCGCGACGCTGACGATCGATCGGCGATCGCCTTCGATTCCAGGGGCGGGGCCGCTCGTCGTCGTCTCCAATCACCCGGGGCTCTTCGACGCGCTCGCGCTCTTCGCGACGGTCGGTGGGATGGGGCGCGACGATCTCTCGATCCTCGCGGCGCGTCGCCCCTTGTTGACGGCGTTGCCCAGCCTGTCACGCCGGCTGCTCTCGATCGATCCGGGTGCGTCGGGCAGCGTCGCGCTGAAGAAGGCCGTGCGTCACCTCCGCTCCGGCGGCGCGCTGCTGCACTTTCCCGCGGGGCAAATCGAGCCGGATCCGCGCGTGGCGCCGCGCGATCGCGCGCTCTTGTTACCCTGGAAGCCCGGCCTCGACACGCTGCTCGGCGCGGCGGCGCGCGGGCGCGACGACGTGCGCGTGGTGGTCGTCGCGGTCTCGGGCGTGGTCTCGCGGCGCGCCCTCGCGGTGTCGACGTTCGCCGCGCGTGGCGCCGACAAGCTGACCGACGCGTTCGTGCCCTTGCTCCAGCTCACCGTGCCGGGGCTCGCCGACGCCACGATCGTCGTGCGCTTCGGCGCGGCAAGGCCCGCCGAGCCCGGCATCGCCGCGAGCCTGCGCGACGAGCTCTGCGCGTTGACCGAAGCGGCGCGCCCGCCGAGGTAGCTTGCCTTTGCAATCGGGGCGCTAGCCCCTATCGTTCGAGGACTCCAATGACTGTCACCTCGCAAGCTGCCCCGATCGATCCCCGCCTCGATCTCGCCGATGAGATCCAGCGCATGAAGCGCGAGAAGAACGCCGTGATCCTCGCGCACTACTATCAAGAGAGCGACATCCAGGACATCGCCGACTTCCTCGGCGACTCGCTCCAGCTCGCCCAGGCCGCGAAGAAGACGACGGCCGACGTGATCCTCTTCGCCGGCGTGCACTTCATGGCCGAGACCGCGAAGATCTTGAACCCCGAGAAGATCGTCGTCGTCCCCGACATGGACGCGGGCTGCTCGCTCGCCGACGGCTGCCCGGTCGACCGCTTCCGCGCCTGGCGCGCCAAGTACCCCGACGCCGTCTCGATCACGTACATCAACTGCTCGGCCGACGTGAAGGCCGAGAGTGACTACATCTGCACGTCGTCCAACGCCGAGAAGATCGTCAATGCGATCCCTGCCGACAAAGAGATCTTGTTCGCGCCCGACAGGAACCTCGGCCGCTGGTTGATCCAGAAGACGGGCCGCACCATGCGCCTCTGGCAAGGGAGCTGCATCGTCCACGAGACCTTCAGCGAGCGCAAGATCGTGGGCCTGCGCGAGCGGAACCCCGACGCCAAGCTCATCGCTCATCCCGAGTGCGAAGATGCCATTCTCCACATGGCCGACTTCATCGGATCGACGACTGCCCTCCTGAAGTACACCATCAGCGATCCGGCGAAGAAGTTCATCATCGCGACCGAGAGCGGGATTGTGCACCAGATGCGCAAGGCCTCGCCTGACAAGGTGTTCATCGAGGGCCCGCCCGAGGGCAACTGCGCCTGCAACGAGTGCCCGTACATGCGCCTCAACACGATGGAGAAGGTCTATCTGGCCCTGCGGGACCTGAGCCCGCGGATCGAGATGCCGCAGACGCTGCGGGAGCGGGCGTGGATCCCGATCGATCGGATGCTTTCGCTGAGCTGAGGCTCGCTCACTCCTCGGGCTTCGTCGAGCGGACCTTCTTGCGCTCCGACGTTTGCTTCTTGTCGGCCAGGCGCCGCCGCACGGCGCCGCGGCTCGGCTTGGTGGGTTTACGCTTGATCGGGGCGACCATGGCTTTGACCACGATGACCTTGATCTTCTCGTAGGCGTCGGCGAGGTTGCGGCCCTGATCGCGGTGCTTTTGACTCGTGACCTGGAGCATTCCGGCGCCGTCGAGGCGGTTCGCGGCCTGAACCAACAGGCGCTCTCGTGAGGGCAAATCGAGGCCGGTTATCTGCGCGAGATCGACGCGCACATCGACCTTGGACTCGACCTTGTTGACGTTCTGGCCGCCGGGGCCGGAGGAGCGCGAGGTCGTCACGGTGAGGGCCGAGGCCGGGATCTGGACGGTTTCGGTGACGATGAGGGGCTCGGGCATGACAGGGTCTCAGCGCTTCTTGGCGCGGTCGGCCATCCATCCGTGGACGGCAGTGATGATCTCTTCGCGGACGCTGTCTGTGGTGCGTCCCGCGGATTTGAGCAAATCGAACGAGTGATCGCCGCCCTCGACGACGTGGATCGAGGCGCGCTTCTTCAGGCGGGCGAGGACGGGGCGCAGCAGCGCGAGGTCGCACAGGGCGTCGCGCGTGCCGGAGGCGAAGAGCATCGAGGCTTTGATTTGCGGCAAATGCGCGTCGCGGAGCTCCTCCGGGCGGCCGGCGGGGTGGAGCGGGTAACCGAGGAAGACGAGGCCGTCGCTCGCGGTGCCGGTCGCGGCGAGCATCGAGGCGACGCGGCCGCCCATGGATTTGCCGCCGATGAAGAGGCGCTCTGGCTTCGTCGCGCGCAGCGCTTCGATCGCCGCGAGGTAGGCGAGCTGGAGCAACGGCATCGAATCAGGAGCCTTCTTGCCGAGGTCTTTGTAGAGGAAATTGAAGCGGAGGACGGTGACGCCGCGCGCGGCGAGGCCCTCGGCGACGGCGACGAGGAGAGGCGCGGCCATGTCGCTTCCCGCGCCGTGAGCGAGCACCAGAGCGTCGCCCGAGCGCTTCTTCGGGACGTGCAGAACGCCGGAGACGCGCCGGGTTTCGTCGATCTCGATCGTGAGCGATCGGGCGGGCATCGCCGCGTCATGCCACGGGCGCGCACCCGCGACCCGTCAAAAGCTGGCCCCGGCGCGCGTGGTTGGTTAAGCACGAGGCGTGCTGACGCTCGACTCCGCCGCGCTCGAAAGGCTCACCCACCGCTCCACCGGCCACGCGATCGTCTCGGTGACGCCGATGCCAGGCGGCGCCTCGACGCGGAGCTACCTCCGCGTGACGACCGGCGAGCGCACCGCGATTGCCATGTTCGTGCCCGACGCGGCGCCGGAAGAGATCACCAACGGCGCGCCGACGTCGGCGCGCTGGCCGTTCCTCGAGGTGCACGAGCTCCTCCTCTCGCGCGGCGTGCGCGTGCCCGTGGTGCTCGGCGAGTCGTGTTCCGAAGGGCTTTTGCTGATCGAGGATCTCGGCGACGAGACGCTCGCGGCCTTCCTGGAGCGCGCGCCCGAGCGCAAGGTCGAGGTCTACAAGGTCGCGGTGACGGACCTCGCGCGCGCGCAGAACGCGCTCGAGTCGCTGCCCGAGGGCTCGGTCGTGGCGGGCCGCGCCTTCGACGAGAAGCTCCTGCGCTGGGAGCTCGATCACTTCCGCGAGTGGGGCCTCGAAGCGCGCGATCGCGCCCTGCCCGCGGGCGAGCGCGCCGAGCTCGACGCCGCGTTCGATCGCCTCGCGCAGCGCATCGCCGCGTGGCCGCAGGGCTTCGTCCACCGCGATTACCAGAGCCGCAACCTGATGGTGCTCGATCACGGATCGACGCTGGATCTCGTGTGGATCGACTTCCAGGACGCTCTGCTCGGGCCGCGCGTCTACGATCTCGTGGCGCTGCTCAACGACAGCTACCAGTCGTTCGATCGCGCCTTCGTGGAGGCCAGGCTCGACGACTACGCGGCGGCGCGCGGGCTCGACGCTCGAGGTCGCGAGGCGCTCGGCCGCGAGTTCGACGTGGTGACGGTGCAGCGAAAATTGAAGGACGCGGGAAGGTTCATCTTCATCGATCAGGTGAAGAAAAACCCGGCGTTCTTGCAGTATTTCGAGCCCTCGCTCGCCAAGGTGCGCGGGGCGCTGGAGCGCCTCTCGGACGAGCCCGACATGCGCCTCATCGCGAGCGTCGTCGATCACGCGCTCGGCTGATCGTCGTCGTTACACGCCGAGCTCGCTGGCCATCAGCTCGGCCTGGAGCGCGCTGACGCCGGCCCGCCGCGCGACGCTGCCGCAGACGACGTCCTTCGCTTCGCCCGCGCTGATCCGGTGCTGGATCTCGGTGATGAACGGCGTGAGGCGCGCCCGCGCGTGCTCGGTGAGGTCGGCCGTGGGGTGCGGCGCCGGCGGGGCGATCGCGTGCGGCTTCATGCTGATCGTGCCGAGGAAGCGGCCGATATTATTGATGAGAAACAGCGGCGTGACGATGAGCGAGATCATCCCCCACCAGCCGAGCACGGCGGTGGTCAGCGTGAACTTCCAGAACACCTGGTTGATGCACGCCTTGCAGAGCTCGCCCTCCACCGTCTTCGAGGAGCGCATGATCACCATGCCGATATTTTGATAGAAGACGACGTGCTTGGTGGGGCCGCTGTCGCCGCAGGACTGGCATCGCATCGAGGTGACTCTCCGGGGCGGCGCGGCCTCGTTCAGGCGCGCGAGCCCCAGCCACGATACCAGCGACGGCGCACACGACGGTGGCGAAAAGTCCAGGTCTGGCGCGGCGAGCGGGGCCTGGCGCGGCGGCGCACAGTCGCGGGCTGGCGCGCCGGCTGCAACGCGACGCCCGGCCATGAGCGAAGAGAACGGTAGCGCCGAACAGCAGGCCGAACGCATGGATGAACGAGCCACCGAGGCGAGCGCGCCCGGGAGGCAACGCGACGTGGAGGACCGCGGGATGAGCACGCGCGAAGGAGGAATCGCCACGCTGCAGCGAGCCGGGCGGCGAGCCCTGGCGAACCCTGCCGGGCCGCTGATCCTGGGGCTCGCGTTGATCGCCGGGAGCGCCGCGATGATCGCGGTGCGCAACGCGCAGACGCGGCCGGTCCTGCGCTTGCTGAAGCGGCGAGCGCGCGAGCTCGGTGACGCGGTCCGCGAGCGGGACATCGCGGTGGGCCCGCGCGTGCTCGGGGTGCTGGCGCGGCTCGCCGCGCTCGGGCTCGCGGGGATGACGTGGGGGCGGCTGCGCGCGATGTCGCGCGATCGTTTGGGCTGATTTTGCCGAGGAATCAAGCCTCGCCTTCACCGCTCTCGGGAGCCAGGCGATCCACTTCGGCCCGGAGCGCGTCGATGTCGAGGACGAGCCCCTCACAGCCGGGGACCTGATCGATCGTGCCCTCGGAGGCGGAGACCGCGTACGAGTAGCGGCCATCGGCGCCGAGCTCGAGGATTGCGAAGGTCCAGATCGCGGGATCCACGATCCAGTAAAATTTGACGCCGAAAGCCGCGTATTCGCGCATCTTGGCGACTCGATCGCGGCGCGCGTCGGCGGGACGCGGGGAGACGATCTCGACCATGACGTCGGGCGGGGTGGTCACGAGGCCCTGACGCTGCGGCTTGCGGCCCGGCAGGTAAACGTAGGTGTCCGGCTTGCGGCCGTGCGTTCGCGAGACGCCAAAGCGCGTATCTGACATGCCGACGAAGCCGCCGCGCGAGGCGAGCCAGGTCCTGAGCGTCCAGATCAGCCACGCGCCGACGATGTCGTGCTCCGCTCCAACCTGTTCGTCGTCGACGAGGTGGCCATCGATGAGCTCGGGTCGGCCATCGACGGCTGGCTCATGCGGCCGATGATAGCGCGAGCTACTCCAGCGGCCCGACCTCGAAGCGGCCCGCCGTCGCATTGAGTAGAGCGCGTAGCTCGGCGCACTCCTGAAGGCGGAGGACACATTCCGCATAGGACCGCCCAGCATCGAAGACCGCCTGAGCGGGATAGCCAGGTCCGGCGCATTCGAGGTTGTGAAGGTTCTTGAGACAGATCTCGTTCTTGGGCTTCTCGACGTCATCGAGAGCGGCCCGATCCCGCGCCCACGCCTTGAACCTGGCGAGGTCACGACCCCGATATCGTTCACGACAAAGGCGGATTGCAACGTCCGTGTGCTGATAGAGCCAGGCCTCGATGCTGTAGAACGGGACGATTGAAAACAGGCGGTGCAGCCTCGTCTCTGCATCTTTCGAAGTGCTCTTCGTCCCTTTGAGGATCTGCTGCACGGGCGCGACGACGCGCTCCTGAAAGAGCCCCACGTTCTCGCTCGAGCTTCGCTCGGTCCAGGTGCGATCGCCGTCGATGTGGAAGAGCACGAACCCATCCTTGCGACCGAGCTTCGTGGCGATCGTCCTCAGGGCCGTGGCGCGATCGGCATGGGACTTCGGATCCCTGCTCTTCCAACCTGTCCGCTGGAGCGCGCGCTGTGCTTGCGGGTCCTTCGGCTCGAACCCGAGGCGGTCGGTCTGCTAGTCAGCCACGATCAGCCGAAGCATTCGCTTCACCGCGGCGAGGATCGTCTTGTGGCCGTCAGCGCCGCTGTCTTCGGTGATGATGAGCAGCGAGCCCAGGTGAGCCGTCGCCATGCTACCAAAGCCCCCGGACGCGGAGGATCTCGCCGACGTGCTGGATGCCGACCTGGTAGTCTGCAAACAGCTCCTCGGCGTCCTCGGTGGAGAGGTTCGACCATGCGATCTGGGTCGTGTCGTCGACCACTTCAGATTTGCACTGGATGAAGCTCTTCTGGACTTGCTCGACGGATTCGAGCGGGAGGTAGTCGAGCATCAAGGGATTCTGGCTGGTGAGGAAGGATTGCCTATCTCCTATCTCGTCGAGGCAGGCGCGGATCCAGTCGTGGTGCATTCCGTTCACCAGCTCGTCGGCGATAACGAAATGGAAGTTGGTGTCCAAGTAGTAAAAAAATGCGAGGAGGCGCTTCTGGCCATAGCTCAGGAAGTTGTGGTTGAACTCGACGCCGCGCAGAGCAGAAAAGAGGAACTCGGCCTGACCAAAACGCCACCAAAGGCCGTCGTGCTCTTGCCAGCTTCGCTCCACGGCGAGCGACATTGACATCTTCTTGAAGCCAGCGAGTTCAGGAAACTTCTTCAAAGACAGATTCGGCGTCAGCTCCACAGCGCTGCTCGACTGTCCCGACTGTGGGCGCATCGGCTTGTACTGATGATGCATGAAGACGTATCGGCTCGCGCCTCCGAGCGAACTCCCGTCCGGCTTAGGATCGAACCGCATCTCCATCCAGATCGCCGGTGCGCGGCCGAGTCTCGGCCTCCGACCAGTGTCCCCCTCGGTCATGCTTTCGAATATTCCCAGCGACTCATCGAATCGGTAGGCCCACTGGCCATACCGGTTGAACTCCGCAAGGATTGCGTGAGCCTCCATGGCGTGTCGGTCAGCCCAACCAATAGAATCCGAGATAGCTTCGAGCAGGCTGACGCCGAAGACATCAACGGCATCCAGTTCGCCCCAAGCGCCGCCATTTTTGCGCCGCCGCATAGCCGCACCGTCAATATCTATATCCAGCTCTGAATTTCCATTAATCCTATCAAGCTGGAGCTTGATGGTCACATGCGGATGATGCCGGCGCTGAGTTCCGCCTTCCCGGCGCTGCCCTGTCGAGTGGGTCCCTGAGTTTTTTCCAGAAGAAGCCGGCTTGAATTGGTTGGCAAAACGCACCTGTCCAGTACCGTGCTCGTGCGTGAACTCGTACTCGATGTCGAACTCTTCCTCGCGCAGCGCCGAGAAGTCCGCGCGCAGCACCATCGACAGGAGATCGAGCAACGTCGTCTTGCCCGTGCCGTTCCGCCCGAGCAGCACGTTGAAGTGCTCGGTGAACATCAGCTTGGTCCCCGGCTTGATGTAGCGGAATTGGTGAAGCGTCAGCGATTTCAGCATTCCGTTCTCCGTCGGCGGCACGAACTCCGGGATAAAAACCCCGGGCAACCTGCAATGTCAAGGCTCGCCCCCGAGCGCTGGCATCGCCGACGCCGATCCTTGTCGGGCCCATCGCGGGGTTCCAGGCTCGGCCGCTCCGCTCGCCGCCCCGCTCCATGAAGACCTCACTCCCCGGATCTCCGCGCGGTGCTTCCTCGCGAGCTGCCCGAGGATGAGCGCCTGTTCGAGCTGTTGAAGAAGGCGTACGTCGACGCTCGCTACAACACGAACTACCGCATCACGGTGGAGGAGCTCGCCGCGCTCGGGCCGCGCGTGCGCGAGCTGGGCGACGTGGTCGAGCGCGTCTGCAAAGAGAAGATCGCCGCGCTGGGGTAGTCGGCGACGTTTCCTTCGCCTTCCTCCGCGGCGGACAAAGCACCGGGGAACCTTCCCTCCGCCTTCCGCCGAAGCGGATGAAGCCGCCGGCAACGTTTCCTCCGCCTTCCACCTTGGCGGTCAAGGCACCCGGCAACGTCTCCTCCACCTTCCGCCGCGAGGGCCAAGGCACCAGGGAACGTTTCCTTCGCCTTCCATCCCGGCGGACAAGGCACCGGGGAACGATTCCTTCATCTTTTGCCGGGGCGGCCAGGGCACCCGAGAACGTTTCCTCTGCCTTTCGCCCGGAGGTTAACGCACCAGGGAACGTTCCCTCCGCCCTCCGCCCCGGGAAATGACGCATCGCGCTTCGTTCAGGACCCAGCGACCTCGCGCCCCGCGGCGCCCTCCGGCCAGCGCACGACGAAGCGCGCCCCGCCTTCGCGCGGGCGCTCGTGCTTGATCGATCCGCCATGCCGCTCCACCCAGCGCGCGGCGATCGCCAATCCAAGCCCGGTGCCCGGGTGGCGCGCGTCGCGGCCGCGGCCCGTGACGAAGGGCTCGAACAGCGTCGCCTCGATCTCTGCCGGGACGCCGGGGCCGTTGTCTTCGACGCGCACGATGACGGCGCCGGCCTCGCGGGAAGCCGTGATCGTGACGCGGCCGCCGTCGGCCCCGTCGAGCGCCATCGCCGCGTTGCTCGCGAGCACGGTGGCCACGTCGGTGAACGCGCCGCGATCGACCTCGAGGTAGATCGCCGCGCTGCCGGTGATCGCCGCGTCGATCGCCGGCGCGCTCTCGCCGAGGATCTGGCGCACGTTGCCGGCGACGAGCTGGAGCGTGGAGAGCACCTCGATCTCGTGCAGCTCGAGCGGGCGCGGGCGGCTGTAGCGCAGGAGATCGTCGAGGAACTTGCGGGCGCGATCGATCTGGCCGCGCATCGCGGCGACGGTCTCGGGCTTCGCGCCCTGGCGCTCGAGGAGCTTGGCCTGCGCGGCGATCACGCCAAGCGGATTTCTGATCTCGTGCGCGACGGCGCTGGCGAGGCGGCCGATCTCGGCGAGGCGCTCGGCGTGATCGGCGCGGACCTCGGTGCGCGCGATCCGGTCCTCGAGATCGCGGACGCCGATGGGGTTCTTGAAGAGCAGTCGGCCCGCCTTCTCGACGACGATCATCCGCACGGGATCGAGCGGCAGCGACGCGAGGAACGTGACGAGGATGAGCCACGGGAGCGAGCTGCCCGCGCCAGGGGTGAGCACCGGCAAGACGCGAAAGAACACGGTGAGGCCGATCGACGAGAGCGCCGCGGTGAGCACGGCGTAGGCGACGCCCTGGATGACGACGCCGCGTGATCGGCCTTCTTCCGCGCTGAGAACGGCGTACGCGGCGAGGCCGACCGCGGGCAGCAGGAGCGGCGCGGCGAGGCCGACATCGCCGAGGCCGAGGACGCGCAGCATGACGACGCCGCCGCCGCCGAGCGAGCCGAGCGCGCAGGCGATCGCGATGGCCCCGAGGCGACGCCGCTCGCCGCCGCCGCGCGTGAGCGCGGTGCGCGCGAGCCACACGAAGAGCGAGGCGCTGGCCACGGCGGAGACGAGCGCGACGGGCATGAACAGCGGCCCCGCGCTGCGCGCGCCGGGGCCGTAGAGAAGGCGCGGCGCGATCGCCCCGGTGGCGGCGAGCGCGGCGCTGCCGACGTAGGCGAGCCACACGACGGCGCGACGCTCGAGCCGCGCGACGTCGGCGCCCGCATGAACGAACGCCGCGGCGAGGAAGGCGCCCGCGGGGACGACGCGCTCCGCGAGCTCGGCGGTGCCAGGATTTTCGAGGAGGATCAGGCCCGTGACCCAGAACGCGAGCGAGAAGCAGAGCGAGAGCAGACCGAGTCGCGAGGCGCGGCCGAGGCGCAGCGCGGTGGTGGCGACGACCATCGCCACGGCCCAGAGCGGGTAGAGGGCGAGGACGGCGAATCGGCTCATGATGGGAGCACGATAGAGCGTGTCGCGGCGCCTCGGGGACGCGACATCGAGGCCGCGAATGGGGTCCATGCAGACTGCGCAGTGGACACCCCGGAGGCCCGTTGTCATGCTGCCGTCTCTTTTCGATTGGCCAGGAGATAGAGCATGATCAAAGACCCTTATTCCAGGCGTGTTACCGGTGTTTTCTCGCTGATCGGGGCGGGCGTCGTCCTCGCGGCTTGCAGCGGCGGGCAGATCCTTCCGCCTCCGCTCGGCAACGGCGGCGGCGGCGGCACGGCATCGGGGACGACCACGGGCGACACCTCGTCGGCCGCGGGCACGGGCGGCGGCACCACGGGCACCGGCGGCGCGGCGCCGGCAGAGCTCAAGTGGGTCGCGAAGCTCGACGCGAGCAAGTTCCAGCTCCCCGAAGGCCTCGCGATGAACGCGGCCGGCGACACCGCCTACGTGGGCCTCGCGCCGACGGGTCAGGTCCTCCAGATCAAGGTCGCCGACGGCACCGTGAGCGACTTCGGCACCGTGCCGCCGCCCCCCACGAACAAGGGCTTCGTGCTCGGCGTGCAGACTGACAAGGCCGGCGATTTCTACGTCGCCGTCGCGTCGTTCGACGCGACGTACCAGCCCGGCATCTACAAGATCCCCGCGGCCGGCGGCGCGGGCGTGCTCTTCGCGAAGGACGCGAAGATGAACTTCCCGAACGGGCTCGTCTTCAACGCGGCGGGCGATCTCTTCGTCACCGACTCGGGCGCGGGCACGATCTTCAAGATCAACAACAAGGGCGTCGTCACCACGTGGCTGACCGATCCGCTGATCACCGGCGACATCGCGGCGAAGTGCCCGAGCGGCCTCGGTTTCCCGCTCGGCGCCAACGGCATCGTCCAGTCGGGGACGGACTTCTACGTCACCAACACCGACAAGGCGTCGATGGCGAAGATCGCGATCAAGGGCGACGGGACGGCCGGCGCGGTCACCGACTTTGTCGCGACGGACTGCACCGCCTTCGGCGGCCCGGACGGCCTCTCGGTCGACGCTGACGGGACGTTCCTCGTCGCGTCGAACGGCATCAACTCGATCACGCGCGTCGGCACCGACGGCAAGGTCTCGCTCGTCGTCGCCAAGGCCCCCGCGGCCCCGCTCGACTCGCCCGCGAGCACCTGGATCGTCAACGCCGGCAAGGCTGGTAGCACCCTGTTCATCACGAACTCGGGCATCGCCACGTTCCAGAGCGGCATGGGCACTCCCAAGCCGGGCCTCCTCAGCTACCCGCTCGGCGGCTGAAGCGCGCTTCGCGTGTCGCAAAGGGCGCGTCGCGGTCGACGCGAGAGCGCCCTTTGCGGTAGAACGTCGCGGCGATGACGTTCCAAAACCTGATCCTCACCCTCCAGAAATTCTGGGCCGATCGCGGCTGCCTCATCGTCCAGCCGTACAACTCGGAGGTCGGCGCCGGGACGTTCAACCCCGCGACGTTCCTGCGCGCCCTCGGCCCCGAGCCGTGGAACGTCGCGTTCGTCGAGCCCTCGCGCCGGCCGACGGACGGCCGCTACGGCGAGAACCCGAACCGGCTCCAGCAGTTCCACCAGTTCCAGGTGATCCTCAAGCCGAGCCCGCTCAACATCCAGGAGCTGTACCTCGAGTCGCTCCGCGCGCTCGGCACCGATCCCTTGCAGCACGACGTGCGCTTCATCGAGGACGACTGGGAGTCGCCGACGCTCGGCGCCTGGGGCCTCGGCTGGCAGGTGTGGCTCGACGGGCTGGAGATCTCGCAGTTCACGTACTTCCAGCAGGCCGGCGGGATCGACTGCCACCCCGTCGCGGGCGAGCTCACCTACGGGCTCGAGCGCATCGCGATGTACCTGCAAGACAAGGACACCATCTACGACTGCGTCTTCTCGGACACGACGAATCCGCCGGTGAAATACGGTGAATTGTTCCAGCGCGCCGAGTGGGAGTGGTCGACCTACAACTTCGAAGAGGCCGACGTGGCCGATCACTTCGCGGCGTTCGATCAGTGCGAGGCCGAGGTGAAGCGGCTGCTGTTCCACGGCGTCTCGGCGACCGCGAAGGACGCGAAGATCGATCCGAAGAAGGCGCTCGTGCTCCCCGCCTACGACTTCGTGGTGAAGGCGGCTCACCGCTTCAACGTGCTCGACGCCCGCGGCGCGATCAGCGTGACGGAGCGGCAGCGCTTCATCGGGCGCGTGCGGGCGATCGCGCGCGCCGTGGCCGAGGCGTACCTGGCGCAGCGCGAGGCGTACGGCTTCCCGCTGCTGCCGAAGAGCCCCGACCGCGTCGCGTAGCGACTAGGCCTGGCCGCGGAGGCGGATGGTCGTCGTCGCTTCGTCGAACGAGACGTCGTCGACCTCGATCGTGCCGCCCACGGCCGCGAGGATGGCCTTCACGGCCGTGAACGCCGCGTCGCTCTCGTCGCGTCGTGTCACCGCGAGCAGCTCGGCGGAGACGTTCTCGCCGCCGACGGCGCTGTCGGGAGGCGCCGTGCCCATCAGCGTGATCAGCGTGTCTTGAGTCTCTTGTGGTGCGAGGGCGATGCGCGATCGCAGGCGCGGATCCGGCGGGAGCGGGGCGATGCAGCGCGCGCCGAGACGCAGGCCACCCGATCCGGCGAAGCGGAAGGCGCGGAGCGCGAGGTGCGTGATCGCGAGGGCGAGCTCGTCGACGCGATGATCGAGGAGCAACGTCGCCGCGTCGCCGGCGTCGACCGTGATCACGCCGTCGCCGAGCACCGGCGCGAGCGTGGCGCGGACGCCTTCGAGCACGTCGCCGAGCGGGGTGCTGGCGCCGCCGCCCGAGAGCGAGTGGCGAACGCGACGGTTGAGCGAGGTGGCCGCGGCGAACGAGCGGGCCATGACATCGAGGCGATCGGAGAGCACGCCGAGCTGCGGCGTCGTGTCGACGGCGGCGCCGATCTCGAGCTGGGCGATGCCGATGGCGCGCCCGAGGGTGTGGAGGTGCTGCGAGGCCTCGCGCAGCAGCTCTTGCGAGAGCTCCATCACCGAGGGGGCGAGGTTGACGCTGTCGCGCCGCCGCACGAGGCGCGGGTTCGAGGGCGGCGGCTCGAACGAGTAGGCCGCGCCTTCGACCTCGCGTGAGGCGTCGGTGACGACGCCGTCGATGTGGCGAACGAGGCCCGCGGTGTCGCGGCGACCGGTGGCGCGGATGTGGAGCACGCGCATGCGGCCGTCAGGGCGACGGAGGCTGACCTGCGCCGTTGCGGTGACGATCTCGCCCGCGGCGACGCGCTTGAACAGGAAGAGCACGCGCTCGCGCTCCTCGGCCGTGACGAGGTTCGTGAGGAGCACCGGGTGCTCGGTGCAGGTGGCCGCTTCGATGCCGGTGAGCTTGACGATCGAGGGCGACGCGTACTCGAGCGAGCCGTCGGCGGTGCGGAGCCGGAAGAGGGCGCCGCCGAGCTGATCGACGAGGCGTCCGAGCGCGCCGAGCTCGAGGCTCACGTCGCGAAAGACGAGGAAGCCGCCGATCCCCAGCGATTCGGAGCTGTACCACTCGGCGTGAACCTCGGCGTCGACCGCGCGACCATCGACGCCGCGGGCCTTGATGCGGCCGTCGAAGACGCGCTTCTCGTCGAGCTGGTGCGAGACGCGGAGGAAGGTGTCCTGCTCGAAGAGCACCGCGACGTGCTTGTGCTCGAAGCCGCCGGGGCTCGCGCCGTAGATGCGCTCGAGCGCGGCGTTGGCGTAGAGGATCTCCCCGCTCCGCGTCGTCGCGACGCCGAACGGGATCTCTTCGAGCGCGCCGCGCAGGAGAGCGAAGTCGAGCGACGCGAGCGGGACGTTGGGCGCGCCGCGCCCGCGTGCGCGGGACGTCGAGGGCATCGTTCGCGATCCGCTCGGCTCGTCGTCGATGACGAAGCCCGGGCCGCGCATCGAAGCGCCGCTCACCGCAGCGCTCGACGCCGGCTCCGAGGTCGGACTCGACTCGGACTCATCCGTACCCGGTTTCACCACGTTCAGCGCGCGAGGTTACTCCACATCGGGCAAGAAATCGCGACGCGTGCAGAGCGCGACCAGCGGCAGTCCTGCGCTCCGGATCGCCTCGGCGCCGCCCTCGAGCCGGTCGACGAGGGCCACCACGCCGACGACCTGGACCCCCACCAAACGCAGCTTTTCTGCGGCCTTCAGCGTCGATCCGCCGGTCGTGACGACGTCCTCGAGGATGACGACGGGCATGCCCGGAAGGATGGCGCGGTCACCTTCGACGAGGCGCTTGGACCCGTGATCTTTGGTTTCCTTGCGCACGTAGAAAGCGTTGAGCGGGCGCCCGCGGACCCAGCTCACCAGCGAGACGGCGCTCGCGAGCGGACACCCGCCCAGCTCGACGCCGGCGACGGCCTCGCAGCGCGGGAGGGCGTCGAGCGCGTCGAACATCAGCTCGCCCACGAGGGCGTGCCCCTCGGCCGTGAGGATGGTTTGCTTGCAGTCGATGAAGAAGTCGCTCTCGCGCCCGGAGGCGAGGATGACCTTCTTCTGCTCGAACGAGCGCTCGCGGAGCAGCTCGACGAGCCGCTCTCGCGGCGTGCGGTTCACCGTGCGCCCTTGCGGCGGAGCGAGGCCTTGGCGCCCTTGCGGAGCGCGGGGACGACCGGAGGCGGCGGGCCGCCGTCGATCGGTTCGGCGTCGTCAATCTCTTCCGATTCGTCGAGCTCGGGCTCTTCGACCGGAGCGCGCGCCGCGACGACGGCGGCGCTCGGCGTCGTGTCGCCGCGGGTCGCGCTGGGGGCCGGCTCGCGCGCCGCGGGCGCGGTGCGAGCGACAGGAGCCGGTCGCGCTGCGGGCGCAGGCAGCGCCGCGGGACGCGCCGCAACGGGGCGAGCCGCCGGAGCCGGCGTGGCCGCGCGCGCGGGTGCAGGACGCGCAGCGGGCGTCGCCGCAGGGCGCGCTCGGCTCGCCGAAGCGGCTGCCGCGGGCGCGCTCTTCGTCTCGGCGAGCGGACCGCCCGTCGAGACGTTGCCGCGCACGAGGCCGCCGGGACGAATGCCAATCTGCGGCGCGCCGAGATCGCCGAGCACGCGAGCGCCGGCCTCGAGCACGATCGATTCGTCGGCGGAGACGTCGCCCGCGACCGCGCCGCGGATGGTGATCCGCCGAGCGCGCACGTCGCTCTTCAGCAGCGCGCTCTCGGTGATGAGCACCTCGCCGGTGACGACGACCGAGCCCTCGACGCGGCCGTGGATCTCGAGATCGCCTTCACCGCGGATGCTGCCGCGCACCGTGGTGCCGGGGCCGATGGTGGATACCTGGCTCATCGGCTAGACGTCCATGTCGACGTTGCCCTTGAACGAGGCTCCGTCCGCGATGGTGAGGCGCGCCGCCTTGACGTCGCCGATGAGGCGCGCGCCGCCGAGCAGATCGACGCGCTCCGCCGCGCTGACGTTGCCCGTGACCGTGCCGCCGACCGCGAGCGACGCCGCGCTGACGTCGGCCTCGACGACGGCGCCGGCCTCGATCGTCACCGGGCCGTCGGCGCTCAGCTTGCCGCGGATCGTCCCCGCCACGACCACCTCTTCATCCGAGGTGAGCTCGCCTTCGATCGTGATGCCCTGCCCGATAATCGTTCCAGCCACGTTCGTGCTCCCCGGCGCGCACCTCGCGCCGAATGTCGATTCCTAGCGACCCTGCCGCGGCATCAGCTCGGCCGGTAGGTCGAACTCTGCTTCGATGCGACCGGCGAACGAGGCGCCCTCTTCGAGGCTGACCTCGGCGCCGCCCATGTTGCCTTTCACCTTTGCGCTGGCGCGGATCGTCACCGCGCCGCGGGACGCCACGTCGCCTTGCAGGACGCCGGTGATCGTCACCGAAGCGGCGTCGACGTCGCCCCGGATCGAGCCGGTCTGGTCGATCGAGAGCTCGCCCGAGAGCGTGACGTCGCCCTCGATCTGCCCCTCGACCCGGAGATCGCCGTCGCCGCTGACGCGGCCGCGCACGCGCGCTCCCCGCCCGAGGACGGAGCTCGACTCACTGGTTTCGCTGGTACGGCTACGTTCCACTGCCGAGCCTCGGGCCATTCGCGTCCTCCAAAAGAGCTTGCGCCAGAGGGGATTTGTCGCCGGTTTCCGCCGGCCAAACCCGCCCGTGAAGCGCGGCGGACCCTACTCCAAGGTAGTTCCGCGAGCAACGACTGGCTCCGCCCTCGCGTCGTCGACGCGAGGATGAAGCTGGCCGCCGCGATCCCCTACGCCTCGGTGCTCTCGCCCGGGACCGGCACCGGCTTGATCGACAGCACCGCGGGCACGTACACCGCGACCGTCAGCCGATCGTCGCGCCCCGTCTCGAGGCCCTCGAGCACCTGATGCAGCAGGTACGGCCGCATCAGCTGCTGCTTCTTCGAGGGGAGGAACTTGCCGAACAGGTACGTGTACACGTTCTGCAGATCGCCGAGCCCGCGCGTGGTGAGCGTGACGATGTGCATCCCGCCCTGCACCCGGGTGAGCGCCGTGCCTTCCTCGAGCTTCGCCGCCGAGCCGCGGATCGGCTGCACGGCCTCGAACTCCCACTTGTGCGGCGGATCCTCGTTCGGATCGCCCTTCAACGCGAACAGCGGCTCGTCGGCCACGGCGAGCTTGTGACGCTCGGCATCGCCCGCGAGGCGCGCGTACGCTTCCTTCAGCGCGACGACGCCGAAGCCGCGGTCGAGCGGCGTCACCAGGGCGCGCCCGGTCTGCCGCCACGTCTCCTCGGCCTCGTACGTACCCACGAACCCGACAGAGCCGGGGATGGCCGACGGAGCACCGCGCACACGGAGCCGATTGAGGTGCTTTTGGGTGATCTGGTCCAACGGCATTTTTCCCGCGCTTATCTAGCAGAAATTGCGCGGTCAAAGGAAGTCCCAAGCGGAAGACCCCGGGCGAGGCCTTGCCCGACCCGGGTGCGGCGGTTAACGTTTCCCGCTACCTGGCAGCCGACATCGGGTTTCCAGGCAGTGCTCGGCGGCACCCAGAAAGCCGAGCGCATCGCGACCAGGCAGCACCGTCCCCCGGGTCATCCCCCGGTCGGACCATGGAGAAGGCTCAATGGCAGGCAAGAACGTCCACGAGTTCAACCAGGGCAACTTCGACAGCGAGGTGCTCAAGTCCGACGTGCCCGTGCTCGTGGACTTCACCGCGACGTGGTGCGGGCCCTGCAAAGCGCTCGCGCCCATCGTCGAGAAGGTCGCCGACGAGTTCGAGGGCAAGGTCAAAGTCGGCAAGCTCGACATCGACGCCAACGCCGACATCACCCGCAAGTACGGCGTCCGCAGCGTGCCCACCATCCTCGTGTTCCGCGGCGGCGAGAAGGTCGGCCAGCACGTCGGCCTGACGACCCAGGACAAGCTCGTCAAGCTCCTCGGCCTCTCCTGAGCCCGAGCTGATCGACCCCGCCTTCCCGGGGAGCGGCACGCTCCTGTCGCTCCCCTCCTCCTCGGCGCGTTCAACCCTGCGCCATCTCTGGTAGATTCCCTCCCGTGCATCCGGGAACCGAGCTGCGCGACGCCCTGATCGGCACCGTGATCCAGGGCTCGAGCGGCCAGCGCTATTACCTCCGCGACCTCCTCGGCGAGGGCGGCCAGGGCTGGGTTTACCGCGCCAATTTCGACGATCCCGACGGCTTCCTCGTCGTCGCCAAGGTGCTGCGCCCCGAGTGCGTGCACGGCGAGGCCATGCAGCGCTTCGAGCGCGAGGCCGACGTGCTCCGTCGCCTCGGGGGCGTGCCCGCGCCCAACCCCAACATCGTCCGCTTCTACGACTACGGCATCCGCCCGACGGACACCTCGCACGGGCCGATCGAGCTGCCGTTCATCGTGCTCGAGCACGTCGACGGGCAGACGCTCGCCGAGGTGATCAAGGCCCAGGGCGGCTTCGGGCTGCCGATCGCGCGCGTGCGCCGGATGATGAAGCAGGTCGCGCGCGCGCTCCACACGGTCCACGAACAGCGCATCGTCCACCGCGATCTCAAGCCCTCCAACATCCTGCTCACGCAGCAGAACGGGCAAGAGGTCGCCAAGGTGACCGACTTTGGCCTGGTGAAATTGCCGGATCTCACGATCAACAAAACGATCTCGGTCGCGGGCGCGAGCCTCGGGTATGCGCCCCCCGAGCAGTACGAGATGGGCAACAACCGGGTCACCGCGCAGACCGACGTCTTCGCGTTCACCTCGGTGCTCTACGAGGCCCTCTGCGGCACCGAGGCCTTCCCGCAGTACCCCGGCGAGACGCTGCTGCGCGTCGTCGCGCGCATGCTCACGGGGGAGCGCCCGGCCCTCGCGCGCGTCGCGGCCACCGTCCCACGCGAGCTGCGCGATCGACCCGATCTCACCGCCGCGCTCGACCGCGAGCTCGCCCGCGCGCTCAGCCCCGATCCCGGCGTCCGCCACGCCACGATCCGCGAGCTGTGGGAGCACATCGAGCCGCTCCTGGTCGAGGCCGGGCAGCGCGGCGTCGCCGTGTTTCCGAGCCCGCCCGTGTCGACGCTCGGCGTGATCGACGAGCCCTCGTACGAAGGCCCCGTCGCGGCGATGCCCCTCGCCGTCGCCGCGCCGATGCCCGAGTGGCGCATCGCCTCGCGGCCGATGACGGGCGAGCGCCTCCGCGCCGGCGTGATCGCCGCCGATCGCCACTCGATCATCGCCGTCGGCGCGCACGGGCTCTACTACTACGCCCGCTCGGTCTGGTCGGCGATGCAGCTCCCGTCGAACGTCGACGCGCGCTTCATCCGCGGGGCGATCCGCTCTCCTCACGGCGAGCTCGTGCTCTTCGGCGACAGCGGCTTCGCGATGGCCGTCACGCGCGCCGGCGTGGCCGAAGCCTTTCCGATCAAGGATCACGATCTCACCCTGCTCGGCGCTTACGCCGACGATCGCGGCGTCATCTTCGTCGGCGAGCGCATCTCGCGTCCCGTCGGCGCGCTGGTCGAGGTGCCGCGCGGGGGCGTCGCGAAGACGCGATCGATCGAGGGCTGCCCGCGCCTCCACGCGGCGACGCGGCTGACGCGGCCCGCCGATCCCGCCGCCTCGGGGACGCTCCTCGTCTCGGGCACGCAGGGCGGCCTCTTCCTCGTCGACGAGGCCGGCGAGCGCCCGATCACCTGGGGTCGCACCGGCCACCTCTACGCCATCGCGAGCACGGCCGACGGCGGCGCCTTCGCCGTCGGCAGCGGTGGCCACGCGCTCCGCATCTCGCCCCCGACCACCCTCCCGGGCCTCGCCAACCTGCCGACCGCGACGCTGGAGGCCGTGCAGACCACGCGCGATCTCTCGGCCGTGGTCCTCGACGACGACGGCAGCGCCTGGGCCGTCGGCGGCCAGGCCCGGCTGCTCCACCGCCGCGCCAGCGTGTGGATGCGCATCCCGCTCGATCCAGCGATTCAGGGGCAGCTCGTCGCCGTGCGCGCGCGCCGCGATGGCATCACGGTGCTAGGCGAAGATGGCCTCGTCCTCGAGGGGCCAGGGACGGGCGAGCCCGACCGCAACTCCGCCGGCCCCGCGCTCCGTCCGTCCCGCCCGCTCGGGTGACGCGCGCGTCTCTTCCGTCATCTCACCTCGAGACCCGATGTTGCCGTACGAATCCACCCGCCGTGGCCGCCGCCATACCGTCATCGTCTCTGACGTTCACCTGAGCCAGGCCCACCCCGACGATCCGAGCGATCCGCTCTGGATGCGTTACCGACGGAGCGAGTTCCACCCCGATACCGACTATGCCAGCCTCGTCGATCACCTGCTCTCCACGGTGGGCAACGACGCGATCGAGCTGGTCTTCAACGGGGATGTCCTGGACTTCGATGCTCCGTGGGTCAAGGACGGCACCAGCTCGTTCGAGGAGTTTCCCCTCACCGACGCGGGGTGCGCCGCCCACGTGCGGAGGATCATCGCCGATCACCCCACCTGGTTTCGCGCCGCCGCCCGCGCGCTCAACGCAGGACACCGCCTCCTCATGCTCTCGGGCAACCACGATGTCGAGCTCTACTGGCCCGGCGTCCGCGCCGCGATCCGCGAAGAGCTGGTGGAATTGTGCCGCGCCGAGGCCGCTCCCGGGATCATTCTCGATACGGCGTCCATCGAGTCGCGGATCCGGTTCCGCGCCTGGTTCCACCTGACGGAGGACCGCGTCTACATCGAGCATGGTAGCCAGTACGACGTCTTCAACGGCGTCCGCCACGCGATGTTGCCGCTGGTGAAGACCCGGGACTGGATCCACCCGCAGATGGGCAAGCTGGCCTTCAAGCGCACCGGCTCGCGCATGGGCTACTTCAACCCGTACTACGAGGAGACTTTCTATCTCGGCCTCGTCGGGTATCTCACTCACTACTATCGCTTCTACGCCCGGAGCCACCGGCACATCATCCGCACCTGGTTCTTCGGCGCCGGCCGAACGGCGGCGGAGATCTGGCGCCATCGCCACCGCGAAGACTGGCACGCAGAGGCCCGCGCCCTCGCCCACGCGGAGACGGGCGCCAGCGAGGCGGCCATCGACGCGACCCAGGCGCTCGTCGCCCGGCCGGCCGAAGAGTGGATGATCCCGATCCTGCGCGAGCTCTGGCTCGACCGTATCTTCGCCATCGGCGGCATCCTGCTGCTGTCGCTGCTCGCGTTCTTGATCCTTGGACTCAAGGGGTCCTACGTCCTCGGCGCCCTCCTCGCGCTCTTCGTGCTCTACGAGATCATCACGCCCAAGCCCGACATTCGCACCTACGACTCGGCCCCTCCCGAGGTCAAAGGCCTCTTCGAGATCCACGGCGCGCGGGCCGTCTGCCTCGGCCACACGCACCGCCCGTACGGCGAGTGGGAAGAGCGCGGGGGGCTCCTCCGGTTCTACGGCAACAGCGGCTCGTGGTGCCCGGCGTTTCACGATCAGGCCTGCACGAAGCCCGTTTTGACGAAGCGGCCCGTGCTCTGGCTGACGGGGGAAGAAGGCGAGGTGTCGGGCGGCCTCCACTGGTGGGACGGGAAAG
>JANYGI010000186.1 GCA_025362495.1 Byssovorax sp. | reverse complement strand
GCCCAACAACAAGTGCGCGGACCTCAGCCCGCCCAGCCCCGACGTGAAGGACTGCAACAGCCTGTCCACGTCCTGCCCCTGAGCGATACTCGCTCTCGACGCCTCCTCATCGCCTCCCGGCGGTGAGGGTAGCAGTCGCTCGAAAGGCCTCTTCGCTCCGGCGAGGAGGCTTTTCTCGTCCACGCCCTTTCAATATCCCCAGACGTACTCCGCGCGCAGCAGGCCAGTCAGCCCGTGCTCCAGGGCGGCGCCGCCGATCATCATCTGGTAGCGCCCGCCGACGCCGACGGCGAAGCTGCGCGAGACCGAGTAATCGAGGCCGAACGGCACCTCCAGGCTCAGGCGGACGCTGCTGCACGACGGGGCGGCGGCCGTCTTCCCGCAGTCAGGGCCGAGGTTGACGATGTCGGCCGCTCCGACCAGGCCGCCGACGTACGGCACCCACTGGAGCACGTCGAACACGTAGCCCACGCCGACCGCGCCGCTCGCGAGCAAGGTGTGCGGGAGCTGGAGCGCGGCGGCGCCGGTGGCCTTCCCGGCGGCGTCCACCGGGGGATCACCGAGGCGGGTGAAGTGGTTGGAGACGTCGACCTCGACCATCAAATTGAAGGCGTCGGTCAGGCCGTACGTGAGGTGGAGTCCGCCGCCTACCCCGTGGAGCGTGGCGTGGCTGCCCATCAACGCGGTGTAGCCCAGGCTCGCTCCAGCGTGCCACTGGCGCTCGAAGGCTTCGCTCCTCGACGACGCGAGCAGCGTTGTGGCAGCGAGGGCGGCGGCGGCGAGGGCAGGGCGGAGGTTCATGCGTGGGTCTCCGGCGTTCGTACGACGGGGCGACGCAAACGTCACGCGCCGCGCGACCTTGCAGCTCAGAGGCCGAGGTAGCGCGCGATCTCGGCCTTCGCCGGATCCGCCGTCACCGCCGTGAGCGCGCGGAGCCGCGTCGTCCAGCGGGCGGCGCTCGCCGGATCACCGCGAAAACGAGCGGATTCCGCGCGGATCCACGCGTACGATCGCAGCGGCAACCTCCGGGCGTCGGTGGCCGTGAAGACGTCGAGCCAGATCTCGACGTCGCCTTCCGCGGGCTTCAGCAGATCAGCGGCGACGGCGTAGTACGCGGCGGCGGCGAGCGGCGCGTCGCCGCGATGATCGAGGGCGGCGTAGCGGAGCGCGCGGCGCTGCTCGGGCGACGCGGCCGTGGCGGCGGCCCAGAACGCCAGGGCGTGGCCGAGCGGCGTCGCGGCTTCGGCCTCGGGGACGAGCCAGGACGTCGATCGGCCTGTGAGGCCAGTCCACGGCCACGAGCGCGCGTCGCCGGCGACGGCGGGCTCGCCGGGGCGCTGCGATGCCAGCGGCGGGCGCACGAGGGCGAGGCGCGTCCAGCGGGCGTGCGCGTCGAGCGGGCGGCTCCCGGCCGTCGGCGCGAGCTCGTCGGCGAGCACGGCGGCCTTCGCGGCCTCGTCGCGTCGGCCGAGCGACGCGTGGAGCTCGGCGCGCTGGATCGCCGCGGCGACGCGCACCTCGCGCGCGCTGGCCTGATCGCCCGCGGCGGCGTCGATCGCCCCGTCGAGCGCGGCGAGCGCGCGGTCGGCGTTGCCCGCCACGTACCAGGCGTTGCTGCGCTGGAGCGCGCGCGCCGCCTCGCTCGGGAGCGCGTCGCCGGCGTCGGCGATCGTCGCGGCCGCGGCCTCCCCGTTGCCGTCGAGCGCCAGCACGCGCGCGGCCTCGAGGGCCATCGCGCCCGCCGCGGCGCGCACGGCCCTGGCCTCGTCGCGGCTGAGGCTGGCGTGCGTCGACACGGCGCGGAGCCTCGCCGCGGACCGTCGCAGCGTCGCGCCGGGCACCACGGCCTCGAGCCCGCGATGCGCGTCGAGCCAGTCGACCGCGGTGCGCGACGGCGACGGCACGATCGGCGGCTCGCCCCCGTCGGTGCGCGGGGCCGACAGCTCGGCCAGCTCCTTCGGATCGAGGTCCTCGCGCGTCTCGATCAGGGCCGCGAGCACCCGCACGCGCGCGCCCGGCGATCGCGCCTCGCGGAGGAGCGCCATCGTCGCGGCGTCGGCCTCGGCGCGCGTCGTCGTCGTCTGGCCCGGCTCGTTCATCAAGCGCAGACGCAGCGCCGATCGCGCCTCGAGCGCGTCGGCTTGGCCGCCCTCGCCGCGCTCGGGCGACGCCGGCGGCGGGACCTTCGCGCGCGCCGCGCAGGCCACCGTCACCGCGCGCTCGTCGCCCCAGTTGCGGGCCCACGACTCGTGCCGGTGCGCCGCGCGCTCCGTCTGCACCAGCGTGAGCAGCCCGAGCCCGCGCGGCCCCGCGTCGCCGAGGCAGAGCGTCGCGCCGACGGTGGTGCGGAGATCGTCGTCCCAGGGCGAGAAATCGGCGTAGCGCTTGGCGATGGTCACCGCGCGCGCGGCGTCGCCCTCCATCCACGCGTCCTCGATCGCGCGGACGCGCATGTGCCACTCGGGGACCTCGTCGAAGGCCGCGAGGAGCGTGGCGCGATCGCCGTAAATCACCGCGGTTCGACCTACATCCGGGGCGCCCACGGTGCGGCCGAGCTCCTCCAGCGCGAGGCGCCGCGAGCCCTGGGCGAGGCTCTTCGCGGCGGCCTCGACGCGCGGCGTGGCGGCGTCGATCGCGGCGCGATCGGGGTGGCCCACGAGGGCGTCGGTGTACTCGGCGATGGCGATGCGCGCGGACAGCTCCTCGGCGCGGTAGCGCGCGGGGATCGCCGTCCAGGGAATGCGCGACGGGAGGACGAACCACTTGATCTCGACCCGGCAATCGGGGAGCGCCGGCCCGCGCGGCTCGGCGTAGGACGCGATGCACGCGCGGGCGCGGCGCGTGCCGATCTCGACCAGCACGGAGGGCACGAGCGCGGCGACGGCGACCACCGCGAGCGCGACCCGGAGCGCGGTCCGCGCGCGCCGCGATCGCGCCGGCGCGATAGGCGCGATCGGCGGTTCAGGGGCTCTTGCTGCGTCGGGGCCGCTCACGAGGGGCGAGTTCTACGAAATCCCGAGCGCGCGTGGAAGCGAAAGGGGTCGGCGACATCCCCATTGCGTCGGCTCGCCGCGGCGGCCACGCTGCGGATCTCCCCGCATGAAACGCCCCCTCGCCCTCCTCGCCCTCGCGATCCCGCCGCTTTTCGCGGCCTTCTCGTTCATCGCTTGCGGCCCCGACAACAGCCCGGCCTCGTCGGTCAACCAGGATCCCGTCCTCGCCGACTGCACGAGCCCGCCGCTGTGCGATCCGATCGTGGTGCCGGCCGGGTGCTCGTTCATGAAGGGCGCGCTCGTCTGCGGCGCGGTCGCGCCCGGGGCCGACGGCGGCGACGCGGACGCGGGCCCGGCCGACGCCGGCGCGCCGAACCCGCTCGTGGCCGCGCGGGTGCAGTGCGCGCTCGAAGCGCTGCGCGATCGCAAGACGGGCGGCCTCTCGCTGCTCGTGGACGATCCTGGCTCGAAGACCTGCGGGATCCGCGTCGAGATCCTCAGCTTCGGCGACGGCACGGCCTCGGTGCTGCCGGTCAGCTACTGCGATCTCGACATCGTGCGCGGCCAGGCCGAGCGACGCGCGGTCCAGCCGGTGAAGTTCTTCGACGACTGCCTCGCGAGCACCGACGTGACGAAGCGCGTCGAGTGCCTGGCGACGGCCATCTCCACCACGGCCGCCCCCGGCGGGACGTGCTCGTGCCGCGGTATCTCCGCCGACACCTCCCGCGGGCCCTGCAACTGACGTCGATCGCCGCGCGCCCCGATCGACTGAAAGTGATCGTGAGGCGCCGGGCCTTCATGATATCTCCGTCAAGCTGCCCTCTGTGCGCGCCTCGGCGGAGATCTCTCGATGACGATTGCCACGCCTGCTGACACCGCCCTCGCCGAGCACGCTCGCACCCCCTCGGGGCTGCCGGCGGCCATCCTGCTGCTGTTGCTCGGCATCCCCTTCGGCGCGGCGGGCGTGAACATCGCGCTCCAGCGCCTGGGCGAGGGCCTCGGCCTCGTCGCCTTCTCGATGATCTTCAACCTTCCGGCGTTCCTGATCCTGCGCAAGTACGTCAAGGTGCGGCGAGGCGCCGAGCGCATCCTGATCTTCTCCGACCGCCTCGAGCGCCGGACCACGAGCGGCATGATGGCTTTGCCGTTCTCCCAGCTCGACCGGCTCGAAGGCAAGATCACCACCTTTCAGAATTCGGGGAATCAATATCACGCCTATCGCCTCTCGTTTCGCGGGCAAGAGGCGGTGGAGCTGGAGACCTCATCGCACCAGGGCGTGAACGGCGACACCGGTCGTCTGCTCCAGAAGGTCTCCGGCGTGAGCCTGCAGCCCTGGGCGTGAACGAAGCGTCGGAACGAGAACGAGAGAGAGGGAGTCGATGAGCGAGGATGGCCTGGTGGCGGAGTTCAGGCGCAAGATCCCGAGCAAGGCAGTGCCGATCGTCTTCGTGGTGATCGGAGTCGGCCTCGCGATCGGCGGCGCGGTGTCGTGGGACGCGGCCGAGATGGCGCGAAACGGGCTCTTGCTCGGCTTCGGAGCGCTCGGCCTGATCGCAGGAGTGGCAGTCTGGCTCGACGCGGCGAACAAGACCCGCTTGAACGAGCGGATCCGCCTCTTCGGCGACCGGATCGAGGTGGCCACCTCGAAGGGCACCACGAGCTACCCGTTCTCGGAGCTGAAGTCGCTGGAAGGCAAGGTGACGACCTACCAGCAGACCGGAGAGCGCGTGCACGGGTACAAGCTGGCGTTCGCCGGCGGCGTCGTGGAGCTGATCGGAGGCGGGGAGTTCGTCGGGATAGGGGAGCAGACTGGCTCGCTCCTGGCGCAGCACACCGGGCGCCGGATGGAGCCCTGGCTGTGAGCGCTCGGCCGGGGATCGCGACTGTGCAGCGATCCCGGCGGGCGGCTTGGCTCTCCACGGCGGCCGTGCTTCACTGAGGCTCTCATGGATGTCGCCAAGATCTACGACGAGCACGTTCGCTCGCTTTCGGTCGCGGATCAGCTCCGGTTGGTGGCCCATATCGCGGCGAAGGTCGCAGGCAGCGCAGAGACGATCCCGATCCCGCCCGCGGTCGTCCTGCCTCGGCCCGATCCCGCCGATCCGGCGCGGTGGGCTGAATGGCTCGACGCCTCCATGCACGCCGCGGGGGAGCGGATCCGGGCAACGCAGCGCGAGATGCAGGCGCGAGGCATCGTCGATGCCGAGGGGCGGCTGACCCCGGGCGAGCTTCCCGAGGACATGCGTCCGGGATCAACGAGCAGCGTCGCAACGGGTTGAGCGCGTGAGCACACCCGAGATGCTCGTGGTAGGCGGGCCGGCAGCGGGAAGACGACAGCGTTTCCACCACGCGGGTTCGGGACCGATTTTTTCAGCATCGACGACCGCTGCGCCGAGCTCAACGGTGGGCTGTTCACCGGCATCCGTCCTGGCGTGCGCGCGCGGGTTGCTACCGAATGCCAGAGGTTCATCGAGCAGCACATCGCCGACCGCGCATCGTTTGCAGTCGAGACGACGCTTCGCAGTGACGCGGCGATCCGCCAGGCAGAAGCCGCGAATGCGGCGGGGTTCTCAACGTTCCTGTTCTTTTTCGGCACGGAAGATGTTTGCCTGAACATCGAACGCATCGCGAAGCGAGGCCGGATGGGCGGCCACTCGAGCCCGGAGGCCGACATCCGCGCGATCTTCGCAGCGTCGATGGCGAACCTGCCGCGCGCGGTCGCGGTGTTCTCGCGCGTCGAATGCTTCGACAATAGCCGGAGCAGTGCAGATCCGATCCGCGTGCTCGCCTTTGATCGAGGGAGCATCATCTATCGAACGGATCTCTTGCCCGTTTGGGCCGCCGCGCTCGCAGCATCCTGCACACCCTGACGCCCGGACGCCTCCGCAACGGCTGAAACGCCCCGCTCGCCGGCCAGGTCGCCGATCTCGGCGCCTGAAACGCCTCGCCGCTCCGACCCATCGCCAACTTCAGCCGCTGAAACGCGGTCCCGGGCCAGCGAGGCGAGACTTCAGAACCTGAAATCCCCGACTCGCCCGCCCGGCCGCCGTCTCAGCCTCTGCTACAAGCCCTGCAGCGCGCCGAGATCCCCGGCGCGCCCCGAGATCAGGGCGTGACCGGATCCGCCGCCCCATCCGCCGGCGCGGGCGCCGCCGTCCCCGCCCCATCCGCCGGCGGCACCGCATCGCTCACCCCGCTCACGCGGTGAACCTCGGCGAGATCATCGAAGATCAGCGCCAGCAGCTCCGGCTTCCCGAAGTGCGCCAGCAGCCCCCGAACGAGCTGCTTGTTCCCCCCGTAGGTCGCCAGCCACAGGTCGCGTTGCGCCGCCACCTCGGGCCCCATCTCGACCTGGGCCACCCTGGAGGCGCGCTGTTGTTTCTCCAGCGCTTCGAGCTTGCCATGCACCTCGTCGAGCTCGCCAATCCAGTAGGCGGCGTCCCGGATCTTCGCCTTGCTCTTCTTCGCCTCGTCGAGAATGTGGGCGACGCCCGCGGTGAGCTTGGTGAGGCGCCGCCGCGCGAGCGCGCTCGGCGCGTCCCCGCGGAAGAACGCCTTTGGATCCACCGGATGCCCCTTGAGCGAGTCGATGTGGCTGCCGAACCGAACGAGCACGTCGGCCGCTTCGGCGATCACCGCCGCAGGATCGACCGTCGCGGCTGGCTTGGGTGCCTTGGCGATGACATCGGCCATGGCCTTGTCCGCGGTGAGCTGAGCGTCGATGGCGAATTGAACCATCTTGTCGAGCGCCGTGATCTTGCCGAGGCAGACGTCTGCCATCTGCTCACGAGCGAACTTGCCGTAGAGCTGGGTCTCGAACGGATCGATGTACGGATCGGCCATGGTGATATGCTCCCGCGAGCGAGGTTCGCAGAGGGAGCGGGGATAGCGCAAGAGAATAGGGAAGCAGGTCCGGCGCGCCCGCGGGGTCAGGCCCTCTCGCGCCGCCACTCCGTCGGATCCTCGCTCCCACCGATGTAAATGGGCCCTGCTCCCGCCTCGTCGTAGGCAGTCGTGCCCCACGCGTCACCGACGTCGAGATGCCCGAGCATCCCAGTCGCGTCGACGACGATCTCGTACAAGGCCTCTCCGAGCAGGCCTGGATCCTCGCTCGCGTCGACGTCGTCACGGGTCATCCCGGCCGGGGGCTCGCCCTGCTCGCGGGGGAGACCACGCTTCTCGAGCAGCCGGATCGACACCAGGTGCGCGGCGGGATCAAAGTCCTCGTCCGTCTCGTAGACCTCGCGTTTCCAGGCGCGGTAGCGCTCGTGTCCCGGGGCGCTCTCGTCCTCGAGGAGCATCATGGCGAAGCTCGGGCTGACCGGGAAGGTGACCTCGTCGAGCGAGGCGATGCGGAGTCGGAGGTGGGCCGTGGAGCCGTCGCGGGACTCGACGTGGGCCTGGAAGAGATCACTCATGGATGGGTCCTTCGATGTCGTCGGCGTTCATGGTCGCGGTCACGGCGCCCGGGCGCGCGGCCCCGCGATCACCGCCTCGAACGCCGACAGCGTACGTCGAAACGACCGCGAGCGTGGCCCTCAGTTGATCGTCGCCGCCGTCAGCGCGATCCAGGCGACCATCACCCCGGCCGCGATCGAGCCGACTCCCGCCATCCCCCGCAGGCCGCGCGCGATCGTCGGCGCGTGCAGCGCGGCCGTTCGCAGCGGCCACGCCAGGAGGGCGGCCGCGGCCGCCATACCGACGATCGAGGCGAGCCCGAAGAGCGTGATGAACGCCAGTGCCTCGGCGCGCGCGGGGATCGTGGAGGCCACGAGCAGAGTCAGCGCGGCGGTCCCCGAGGCGCCATGAACGAGCCCGATCAGGATCGGTCGACGCGTCGGGCCGGGGTGATCGTGAGCGCCGTCGTGATCGTGAGAATGAGCATGCTCGGTTTGGTGGTGGTCGTGCGTCGCCCCCTCGCCCCCGGGCGCCCGCCGCAGCGCCGAGATGCCGAGTCCCACCAGCATCACCGCCACCGCCGCGTCGAGCGCCGTGGCCAGGGGCCCTGGAACCCGCGCGCCGAGCAGCACCAGCGCCCCGCCGACGACGATGATCACCGCCCCGTGCCCGAGCCCCCACAAGGCACCTGCGCGCGCCGCCCTGGCCACCGTGCCCCGCCGCGCCACCAGCGCACAGACGGCGGCAACGTGATCTGCCTCGAAAGCATGCTTGATCCCGAGGCCAAACCCGAGGAGCGCGGCGGACACGAGCGACATGACCATCGTTGTAGCACGATTCGTTCAGATCGTGCTACGTCGTGCTCACGCCTCGTTCACTTCGCGGCCTTCGTCGAGGCCGTCCCCCTGGTCGCCCAGAGGGCTTTGCCCGAGTCGTTCGCGAGCTCGAAGTCGAGCCCGCAGTCGTCGCACGTCACCTGGCCGGCCGGAGGCGCCGACCGCAGGAACGGGTTGAGCCGGCTGGGCGCGCGGCGGCGCGGCTCGGCGTGGCCACCGCAGCGCGGGCAACGCGCCGACATCGCGGCCGCGGCCTCGATCATCGCGCCCTCAGGCAGCTTGGCCGTGACCCGGTCGTGAACCGACGGCGGTGCAGGGGAGGGCGGCAACTCATCGGTGTCTTGCGTCGTCACGCTTTTTCGAGGTTGCCACGTTCAGCGCCGTTGCGCGATGGTTTTCGCGAGCACGCTCACGGCGAGGCGCCGGGGATCAAGCGCGCTTCGAGATCGATCGCGTCGGCGAGATCCTCCACGTCGGCGACGGGCTGCCCGAGGGCGCGGGCGAAATGCGCCGGCGAGGCGAGCGCGACGTCGCGCACGGAGAGAGCGCGCCCGGTCAACGCCTGGATCGACGTCACGCCGTGATCGCGGATCCCGCACGGGACGATCAGGCCGAACGCGTCGAGATCGGTCGTGAGGTTGAGCGCGAAGCCGTGCATCGTGATCCAGCGCGAGAGCCGCACGCCGATCGCGCCGAGCTTCGCTGTGTGGTGCGCCCACGCCGATCCGGCCCACTGCTGCGGCGCCGCGGGATCGGCCCACACGCCGATCATCCCGTCGACCACGCCGGCCTCGACGTGATGATCGCGCGCGATCGTTATCATCGTCTCGGCCAGCGCGCGCACGTAGCGGCGCACGTCGCAGCGATCGGGGTTGAGATCGAGGATCGGGTACGCCACGAGCTGTCCGGGCCCGTGGTAGGTGACGTCGCCGCCGCGCGCTGTCTCGACGAGATCGACGCCGCGCTCCGCGAGTGACGCGGCCGAGAAGAGCACGTTTTCGGGATCGGCGCCGCGGCCCAGGGTGATCACCGGCTCGTGCTCGACGAGGAGGATCACGTCGCCCGTGAGGCCCTCGCGCCGCGCCTCGACGAGGCGGAGCTGCAGCTCATGGATCGGCTCGTAGCGCCGACGCCCGAGCCACACCGATCGCGCTGGGCGGTGTTCCACGGCGCTCGGTCTACTACTCGGGGATGGGCTTGCCCAGATCGCGCTGCTCGTCGCGGTAGGCGTCGATGTTCTCGCTGAACTGCGCCGCGACGTCGGGATCGAACTGGGTCGCGCGGCAGCGATCGATCTCGGTGATCGCGACCTCGTGCGGGAGCGCGCGGCGGTAGGAGCGGTCGCTCGTCATCGCGTCGTAGGTGTCGGCCACGGAGATGATGCGAGCGATGATCGGGATCTCGTTCCCCTTCATCTTGAGGGGATATCCGCGCCCGTCCCAGCGCTCGTGGTGGAGGTGTACGCCGGGGATCAGGGGGTGCAAGAACTTGATCGGATCGAGGATGTCGCGCCCGTACGCGGGGTGCTTTTTGAAGAGCTCGTACTCGTCGTTGGTGAGCTTGCCCGGCTTGTTGAGGTTGAACACGCAGCCGATCTTGCCGATGTCGTGCATGAGCGCGCTCTGCCGCACGATCTCGACGTCGAGCTCCGAGAGGCCGAGCCGGCGCGCGAGGAACGTGGCGTAGACGGCGACGCGATCGGAGTGGCCCGCGGTGTAGCGATCCATCTTGTCGATGGCCTTGGCGAGGCCCTCGATCGTCTGCTGGAACGTGGCCTGGAGATCCTCGTAGAGGCGCGCGTTCTCGATCGCGGCGGCCGCGCGCGAGGCGATGATGCTGAGCATCTTCCGCTGGCCCTCGTCGAAGCGCTTGCCCTTGGTGAACGAGCTGAGCGAGATGAAGCCGAGCAGGCGCTGCTGGATGCGGAGCGGCACCGCGACGAACGAGAGCAGCGGCAAGCCCGGCTCTTCGGCGAAGAAGCGCGTGGCGCCGCCGCCCTGCTCGAGCAGCACGGCGTCGGGGCGGAGGTAGTCGATGATCTTCTTCGGATCGAGGCGCCCGAGCGACGCGCCCTCGGGCACGCCCGCGCCGCGGATGTGCTGTCGTTCGAAGTACGCGCCGTCGCCGCCGTCGAGCCAGGTGGAGACGAGATCGCCGCGCACCTCGGAGACGCAGCTGTCAGCGACGGTCTCGAGGACCTCGTCGAGCGAGAGGCTCGCGGTGATCGCCTCGCTCACTTTGTAGAGCGAGAGCGCCTCGCGAAGCCGGAGATTCTCGGCCGCCATGCGCTGCTTTTCGATCCCGCGCTGCACGACGTGGACGACCTCGTCGAGCTTGAACGGCTTGAGCACGTAGTCGTAGGCGCCGCGCTTCATCGCGTCGATCGCGGTCTCGACGGTGCCGAAGCCCGTCATGATCACGGTGAGCGCGTCGGGCGCCGTCTTGCCGATGGCGTCGAGGAGCTGGATGCCGCCCATGCGCGGCATCTTGAGATCGCTGATGACGAGATCGTAGTGGGCCTTCTCGAGCTCACCGAGTGCGCTCGTTCCGTCCTCGGCAGTGCGAACGACGTAGCCCTCCATGCCGAGGAAGTCCGCGAGCATGTCGCGGATCACCTTCTCATCGTCGACGACCAGGATCCTCGGGCGGTCTTCGGGGAGGGTGGCCATGTGGCGCCGAGCCTACCAGATCCCGTCTGGTTTCCGCGCGCGGAACCAGACCGGATCGATCACGTCATCGCGCTGGCGGTGCACGCCGTAGGGGAGGGGCCTCGATGGCCGCCCCTCAGCGCTTCGAGACCGAGCGAAATCCGGTCCGGATCCGCTCGAAATAGCGAGTCAGTCTTCGTCGTCGGAGACGATCGCGTGGCGGATGGTGCGCGGCGACTCGTCGAGATCGGGCACGCGCATCGACTCGGGCCCGGGGAGCATCGAGATGCGCATGGAGTCGGCGGCGTCGTCGAGGCTCGGCGGGCGCCGCGTGCTCGGCGGCATCTCGCCGGGCAGGTACGACGAGATGCGCCCCTGGCTCGGCGGATCGGGGAGCATCGAGCTCTGCGGGCCGCTCATGTCGTCGCCCATCGGCGGCGGGATCGACGAGACGCGCTGGTCGCCGAGGGCGTGCTTCTGCTCGAGGAAGCGGAGCACCGAGCCGCCGGTGGCGCGCTCGAGGGCCGAGCGCAGATCGCCCGGCAACGTGGACTCGATCAGGAGGCGCATGCCCGATTTCGGGTGCATGACCTCGATGCGCACGAGGTGGAGGAACGAGCGATCGAGCCCGTGCTTCTCCTCGAAATAGCGGTTCGTCGGGAGGTGGCCGTAGCGCTCGTCGCCGATGACGGGGTGCCCGATCGCCGCGAGGTGCCGGCGGATCTGGTGGGTGCGCCCGCCGTCGGGGATGACGCGAAGGATCGAGTGGCCGGAGGCGATCGCCAGGCGGCGGTAGCGCGTGCGGGCCGGGTAAGCGCGGCCGCCCTCGCGCAGGTCACGCGTGATCGCGCCCTTCGCGGGCGTCACGCCCTTGGCCGCGGCGAGGTAGATCAGGCGCCCCGTCGTCGTCAGCGCCGTCGACCACGCGGCCGCAGCGCGCTCGTTCTTGGCGAGCATGCAGAGGCCGCTCGTGCCCGCGTCGAGGCGATGAATCGGCTCGAGCTGGCTGTCGATCGAGGCCGGCAGGCGCGCGCAGCGGTTGAGCAGCGAGCTACCGTACTCGCCCTCGTCCTGGAGGACGGGCTCGTGCGGGCCCTTGTCGACGACGACGATGTCCTCGTCTTCGTAGAGGACGCGCGGCGGCGACGGCGGCGATCGCCGGAGAACACAGACCGTCTCGACCTCCTCCGTGAGGGGGATCATGTCGAACGGGACGAGCTCGCTCGCCGTGTAGCCGAGGCGGCTCAGGTGATCGAGATCGCGCGCGAGCGTGTCGGGATCGCAGGACACGTAGACGAGCAGCGGCGCGCCGAGGAGCGCGATCATCTCGCGGGCCGAAGGCGATACGCCGCGGCGCGGCGGGTTCATCACCACGGCGTCGAACGTCTCGCCAGCGTCGACGAGCTCGCCCACGATCTCGGCCACGTCGCCGGTGCGGACCTCGAGCCCGGTGAGGCGCTGCGCCTCGGCCGCGGTGCGCGCGTTGTTCGCCGCGGGAGCAAATGTCTCGACCATCATCACGCTGTTGTTGGCGTGGGCGAGGGCGATGGAGATGGCGCCGGAGCCGCCGTACAGATCGAGCACGCGGGCGCGCTCGGGGGCGACGACGGTCTGCGGGCCCTGGAGGTCGAGCGAGTTGATCTCGCGGGCGATCATCGCGTGGACGCGCGCGGCCTGCTCGCGGTGCGCCTGCACGAACGAGCCGAACGTCGCGAGGTGGTACGTGGCGCCGATCCGGTCCTGCGCGCGGACGGCGCCGTCGAGCGGGAGCGTGTCCGGCCCGAGGATCTGCGGGGCGTCGGCGTCGTGGAAGTTGGCGGCGATCCCGACGACGCGCGGCAGGTGGGCGCGCAGCGCGACGGCGGCCGCCTTCAGCTCGTCGCGCGACGGGGCGCGGTCGCGCTGGAGGACGAACGTCACCATGACGCCGATGCGGTCCGACTCGCGGCGCGACGAGGGCGGATCGGCCTCGGCGCGGGCCGCGAGGCCGCCGCGGACAGGCGCGGTGGCCGCGACCTCGACGGAAGCGGAATGCGGAGGCTGCGCGTCGTCGCCCGGGCCCGGCGGCGGCCGCTTCGTCGCGCCCGGCGCGGCGTCCATGAACGGCGAGGCCGTGGCCATGTGAACCTCGCGCAGATCGATCGCGCGGAGCACGCCGCCCCCGAAGGGATTGTGCGGCAACAGCAGCGCGCGCGCTTCGGCGGGCGGGTTGGCGATGAGCTCGCGCAGCGCCGCCGCGACCTCGGCCAGGGCCGGCGCGAGGACGCGACAATTCGGGATGTCGACGACCTCGTGGTTGCCGGTGCGGGCGTACAGGCCGACGCGCCCCTCGGGCGAGACGATCAGCTTGGCCCGGCCGCGGTAGCCGACCATGGGCTCCGCCGGCGTGACGGGCCGCGTGTAAAGCAGCTCCAGCGCCGGGTAATGCGAGGTCGCCGTGACGACGCGCGCGCGCTTCGCCGCCAGCTGCTGCGCATAATCCAGGTGAATCAGCGGGCAGCCGGCGCACTCCGCGGCATGCACGCATTGAATCAGCGTCGTCGGCACTTCGCCCGCGCGGAGCGTCCTGCCCATCGGGCTCGCCAATCGTCCCCCGCTACTCGTCGGTCCGGATCCGAGAATGGATCCGAGCCCATCGGTGCTTTCGCCCGAAGCCATGAAGCTAGCTTACAGGCCTCGTCGCCGGTGCCCTAGCGTGAACTTCGGTGGCAAAACGCTTTTCTTCTGGCAGCGGCACATGCTGCCGGGATCTCCGGGGATCTCCGTCGTCGGGTCGACGGTAGCATCGCGAGAAAGCAAGCAATCCTGCGGGCGTACCGGACCGACCAGCGCGACCTCGCGGTCGATGGCGAGGCGACCGATCTCCTGCGAGGCGCCCGCGGCGGCGATGGCGTTCACAGATCGAGACGATCGGGGGAGACCAGCCCGCGCGCGCTATCCGGGCGGCGGCCCGAGCGACCCGCTTCGCCTCCGCGCCCGGCCGGCCCCTCGATCACGGGCACGGTCGGCGGACCGCTCGCCGGCGTCACGTCGCGCTGTCCACCGCATTCGTGTGGCAGCAGCGCGAAGGCGCGGGCCTGCGTGTCGCGCGCCTCGGCAGCGATCCGCCGCAGCGTGGCCGCTGACTCGGGATCGCGCGCCTGCCGCTCGGCCTGGTCCGCGAGCCGCGAGAGACGCATCGCGCCCGGCGCTTCGAGCAGCAGGTAGAGCGCGTCGAGCTCGTCCCCCGAGGCCTGCGCCAGCCGATCGAGCGCATCGCGTCCGACCGCCAGATCGGCCTGGATAATCGGATCGGAGTCGCTCGCGCGGAGATCGACGCCCCGCTCGCGGACGATCGGCCCGAGCGCGTCGAGATCGTCCGTTCGCTTCGCCAGGATCCGCGCCGCGAGCGTGCGCACCTCGCTCGCTCGCGCCCGGTGCGCGGCGATCTTCGCCATGTCGATCTCATCGCGTGCAGTGGCGCGCATCGCGGCGATCGTCCGGGCCGCCGCCTCGTGCTCCGAGCTCGACCCGACGCGCGCCGACGGATCACTGACGCTGCGCCGCTCGGCCCCGCCGTGATCGCCCCTGGCCCCGGGCCGACACGCCGACAGGAGCAGCAACCCGGCGATCGACATCCATCGTCGTTGCATTGTACCCCGCGCCCCCCGTGCGCCCGACCTTGCGATGGCCGTGCCGTGGGCGCCGACCGTGCGGGGCGGCCAGCGCGCGCCGCCGACGAGATTTCATGGTTCGGACCAGCACACTTGTCGCGTATGCTCCCGCCATCGCTCGCTCGCGCAGTAGCTCGTTCGTTCGCCTCGTACTGCCGGGACTCGCGCTGGGCGGTGCGCTCGTCCTCGGTGCGCCCGGCGCTGTCGCCGGTCCGGGCGACACCGCCGCGGTCAAGGGGTTGAGCCTCGCCAAGCGCGGCGACTGCGTGAAGGCGGTCCCCTTCCTCGAAGACGCCGAGCTGGCGCGGCACCGGCCGTCCAACGCCGTCCCGCTCGCCGACTGCTACCTCGCGCTCGGCGATCTGCCGCGCGCCGCCGAGCTGCTGCGCGTCGTCATCGCCGAGAAGCCGGCGCGCTTCTGGGTCCGCTCCGACTACAACGCGAAGAAGTCGGCGACGAAGAAGGCCGAGGATCTCGACGCGCGGATCCCCACCGTGCAGTTCGAGCTCGACGACGACTACGACGATCTGGAGATCACCGTCGGCGGCCACGTCCTCGCCGATCCGACCGACGCGCGCCAGGTCCAGCCCGACGTCTCCATCCCGATCGTGATCCGCGCCAAGGGCTACCGCGATCACAGCGACAAGCTCGTCCTCAACGAGCGCGAGCGTCGCGTGGTGCGCGTGCACCTCGATCCCATCGTCCCGAAGAAGCCGCGCCCCGCCCCCGACGCGGCCGGATCCACCTGGCTCGGCGCCCGTTACCGCGGCGTCGTGATCCCCAAGTTCGTGATGAGCTGGGTCGCCGACGGCGGTCGCTCGCTCGCGGTCCCCGGCGGCGGGATCACCCTCACGGTGCCGACGAGCAGCCTCGACGTGACGATCTCGCTCGGTTACCTCAGCTACCGGATGGCCGACGCGCCGTTCAAGCCCAAGGGCACGCCCGACACCGAGTGGGAGCTGATATCGAGTGATCTCCAGGCCCTCACGGCCTCGGTCGACCTCATGTGGCGCTTCCCGCTCGACGCCGCCAAGGTGTGGACGTTCCGACTCGGCGGCGGGGTGGGCGCCGGCTGGACGTTCCTCGGCGATCTCTACCGCGTCCAGGCCTATCCGGCGAATGGCAAGGTCGGTGATCCGTACACGTACCTGCCGTGCAAAGGGCCCAACAACCCCAAGGGCACGTTCCGCTACTGCAACACCCTCGACAAGGACGCCGCGCGCTACCCGGGATACACCGAGCCGAACTGGTTCAACCACGGTATCCGCCCGCTGATCTTCCCCTCGCTGGTGCTCCCCGAGCTCGGGATCACCTGGAAGCCGACTCCGCGCTTCGCCATCGATCTCGAGACGGGACTCTCGCTCTCCGGGCTGCTCACGAGCCTCGGTTTCCGGGTCGCGCTGTAGGCGCCTGGCTCAGCAGCGCCGACGGCGGCGCGCGAGGCCGAGGAGCGCCGCGAACGGCAGCAGCGCCACCAGCGAGAGCCCGCTGCTCGCTGGCACAAAGGCGCACGACCCCTCGGTCTGCGTGGCCTGGCACTCGGGGGAGAAGCCATGTCGCGGCAGCCCATCGCAGGTGCCTCTGGGCGTGCGGTCCGGCGGGTAGGCATTGCAGATCGCCTGCTGATCGTCGTCTTTCGGCGCGCGCAGATCCAGGGTCCCGTTCGTGTAGTTCGGGAACATGGTCGCGTCCATCACGGTGCTGTGCGCGAGCCCGAGGAAGTGGCCGGCCTCGTGCGTCATCACCGAACGAAGATCGACGTCAACCATGGTGTCCGAGGTGGTGAACGTGTTCTGGACGCTGTTGATCTCCATGTCGGCGTCGAAGATATCGCCCTTGGTGACATCGTACGTCACCGTCGTCAGAGCGATGGTGTCCGTCGTCCCGCCGCCGTCGTCCATGTGCGGCCACTCGTCGTCACGAAAGACGATGATGTTGGCGTTGCCCCCGTGCTGGTTGTACTCGACCTTGCCGCAGCTCACGATGCCGAGGTCGTCGACCTCGATGCTCGGGTGCTGGCCGCCGCCGCAATCGATCGTCGTCCAGGCGGCGAACGACACCTTGGCCACCTTCTCGATCTCGGCGAGCGACACCTGGCGCGAGCCGGCCTTCGCCAGCGCGAAGCCGACGCACGGTTGCCGCCACTGGAGCACTGTCCCGCAGTCGTCGTCGGCTGGCGGCGCGCAGACCTTGCCGTGGATCGTCTTGCCGTCGACCTTGCACACCGACGATCGACAGTACGCCGCGGCCCAACCTTCGCCGACGAGCACGACGACGAGAGCCAGGGCGATGGCCGGGAAACGAGAGCGCATACCCGTGAAGCAGAGCCTTGCCGGCGCCCGCGCGCAAGGCAAAGCCTCGGGCCGACGCTCTGATTCCGCTACTTTGCGAGGCCGACGGGCCGCCCCAGCTTGCGCGAGACCACGCCGTCGATCGCCGTCCAGAGCTCGTCGCTCGTCCTGGACGCGATCCAGCGGGCGTCCTCTTCGCGGTAATCGAAGTGCCAGGCGTTGCGCTCCGCCGCCATCCAGATCTGGCGGGCCGCACGGTGGCTGTTGATGACGTACTTCACACCGTCCTCGAACTCGATCGTCAGGATCCCGCTCTCGAGATCGACCTCGGCGCCGTCGAGCTCGGAGAGCGCGCGGTCGAGCGCGCGGAGCGTCTCGTCGGCGCGCTGTTCGAACTTCTGCTCGGTGAGACCGTCGTTCAGCATCGCGTCCGCGTACCCCAGCGCGGGGGCCGACGCTACTCCCACGGGAGCGAGTACAGCTTGGTGTACGTCATGGCCTTCATCGCCTCGACGACCCCCTCTTTCACCCCGATGCCGCTGTCTTTGATGCCGCCGAACGGCGTGGCCTCGGTGCGGTAGCCGGGCACCTCGCCCACGTTGACGGTGCCGCAGCGGAGCTCGCGCACGCAGCGGAGCGCGACGGCGAGATCGCGCGTGCACACGCCCGCCGAGAGGCCATACGCCGTCCCGTTCGCGACGCGGATCGCCTCGCCCTCGTCCTTCACCCGGAGGATCGGCGCGTGGGGGCCGAAGGCCTCGGTCGCCACCGAGGGCGCGTCGGGCGCCACCCGATCGAGAACCGTCGGCCCGTAGAGCGCGCCCCGCCGCCGGTTGCCGAAGAGCAGCAGCGCGCCCGAGGCGATCGTCGCGTTCGCGAGCTCCTCGAGGTGCTTCGCCGCGTCCTCGCTGATCACCGTGCCCATCTCGGTCGCGTCGTCGTGCGGATCGCCGACGCGGATCGCCGCCGAGGCGTCGGTGAAGCGCCGCGCGAACACGTCGGCCACCGGCTCGGCGACGATCAAGCGCTTCACCGCCGTGCACCGCTGCCCGCTGTTGGCGTAGCAGCCCTGCACCGCGAGGCGCACCGCCGCGTCGAGGTCGGCGTCGGCGAGCACGAGCAGGGGATCGTTGCCCCCGAGCTCGAGGATCGCCCGGCGGTAGCCGAGCCTCGCGGCGACGCTCTTGCCGATCGCCACGCCGCCCGTGAAGGCCACCACGGCGACGTCGGGGTGGTTGATCAGCAGCGGGCCGAGCACCGCGGGATCCCCGGTGACGACGTCGAGCCGGCTCGGCGGCAGCCCCGCCTCGTGGAGCACGCTCGCCAGGTAGATCGCCGAGAGCGGCGTCTTCTCCGAGGGCTTCAGCACCATCGCCGCGCCCGCGGCGATCGCCGGCGCGACCTTGTGCGCCACCTGGTTGAGCGGGTGGTTGAAGGGCGTGATCGCCGTGACGAGCGGCACCGGCTCGCGCAGTGTGTAGCCCTTGCGCGCGCGGCCGTTGGGCGAGACGTCGAACGAGAAGCACTGCCCGTCGTCGCGCAGCGCCTCGGCCGCGGCGAAGCGGAGCACGTCGAGCGTGCGCTGGACCTCGTGGCGCGTGTCGCGGCGACAGAGGCCGGACTCCCAGGTGATCAGGCGCGCCACGGCCTCGGCCTCGGACTCGATCCGCGCCGCCGCGCGCAGCAGCACCTGGCCGCGCTCCCACCGCGTCAGCTCGCAGCGCGACGCGGCCGCGCGCCGGATCGCGCTCGTGACGTCGTCGACGCCGAGGCTCGGCACGCTGCCGATCACCTCGCCCGTGAACGGGTAGCGGACCTCGATCCGCGGCGAGCGATCCAGCGGCTCTCCCGCGACGAGGCATGGAAAAACGAATGGCGGTCGAGTGATGTCGAGCATGTTCCCCCCCGGGAAAATGAGCGTTACGTGGCCCCGTTGAGCACGAGATCGAAGATGTCGGCGTTGGTCAGCGGCGCGCCTTCGCGAGGAAACCCCGGGCGCAGCGGCCGGCACACGACGAGGGGCACGACGCGCTCGTGGAGCCCGCCGTGCGACCGCAGCCCGCGCTGGACCGCGGAGAGATCGTGCAGCTCGCGGCTCTTGCCGAGCACCGTCGAGCGGTCGCCGAGCACGACGGTTTCGCCGATGCGATCGGCCGGTAGATCAAGCCGATCGGCGGCCTCGTCGCGGGTCATCACCGCCTCGATCCCCGGCACGCTCGCGAGCGCCGCCCGCACCTTCTCGGCCGCGCCGGGCGCGTGGTAGATCGTCGCGTACGAGCCCAGCGCGCCGTGGTGAACGACGTACGGATCGGTGATCGGCAAGAGGACGCGGCAGCCCGGGATGCCGGCGGCGCGGAGGAGATCGTCGAGGAAGCGCACGTCGGGCGAGCCGTCCGCGCGGGTCTTGTCGTTCATCCCGTGATCGGCCGTCAGCCCGCAGACGAAGCCCGCGTCGAGGTACGCGCCGAGGAGCTCGTCGAAGCGCGCGTGGAACCGATCCGCCATCGGCCCGCCCGGCGCCTCCTTGTGCTGCACGTAGTCCGTGAGCGACACGTACACGAGCCTCGCGCCGAGCTGCGCGTGGAGCGCGAGCGCCATCTCCATCGCGTAGTGCGAGATGTCCCAATCGTAGATCGAAGGGTTCTTGCGCCCGACGATCGCCGGGATCATCCGCGCGTCGCCGGGGATCGTCTGCTCGTGGGCGCGCTCGGCCGAGAGCGAGATCGGCGCGCGCACCGCGGGATCGCGCACGGCGCCGAGCATCGCGCGGAGCTTGTCCTTGGCCGTCACGCAGAGCGTCCGCACGCCCGCGCGCTCCATCGCCTCGAAGATCGTCGGCACGCGCAGGAAGCGCGGCTCGTTCATCGGCACCTCGACGCCCGCGGCGCGATCGAAGAAGTAGTTGCCGGAGATCCCGTGCACGCTCGGCGGCGCGCCGGTGACGATCGAGACGTTGTTGGGGTTGGTGAAGCTCGGCATCTGACCGAGCCCGCGCGCGAAGAACCCGCCGAGGGCGAGCGCGCCGGCGAGCCGCGGCATCAGCCCGCGCGCGAGCGCGTCGTCGAGGTACTCGGGGTCTTCGCCGTCGATGCAGAAGACGGCCGTCTTCTCGCGTGGGACCGTGTACGTGCGTCCGCAGAGCTCGATCATCGTCGCCAGCGTGACACGGGCCGCCGACGCCGAGTAGCTCCAGTGACTCGTTTTCTGCCTGTATTTACGGCGATTTACGCCCAGGTCTACCGTCGCGTCGCGGCCCGTCCGCGACAGCGTCGCGTTCCAGCCCACGCGAAAGGCTTGCGTTCCGCTCCGGGAACTGGCACGAGGCCGGCCCCGAGGACGCCGCCGCCGCGGCCGGCTCCTCCCTCCCGTCGGGTAGCATGCGCGGGGCCCTTGCTTCCGGATCCTGATCCGGGGCAAAGTGCGCCGTACCTGGAGATTCCATGCCGAGTGATGCGATTCAGTGCAAGCCCTTGGAGGTCGCCGTCAGCGACCGGGGCATCGAACGAGCGATCAAGACCCTCAAGCGCAAGGTCGCTTCCGAGGGCGTGCTTCGCGAGCTGAAGATGCGGCGTCATTACATGAAGCCGAGCATCAAGCGCCGCAAGAAGCAGGCTGAGGCTGCCCGTCGTCGCCGCAAGCGAGCGAAGATGGACGCCGAAGCGCCGAAGGGCTGAGCAGATCGGCCGCGGCAATCAACGCCTGACCGCGCAATAACACGAGCGCGGAGTAAGGCTTCGAGCAGGGTGGAGCGATCATCGCTTCACCCTGTTCGCATTTCAAAGCGCTCGGTCGATGATCAGTGGTCCAGCGCCGCCAGGGCGCGCTCGAACACCGCGAGATCCGCCACGGTGAACAGGACGAAGCGCACCTCGGCGAGGGCCCGCGGGCCGCGCTGGAAGTCGGCGACAGCGTCGAGCGCGATCGCCGCCGCGCGCGCGATCGGGAAGCGGTACGCGCCCGTGGAGATGGCCGGGAACGCGATCGACGCGCACTCGTGATCCGCCGCCGCGGCGAGCGCCGACGCGTGCACGGAGCGCAGCTGCTGCTCGACCTCGTCCACGTACCGCTCGTCGTACACCGGCCCGACGGCGTGGATCACGTAGCGCGCGTCGAGGGCGCCCGCCGCGGTCGTCCGCGTCTCGCCGGTCGGGCAGCGCCGCCCGCCCGCGTCGACCGGGAGTCGCTTGCATTCGGCGAGGAGCGCCGGCCCGGCCGCCGCGTGAATGGCCCCGTCGACGCCCCCGCCGCCGAGCATCCAGGTGTTGGCCGCGTTGACGATCGCGTCGACGCGCTGCTCGACGATGTTGCCCCGCAGCAGCTCGATCTGGCCGCCCCCGATCCTCCGCTTCATGGAGCCCAATCAAGCATCGAATCGGCGCTGCGGCGAGCCGTCGCGCGCGAGCGTGGGGCGAATGGGCGACTCGGCCCCTGCCCAGCGGGCGAGCCCGCAAGAGCGCGTCGGTCCCGGGCGGCATGCGGCTTGCGAACGAGACGGGGCGTCGCACCCAATAACCCCTGGAGCACGACAGTGATGAAGGTCAATCAATCGCTCTTCACGGCATCTCTGATCCTCGGCCTGACGGCGGGCCTCGGCTGCGGCGGGACCGGCCCGAGCGGTAGCTCGGGCGCGGGAGGCGCCGGCGCCACCGCCACCAACGACGGAAAGGTCATCGCCGCCATCGAGATCACCCCCGACAAGGACACGCTGCGCAAGGGCGACTCGCAGCAGTTCCGCGCGGTCGTGCGCTACGCCGACGGGACGACCGAGGACATCACCAATTCGAAGGACGCCCACTGGAACACCAGCGAGCCGACCGTGGCCACCGTGACCCGGAACGGCATGGTGATCGCCGCCAAGGCCGGCCTCGTCGACATCACGGTCGAGTTCAAGGGCGAGAAGGGCGAGGAGCACTTCGTCGTCATGCCCTGAGCCTGAGCCGGGTGCTTTTCGCCGATGCGGGCGCGCCGGCGCTCCCAGGCGGGCTCGCGAGCGAGCCCTGGACGTTGTCGTCGTCACCGTACTTGCGTACGGCTCCTCCTCCGCCTTGGCGGCACACCC
>JANYGI010000166.1 GCA_025362495.1 Byssovorax sp. | reverse complement strand
GCGGAGCCGCGCTCCCCGGAATCACCACGAAAGGTGCATCGCGCGGCCGCACCGGCTGCACGTCGCGCGGGCAAGCTGCTTTCCCATGACACTCCATCCCTTCCACCCGCCGGGCCGCGGCCGCCAGTACACGGCACTTCGCGGGCTGAGCGAGCTCGTGATGCGGTCGCTCTTCCACGGCGACTGGCCCGCTCGCGCCTGGGACCGCATGCCTGGAAGAGCCCTGGTCGAGCGCCTCGATCACCGGATCTGCCTCGATCCCGCGCGGCCCCGCCCGACGCCGCTCCGGATCGCTTTCGCCTCGGATCTCCACCTCGGCCCGACCACGCCGGAGAGCGTCCTCGATCGCGCCTTTGCCCTGCTGAGCGAGGCCGCGCCCGACGTGCTCATCCTCGGCGGTGACTACGTGTTCCTCGAAGCGACGCCCGCGAGAGCGCGCGAGCTCCGCGATCGGGTGCGCGCCGTGCCAGCCAAGGTGAAGCTCGCCGTGATGGGCAATCACGATCTCTGGACCCATCACGGCCTGCTCGAGGACGCCCTCGCCGAGGCCGGCGCGCGGGTGCTGATCAACGACGCTGTTCGCCTGCCATCACCGCACGACGACGTCGCCATTCTCGGCCTCGACGATCCCTGGACGGGTGAGCCCGACGGGGCGCGCGCCGTGGCGGCCTGCGGCGATGCGGCGGTGCGGCTCGGCGTCTGCCACTCTCCCGACGGCGTCCCGTTCATGCGCGGGCGCGGCGTCTCTCTCCTGCTCACCGGCCACACCCACGGCGGGCAGATCGCGCTCCCGGGCCCCCGGCCGATCATCGTGCCCGGTCCGCTCGGGAAACGCTGGCCTTTCGGTCTTCATCGCGAGGAGGATCTCACCCTCTTCGTCTCGCGCGGCGTGGGCACGACGGAGCTGCCCATTCGCACGTTCGCGACGCCCGACATCGCCGTCTTCACGGTGACCTGAATCCCACGCTGAGAGGAGTCGATTCGCGCCTTTCCAGCGCGACGACAATTGCCATCAGGCCTCGACCGTGAGAGAGGGGCGCCCATGCGACGCTCTTCAAGCCTGCTCCTCCGCTGCGGCCTCGCCGCGATTTCCCTCTTCGCGCTGACGAGCTGCGTCGAGGGGACCACCTCGTCGACATCGACGAACACGCCCGGCGAGGCCACCGGCACGACGGCGCCCGTCGCCACGACGCCGACCGCTCCCGCGGCGCCGACCACGCCGGCAGCGCCGATCTCGCCGCACCCGACCACCACGGCCGTGACGCCGGTCGCGACGGCACCCGCCACGCCCACCGCGGTGCCGACGGTCCCCGCGACTGCGACCATGCCGACGACGATCCCCTCCACCGGACCCGCGGCCGGCGCGCAGAGCCTGGCTGGAACGTGGGAGTCGGCCTCGTGCGGCGCCCGCGCTTACCCGCGCAAGATCACCTTCAGCGAGGGCGCCGCGGCCGCGCCCACGTTCAGCGCGGAAGACCTCGTGTCGCCTTGCCCCAAGGGCACCACGTGCGTGTGGTCGGGCATCATCATCCGCTCTGGCACCTACAAGACCGACAAAGACATCGTGACGCTCACGGTGAGCAAGGCGAGCAACGGCCCCGCCAAGACGACGTTCCCGCCGAGCCTCACGCTCGATACGAACCGCACGCCGATCGAGGCCGGCAGCGACGGCAAGCCCTGCGCCTACAAGCGCGCTGCCGACGCCCGCAAGCCTTGAGAAAGGGGTTCGGTCAGGACGGCAGCCTCCGCCGCGCGAACGCGGACATGCGAGGCGCCGTTCTCCGCCGGTTGGGTTAAGCTCACCGGCATGCCGCGCCCGGGCTACGACAGCGTCCTCCTCGTCACGGGCTACCCCTCGCTCCATGCGCGGCGGATGATCGAGCAGATCGTCACCACCGAGCCGCGCGCCCTCGTATACGTGATCGCCCCGCCGGAGGTGCCGGAGCCGTCGATTCCGCCTCCTGCCGCCGGGCGCGACACGCTGCCCGACACCTCACCGCCGCCGGAGCTGCGCCTCTCGGCCGAGCAGCAAGCGCGCGTGGTCTTCGTCGAAGGGAGCCCCCACGCGATGGATCTCGGCCTCTCCGGCGCCGAGTTCCGCAAGCTCACCCGCGAGGTCGACCGCATCCACCACCTCGCGCACCTCGGCTCGGGCGCCGCCGACCGCCGCACCGCGAACACCATCAACGTGGGCGGCGCGGCCGAGATCCTCGAGTTTGCCCGCGCGGCGACGCGGCTCCAGTGCCTGGTGTTCCACTCGACGGCGCACGTCTCCGGCGATCGAACGGGCGTCGTCTACGAAGACGATCTCGACCGCGGCCAGTCGTTTCGCAGCGACGCCGACGAGACGCGGATGCGCGCCGAGGTGCTCCTCCGCCGCGCCATGGGCGAGGTCCCGATCGCCGTGGTGCGTCCCACGACCATCGTCGGCGACGCCAGCGCCGGCGAGAGCGATCGCCTCGAAGGCATCTACCTCCTCGTGCTGCTCGTCGTCGCGACGCCGGCCGAGATCGCCATTCCGTTCCCCGGCCGCGGCGACACGCCGCTCAACATCGTGCCTCTCGACTACGCGATCCGCGCCGCCCACGCGATCGGACGCCACCCCGCGGCCCCGGGGCGCACGTTTCACCTCGCCGATCCCAACCCGCTCTCGGCCCGCAGCGTGTTCGAGCTCGTCACGCACGCGGGCGGTCGGCGCACCACCAAGGGCAGCATCCCCTCGAACCTGGCCAAGGCCCTGCTCCGCACCCCGGGGATCGATCGCTTCGCGCGCAGCCCCAAGGCCTTCGTCGAGCAGCTCACGAGCAACGTGCGCTTCGACACCCGCAACACCGATCAGGCCCTCGGCAGCGCAGGGATCTCCTGTCCACCCTTCGAGTCGTACGTCGACGATCTCGTCAACGTGGTGCGCGAGCACGTGAAAGCGCGGCAGCGACGCCGTGAAATCGTCGAGGACGAGGTCGAGATTGACGATCCCCTCTCCTGAGCCTTCGCCCTCCGCCGCCGCGCCGAGCGACAGGCGTGGTCGGCTCGCGGCGCTCGCCGTGACGATCACCTCGGCGGTCGTCGTCCTCACGTGCGGCACCACGCGAGAGCAAGCGCCTGCGCCAGCGGTCCCCTCCGCGCCGGCGGCGATCGAATCGAGCGCGGCCGCGGATCCAAGCGCGATCCCGACGACGACCGCCGCCGCAGCGCCGCCGCTCGAAATCCCGACCGCTGTCGCCTCGGCGTCTGCGGAGCCGATCGCCCCCGCGGGCCCGGTCGCGCGGACGACGGGGCACGAGCTCGACAACTTCTACGCGGCGGTGCGCGAGCTCGACAAGCACACCCGGACCGATCACGTCCGCGTGGCGTGGCTGGGCGACTCGCACGGCGCCTCCGACTTCTGGAGCGGCGCCCTCCGCACGGCGCTCCAGAAGCGCTTCGGCAACGGCGGCCCCGGCTTCGTCAACATCGGTAACCACGGCTATCGTCACGACGGCGTGAAGATGGAGATCACCGGCAAGTGGCGCACTCGCCCCAGAGGCCCCTCCACGATCATCCCCTCTGCCGACGGCGTCTTCGGCCTCGGAGGGTTCCTGATGATCGCGCAGGAGGGCGGGCCGCGCTCCATCTTCAAGCTCGGCGCGCAGGATCCCCCGCTCCCGCCGACCTTGACGTGGGACCTTTGCTACAAGCCCGCGACGAAGAAGGACGCCCTCGAGGTCAAGCTCGACGGCGTCAAGGTGGCTTCCCTGCCCGCGACGGGCGACAAGATCGCCACGCTCTACCACAAGGTCTTCACGAGCAAGGGCGCCGATCCGACGGTCAGCGTCGTCCCCACGGGCGGCTTCCCGGAGCTCTGTGGCATGGTGATCGAGGCCGACCCCAGGGCCTCTCCCGGCGTCGTGCTCGACACGCTCGGCATCAACGGCGCTCGCCTCGCGACTCCTCTCGCGTGGAACGAGGCGAGCTGGGTCTCCGAGGTGACGCGGCGCTCGCCCTCGCTCGTCGTCCTCGAATACGGCACCAACGAGTCGGGCGATCACACCGTGAACCCCGCGCGCTACGTCGAGAACCTCACTGCGGTGATGGCCCGCGTCCACCAGGCCTCGGCGAAGACAGACTGTCTCGTCCTCTCCCCCACCGACCGGGCCGACACCCGCGAGCGGACGCCGCTGGTCGTCGATGCGCTCGAAAAGGCGGCAAAAGCCGTGGGATGCGGCTTCTGGGACACCTACACGCAGATGGGCGGCAAAGGCTCCATCCTCGCGTGGCGCGCCGAGACTCCGCCGCGGGCCGCGGCCGACGGCGTTCATCTCAGCACGAAGGGCTATCGCGAGCTGGGCGACCGGCTCGCGGCCGACGTCCTCAAGGCCTACGTGCCTTGAAGACCTCGGCCCGAGCCGATCACATCACATCGACGTCAGGCCGCTGCAGGCCTCGAAGGCCGGGACGCAATACTTGTTGCGGCAATCGGTGCAGAGCTTGTCGTTCGGCGCGGTGAGGCACTTGCCCTCGGCGCCGAGGCAATGGTCGGCGATGCAGTCGACCTCGCCGCTGTAGCAGCCGGTGCAGTCTTCGGTGAGGCCGCCCTTCATCTTGATGCAGTCGTGCGTCGCCGGCTCGGCGCCGACGTTCTGCTGGCCGCACGCCGTGGTGATCGCCTTGATGTCCTCGCCCATCAGCGCGGCCTTGTCCGCGGCGTTGGTGCAGGCGTTCATGACGCCGGCGCCCGTGCCCGACGAGCTCGCGGAGCTGCTGGTGGTGCTGCCGCTGGTCGTCGACGTGCTCGCGCTGCCACCCGTGCCGGCGGCGCTCGTCGTCGTGCCCGCGGATCCGCCGGCGCCGGTGGTCCCGGTCGTGGTCGTGTCGGAGCCGCAACCGAAGAGCGCAACGGCCGAGGTCGCGATGAAAGCAAGATGAAGCGCAGAACGGGACATGAGCGATCCTTTCCCAGAGGCGCACAACGCGCGGGGCCGGCAGGTTAGCCGACGGATCACGCTTTGTCCCGCAGCGCACCGCTCGAAGCGCGGCCTCGGCGGCGCACGGGGATCCCCCGGCGTTGACGCGCAGCCCGTTTCGACTTGAGATGGCGCGCAGAAGAGCATGGTGGATCCCGGCGTGGGCGGTTCGAGCGATACGGCGGCGCTGCGCCCTGGGACGGTCGTGGGCGGCAAATTCGTGCTGCTGCGCCGCATCGGCGAGGGCGGCGTCGGGGTGGTCTTCGAGGCCGAGGACACCTGGATCGGGCGCCGCGTCGCCATCAAGGTCCTGCACCCGCACCTCGCCGAGCGCACCGACGTGCTCGCGCGATTTCGCCGCGAAGCGCGGGCCGCCGCGACGATTCATCACCCCAACATCGTCGCCGTGTTCGAGGTCGGGCAGCGCCACGACGGCTCGTTCTTCATCGTCCAGGAGCTGATCGAAGGCGACACGCTGCGCGAGCACGTCGACAAGCACGGGCGCTTGATGCCGGCCGCGGCGCTGGAGATCCTGGTGCCGATCATGGGCGCGCTGGCGTCTGCGCACCGCGCCGGCATCGTCCACCGCGACATCAAGCCGGAGAACATCCTGCTCACGCGCTCGGCCGAGGGCGAGGTCGTCCCCAAGCTGATCGACTTCGGCGTGGCGAAGATGGCGATGAGCGGCGACAACCAGACGCTCTCGGGAACGCTCGTCGGAACGCCCGCGTACATGTCGCCGGAGCAAGCGGGCGGGCTGCTCGAGGCCGACGCGCGCACCGACGTGTGGGCCATCGGCGCGGTGCTGTTCGAGCTGCTCTCGGGATCGTGCCCGTACCAGGGGCCGACGGGGCCGATCATCCTCGCGCGGATCCTTTCAGAGGCTGTCCCGCTGCTCGCGGAGCGCGCGCCCGACGTGCCGTCCGACATCGTCAACATCGTGCAACGCGCCCTCGAGCGCGACGCCGGCGCCCGCTTCCCGACCATGGCCGCGTTCCTGGAGGCGGTGCTCGAGTTCGCGAAGAAGCCCGATCCGACGATCGGCCGGCGCCACGCGAAATCGATCCCGCCGGCCGAGAGCGAGCCTCTGCCCGCGTACGCGCTCGGCGACGCCGACACGGTGCCGCCGAGCGAGCTGACGCCGCCCGAGGTGCGCCGCTCCGTCCCCGAGTGGGCGCGCCCGATGGCCCAGCCCGAGCTCGGCTGGTACGAGGATCGCCCCTCGCCGCGCGCGCCGAAGAACGCCGAGTGGTACGCCGCCGCGGCCGGGCAGGCGCTGCGGATCAACGCGCTCGACGAGGCCATCGATCACGCCGAGCACGCCATCACCACCTGCCGCGCCACGGGCGAGGTGCTCGGGCAGATGCGCCTCGTGCAGGCCATCGCGCTGCGCTGGCTCGGCCACTACACCGACTCGGAGCGCTGCGCGCTCGAGGCCTCCGCGGCGCTCCCGCAGGGCTCGAACGGGTGGTACGCAGCGCTCGGCCACCTGGCGATCGTCGGCGGCTCGCTCGGCAAGAACGATCACTTTCCCGCGATGATCGCCGAGCTTTCGCGGATCGAGTCCCGCGGCGCGGTGAGCTCGTCGCACGTCGTCACGGCCTGCCGGCTCTCGATCTCGCTGGTGCGCGCCGGCCTGACCGAGCGCTCGGCCTCGGTGCTCGCGAGCGCGCGCGGCCGCGCCGAGCCCGACGTCGACGAGGAGCCGGTGGTGCGCGCCTGGCTCGACGTCGCCGAGTCCGAGCTGGCGTTGCACGCCGGTGATCCGACGACGTACCTGACGCGCCTGGAGTCGGCCGTGGCCGGCTTCGCCGAGGCCGGCGACGCGCGCAACGCCTGCCTGCAGCGCGCCAACATCGGCAACGCGTACATGCAGCTCGGGGCCTATGCGCGGGCGAAATCGGTGCTGCGCGAGGCGCTCTCGGTGGGCGAGCCCATGAAGCTCAGCTTCATCGCGCCGGTGCGCACCAACCTCGGCTTCGCGCTGGCGCGCCTGGGCGATCTCGATCAGGCCCTGGAGATCGAGACCGCCGCGCTCGCGCAGTGCGTGAGCGAAGGCTACCGCCGCTTCGAGCTGGCCTCGCACATGTACCTCGCCGTCATCTACGGCCTCCGCGGCGAGCTCGAGCGCGCCGATCTCCACGTCCGCGCCGCCCTGGAGGCCTCGGCGAGCACGCCGCCGATCCGGGCCTATGCGCTGGCGATCTTCGCCGACATCCAGATGGCGAACGGCTCCCCGAACGAAGCCTTCGCCGCGGCCTCGGAGGCCATGGGTATCCTCGAAGCGCTGGAGGGCGTCGAGGAGGGCGAGGCGCTGATCCGGCTCTTGCACGCGCAGGCGCTGGAGGCGACGGGGCAGCCGGCCGAGGCGCAGGCGCGCATCAACGAGGCTCGTTTGCGGCTGATGGAGCGCGCGGATCGCATCACCGACGCGCGGCTGCGGCGGAGCTTCCTCGACCACATCCCCGAGAACGCCCGCACGCTCGCCATGGCGGCTCGCTTGAAGCGCGCCTCCTCGTGACAGGCCAGAGCGAGAATCAGAAATTTCACAGGGAGGCGAGGAGACGGGGAGATCGGAGTCCGGAAGAAAAAAATCTCCTCCGGTCTCTCGCCTCCCTGTCTCCTCGCCTCCCTGTAAATAATCCGAATTTCCGGATCTTATCGGCGCGTTTTTCGGCTGGGAGCCTTCTTTGCGACAGCCTTCTTCCCGGCGGGCTTCTTCTTCGCGACAGCCTTCTTCGCGACAGTCTTCTTCGCCGGGGCCTTCTTCGCGACAGCTTTCTTGGCGACAGCCTTCTTCGCGACAGCCTTCTTCGCAGCGGGCTTCTTGGCGACTGCCTTCTTCGCGGCGGGCTTCTTCTTCGCGGCCGGCTTGGGCTTCTTCTCGGAGGGGTGATCGACCTCGAACCAGTTCTCGTTGGTCTCGACGTCGAGGTCGGTGATGCGGACCAGGTGGCCCTCTTCGTTGCGGCCGAAGGGCTGGCCGAGCAGGAGGCCGTAGAGGCGGCCGCGCTGGCTCACCTCGACGACGGCGGCGTCGAAGGCCTCGCCCTCGATCTCGACCACGCCCTGGAACGCGAAGGCCGCGGCGTGCGTCTCGGCGCCGAGCTTCTTCATCTCGTTCTGGGCCGCGCCGCGCGCCACGTGGACGTCGGGGGCGAGGATGCGGCGGACCGTGCGGTTCTCGGGGTCGTCGGAGATCAGGAACGGCACGAACGACTCCGCGTCCGAGGCCTGCGAGAGCGCGCGGTGCAGCGCCGCCGAGGCCAGCGCCAGCATGTACGCGTCGGGATCGGAGACGCTGCCGTGGGGCTCGCGCCGGTACACGGCGGCGTCGTCCGCGCCGATGCGGAGCTCGTCCGCGTCGACGACGTACGCCTTGCGATCGGGCTCGAGGGCGTTCGGCTGGTCCATCACCAGCGTGTCGCCGTCGACCTCGTACATCAGCAAAACACGGCTCTCGACGCCCTCCTCGACCAGCACGGACTGGACGAGATCGCCGAACGGGGTGAACGTCATCGTGTGGTCCGGGAGGTCGGGGCCACCACCCACCACATAGCGCCAGCTGCCAGCGAGCATTCGGTCCACGGTCGTTCGTTCCTTCCGAGCGGCCGTCGACGATCGACGGGCGCGCTCGCACGTATCCTACGAGCGCTGGGCGGATGGAACCTGGAACGCTCCGGGCGCGAAGGAAAAAGCGATGGCGCCGGCGCGTCGGCGCTCGTCACGGGGCGAGGAGGTCGGCCGACGGGACGGGGCAGTCGAGCGTCCGCAGGAAGGCGATGATCGCGTCGACGTTGTCGGCGTCGACCCCGCGCAGCAGCGGATCGAGCCCGTTATCGCCGCCGCCGCCGCGCCCGCCGCCCCCGCCGCCGCGGTACACCTGCGTGATGAACTGGCGCAGATCGTTGCTGTCGCCGAGGTGGCCAAAGCGCTGTCGTTGACCGACGCCGCGGAGGCTCGCCGTGCGGAAGGCGCGCGTCTCGCCCGCCTCGCTCGCCGCGATCGCCAGCAGCGCCTTCCCTGCCGCCGGATCGTCGGAGTACGCGCCAGCACCGTTGAAGGGATCGGCGAGGAGCAAGGGTAAGCCCGCCGCGCGGCCGAGATCCGCGCCGTCCGCGCCGCCGACCCCGATAGCGTGGAACTTGCCATCGGAGAAGCTCGGACCGTTGTGACACCCGATGCAACCATTGCTGACGAAGCTGTCGGCGCCCGACTGCTCATCGGCGGTGAGCGTGATCTCGCCGCGGGTCCAGCGATCGAACCGCGTGTCGGCGCAGAGCAGCTTGCGCTCGTAGGCTTCGATCGACTTTCCAACGCTGGCGAACACCCGCTGAACGTCGTCGCGACTCTGCGCAGGCAGGCTGTCCCAGGCGGCCTCTCCAGGGCGCGCCTCCGGCGGAAGAGCCGCCAGATCGGGCATCGGACCGAAGACAGACTCGTAGTCTGCCCGGTAATTCTCGTGGATGAAATGGGCGACCTCGACCCGGCTGAAGTCCATCTCTTTCTGGCCCTCCATGGCCTTGAGCGGCTGCGACCAGAGCGAGTCGGCGCGCCCGTCCCAGAACTGGAAGGGATGGAGGGCAGCGGCCGTGATCGGCATGGAATGGCGGCTGCCGGGGCGGTGGTCGACGCCGAGCGAGACCGGCCTCGGATCGGAGAAGCCTTTGCTCGGATCATGGCAGCTCGCGCAGGCCACCCCGCCGTCTGCGCTCATACGCTTGTCGAAGAACAGGCGACGTCCCAGGGCCGAGGCCGCGGGATCGTCGGCGTGGAGGTTGGTCGGCGAGGACGGGATGGCCGCAGGATCGAGCGCCATCGCGGCCAGGGTGGCCTGACCGACGGCATCGTCTTGCGGCGAGCAGGCGACCGCAGCCAGGGCCACCGCGGCGGCGGGGCCCATCACTTTCCAATGCATGTTCGTTTACCTCCCTCGAAAGGTGGCCACGGCGAGAGCGCCGCTGCAGCACCCCTGCTGGTTCGATCACGGTTGGCGCGTCGAGGCGGCGGCCTTCAAAACATTTGGAAATAATCGCCGGTGGGCCGGGATCCGGCCGTCGGCGCGATCGGTCAGCCCGCGGCGACGCGCGCGGTCGAGGCGCGGCGACGGCGGAAGGTCGTGATCGTCAGTCCCAGGAGGACGACAGTCGCCATCGCCAGCGCCATCGCTCCCAGATAGTGAAACAGCACGCTGCTGTCCGGGTGGGCCTGGCACTCGACGCAGCTGCCTTCGCCACAGCCGACCTCGATCATCACGTCTCCTGCGCCGCAGAAGAGCTCTTGATCGAGCGACATCAGCCGTGGCGCGAAGGCGAGCAGGCTGCCCGGTCCGAGCGCGAGCACGCCGGCGCCCCAGGCCGCGAGCCGCGGCGGGCCGGGCTCGTGAAATTCGCGCGGCGCGGCCGTGACGTCGGCGTCGTCGCCGCGCGCAGAAAGGCCGTGCGCGATGCTCTCGCCGGGCTCGCGCGCCTCGGCGTCGATCCGCGCGCGGTGCGCGGCGTTGCCGAGCCTCACGTGCAAGAAGACGGCGAGAGCAAGCAGCGCTCCGTCGAGAAGGAAGAGCATCGACCGATGCCCATACTCAAGGCGCGCCGGGACGTCACGAGGTGACAGGCTCGCGGGCGGTGAGCGACCGCAGCGCGACGCCTCATCTCCAATCTTCGCGCGGGACCACGCCGCGCAGGATCAGCGGCGATGCACGGCGTTTGGGACGTGATGGCGTGTAATGGGTTGTAATCGCTTCCGCCCCTGCAGCGCCGCCGCGATTCTCGTGCACGAGGGCCGCGGGCCATTGAAATGCGGGACTGCAATCGTCGCGGCCCGCGGTATGCTCGCCGCATGCAACGACCCCTCGGTTTGGTGCTCCTCGGCGCCTCCCTGCTCGGCTGCGGCGGCGGCGCGACCCCGAGCGGGACGAGCACCGGCGCAGGCGGGGCGAGCGGCACGAGCAGCACCACCGGCGCGGGCGGCGGGAGCAGCGCCGTGAAGTGCGACGGCGCTCCGGCCGATCTCTCGCTCGAAGGCACCTGGGCCGTGAAGGGGCGGCTCGCGGTGAAGCTGGAGGGCGCGCCGGGCGGGGCGATCACCATCTGCCCGGCCAATCAGCCGGGCGAAGCGTCGATGCTGATGATGATCACCATCAAGCAAGATCCGGCCGACGCGACCAAGCTGACGGCCGTGACGGCGACGCTCTGCACCATCGAGCTGCCCACGGTGAGCGCCCTCGTCGGGACCTGCGATCCGGCCTCGACGAGCCTGGTTTACGCGACGATGTCGGCCCCGCAGAAGCTGATCGACGCGCTGCCGAAGGTCGTGACCACCGCCGTCGGTGGCAAGCTCGACGGCGCCAAGGACGGCAGCGGGATCGCGCTCGAACGGTTCACGGTGACCGTCGGCTCGGCCAAGGGCGGCGCAGAGCTCCCGAAATGGGACACCAAGTCCATGGCCTGCGCCAAGGCCGACATGGGCCACACCAACGCCTGCGAGGCGACGTGCGTCGACGACTGCGCCGCGCTCCGCGACGACGACGGCGACACCTACCCGGGCGTGACGATCGCGGTCTGCGGGCTGACGGCGAGCGATCAGAAGAACGGCGTGCCGTGCCACGTCGACCACCCCGACGATCCCGGATCCACGCTGCAGGGCAAGGCGTTCCTCGACATCCAGGTCGATCCTCAGTTCTCCGGCACCGCGAAGAGCTCGTGCGAGCTCACCGGCTCCGTCGATGCGTCGACCGAGATCCGCTACCAGATCGTCGGCACCGACATCTGGCTCGCGGGGACGGCGCTCAGCGTCGATCAAACGGTAGGCTCGCTGCCGTCGTTCCATGTCGATCCTCAGGCGAGCAAGTTCCGGATGGTGCGCGTCGACGGGAAGTACGGATCGCCCGACTGGAAGCTCGATCCCCAGCAGCAAAGCGCGGCCTGCGCCGCGATCGACCAGCGAGTGAACGAGCTTTGACCGAGCCCCTCACGCCGAAGCCGCCGTCGCTGCGCGGCCTCGCAGGATCGCCCCCGCCCTCCACCTCGAACGATCGCTCGGCCGACTCGTCGCCGGGCTCGCGCGCGCGGGTCCCGTCGTCGAGTCGCGTGCACGATCCGTCGCGGCTCGCGGGGCGCTTCACGGTGGGGCGATCCCTGGGCGCCGGCACCTTCGGCGTGGTGTTCGAAGCGCACGAAGAGGGCCGCAGCGCCCGCGTGGCGCTGAAGAAGCTCAGCCTGGAAGACGCGGGCGCGCTCTACGATTTCAAGCAAGAGTTCCGCGGCCTCGTCGACGTCGTCCACCCCAACCTCGTCGCGCTCCACGAGCTCTTCGCCGACGGCAACGACATCTACCTGTCGATGGAGCTCGTCGACGGCGTGGGCTTCCTCGACCACGTGCACGGCATCGCCAGCGCCGGGGATCCCGAGGCCGCGACGGTGGCCGTCGAGGCGGCGACGACCGCAGCGAACACGGTCCGATCGACCGAGGAGGCGCCCGACAGCTCGAGCGTGGAGCGCGCCTCGTCGCCCGGTCCACGCGCGGTGGGGCTCGTCCCGGGGCTCTTCGTCGAGCGCCTCCGCCCCGCGCTCCGCCAGCTCGCCGAGGGCATCGCGGCGATCCACCGCGCCGGCAAGCTCCACCGCGATCTCAAGCCCTCGAACGTGCTCGTCACGGCCGAGGGGCACCTCAAAGTCCTCGATTTCGGGCTGATCGCGAGCTTTTCCGCCCGCTCCGCCGCGCACCGCGACGTCGAGCGGCGCATCGTCGGAACGCCGGCGTACATGTCGCCCGAGCAGGCGATGAGCGCGCCGCTGACGCCCGCCTCGGACTGGTACTCGCTCGGCGTGATGCTCTACGAAGCGCTGACGGGACGGCTCCCGATCGGCGGGAAAACCAGCGAGATCCTCACCAACAAGATCCACCTCGATCCTCCCGATCCGCGGCTGCTCGTCGAGAATCTACCGGACGATCTCGCCGATCTCTGCGTCGGCCTGCTCCAGCGGCGCCCCAGCGATCGGCCGCAAGGAGCGGCGATCCTCGCGGCGCTCGGCGTCGTCGAGGCGCGCGGCGCCGGCCTCGCGTGGCCCGACGTGCTCCCGTTCGTCGGGCGCGATCACCACCTCGCCGTGCTCGAAGAGGCCTTCACCGCCGCGCGGCGGGGCAAGGCCGTGACGCTCCAGGTCCACGGCACCGCCGGCATGGGCAAGAGCGCGCTGCTCCGCCGCTTCCTCGACGACGTCACCGATCGCGACGGCGCGGTGGTGCTCGAGGGCCGCTGCTACGAGCGCGAGAGCGTGCCGTACAAGGGCGTCGACAGCCTGATCGATGCCCTCACGCAGCACCTGCGCGGGCTCGCGCCGGACCAGGCGGCGCAGCTCGTCCCGCCCGACATCCAGGCGCTCGCCCGCGTGTTCCCCGTGCTCCTCCGCATCGAGGCCGTCCGCGTCGCCCCGCGCCGCGCCGACGCCCCGGATCCGCTCGAGCTCCGCCGACGCGCGTTCGCCGCGCTGCGCGAGCTGCTCGGGCGCATGGCCTCGGCGCAGCCGCTGATCGTGTGGATCGACGACCTCCAGTGGGGCGACGCCGACAGCGCGGCGCTGCTGCTCGATCTGCTCGATCCCGCGGTGGAAGAGCGCGACGCCGCGCCGCCGTCGGGCGCGCCGGCGCTGCTGCTCGTGGCCAGCTACCGCACCGAGGACGCGGCGACGATCGAGCTCGTGCGCGTGCTGCGCGAGCGCCTCGCGCGGGGCGAGATCGCCAGCGACGTGCGCGAACTGATGGTCGGCCCGCTCGTGCACCGCGAGGCCCGCGCGCTGGCCCGCGTGCTACTCGCGGGCGACGCAGAGGGCGGCCTCGCCGAGCAGATCGCCGTCGAATCGGGCGGGAGCCCGCTCTTCGTCCACGAGCTCGCGCGCCACGTCCGCACCCGCCCCGCCGCCGACGCCTCGCTCGGGCTACCGGCGCTGATCTCGCTCCACGAGGTGCTGATCGCGCGCCTCGCCGCGCTCGCGCCCGACGCGCGGCGCTTGCTCGACACGATCGCGGTCGCCGGGCGCCCGATCGCCCAGAGCACCGTCTGCCTCGCGGCCGACGTCGAGCACGGCGCGCAGGTCCTCGCCGGGCTCCGCTCGGAGCACCTCATCCGCAGCCGCGCGGCGCTGGGGAGGCTCGATTCCGAGCGTGGATCGAGCAGCGCCCGCCCCTGGCGCGCCGAGCACGCCGACGTCGAGTGCTTCCACGATCGCATCCGCCAGACGGTGCTCGCCGCGCTCTCGGCCGCGGATCTCGCCGCGCGCCACGCCGATCTCGCCGGCGCGATCGAGGCCGAGGGCGGCGAGGACATCGACGCGCTCGTCGTGCATTTCCTCGGCGCAGGCGACGCCGCGAGCGCGCTCCGCTTCGCCGAGATCGCCGCCGATCGCGCCGAGGCCGCGCTGGCCTTCGATCGCGCCGCTGCCCTCTATCGCAAGGCGATCGAGCTGCGCGGCTCGGCGCCTCAGCCTCTCCGCAAGAAGCTCGCGAACGCGCTCGCCAACGCCGGGCGCGGCGCCTTCGCTGCGCGCGCGTACCTCGACGCCGCCCGCGACGCGCCCCGGGACGAGTCGCACGATCTCCGCCGCCGCGCCGCCGAGCAGCACCTCCGCGCCGGTCACATCGACGAGGGGCTCACCACGCTCGAAGGCGTCCTCGCCGACGTCGGCCTCGAGCTCCCGAAGACGCCGACGCGCGCCCTCGCGTCGCTGGTGTTTCGCCGCGCCCAGCTCTCGGTCCGCGGCACGGGCTTCACGGAGCGCGACGCCGCGAGCGTCCCCGCCGACGATCTCACGCGCATCGACGCGTGCTGGTCGGTCGGCAGCGGTCTCGGCGCCGTCGACATCGTGCGCGGCGCGGATTTCCAGGCCCGTCACCTCCTCCTCGCGCTGCGCGCCGGCGAGCCGTATCGCATCGCTCGCGCCCTCGCCCTGGAGTCGATGCTCGCCGCCATGGAAGGCGGCACCAAGGGCCGCGCGCGCGCGTCCGTGCTGGCCGCGCGCGCCGTCGACATCGCCGAGCGCATCCAGCACCCGCACGCGCTCGCCTGGACCGCTAGCGCCGCGGCGGCCATCGCGTACTACGACCATCGCTTCCGCGAGACCGTCACGCTCTGCGATCACGCCGTCGCGCTCTTCCGCGCGACGTGCACCGACATAACCTGGGAAATAGGCTCGATCCAGGCCTGGTGGATGATGGGCAGCCTCGTGATGATGGGCGAGCTGGACGAGCTCGCGCGCCGCCTGCCGCCCTGCCTCCACGAGGCGCAGGAGCTCGGCGCGCGCTACAACGAGGCCTCGCTCCGCACCTTCAGCGTGCCCCGCGTTCACCTCGCGCACGACCGCCCCGTCGAGGCGCGCCGCGAGGCCGCCGACGCGCTGCGGAGCTGGTCGAAGCGCGGCTGGCACACGCAGCACCTGAGCGACCTGTTCGTCCGCACCTACTCGTACCTCTACGAGTCCGACGGCGCCGCCGCGCTGGCGCAGCTCCGCGACGACGGCGCCGCGCTCGACGGCTCGCAGCTCCTCCGCGTCGAGATCGTCCGTGACGAGATCGACTGGGTCCACGGCAACGCCCTCATCCTCGCGTCGCGCCAGGGCCACGACGATCGCGAGGGTCTCCTCCGCGAGGCCGAGCGCCGCGCGCGCGCCCTGGCCAGGCCGCGGCTACCTCTCGCCTCGGCGTACAGCGCGCAGCTCGGCGCGGGGATCGCCCTCGCGCGCGGCCGCCACGACCGCGCCCTCGCGCTCTATGGCGAGGCGGCGCAGGCCTTCGAGGCCATCGACATGCACCTCCACGCCGCGGCCTCGCGTCGACGTCAAGGCGAGCTGCTCGGCGGCGAGCAGGGCCACGATCTCGTGCTCGCCTCGATCACGGCGATGGAGGATCAGCGCGTCCGCAGCCCCGAGCGCCTTGCGGCGATGCTCGCTCCGGTGTGAGGCCCGGCGATGAAGACCAACGCCGCGCGGATCCTCGCGAATGGCTGAGCCGTGCCTCGGCGCCCGTTCCGGCTTTCAGGTGCGAAAAGATGAATTTCGACTTCGCGCCGTCAGATTCGGCGTTGACGGCACGCCAGCGCCTATTGTCTTCTGAGTCACATGGAGGCACCGGTGACCAGACAGTCTGTAGCGACTCCCAAAAACATCGACGATCTCAGCAAAGCCGAGCTCGACGCTCTCTTCGAGGAGAGCAATCAACAGCTCGACATTCTGGAGGCCCGCTGGGCGGGTCTCGTAAAGCAGACCGAGCAAGAGCGCACGCACAGCGTCGGACGCAGCCTGGGCGTGCTCAGCGCGCCACTTCATCTGCTCTTCAGTCTGTTGATGCCCAAGAACGGCAAGGAGAGCGATCTCCTCAAGTTCTTCAGCGGCCTCGGCGACGCCGATTTCGGCGACGATCCCGAGAAGTTCGAGCCCGAGCTGCTGTCGCGCCGCCTCTATCGGGTGGAGTACGAGCAGAAGATTCAGGAGCGCTTCGTGAAGCTGGCTCGCAGCTTTGGTGATGATGCGTTGCACACCGGCGAGATGGTGATCGGCCCCGGGATGATGGCGTTGGCCCTCGCGCGGACGCTGGCGCTCTCGAGCGCGGCCCATCGCGCGGTGCTGGCCCCCGTACTCGACGCCTTCAGCGCCTTGACGAAGCGCGCGCGGGCACGATCGGCGGAGGCGCGCGCGGAGAAGAAGGCCGCTGTCGACGCCGAGAAGAAGACCGCGGACGACAAGAAGCCGCCCACGACCTGATCCGGTGCGCCGGGGCCCACCCGGCGCGGGCCGCGCACTGTTCTTGCCGGAAACGCCGGGCGGATCGCCTGCTCGGCGACAATCCAAAAACAAATCAACAGGTTGGGCGGACAGCACCGCGGCACCGCGAGGCCCTTGTCAGAGGCGTGACGCGCCTGGCCTGAGACCACGACGCCTCAGCCCAGAGGCCGCGCCACGTCAGTTCAGGAGCCGCGACGCCTCGAGCGCGGGACCGAGGCGCCTCAAGCCCGGGGCCGCGCCGCCTCAGCGCTGGGACCGCGCCGCCTCAAGTCCGGGACCGCGCCGCCTCGGCGCAAAGGTGACGATGCGCCAGGGCTGGAACCATGGCGCGTCAGGCCAGGTGTCGCGACACATCAGAGCCGGGCTTGCCAGACGCGACGTCCTCACCAAGCGGTCCTCGCGTGGTACGCTCGCGCCCCGTGAAGCTGCGAACGGCGCTCCCCCTCGCGATCGTGCTTCCCGTCGCCCTGGCGCCCGCGCTGGCGTGGGCCGCCCCTCCGCATGCGATCACGGCCCGGCTAGAGTTCAAGCGCGGCCCCGGTACCGAAGCGTGCGCGGACGAGGCCGGCTTACGAAGCGAAGTCGCGCGCCGCTCCGGTCACGACCCGTTCACCGCGGACGCGCCCGCGCGATTGGTCGTGCTCGTCACGCGGAAAGGGCCCCATATCCTCGGCTCGATCCAGTTCTACGACGACAAGGGCGCTCCGGGATGGTCGAAAGCGGCCAGCGTTCGCGCGAATGACTGCGGGGCGCTCTTTGCGGTGATGGGGGGCGATATCGAATATGAGTTCTCGCCCGCTCCGCCCCTATCGGCCCACGCTCCGCCCGTGGTTGCTCCGCCCGCGGTCGCTCCGCCCCCGCATGAGGATCCCCCCGCGCCGGCTAATCCGATCTTGCTTCGATTCGGGCTCGGCTCGGCGCTTGGGATTGGCACTGCTCCTCGCGTCGCTCTTGGCTTGACGGCTGACGTCGGGATTTACTGGCCGTTAACCTCGCTTCCCTTCGATGGTGTTTCAATCACGCTCGGAGGACGCTGGGATCCGCCAGCGGCCGGGCATGTGCCAGGGCTACGGGATGGCGAAGGGGTGAGCACCTCCCGGCTTCTGGTGATCTTGGCTCCCTGCGCGCACTGGTGGAAGCTCTACGGCTGCGCGGTCGGTGAGTTAGGCCAGCTTCGGGGCGGAGGCGATGGGATCGCGCTCGCCGTGCAACATGCCAGCGTTTACTCCGCCATCGGGCCCCGCCTGGGTGTCGAGGTGCCTTTTGCGTCGCATCTTGGATTCCGCATCTCCGGCGAAATCCTCGGAACTGTGAAACCGATAGTGATTCCAGTCAACAAGCTCCCGGGCTGGACGACGCCCACGGCGTCTGGCGGGTTCGGAGCCGGACTGTACCTCTTCTTTTGAGGAGAAGCTCCGCAGAGCCAGGACTGATGTTATCTGACGCTCTAACCGCTGCTGGTCGTACCGGCTCCGCTGCTGGTAGTGAAGGGCGGATGCACCGGAGAACATGTCGTGCTGTCGTCGCAATGAGCCGTGAGACAGCCCCACATCTCACGGGCATTCTCGTTGTTTTCGCATCCGTCAATGTACAAATTAGTGCAATTCTTGCAGACGCTGTCCGTGCAGCGCGCGACCTCCGCGCAACATTTCGTATGCAGGCAGCTCTCGCACGGGTCCCCTCCGTCCGCGCCTTCAATGATGATGTTGCCGTCACAGTTCGGCGCTCCGCCCGTGCCACTGGAGCTGGTGGATCCGTCGCCGCAGGCAACGAAGATGGAGACAAGCAGGGTAAGCACGGCAAAGCCCATCAATACAGGTCGCATGAATTTCCTCAGTAGGTATCAGGGCGGCAACAATACGTAACGGGCTCGGTCGCGATAGCAGTACCACTGGCATCGCCGCCCGCAGGCGGGCATGTGCCAGGGAGATAGCTTACGAGGCTGGCCGACTTGCTCCCGAGCGCTTGGCCGGGTAGCTGGACATCAACACAGGTCTCGCTCGCCGAGCTGATGGTGGTCTGGGTAAGCGGCACCCCGCTGCACGTAGCGTTCGTGTAGATCGAAGCTATCGCCGTGCAGGTGCTACCTGCTGGAGCCCCGCACGTACACGGCGAGCACTGGCGGTCGTCTTCGATGCCGTTGTAAAACACGTGCTGTTCGGTAAACACATTATCCGTTGTGGCGGGGCATGGAAGCTCGCCATCGTGGGAGATGCACAGCCTGAAATCGGCCGGAACGGGTGAGCTACCTGTCAGGCAGATCGAGTGACCAACCGGGCTCGGAGGCCACGCCATGTCGCAGGTTCGGGCGTACGTTTGCCATTGCGAAGCGAGCACCTTTGCCGGTACCGTCGGACCCGACGCACATCCGCTCTCTGCCATCGTCAGCGGGGGGATCTTCAGGGAGTACGCCTTCCCGGCGACGACCTGGGTCGCCTCGTCGCAGAGCCCATCCCAGGGAGCCGGGGCCTTCCAGTCGATCGGGAGGTCGACCTGCGGGCCGCACACGTCCGCCTGGACCTCGATCGTCGAAGGCAGCGCGCACGAGCCCGTTGGTAGCTCGCAGCTGCACGCTTCGCACGCGCCGGGAGCTAGGAGATTGGTGTGTCCCTCGTACCCGGTCGTGATCGGTCCGAGCGGGCACTCCGGCGCCTGCTCCTCCGGCCCGAACCAGAGCAACGTGGGCGAGTCCCACCGCGTCGGGTAGTGAACGAACTCGCCGACGTCGCACTCCGCCTTCACAGCCCGGTCGTGGCAGGGATCCGGGACGCCATCCGGCCCGACGTAGTCTTCGTCGGGATGCAAGCAGGTGTAGTTGCCCTCGAAGGTTTCCGCCGCGCACCCGGCGAGGGCGACGAGCAGAGCACTCAACAGCGAGGCGCGCGCGAGCACGACGGCGAGGCTACGCCCGACCGCGGAGAGAAGACAACCCGAATGTGGCATCGGCCGGCGCCTGACCCAGGCATCGGACCATCCGTTCAAATCGCTCTCGCGGGTTATTTTCAGTCATCATTCGATTCTTGGAGAAAATGCCCCGGCTCGCTGGAAGGTAGTTGTATGAGCCGATCCGCACGGTCCACGCTGGTGTTGACGGCGAGAGCGCGATGGATGGCGGGGACGGCGTTGTTTGTCTTCATTGTAGCTCCGACTCCGGCAGAGGCGATCGAGATCACTGCCGGCGTGAACGTGGGAGGGTTTCTGGCCGGCGCTGTTCCCCACCTCGCGGTGAGTCC
>JANYGI010000198.1 GCA_025362495.1 Byssovorax sp. | reverse complement strand
ACGAGCGAGTAGCGCTTGCCGGGATCGAAGCGCATCGAGACGTTCTCGAAGAGGATTTTCGGGCCGAACCGTTTGGTGAGCTTGTCGAGCGTGATCATCGAAGCGCGGCCGTATAGCACACCGAGGGCCGCGCGGAAGGGGCGGCGGGCTCCCATTTCATGCTTGCAACCCGGCGAGGCGCGGCATTACCTCCCGCGATGCTCACGCCGCCGCGTCGCTCGCTCCATCTGCTCCCCCTCCTCGCGCTGGTCGCGTGCGCCGATCCGCCGCCCGCCGTGACGCCGCCCGCGCCCACCGGCGCCCCGTCGGCCTCGTCGGCGGCCGTCGTCGTCGCGCCACCGGCCAGCACCTCGATGTACCCCGCCACGCCGAAGCGACCGGTCGTGAACGAGTATCACGGTACGAAGGTCACGGACGATTACCAGTGGCTGGAGAAGTCCGACGATCCCGCGACGATGGCCTGGATGAAGGACGAGACCAGGGTCGCGCGCGGCGTGCTCGACGGCCTCCCCGCGGCGGCGGCGCTGCGGCAGCGGATCGGCGGCCTGCTCAAGGGCCAGTCCTCGTCGTTCTTCTCGTTCCGGCGCGCCGGAAAGACCCAGTTTGCCCTCAAGTCCGCTCCTCCGAAGGAGCAGCCGCTCCTGGTCACGCTGGCGTCGGTCGACGATCCCGGCTCGGCGAAGGTCCTGCTCGATCCCAGCGTCCTCGACGCGTCGGGCAAGACCACGATGGACTTCTACGTCCCCTCGCTCGACGGCAAGAAGGTGGCTGTCTCGATCTCGAAGGGAGGGAGCGAGTCGGGCGACGTCCACGTCTACGATGCGGCCACCGGCAAGGAGCTCGGCGACCTGATCCCCCACGTCAACGGCGGCACCGCGGGCGGCAGCGTCGCCTGGAACAAGGACGGCTCCGGGTTCTTCTACACCCGCTATCCCCACGCGGGCGAGCGCGCCGCCGAGGACATGGGCTTCTTCCAGCAGGTCTATTTCCACAAGCTGGGTACGCCGATCGACAAGGACACCTACGCGCTCGGGAAGGAGCTGCCTCGCATCGCCGAGATCGCCCTCGCCACGAGCGACGACGGCAACTACACCCTGGCCGAGGTGGCCAACGGCGACGGGGGCGAGTTCGCTCACTACCTCTTCGACGGCAAGGCCTGGAAGCAGCTCACGAAGCTCGAGGACAAGATCACCTCGATGATCTTCGGCCGCGACGGGCGCCTTTACCTCCTCTCCACGGCCGGCGCTCCCCGCGGGAAGATCCTGCGCCTCGACGCCAGGAAGCCCGATCTCACGAAGGCCGAGCTCCTGGTCCCCGAGTCCGAGGCGAGCATCCAGAGCATGGCAGTCACCGCCTCCAGGCTCTATGTCGCTGATCTGCTCGGCGGCCCCTCGCAGCTCCGCCTCTTCGATCTCCAGGGCAAGGCCCAGCCCCCGGTGCCGATCCCGCCGATCTCCTCGGTCGGACAGCTCGCCCGCCTCGGCGGCGACGACGTGCTCATTCACATCAGCTCGTACCTCGCGCCGAGCGCCTGGCACCGCTTCGCCGGCAAGGGTGAGGTCACGAGGAGCAAGCTCTTCAGCACCTCTCCGGCCGACTTCACCGGCTACGAGGCCGTGCGCGAGACGTGCGTCTCGAAGGACGGAACGAAGGTGCCGATGACCGTCCTCCGCAAGAAGGGGATGACGATGGACCACTCGGCGCCGACGCTGCTCTATGGCTATGGCCGCTACGACATCAGCCTCTCACCCTGGTTCGATCCGGCGACGCTGGCCTGGCTCGAGCAAGGCGGGGTCTACGCCGTGGCCAACCTCCGCGGAGGGGGCGAGTTCGGCGAGGCCTGGCACCAGCAAGGGATGCTCGCGAAGAAGCAGAACGTGTTCGACGACTTCGCGGCCTGCGCCGCCCAGCTCTCGACGTCGGGCTACACCCGGCCGGATCGCCTCGCGCTCCAGGGCGGATCCAACGGTGGTCTGCTGATGGGCGCGATGATCACCCAGCACCCGGAGCTCTTCCGCGCGGTGCACTCGGCCGTCGGCATCTACGACATGCTCCGCTCCGAGCTCTGGCCCAACGGCGCCTTCAACATCCCCGAGTTCGGTACGGTCAAGGATCCGGCGCTGTTCAAGGCCCTGTACGACTACTCGCCCTATCACTACGTGAAGGACGGCACGGCGTATCCCTCGGTCCTGTTCACCACCGGTCTCAACGATCCTCGCGTCGATCCGGGCCAGTCGCGCAAGTTCGCGGCGCGCCTCCAGGCGGCCGGCGGAAAGAACCCGGCGCTGCTGGTCGTCAAGATGGATGGCGGCCACGGCATCGGCGGCTCGCTCAGCGACCAGATCGACGAGTCGGCCGACGTGTTCGCCTTCCTCTTCAAGGAGCTCGGCGTCGAGTACAAGCCGGTCGCGGGCAAGTAGCCCTCCGCGCGAGCCTCCGGCAGCCCGAGCGCGATGCCCGATCCGACGACGTACGACAAGGCCGTCTCCAGAGCCCTCCGCGGCCAGGCGCTCTCCTCGCTCCACGCGCTGCTCCTCGGCCTTCAAGGTGCGCCGCGGCCGGTGCACGCGGGGCAAGAAGGCCTGGTCTACGCGGGCCTCGTCACGGTCGTCCTGCGGATGGTGTTCGTGCTCTTCGCCGAGGCGCGCGGGCTCCTCCCGCTCTCGTCGGCGGCGTACCGAGAGAGGCTGTCGCTCACCCACCTTCACGCCCGGCTCCAGCGCGACGCCGCGCGCGATCGCGCCGCGATGGATGGCCGCTTCGACGCCTGGACACAGCTCATCGCGCTCTTTCGCGCGCTCCACGACGGCGCGAGCCTCGGTGACGATCTGGTCCTGCCGGCGCGCGCGGGGGCGCTCTTCGATCCGGCCACGTATCCCTTCCTGGAGGGCCGATCGCTGCATGGGGCGGCCCCGCCCGACGGGCCGGCGAGGCTCCCTCGCATCTCCGACGCTGCCGTGGCGCGGGCGCTCGATCCGCTGTTCTTCCTCGACGGTGAGCCGATCCGGCACGGCGATCTCGACGTCGAGCACCTCGGCACCGTGTACGAAGGATTGATGGGCTTCGAGGTCCAGATCGCCCGAGGCCTTTCGCTCACGCTCAAGCCGGACGACGTCGTCGTCGATCTCGCCGATCTCGGATCGCTCGGCGGCGCGGCGCGGATCGAGCGGCTCGCCAGTGCGGCCGGGCTCGACGTGACTGGCAAGGTCGCCCGGGCCGTCGAGGCCGCGACGACGCCGGAGGCCCTCGTGGCGGCCCTCGCTTCAAAGGCCTCTCCGCGCCGCCGCGAGCCGATCGGCGCGGGCGAGGTCTTTCTCCAGCCCGGCGAGGATCGCCGTCG
>JANYGI010000184.1 GCA_025362495.1 Byssovorax sp. | reverse complement strand
GCGCGGAGACCTTGCAGCTGCAGGCGCCGAGGTTCGGATGGACACCCGCGCAGGTGGCATGTGGCAAGGACTCGACCGGGATTGGCTTGCAGCCCGCGATGAGCGATCAGCCCGAGGTGTCCTCGCGGCAGAGCATGAAGTAATGATCGAGAGACTTTTCGCCCTTGTAGGCCGCACCGACCGTCACGTGGGCCGAGACGCGACGCATGTAATCGCGGGTGTGGTGGTAGACGAAGCGCTGGAGTCCCTGGGTGTTGGGAATGACCTCGGGCCAGCCCGCGGCGACGGGGCCGTCGGGGATCTGGTAATAGTCCACGACGACGGCGCCGCGGGCCTCCCAGGCGCTCTTGCCGGCCGTCGGGATGGTGACGAAGAAGCCCGGGCCGATGGGGCGGAGGAAGGGAGATTGGTTGTAGCCGAAGAGGCGCCCGGACCCGGTCTCGGGCTTGCAGAAGCGCTTCTGGAAGAGGCGGAGCGGGGCCGGCAGAGGGAGGGTGTTGCGGCCATGGTGAATGACCTCGATCCGGGGGCCGATGCTCGCGCTGACGAAGTCGTCGAGGGTGAGTGGCCGGGCGCCGGCGGCGCGCTGGTAGAGGCGCCGTTGATCGCGGCGGCTCAGCGTGCGCGTCTCGGCGAGGCGCGCTTCGGGCTCGAGGCCGTCGAGGTACGCGGCGAGGGCGTCGAGCGTCGTGGTGTCGTCCCAGATTTTTTCGCGAAGGCTCACGGTGTTCTCCCGGCGTCGGACCCTACCACGGCCGCCCACGGCTCCGGCTGCGAAGACGTCGCGGGGCGCGGCGCGGCCCGATCGTCGAGCAGAGAGGCGGCGCCCTCGTAGCCGAGGTGCGGCATCCCGCGCTGGAAACGCCGGCGATCCAGCGCGCGGAGCGGGGAAAAGATCGCCGGCTCGTCGAGGCGCCACACCGGGCACGCGTCCGCCGTGGCGCCCGCCGCGGCGAGGACTCCGTTGACGGCGCGGCGAGCGGCCTCGTTCGCGGCCTCCATCGAGGCCACGTCGGTGTGCGTGCGGACGAAGTCGGCCGCCAGGAAGAGATTGCCAATCTCGGTGACAGCCTCGGGGCGGTTTTCCCAGGATCCCACGGTGTTGACCAGGAGCGGCTCCTCGTTGTGCGCGGGCCGGCCGCCCTCGAAGCTCACGCTCGGATCGAGGAACCAGCCGACGATATCGTCGCGCCGCAGCGGGCGATCGCCGCGGCCTTCGAGGCTCTGGACGAGCTGCGCCCAGACCTCGTCGCGGATCTGCTCCGGCGTCGTCAGCGCGCGCGCGGGCTTGCCGTGGAGGATCCCCGGAGAATCCCAGTCGGAGATGCACACCGACAGGAGGCCTCGGACCTGACCGTCACCGTAGCTCGAGAGTCCATCGATCCAGAACTGGGCCTGCGAGACGGCCGTGAGAGCCCAGGGCGTGCCCGGGAGGATGGTGTGGCCGTGGACGAGCGGGACGTCGCGGCGGAGATAGAACTGGACACCGCCCATCCACGCGGTCGTCAGGCGGGGCAAGCGCGCGAGCGCGGGCGCGGCGGCGGCGATCCGCGCGTCGATGAGCGGTATCAGGCGGTCGACGGGCAAGGCCGCGATGTAGTCGTCGGCCGTGAGCTCGGCGCGCGAGCCGTCGGCGCGGCGGACGGTCACGCCGGCGATTTGCCTGTCTTCGCAGCGGATCGACTCGATTCGAGCGCTGGAGATCAGGTCGACGCCGGCGGCGCGGAGGTGCTGCACCCAGGGCCGGATCCACACGTCGCTGGTGGGCCCGTCGAGGACGCGATCGAAGCTGCGGCCGCGGGCGAGCAGATCCAGGGCGAGCTGGAGGAACGTCGACGCCGTGGTGCGCGCGCTCCCGCGCTCGGCGCGCACGGCGACGAGGGCCCGGGTGAGGGCGCGACCATAGTAGATCTGGTAACCCTCGCTGCGTCGATCCGCGTCGATGAAATCCCACCACGAGACGCGCTCGAGCTCGCCGGTGCGGCGCTCGTCCGACGCGGTGAGATAGACCAGCAAGCGCTGCAGGAAGAAGAGCGACTCTGCCCGGGGGATGCCGAGGCGGCGAAAATCGAGGAGCGAGCCCAGCGCGCCAGTCAGGCCGCCGGGATGGGCGGAGAGGCGCGCTGGCAAGATCACCGGTCGACGCCCGGCCACGGCGACCTGGAACTCGGTCGCGGGGACGAGGTTGTCGAGCACGCCGCCCGGCTGCCGGCGGTACGGGATGCGAGACATGGTATCGGGCAGGTGCCGATAGAAGCCGGGGAAGAAGCGGAACCCGTGCTCGCCCGGCAGATCGCGGCGGCCGCCTCGCGCCGTCCCGGGGACACCCACGCTCCGCGCCTTGCCGCCGGCGTCGCCGCGGGCCTCGATCACCGTGACCTGACAGCCACGCTCGGCGAGCTCGTGAGCCGCGCTGAGGCCGGCGACACCGCCGCCGAGCACGAGGACGCGGCGCTTCACGAGGGCGGCTTGCCCGCGCAAACCAGCGCCGGGAAGCGCGCCAGCGTCGCCCCGCGGGCGCGACGCGACAGCGACCGGAAGAGCGGTGGGAGCGCGTGAATCGCCGTGGAGCCGAGATCGAAAGGGGCCTGGGGCAGCCCCGCGAAATGGCGACAGCCCGCGCGGAGCACGGCGGGGTGATCGAGGAAGAGCCGCTCGATCGCCGGGCGATCCGCGCCGAAGAACGTCTCGACGAGGGCCGAGCGCGCGCGGAGATCGCGCCCCAGGCGAGACCGGTGGACGACCTCGGTCCAGCGATCGAGCGAGCCCTCGCCTGCGAGGACGGCGGGCAGAAAGGCCCCCAGCAGCACGCCATACTCTATCGCCTGGGCGATGCCCTCGCCGGTGATGGGATCGATCCCCGCGGCCTCGCCGACGAGCAGGAGCGGCCCCGCGGCGAGGCACGTCGGCGACTCGAACCCTCGCTCGGCAAAGCGCTTCTTCGAGCACCGAGCGAGGGAGAGCCCGCGGTGAGCGAGGCGCGCTTCCAGGCGAGCTTCGAGATCGATCCCGCCCTCGCGGGTGAGGTGGTAGATGCCGCGCGAGATCAGGGTGCCTCCGGCGACGGGCGTGGGAAAGTCCCAGTGATAGCCGGAGAAGTCGCGCTCGCTCGCGTCGAAGCAGAGGACATCGTCGGCCTCGCCCGGCAGACGCTCGGTGTCGACCTCGAGGACGCGGGCGCGCAGCTCGCCCGTGGGCGTGCCCATCGCGCGGCGGACGCGGCTCCCGACGCCGTCGGCGCCGACGACGATCGAGGCCTGAATCGCGCCGCGCGACGTCTCGATCAGGGCCCCGCGACCGAGCGGTGTGATCGCCTCGACGGTGGTCGCCTCGAGCACGAGGACGCCGCGTTGCCGCGCCGTGGCGGCCAGCGCCGCGTCGAAATCGAAGCGCCGGATCACCCTGCCAATCGGGCGGTCGAGGCGCGCCGTGACGACGCCGCCCGCGCCCGCGAGCGACATGCCATGGATCGGGAGGAAGGGTGTCTGCGGCAAAGCGTCGAGCTCGCGCAGGAGGCGCTCGCCGCGGCCCCCGAGGGCGCCCGCGCAGGGCTTGTCGCGCGGATAAGCGCCCTTCTCGATCACCACGATTCGCGCGGCGAGGGCCGGCGCGGCGCGCACGAGCGCGAGAGCGGCGGTGAGCCCCGCCGGGCCGCCGCCGACGATGGCGAGATCGCGCCCGACGACGCCGAGCAGATCGGGCGGCGAGCGCGGGAGCGAGTGCGAAGGAACGACCATCCAGGGTGGCAAGCGCGAGGTCCGGCGATCCGAGAGCGCCACGAAGGCGCTCACCGGCAAGCAGTGGCACGGGAGAATAGACCGATCGCGTCGCGTGTAAAGCGACGCGGCCGGGCCCACGACGCGTCGGCGCCGCGCCCGGAGCACGATTTCGCGAGAGCACGGCTTGATCCGCCGACGCACTTCGCCGCAGAATCCGCCGCCGAGCGGAGCACCGCGAGCCTCGCGGCCCGGCGCCGGAACCCGACTTGAGCAACGCCCGCACTTCCCCGGACTCGAGCGCGCCCCCGGCGGTGGCCGCGCCGCGCCAGCAGAGCTCACCCTACGACGACATCACCCGACCGTCGCTCCTGATCTCGGTGGGATCGATTCCCCCGCCGGCGCATCATCGCAGCATCGTCCCCGAGCTGGTCGCGGGCGCCATCTCGGGGACGCTGATCGTGACCTTCGGGATCTCGCTCGCCGCCCTGATCTTCACGGGCGATCTCTCGCGGTACATCCCCGCGGGGATTGGCGTCCTGCTCTTCAGCTCCTTCGTCCTCGGCGCCACCGTGGCCCTCCGCGGCTCGTTCAAGCCTGTCATCTCCGCGCCGCAGGAGAACACCTCGGTCATCCTCGCGCTCATGGCCTCGTCGGTCGCGGCGAAGATCCCGACAGGCACCGACGCGCTGCCCACCATCCTCGCGTGCTTCGCGCTGGCGTCGATCGCCACAGGCACTCTCTTTGCCATACTCGGCCAGCTCCGGCTCGGCAAGATCGTCCATTACATCCCCTCCCCGGTCGTCGGAGGCTTCCTCGCCGGCACCGGCTGGCTGCTGGTCCAGGGCTCGCTGTCGGTCCTCCTCGGCGTGACGATCACCTCCGACAACTCGGGGCTTCTCTTCGCGCCGGGCGCGCCGCTCTTGTGGCTCCCGGGGGTGTTCTTCGGGATCTTGCTGACGGTGCTGCTCCGCCGGAGGCATCACTTCCTGATGCTGCCGGGGCTGCTCGTGGGGGCCATCGCGCTCTTCTACGTCGCCCTCGTGATCAGCGGGATGTCGGTCGAGGAGGCGGGTACGCGGGGCTTTCTCCTCGGTCATTTCCCCCAGGGCGGCCTCTGGCCTCCCCTCGGCCCCTCGGCCCTCGGCCAGATCGACTGGAGCGTCGTCAAGAGCACGTCGGGCAGCATCGCGGCGCTCACCGTCCTGGCGGCGATATCGATCCTCCTCAACGCCTCCGGGCTCGAGCTGGCGACGGAGCACGAGATCGATCTCGACCGCGAGCTGCGCGCGACCGGTATCGCCAACATCCTCTCCGGCGTCTTCGGCGGCGTCGTCGGGTATCTCTCGCTCAGCGAGTCGACGCTCAACTACAAGATGGGGGCGCGGAGCCGCATTCCTGGCCTGGTATCGGCGGGGCTCAGCCTGCTCACCCTCGTCGCCGGATCGGCCGCGCTCTCCTACTTTCCCAAGCCGGTGCTCGGCGGCCTGCTGCTCTTCATGGGCCTCTCGTTCCTCGTCGAGAACCTCTACGATGCCTGGCTGCGCCTGCCGATCCTCGAGTACGCGCTGGTCCTGGTGATCCTCCTCGCCGTCGTCTCGCTCGGGTTCATCGCGGGCGTCGGCGCAGGGCTCTTGATCTCGGCGGTCCTCTTCGCGGTGAGCTACGCGCGGATCAACGTGGTCAAGAACGCGACGTCGGGCGCCGTGCTGCGGAGCAAGGCGGCGCGATCGGCTTCAAAACAGGCCGTCTTGAAGCGGCGCGGCGAGCGGATCCAGGTGCTCCAGCTCCAGGGCTACCTCTTCTTCGGCACGGCCTACGCGCTGGTGAAGGTGGTGGAGCAGCACCTGATCGGGCGCGGCCCGCTGACGACCCCGTTCGTGGTGATCGACTTTCGCCATGTCCATGGACTCGACTCGTCGGCGGTGGTGGCCTTCACGCGGATGCGCCGCCTCGCCGCGGCCGAGCAAGCCACGCTGGCGTTCACCCACCTTCCCACCGCCGTGGCCCGGCAGCTCGCGGGCGGATGCATCGACGCGAGCGCCGCAAAGCCCTCTCCCGAGCCGGTGCCCCGCGCCTCTCGCCCGACGATCGCCGTGTTCGAGGATCTCGATCGAGGCCTCGAGTGGTGCGAGACGCAGCTCCTCGGGCGATACGATGTCGCGAAGGAGCGGTTCACCGAGCCGGAGCGCGCGATCGTCGATCGCCTCGCCGGCTATCTGGAGCGGATCGCGGCCCCGATGGGCTTCGATCTCTACCACGACGGCGACGACGCCGACGATCTGTTCCTGATCGAGTCGGGCGAGGTCGCCGCGTGGCTCGAGGCGCCCGACGGCCGCTCGAAGCGCCTGCGCATCATGGGCCCCGGCGGCGTGGTCGGCGAAGCGGGCTTGTACCTGGGACAGCCACGCTCCGCCACGGTGCGCGCCATGCGCGACTCGGTGCTCCACCGCCTCTCGATCGCCAGCCTGGAGCGGATGACGCTGGAGGCACCGGAGCTGTCGGCGCTGCTGCACCAGCACGTGGCGCGCGTGCTGGCCGAGCGCATGGTGGAGATGACGAACGCCGAGCAGCGCGAGTTCTACTGAGGACGGGTTGAAGGCGGGGAGTTGCGGCACCGCATATCGTATTCTCGCAATTGACTTTGAGCCGCTCCAGCGTTCGTGCGAGGGTGGCGACCGATGCAGCGAAACCGCTTCGACCGCGCCGCGAAAGACATGCTGCGGGCTTCGCTCGAGCCCGACGGTGCCTTCGAGTCGGACGCCGAGGTCAGCCCCGATACGCAGCGCGCCGACGGCTGGTTCACACCCGATCCGTCGCTCCCACCCACGCGCACGGAGCTGGGTTTGCTGGGGCGCATGACGACCGGTGCGTGCACGCTGGAGCCGTTCCATGCGACACCCGGGGAGAATGAGGTCAGCGAGTGCCTGCGCAAGCTCCTGAGCTTCCGTCATGTCCTCTCCTTGCGAAAGCCCGCGCTGCCGCTCCCCCGACTGTGGATCATCTCCGCGGGACGACCGGATGGAGGCATCGACGGCTTCGCGTTTCAGAGCGCCGACGGCTGGCCGCGCGGCGTGTACCAGTCGCCGCGGCTCCTGTTCGCCGGCCTCGTGGTGACGAGCGAGCTACCCCGAGAGCGCGACACGCTGTTGCTCCGCCTGATGGGCGCGGGCGCCGGCCTGCGGGAAGCCCTGAGCGAGCTGGCGGCGTTGCCCGCCGAGACACGTGAGCGTGCCATCGCGGGGCCGGTGCTGCTACGGTACCGCATCGAGATCGCGCAAGGGCCGGCGAACCGCACCAGCGAAGACGAGGAATTCATGACGAGCACGCAGGACATCTTCGAGGCCTGGAAGCGCGAGACCGAAGCCGCCGGCATGGAGAAGGGCATCGAGAAGGGCATCGAGAGGGGCGCCGTCAAGGGGATCGCCGCGACGCTCGTCATGATCTACGAGATCCACTTCGGTGCGATGCCGCCGGACGTGAAGGCCGTGATCGAGGCGACGACGGACGAGGCCACTCTGTTTGGCTGGGTGAGATTGGTGGAGACGAGCTCGGCCGAGGCGTTTACCGCGCGCGTGCTCGCGTCACGCGCGGACTGATCCCCGGGCGGAGAGGGAGGGCCGGGGAGGGCATCGCTGTTAGCCGCTTTGTTGGCCCAATTTTGCCGCCCGTAGGAGACGTCACGCATGTCCACGACCATCGACGTGACGCGTGATTGGCAGGCGCTACTCTCCCACCTCCCGCCGGACTATGCCGCGATCGCGAAAG
>JANYGI010000134.1 GCA_025362495.1 Byssovorax sp. | reverse complement strand
GCGGATCTCGAGACAGTTGCCCACCCCCGCCCCGTGCTCGGCCTGCGGCCTCCGCGCGGTGCGCCCCTCCCAAATCGCGCGCCGGGCGCGCTCAGGGAGGGGGGCCGTGACGCCGCGGCTGTCCACAGGAAGCCCCCCACTAGGGCGCGCGTGAGCAGTGGATATGCCGGATAAGATGGGGAAAAGTTTGTGCGGAACCTGTGAGTCGTGCTCGCTCGTTCAGCGGCGCCGAGAGCGCCGCCTCCCCCTGCCGGTGGGGGTGCAGCAGCAATGCCCCACAACATATGGTTGACTTAGTCTGGAACTAAGGGATACCGTTCCGGTCCTCGGCGCTCAGGAACTCCTTCAGGTCAACAACCGTTCACCTGTGCAGGCGTTCCTTTTGGCTTTGTAGTGCCCGCCGTGGGTCTCGTTGTTCAGTGCTCGTCCGCTGCCCCTTCGCAGCTCCGGCGAGCACTCTCACATTGAGCGGACTGGATTCCGCTCCCGGCGGACTGTTGTCCGCGATGCTACTCACCAGGAGGGTTACGATGGCGCAGTCTGCGATTGCCGGTGTCGACGGGGGTAAGGTCGTGAACGGAGTGTCGGGCAAAATGTCCACGCGTTCCGCCAAGGACGAGGGCAATGGCAAGCGCGCCGCCGCTGCGGGCAAGAGCACCGCCGACAAGGCGTCGACCGAGAAGGCCACCAAGAAGGTCGCCGCCAAGGGGCGCGGGCTCGGCTTCGAGCGTCGCTACACGACGAAGGGCGTCGATCCGCTCGATCAGGTCACCTGGGAGCGCCGCTCCAGCATCATCACCAACCCCGACGGGTCGGTCGTCTTCAAGATGGAAGGCGCCGAGATCCCCTCCACCTGGTCGCAGCTCGCGACGGACATCGTCGTCTCCAAGTACTTCCGCAAGGCCGGCCTCCACGGCAACAAAGACGTCGGCGAGACCAGCGTTCGCCAGGTCGTTCACCGCCTCGCGCGCACCATCCGCGAGGCCGGCGAGCGCTTCGGCGGCTACTTCGCCACCACGAAGGACGCGGACACGTTCGAGGCCGAGCTCGCGTTCTACCTCGTCAACCAGTACGGCGCGTTCAACTCGCCGGTGTGGTTCAACTGTGGCCTGCACGCGCGCTACGGCATCAGCGGGAGCGCCGGCAACTACGCGTGGAACGAGCACTCGAAGCCCGGCGCGGCCGACGAGATCTACCAGACCGAAGGCGCCTACGAGCGCCCGCAGTGCTCGGCCTGCTTCATCCAGTCGGTCGACGACGATCTGATGAGCATCTACGACCTCGTGAAGAGCGAGGCGCGGCTCTTCAAGTACGGCTCGGGCACCGGCACCAACTTCAGCGCCATCCGCGGCAGGCAAGAGAAGCTTTCCGGCGGCGGCACCAGCTCCGGCCTGATGAGCTTCCTCGAGGTCCTCGATCGCGCCGCCGGCGCGACCAAGAGCGGCGGCACCACGCGGCGCGCCGCCAAGATGGTCTGCCTCGACATGGACCACCCCGAGATCGCCGACTTCATCAACTGGAAGATGCGCGAGGAGCGCAAGGCCCACGCGCTGATCGCCGGCGGCTACTCGTCCGATTTCAACGGCGAGGCCTACCACACGATCAGCGGCCAGAACTCCAACAACTCCATCCGCATCAACGACGCGTTCATGCGCGCGCAGTCGACGGGCGGCACCTGGGACACGCACGCGCGCACCACGGGCGAGGTCGTCGAGACCTTCGCCGCGAAGGATCTCTGGCGTCAGCTCGCCGAGGCCGCGTGGGGATGCGCCGACCCGGGCGTGCAGTACGACAGCACGATCAACCGCTGGCACACCTGCCCGAACACCGCGCGGATCAACGCGAGCAACCCCTGCTCGGAGTACATGTTCCTCGACGACTCGGCGTGTAACCTGTCGAGCCTGAACCTCACCAAGTTCCTCGGGAAAGATGGCTCTTTCGACGTCGAGGGCTACCGCCATGCGGTCAAGGTCTTCTTTGTCGCGCAGGACATCCTCGTCGACTTCTCGTCGTACCCGACGAAGACCATCGCCAAGAACTCGCACGACTACCGGCCGCTCGGCCTCGGCTACGCCAACCTCGGCACGCTGCTGATGCTCTCGGGCATCCCCTACGACTCGGAGCAGGGCCGCGCGACGGCCGGCGCGCTCACCGCGATCCTCTGCGGCCACGCGTACAAAGTCTCGGCCGAGATGGCCGCCGCGAAGTCGCCGTTCGCCGGCTACGCGAAGAACCGCGAGCCCATGCTCCGCGTGATGGGCATGCACCGCGACGCGGCCTACGCCATCGATCGCGAGCGCTGCCCCGAGAACCTCTGGCGCGCCGCCGCCGAGGACTGGGACGCCGCGGTCGCCATCGGCACCGAGCACGGCTACCGCAACGCGCAGGCCACGGTGCTCGCGCCCACGGGCACGATCGGCCTGCTCATGGATTGCGACACGACGGGGATCGAGCCCGATTTCTCGCTCGTGAAGTTCAAGAAGCTCGCCGGCGGCGGCTACTTCAAGATCGTCAACCAGTCGGTGCCCGAAGCCCTGCGTCGCCTCGGTTACGCCGAGGCCGACATGCTGGAGATCGTCGCCTACGTGAGCGGCACCAACACGCTCCTCGCCGCGCCGAGCGTCAACCGCGCGACGCTCAAGCAGCGCGGCCTCTCGGCGGAAGACCTCGCCAAGGTCGAGGCCGCCATCCCCGGCGTCTTCAACCTCGAGCTGGCCTTCGGGCCGTGGATCCTCGGCGACGAGGCCTACGACCGGCTCGGTGTGTCGAAGGAGGCGCGCGGCCGCTACGGCTTCTCGCTGCTCAAGCACCTCATGTTCACGCAGGCCGAGATCGAGGAAGCCAACGAGACGATCATCGGCCGCATGACGGTCGAGGGCGCCCCGCACCTTCGCCTTGAGCACTACGCGGTGTTCGACTGCGCCAACCGCTGCGGCAAGACGGGCCGTCGCTTCCTCGCGCCGATGTCGCACGTGCGGATGATGGCGGCCGCGCAGCCGTTCCTCTCGGGCGCGATCTCCAAGACGGTGAACCTGCCGAGCGACGCCACGGTCGACGACGTGCAGCGGATCTACGAAGAGGGCTGGCGCCTCGGCCTCAAGGCGGTCGCGCTCTACCGCGACGGCTGCAAGGCCTCGCAGCCGCTCTCGTCCACGTCGAGCGAGGGCAAGTCCAAGGACGAGCCGGTCGTCGCTGCCGCCGCCGGGCCCGCGCCGGTGGTCGAGCGCCGCCAGCAGACGCGCGTGACGGTCCGCCCCGAGGGCCTGCGGGAGCGTCTTCCCCGCAAGCGCAAGGGCTTCACCCAGGAGGCCCGCGTCGGCGGCCACAAGATCTACCTGCGCACCGGCGAGTACCTCGACGGAACGCTCGGCGAGATCTTCATCGATCTGCACAAGGAGGGCGCCGCCTTCCGCTCGATCATGAACTGCTTCGCGATGGCAGTGTCGATCGGCCTCCAGTACGGCGTGCCGCTCGAGACCTTCGTCGATCAGTACACGTTCACCCGCTTCGAGCCCTCGGGCACCGTCGAGGGCCACGACAACGTGAAGATCGCGACGTCGATCGTCGACTACCTCTTCCGGGTCCTCGGGATCGAGTACCTGCACCGCTACGAGCTCGCGCACGTGCCCCCGACCGAGCCGGGGACGCAGGGCCCGATCGAGTCGAGCGCGCAGCCGCCGCACGCCTCGGCCTCGCCGCTCAGCCTGCCCGAGGCCCATCACCCGGAGCGCCACGCCAGCGCGCTCGACGCCCAGCTCGAGGACATGATGGGCGACGCCCCCGTGTGCGACGGCTGCGGCCACATCACCGTCCGCAACGGCGCCTGCTACAAGTGCCTGAATTGCGGGAATTCAATGGGTTGTAGCTGACAGGAACTCTGCCGCTCACCGCGGCTGCGCGAGAGAGAATGCCCTCGGAGGATCGACCTCCGGGGGCATTCTCTCTTCGTGGGGAAGAGACGAGAGGATTTACAGGGAGGCGAGGAGACAGGGAGGTCGGACCAGAGGGGAATTCGAGGGTCGGAATCCGAGCATCCCGGATTCCGATCTCCCCACCTCCTCGCCTCCCTGTGAATTATCTGGGTCCCGCTTTGGGGGCGCTACCCGTGGAACGGGGCGACCCAGTTGATCGTGCGGTTGGAGCCGCCGCTGGGGAGGCCCGTCGTGCCGAGCCATTGCCAGGTTGCGCCGCCGTTGGTCGAGATACGGACCTTGTAGGGATAGGCGCCGTCGACCGGGTAGTTCTTGCCAGCAGGGTAATTCACGCCCGGGGGTGCCTGCACGAAGGCGGTGTTCTGGAGGAGCCACTTGAAACGGCAGTTGTTGCCGTTGGTCTCGATGAAGGGGAGCGGGTACGCGGCCCAGGTGCCGGTCGGGGTGCCCGAGAAGAACGGAGACCAGGCCTCGACGCGGACGAAGCCGGCGGTGCAGACCGAGGCGCCGTTCGGAGCGTCGGTGATCCCGGGGACGTGGACCTCGACGGCGGGGGAGGGCGACGTGGCGTACGCCTGGTAATCGCCCGGCGTCGACGAGAGCGGGTTGGCGAGGCCGGTGTTGTAGCGATAAACCCAGCCGCTCTGCGTGGTGAAGAAGCCGAAGGTGCCGAGCTCGGCCCAGTCGACGACGGGAGGCGCCGTGACGGCAGCCACGTAGTTCTGGCCGTTGCGGCTGTCCCAGAGGGCGCCGCCGGGGCCGCTGCTCGTCGCCTCCACCCAGAAGGCCACCGTCGGGCCCGCGCTCATGGTGCCTGTCGGGAGGGTGCCAATCCAGCGCGCGTCGCTGGCGTAGGCGCCCACGTTCACGGCCGCGAGGGCCATGGGCACGTCGTGGATCGTGACCTGGTTATCGTTCGTCCAGTGCAGTGTCGCCGCCGAGCTCGGGAGCATCGGATACGTCTCGACGGTGACCGAGGTATCGTGTCCAGCGAGGAGGCTTTGCCCCGGGATCGTGCGGAGCGCCCCGTCTTGCCCGGCCGCGAGGCTGCCGAGGTAGGAAATCGCGTTCGGCGAGGCGAGGATGAATTTGTAGTTCGCAGCGCCGTTGTTGAGCCACACGCCGCCGATGCGCGCCGTCGCCTGGAGAAAAGCCCCGTTTCCGATCTGGAGCGGATCGGCGAGCTTGAAGACCAGGACCGGGGCCGTGTTGACGGTGTACTTCTGCCCGACGGTGTCGGTCGACGTCGACCACTGGTTGCTCGACCAGCGCGCGATCGGGCTGGCCGTCGAGGCGCCCGTCTGCCCCGCGGGGACGGGCTGCCCCACCACGATCATCGAGAGGCGCGCCGTGTTGCTGGGGATGCCCGGCGTGAGCATCACCGTCCAGCCGCTCTCGGTGCCGAGCGGCACCAGCATCTGCGCCTCGCTCGCGGTGATCACGCCCTGCGCGAGCAGCGCCGCCGCCACGCTCGTCGCCAGCGGATCGCGCGCCCCGCCCCCGGATTGCGCCTGCGCCGTGCTCGTCACGTTGTCCACCTCGGCCGCGGGATCGACGCCGCAGCCCCCCGCGAGAGCACCCAGCAACGCCACGATCGAACAGCGAGAAATCAGGTTCACGAGGGCCTCCAGGAGAGGAGACCCGCGTACGCCGGCGAACCTCGCGACACAATGGATCCGCGAAGACCCACCCTGGCTCACTGCACGTCGAAGATGATCGGGATCACCAGCGTCGCGCCGCCGCCGGTGGGCGGGCTGAACTGGGCGCTTCGAACCCGCGCCGCGAGGCAAGAGACCACGGTCGAGCTCAACGATCCTCCGCCGACGGAGGGCTGCGCCGACTTGACCTCTCCATTCGGGCCGACCGAGGCCGTGATCCGCACCGAGCCCTTCATCGTGGGATCCTCGATCAGCCCGCGGTTGTAGCAGGCGCGGAACCCGCCGCGCATGCCCGCGACGACCGAGCCAGCGTCGATGATGTCACCCCCGCCGCTCGGCGGGGTCACGTTGATCCGGCCGACAGGCTTCTTGACGTCGATCGATGTCCCGGACTTGACAGGCACGTTCGATCCGATGAGGTTCCCGGGGAGGGCGTCGCCGCCCAGGGCGCCGGGGTGGACGATACCGCCGGTGTTGCCGTTCATGTGGAGGCCAGACCCGTCGCCGGGCCGCACGCCCGCCGCGCTTCCGGCCACGCCGTCGAGCATCGCGACCGGCATGTTGCCGTCGCGGAGGACCCCGTCGGTGGCGCGACCAGGAGCGTTGAGGCCGAGCACCATCATCCCGTCGAGCGCGGCGATCTGGTCGGAAATCTGGCGGGCGCGTACGTCGGACACCGAGCCTGGACTGCCACTCTTCTCGGGGCCCGACACCTTCGTCGCGGGGCCGCCGTTGCTCTTCGGCGTCACGGCGGTCGACTTCGGGCCAGCCTCCTTCACGTCGGAGGCCTTCGAGGGATCGGCCTCGTTGAGCTGCTCGACGGCGGGCATCGACGGCAGCGACCGCATGGTCTCGATCAGCTGCGCCACCCGCACCTCGTCGTCGATCACCGGATCGTTCCAGTCCGAGTAGAGCGAGCCGATCGCGCCGAAGTGGAACAGGAACGAGAACGCGGCGATGAACGTCGTCTTCCAGTCGAGGTTGTCGAGCAGGGTTTGCTTCACCGAGAGCGGCAACGTGGGCCGGGTGAGCGTGGGAGGAGGCGCGATGAAGTGGAACAGCAGCGTCGCGTCTCCGACGGTGATCTTGCCGCGCGCGTCGTCGTCGAGACGTACGGCCTCGCCGCGGGAGGCGAGCTCGACCAGGCCTGTCGCGAGGGCGACCCGACCGCTCATCCCGGTGAGGCTCTCGATCACGTAGCCGCCGCCGCGGTAGGTGAGCAGCGCACGACTGGCACTCAGGCCCGGCGCGGCGATCACGAAGGTGCTGCGCTCGCTCGGGCCGATCGTGACCGGAGCGCCGCGGGGGATGATCCGCTCGTCGATCACCTGGCCGCGCTGCACGAGGGCGATGCGCAGGACTCGGGCGCCCGTGGTGGGCTGAACGGCGCGCATGACGGCAGTCATCTGCCCGGGTCGACTCGAGGGTTGGATACTGGGGTACATCGCTTGGCTCCGGCGGTTCAACCGCGCGCCTCGGGCAGCCATCACGGCCGCTCGGTCGAGGTTCAGGGCCTACGGAGGCGCGTGCCGCTGGAAAGTTCCGCGGTCAGTGAATTACTGCGGGCAGGCCAGTCGGCAGTGGGACGTCGCGCTCAGGCAGCGCGAACGGCAGCGCATGTACCCGTCGTAGAGGCTGCTCTCGGTGGGCTCGGCGCCGCAGTGGTCGTTGCAGGAGCGGCGATCCGTCTCGCAGCTCGCGAGGCAGGTGTCGCCCTTCGACGTCGCCGGCGTCACCGCCTGGGCGGGATCCTTCGAGGTGCGCGTGGGCTTCCCCCGCGGCGTCGGCCGCGGATCGCTGGGGATGATCGGATCGAGCGGCGGCGCCGTGAGGGCCGACTGCGGGGTGCGGATCACGAGGCCGCAGCTCGCGAGCGCCAGCCCGAGGATCGACGCGTCGCGATCGCCCGAAGTCGGTAGATCGCAGCTCCGCACCACGCGATCGAGGCTGCGGCGGAAGACGGCGGCGGCGCGCATCGCCGGGCCGGGCGCGCGCTGGGGGCCGGCCGATCCGGCGGGCGCCGCGCTCCGGGCGGCCTCGGCGGCGGCCGTCGGTGGACGCGAGGCGCGGCCCGCGGCGTAGGCGATCAGCGCGGCGAGGACCGTCAGCCCCGCGACGACGATCAGCACGCGCGGATCGATCCCCTTCGGCGCGGCGGGCGCGGCCGCGCGCGGGGCCGACGTGCCGGGCCAGGTCGGCGCGAGGGCGGGCCTCGGCGGTGGAACGTGGGGATCCGAGATCGGCGGGCCGCTCGCGCGCAGATCGGCAGGCTCGATCGGCAGGGACGCGAGGGGCGCCTCGGCGATGATCCCCGGCGCGGGCGCCGCGGGCGACGAAAAGGCGGGATCTGCCGCCGCGGGCCACTCGACGAGGGGGCGCAGCTCGCGCAGCTTCTCCACCAGGATCCCGAGGCCGTAGTACTTCTCGAACTGCTTGATCAGATCGCGCGACGACTCGCTCGGGCCGCGGTCCCAGCCGACTTGCCCCGCGACGCCGAGCGACTCGGCCAGCTCGCGCAGCTCGGGCCCGCTGAAGCACACCGCCATGCGGCGCCGCAGCTCGACGGGATCGTAACCCTCGGAGGCCGCGGGCCGCTCGCGATCCGGGGCCGCCACGGGCTCGATCGGTGCGAGGGGATCCGCCGGGCCGTTCACGCGGGCGAGCTTACCCCAGGGTTCCCTCGCGCGTCCCTCTCGCGACGCATTTTTCCGCGCAGGGGTTGCGCTGGTCGCGCCCCCGGGCGACATGTCGCGCACGATGAGCAGGGATTCGAATACGTGGGGACTCGTACGGGACGCGCGCGCGCCGCTCTTCGGCCGGGACGCCGAGATGAAGGCGCTCGACGCGGCGCTCGAGGCCGTCAAATCCTGCAAGAAGACGCGGATCATCACCCTCGTCGGCCCCGCCGGGATCGGCAAGAGCCGCCTCGTCCAGGACTTTGTCATCCGTCACCGCGCGCTCGGGAGCTCGCTGGTGCCGCGCGTGTACCGCGGCAGCGCGCGCGACAGCGGCACGTCGTTCGGCCTCTTTGCGCGGCTCCTGCGCGCGCGCTTCGGCCTCGTCGAGGGGATGAATCCCGAGGCCGCGAAGAGCCAGGTCCGCAGCCAGGTCGCCGCGGTGCTCGAGGATCGCAAGGTCGGCGACGTCGTGTACTTCCTCGGGCAGTTCCTCGGGTTGCCCTTCGAGGAGAGCCCGCTCACGCGCGCCGTGAGCGAGGATCCGCACGAGCTCGATCTGATCCGCCGCGCGGTGTTCAAGGCCTTCCTCGAGGCCGACGCCGAGCACACGCCGACATGCCTCGTGCTCGAAGATCTCCACGCCGCGCACGACGACTCGCTCGCGCTGCTGCGCTATCTGCTCCAGTACCTCTCCGGCGCGATCCTGGTGATCTGCGCGGCGCGGCCCGAGCTCCTGACGCGCCACGAGGACTGGGTGCGCGAGGGCGATGAGCGCCACACCCTCCTCGAGCTCGGGATGCTCCGCGACGCCGACGCGGCCGCGATGATGACGGCGCTGCTCGCGCCGTGTCAGGGCGGCGCGCCGCCGCAGCTCGTCGCGAGCGCGTGCGCCTTCGCCGCGGGCAACCCGCTCCTGCTCGAGCAGATGGTGCGCATCTACCACGACAAGGGCGTCCTCGAAGAGGTGACCGTCCTCTCGGAGGAGCCGGAGTGGCGCGTGAACGTCGAGAAGCTGGCCTCGGTCGAGCTTCCGTTGACGATCGAAGACGCCGTCAACGCCCGCCTCGCGGCGCTGGATCCGCCGGAGCGCGTGCTCCTCGAGCAGGCCGCGGCGATGGGCAGCGTGTTCTGGAGCGGGGCCTTCGTGGCGCTCTCGCGCATGGGCCGGGAGGCGCCCGAGATCTGGGGCGAGCAGGCCGGCGACGACGCCATCGCCATCTCGGCGACGCTGTCGGATCTGGTCGAGCGCGACTACATCCTGAAGCTATCGGACTCGACGTTTCCCGGCTCGCAGGAGTACGTCTTCAAGCACAACCGCGAGCGCGAGACGATCCAGAAGCGGACGCCGAAGGCGGCGCTGCGGCGGTATCACCAGGGCATCGCCGACTGGATGGATCAGCAGGAGGCGGTGCGCAGCGGCGAGGAGTACCTGGCGATGCTCGCCGATCACCGCGAGAAGGCCGGCGACGCCGTGCGCGCGGGGCTCGCGTACCTGGAGGCGGGTGACTTCGCGCGGGCGCGCTACGCGGCGGCGCGCGCGTCGGAGTACTACCAGACGGGCCTCGATCTGCTGGGCGAGGGCTACGTCGCGCGGCGCATCGACGCGCTCCACAACTACGGCGACACGCTCCAGCTCGTGGGGCGGATCGACGACGCGCTGGCGGCGTTCCGCGAGATGCTGACGCTGGCGTACCGGCTCGATCTGCGGCGCAAGGGCGGCGCGGCGCACAACCGGATCGGCCGCGTCTACCGCGACATCGGCTCGCTCGAAGACTCGGCGAAGCACCTCACGACGGCGATGGAGCTGTTCTCGTCGGAGGGCGACGAGCGCGGCGTGGCGTCGAGCATCGATGATCTCGGCAAGCTCCACTGGCTGAAGGGCGAGTACGAGCTGGCCCTGGTGGCGCTGCGCGATGGCCTCGCGCGCCGGCGTCGGCTCGCGGATCGTCGCTCGATCGCGCTGTCGCTCAACAACATGGGCCTCGTGCTCCAGGACTCGGGGAAGTTCAAGCAGGCTCTCGACGCGTTCGAGCAGTCGCTCTCGATCCGGCGCGACATCGGGGACCTCGTCGGCGTGGTGACGACGCTGAACAACCTCGGGACGATCCTGCAAGATCAGCGGGATTTCTCGGGCGCATTGAAGCTCTTCAACGAGGCGCTCGAGGTGGCGAAGCAGATCGGGGACCGCAACAAGACGGCTCTGGTGCTGACGAACATCGGCGAGGTGCACTATCGCAACGGATCGCCGGGTCAGGCGATCGAGGTGCTGGAGCAGGCCGAGGATCTCTGCGACGAGCTCGGCGACAAGATCGGTCTGGCCGAGACGCTGCGTGGCCTCGGGAAGGCGTACCTGCTCCACGGGGATCTGGTGCGCGCGCGCGATTGCATCGGTCGCGCGGTGGATCTGTTCGCCGCGGTGCGGAGCAAGGTGCACCTCGGGATGGCGCTGCGGACGCTGGGCGAGATCACGGCCGCCGGCGGCTGGGGCAGCGCGCACACCGGGAGCGCGCGGGAGTATTTCGCGCGCGCAGCGAGCATCTTCGAGCAGACGGGGAACGAGCTCGAGCTGGCGCGGACCTTCAAGGTCTATGCGCGGTTCCTGATGACGATGGATGAGACGGCGGATGATCACGCATCGTTGCGCGAGGCCGAGGCGATGAATTCGCGCGCGGATGCGGTGTTCACGCGGCTGCAGATCTCGTCGGGGAGCAGCTTCGATGAGGAGCCGACGGGGGCCGAGGCGGAGCATGTGCATCCGCCGGATCCGCCGGACAGCGACAGCGGGACCAGCACGGGGGATTGAGGGAGGTGGGTTGACGGGGAGATCGGTAAAGCGGTCTCCCCGTCGCGCCCCGAGCAGTTCACTCCAGCGCTGCGCAGTCGACGCGGGCGAGCGTCATCGTCGGCTCGGTCGTGGTGCCATTGCCCTCGACGAACGCCACGAGGACCGACTGGCCATCCGGGGAGACGGCCAGTGACGCCGCGCTCGCGGGGACGTGGTTGCCAGGCAGGGTCTTCAGCGAGAGCGACGCTGACTTCGCCAGAGCACACGTCTTCGGGCCCCCGTCATCACAGGGCATGTCGGCGCTGAGCATCAGCTCGAGCAGCCCGCCCGGCAGGGCGTCCGGCGTCACGACGCGCGCCTGGGCGAGGAGGCCGCCATTCGCGGCGAGGCTGTAGGCGATTGGCGCGGTCGTGGGGATGGGGCCCGAGGTGAAGAAGCTGGGCCCGTCGCCGAGGGGCACGCCGTCGGCGTCGTAGGCGGCGACGCGGTAGTTGCGGCTCACGCCTCCGGCTGCCGTCGACGTGTAACCGAAGCCGAGCCAGGCGCCTCCACCCGGGCGCGCGACCAGGGTGAGCGACTCCACCGGACCGATCTCGGCGTAGCCGCCAAGGCCGTTCACGGCTTCGTTCACGACATCGACCAGCAGGAGCTCCACGGCCGACGTCGGCGCGGGAGGGTCGGATGGGCCGCACGAGCTGGCCATCGAGATCGAGCTGGCGACGAGGTATTTGCCGGAGCCGAGCGCGACGCCGTCCGCGAGCGCGCCGCTCGTGGCGCACCCGACGCCCAGGAGAGAAGACATCTGCTTCGGGTTCACGATGCCATGAAGGATGAGCTGCGGGGCCCCGCCGAGGCCGATGGAGATGGGAGGCGGGCGAGTATCGGAGGGGGTGAAAGCGGGGCTCGGGGTGTGGTAATGGGCAGGGTGATGAATGAGAGCCCGCTCGCCCCGCGCCCCGTCTCGGCTTCGCTCACCACGATGACCGAGTTCGTCTTGCCGACTCACGCCAACGCGCTGGGGAGCGTGTTTGGCGGGCAGATCATGGCCTGGATGGACCTCTGCGGCGCGATCTGCGCTCAGCGGCACACGGGGCGGGTGGTGATCACCGCCGGGGTGGATGAGCTGTCGTTCGAGCGGCCGATCAAGGTGGGTCAGGTGGTGCGGCTGAGCGCGCGGGTGACTGCCACGTTCCGGACCTCGCTGGAGCTGCACGTGGTGGCCGAGGGGGAAGACGCGGTGACCGGGGAGATCTGGCCGTGTGTCTCAGCGTTCTTGACGTTCGTGGCGGTGGATGAGGGGTTGAAGCCGGCGGCGGTGAGAGCGGTGGAGATGGTGACGGAGGTGGACCGGCGGTATGCCGTGGAGGCCAAGGAGCGAAGGGCGCACCGGCTGGCGAAGCGCAAAAGTGGGGGGTGAGGCGAGGACGGCGACTCCGCCCGTCTCGCCCAGGCGTCAGGGCTCTTGCGTTACAGGCCCATGCCCGGGGGAGGCAATTGCGGGGGCGTGCGAGAGCCGGGATCGCTGGGCTTGATGGTGTCGATGAGGCGGAGGAGCCCGCGGAGCATCAGGAGAAGGATCAGCGCCGGGACGAGGATGAACACGTTGCCGGTGACGAACCAGAGGAACCCGACCCCGGCGGCAGCGGCGAGGGGGGCGGCCACGCTGCGGAGCCGGCGCAGGCGGGCGCGCTCGAGGGGTTCGGCGCGGTCGCGGAGGATGGCATTGTCCATGCCCAGATTGACGAGCTGCAGATTGGCCTCGTCGAGCTCGCGGTCGAGGCGGCGGTCGGCATCCTCGCTGCGGTAGGCGGTGGGCGAGACGAGCGGCGCGGCGGGCGGCGGGAGGAGCGCGGGGGCGGGCAGATCGCCGGGAACGAGCGCCTGGAGCCGGGCGCGGAGGGCGACATTCTCGACCTGGAGGTGCGCGATCGACGCGCGAGCCTCGGCGAGCTCGCGGGTGCGGTCGAAGAGGGGATCGTCGTGAGGGGCGGCGGCGCGGTCGGGCATGGTTCGCAGGGTCCAGGGTGGGTTGAACAGGCTCTGGCGGGCGGGGGCAATCGAATTCGAGCGTCGAGGGGGGCGCTGAGGGGTGGGCCGAAGCGACGGTGGCGCGGCACGAGGCGAACGAGCGGTGGGACGCGGCGGATGGTCTGCTGAAGGCTGCGCGTGTCGCCTCGGGGGCGGCGTACGGAACGTCCGGCGATGCGAGTGAGGTGCCCGGATCGGTGAAGATGCCGTCGAGCTCGGCGAAGGCCGTGTCGGGCATGTCGAAGGCCGTGTCGGGCGTGGCGAAGGCAGTTTCGGTCGTGGCGAAGGCCGTGTCGGGTATGGCGAAGGCGGCTTCGGGCGTGGTGAGGAGCGTGTGGGCGCTGGTGGGTGTGGCGTCGGGAGAGGATTTATTTCGGCCGGTACGTGATTTTGCGTAGTGACACAGGCTACGTCCTCGCTACCCTCGCCGGGCGCGGGGGTGCCGATGGGTGGGCACGCTCGCGCCCGGGGTGACATGGCGAACGCGAAGAAGGATGGGCATCCGAATCACGACTTCAGCGCCGTCACGCAGCGGGGGCTGAAGGCGCTGGCGCTGGCGCAAATGCATCAGGCGGCGCTGGAGCCTCGCTTACCGGCGGGGACGCTGGATGGCTTGACGGCGGACTTGCAGAAGCTCGGGGTGGATGTCCCCGGGGCGCTGGTGACGCGCTCGAACGCCAAGACGGCGACGAAGAGCCAGAACGAGGCGCTGGCGCAGGGGTATCTGCTGGTGACGGCGATCCGGACTTCGGTGGTGCGGCGCGGGGCGGCGGCCGATGTGCGGGCGGGCTACGGGGTGGGGGCGAAGACGAGTGAGAAGGTGGTGAAGCAGGTGGCGGCTGCCATTTCGCTGATCCTGAAGCGGGCGGGGGAGAAGCCGGCGGAGGCCGCGGAGCTGGGGATCCTGCAGAAGGATCTGGTCGCGCTGGCGGAGGATCTGGCGGAGATCACGGCGGCGGATGGGGCGCAGGAGGGGAAGAGGGCCGCGGCGCCGGGGGCGACGAAGGAGCGGAATCGGACGGCGAATCGGATCCTGGCGGCCGTGGACTTCGTGGTGGGAGCCGGGGTGATGGAGTTTGCGAAGGAGGCGGGGGTAAGGGGGGCGTTCGAGGCGCTGGTGAGTGGGGGTGGGGGAGGGAAGGGGAAGGGCGGGAAGGGGAAG
>JANYGI010000081.1 GCA_025362495.1 Byssovorax sp. | reverse complement strand
GTATTCGCGCCGAGGTTGATCGGCGAACACACATAGCCGCGCTTGCCGAGCTCACCGCAGAGCAGTTCCGCCGCATTCGTCTTCGCGAACAGCCGGGTCTCGAAATCGATGCCGGCGGAAAGATTGAGATAAGCGTGCGAGGGCCGCGCGTAGCAATACACGCAGCCGTGCTCGCAGCCGCGATACGGATTGATCGATTGTTCGAACGGGATGTCCGGCGAGTCGTTGCGGCTGATGATCGAGCGCGCACGTTCCTCGGTCACCACCGTCGGCGGCCGCGGCGCGGCTGCGGCTTCGCGGTAGCCCTGGCTGAAGGAGCTGCACCAGCGCCAGACGGTGCTCCGCGACTGGGAGCACACGCCGCTCGTCGACGTGCAGGGGTGGAGCGCGGTGCCGCGCGGGACGCAGCTCTTCGAGAGCCTGGTCGTCTTCGAGAACTACCCGGTCGAGGAGGCCCTCAAGCAGGGCTCGCGCGGCCTCACCGTCGCCGACTCGCGCACCTTCGAACGATCGAATTTCCCGATCACGCTGCTCGGCGTCGTCCGCCGCGCGCTGACCCTGCACCTGAGCTACGACCGCCGGCGCTTCGACGATGCGGTGGTGAAGCGCATGCTCGGTCACCTCGAGCAGATCCTTCAGGGCTTCGTCGCCCGCCCCGCCGCGCGCCTCGCGGAGCTCTCGCTGCTCCCGGACGAGGAGCGCCGGCACCTGCTCCACGATCTCGCCGGCGCCCGCGCGGACTACCCGCAGGATCGCCTCATCCACGAGATCTTCGAGGCCCAGGTCGATCGCGCGCCCGACGCGATCGCCCTCGTTTTCGAGGGGCAAGAGCTCAGTTACCGCGAGCTCGATCGTCGCAGTAACCAGCTCGCGCACGCCCTGCGAAAGCGCGGCGTCGGGCCCGACGTGATCGTCGGCGTCTGCCTCGAGCGATCGATCGAGCTCGTCGTCGCGCTCTTCGCCGTGCTCAAGGCCAGCGGCGCGTACCTGCCGCTCGATCCCGAGTACCCGAAGGATCGCCTGGCCTTCATGCTCGACGACGCGCGCGTCCGCGTCGTGCTCCTGCAGGCCCACGTCGAGGCCGCGCTCCCTCCCCACGGCGCCGAGGAGCTGCGCCTCGACACCGGGTGGTCGCAGATCGAAAAAGAGCCTGAATCAAGGCTCGAACGTGGTGCTCTCGGCCTCCACCACCTGGCCTACGTCATCTACACCTCGGGCTCGACGGGGCGCCCCAAGGGGGCGATGAACGAGCACGGCGGCATCCTCAATCGTCTCTCGTGGATGCAGGACGCGTATCGCCTCACCGCCGCGGATGCCGTCCTCCAGAAGACGCCCTTCAGCTTCGACGTCTCGGTGTGGGAGCTCTTCTGGCCGCTGATGTTCGGCGCGCGGCTCGTGATCGCCAAGCCCGACGGCCACAAGGATCCGAGCTACCTCGCGGCGCTGATCCGCGCGCGCGGGATCACCACTCTCCACTTCGTCCCGTCGATGCTCGCCGTCTTCCTCGCCGAGCCGGGGATCGAAGCCTGCACGTCGCTCGTGCGCGTCTTCGCCAGCGGCGAGGCGCTGCTCCCGGCGATGGTCGACGGCCTCGCCTCGCGCCTGCCCGCCGCGGCGCTTCACAACCTCTACGGCCCCACCGAGGCCGCGGTCGACGTCACCGCCTGGGCATGCGCGCCCGGAGCGGCGTTCGTGCCGATCGGCAAGCCGATCGCCAACGTCGCGATCTACCTGCTCGATCCCGGCGGGGCCCCGGTCCCCGAGGGCGTGCCGGGCGAGCTCTACATCGGCGGCGTGCAGGTCGCGCGCGGCTACCTCCAGCGGGCCGAGCTCACCGCCGATCGCTTCGTCGTCGACCCCTTCGGCTCGTCGCCGAACGGCCGCCTCTACCGCACCGGCGATCTCGCGCGCTGGCTCCCGGACGGCGCGATCGAGTACCTCGGCCGCATCGATCACCAGGTGAAGCTGCGCGGCTTCCGGATCGAGCTCGGCGAGATCGAGGCGGCGATCGCCGATCAGCACGGCGTGCGCGAGGTCGTCGTCGTCGTGCGCGAGGACAACCCGGGCGACCGGCGCCTCGTCGCGTACCTCGCCGGCGCCGGCGCGACCCCGCCCGACGTCGAGGCGATCCGCGAGGCGCTCGGCCGTCGCTTGCCCGAGTACATGGTGCCGTCGGCGCTGGTGATCCTCGACGCCCTCCCGCTCACGTCGAGCGGCAAGATCGATCGCAAAGCGCTGCCGGCGCCGGAGTTCGGCGCGGCCGCCGAGCGCGTGTACGTGGCCCCGCGCGACGCGTTCGAGGAGGCGATCGCCGGCATCTACGCCGAGGTCCTCAAGCTCCCGCCCTCGCGCGTCGGCGCCCACGACGGCTTCTTCGTGCTCGGCGGCCACTCGCTCCTCGCGACGCAGGCCATCTCCCGGATCCGCGCGTCGTTCGCCATCGATCTGCCGCTCGCGGCCGTCTTCGAGGCGCCGACGCCGGCCGAGCTCGGGGCGCGCGTGGCCGAGGCTCTGCGCGCGGTGCATCGCGTCGTCGCGGCGCCGCTCGTCCGTGTCCCGCGCGACGGCGAGCTCCTCGCGTCGTTCGGGCAAGAGCGCCTCTGGTTCCTCGCCCAGCTCGATCCCGACGACGTCTCGTACATCATCCCGCTGGTCATCGGCATGGCCGGCTCGCTCGACAGAGGCGCGCTCGCCCGCGCGCTCGCCGAGATCGTGCGCCGCCACGAGGTGCTGAGGACGACGTTCACCAGCGTTGACGGCCGCTCGATCCAGGTGATCCACGCGGCCGCGCCGCTGCCGCTCCCGCTCACGGATCTCCGCGCCCTCGCGCCCGCCGCGCGCGACGAGGCCGTGCGCCGCGAGATCGCCGCCGAGCTCGCCCGACCCTTCGATCTCGCCGCGGGGCCGATGATCCGCGCGCGCCTCCTCGCGCTCGCCGACGACGATCACGTCCTCGTGGTGACGACCCACCACATCGTCGCCGACGCCTGGACGCGCGGGATCTTGAACCGCGAGATCGCCGCCCTCTACGCCGCGTTCGCCGCCGGCCGCCCGTCGCCGCTGCCCGAGCTCCCGATCCAGTACGCCGACTACGCCGCGTGGCAGCGCGCCTCGCTTTCAGGGCCGACGCTCGACGCCCAGCTCGCGTACTGGAAGCAGCGCCTCGACGGCGCCCCGCGCGCCATCGATCTCCCGACCGATCGCCCGCGCCCCGCCGTGCGCACCAACCGCGGCGATCGCCGCATCCTCGCTCTGTCCCCCGAGCTCACCCGCGGCCTGAAAGAGCTCGCGCGCCGCGAGGGCGTGACGCTCTTCATGACGCTGCTCGCAGCCTTCGACGTGCTGCTCCACCGGATCACGCGCCAGGGCGACGTGGTCGTCGGCTCGCCGATCGCGGGCCGCACCCGCTCCGAGACCGAGGGCCTGGTCGGCTTCTTCCTCAACACGCTCGTCCTCCGCACCGAGCTCTCGGACGAGCTCTCGTTCAAGGATCTCCTCGCGCGCGTGAAGGACGTCTGCCTCGGCGCCTACGCCCACCAGGACATGCCCTTCGAGCGCCTCGTGCAGGAGATCGCGCCCGAGCGTGATCTGAGCCGAACGCCTGTTTTCCAGGTGATTTTCAACCTGCAGAACACCCCGACCGCCGGGATGGCGATGCCCGGCCTCACGCTCCGCGGCCTCGGCTCCGAGGTGACGACGACCAAGGTCGATCTCACCTTGATCATGCGCGAAGAGCCGGGCGGCCTCGTCGGCTCGCTGGCCTACAGCACCGATCTCTTCGACGGCGCCACGGTCGAGCGGATGCTCGCCCAGCTCCGCCTGCTGCTCGAAGGAGCCGTGAAAGAGCCGGCGAAGGCCATCGGCGATCTCGCGCTCCTCGCCGACGCCGAGCGCCAGGAGATCCTGGTCACCTGGAATCAAACGGCGGCTGATTTCCCGCTCGAAGCGCGCGTTCACGAGCTCTTCGAGGAGCAGGCCTCCGCGACGCCGGACGCCCTGGCGCTGGTCGCCGGCGGCGCGCGCCTCACGTTCCGCGAGCTCGAGCAGCGCAGTAACCGCCTCGCCCATCACCTGCGCGCGCGCGGCGTCGGGCCCGACGTCGTCGTCGGTCTGCTCGCCGATCGATCCGCGGCGATGATCGTCGGCCTCCTCGGCATCCTCAAGGCCGGCGGCGCCTACGTGCCGCTCGATCCCTCGTACCCGAAGCCGCGCCTCGCGCAGATCCTCGTCGACGCGAAATCCACGGTCGTCGTCACGGCGGCGGCCGCGCTCGCCGTGGGCCTCGACGCTCCAGGCCTCGCGCTCTCGATCGTGCGCCTCGACGCCGACGCGGACGCCCTCGCCGCCGAGAGCGACGCGCGCCCCGACGTCGACGTCGCCGATCACCACCTCGCCTACGTGCTCTTCACGTCGGGCTCGACCGGCAAGCCCAAGGGCGTCGCCATCGAGCACCGTCAGCTCGTCAACTACCTGCGCGGCGTGGCGCTGCGGCTGGCTCTGCCAGCCGCAGCGAGCTACGCGCACATCTCGACGTTCGCCGCCGATCTCGGCAACACCGTGCTCTTTCCGCCGCTCTGCCTCGGCGGCACGCTCCACGTGATCGCCGAGGAGCTAACCACCGATCCCGACGGCCTCGGCGAGTACTTCACGCGTGAAGCGATCGACTGCCTCAAGATCGTCCCGTCGCACCTCGCGGCGCTGCTCTCCGGCGCGCACCCCGAGCGCGTCCTGCCGCGGAGGCTCCTCGTCCTCGGCGGCGAAGCGTCGAGCTGGGATCTCATCGCGCGGATCGAGAAGCTCGCGCCCGCCACGCGGATCCTCAACCACTACGGCCCCACCGAGACCACGGTCGGCGTGCTCACCCACGCCGTCACGCGCGGTCAGCGCGACGCCGCGCCGATCGTGCCGCTCGGGCGCCCGCTCCCCAACAGCCGCGTTTACGTGCTCGATCCGTCGCTCCAGCCGACGCCGATCGGCGTGCCGGGCGAGGTCTACATCGGCGGCGCCGGCGTCGCGCGCGGCTACCTGAACCAGCCCGAGCTCACGGCCGAGCGCTTCGTCGCCGATCCCTTCCGCCCCGGGCCGGGGGCGCGCCTCTACCGCACCGGCGATCGCGCGCGCACGCTCCCGGACGGCGCGCTGGTGTTCCTCGGGCGCATCGATTTTCAGGTGAAAATAAGGGGTTTCCGCATCGAGCTCGGCGAGATCGAGGCGGCGCTCCTCGCGTCACCCGGCGTGAAAGAAGCGATCGTCCTCGCGCAGGAGGATGCGTCCGGCGACAAGCGCCTCGTCGGCTACGTGGTGCCCGACGGCGCCTCCGCGTTCGACGCCGGGGCCCTCGCTGCGCGCCTCGCCGAGAGCCTGCCCGACTACATGGTCCCCGCGTCGATCGTTGCGATCGCAACGATCCCGCTCACGCCGAACGGCAAGATCGATCGCCGCGCGCTCGGCGCGATCGCCGCGCCCGTCGCCGCGGACGACGGCTTCGTCGCCCCGCGCGATCCGGTGGAAGAGGTCATCGCCGGCATCTGGGCCGACGTCTTCGAGAAGGACCGCGTCGGCGTCCACGACCGCTTCTCGGATCTCGGCGGCCACTCGCTCCTCGCGATCCAGATCATCGCCCGCACCCGCGACGCCTTCAACGCCGAGGTCCCGCTCCGCGCCATCTTCGAGGCGCCGACGGTCGCGGGCCTCGCCGAGATCGTCCAGGCCTCGCTCCGCGAGGGAGAAGGCCTCGAAATCCCGCCGATCGCCCGCGCCCCGCGGGACGGCGCGGTCCCGATCCCGCTCTCGTTCTCGCAGGAGCGCCTCTGGTTCCTCGATCAGCTCGAGCCGGGCAACTCGTTCTACAACGTCCCGCTCGGGATGCGCTTCACCGGCGCGCTCGACGCGCCCGCGCTCCAGCGCGCCGTGCGAGAGGTCGCGCGCCGCCACGAGGTCCTGCGGACGACGTTCGCGGTCCGCGACGGCAAGCCCGTCCAGATCATCCACGACGATCTCGAGCTCGACGTCCCGTTCGAGGATCTCACGGCGCTCCCGCTCGCCGAGCGCGAGCCGGCGATGCGCCGCGAGGCCGCCGCCGAGGTGCGGAGGGCCTTCGATCTCGCGCGTGGGCCGCTGATCCGCGCCCGCTTGCTCCGCATCGACGCCGAGGATCATGCCCTCCTGTTGACGACGCACCACATCGTGTCCGACTTCGTCACGCGCGGGATCTTGAACCGCGAGATCGCCACGCTCTACGCGGCCTTCCGCAAGGGGCTGCCCGCGTCGCTGCCCGAGCTCCCGATCCAGTACGCCGACTACGCGATCTGGCAGCGCCGCTTCCTCGACGGCGAGGTCCTCGATCGCCAGATCGCTTACTGGAAGACCCAGCTCGAAGGCGCACCGCCTGCGCTCGATCTGCCGACCGATCGCCCGCGCCCGCCGACGCAGTCGTACCGCGGCGCGTGGGACGGCATGGTGCTCCCACCCGCTGTCGTGAAGGCCTTGAAGGAGCTCTGCCGCCGCGAGGGCGTGACGCTCTTCATGGCGTGCCTCGCGGCCTTCGACGTGCTGCTGCACCGGTACACGGGGCAGGGGGACATCGTCGTCGGCACGCCGGTCGCAAACCGCACGCGCTCCGAGACCGAGGGGCTCATCGGCTTCTTCATCAACACCCTCGTCCTGCGCACGAAGGTCGACGAAGACGCCTCGTTCCTCGATCTGCTCCAGAGCGTGCGCGAGACGTGCCTCGGCGCCTACGCCCACCAGGACATGTCGTTCGAGCGCCTGGTGCAGGAGCTCGCGCCCGAGCGCGATCCCAGCCGCGCCCCGCTGTTCCAGGTGCTCTTCACCCTGCAAAACCAGGCTCGCGAGGTCGTCACGGCCGAGGGCGATGCCAAGGTCGGCGGCGTCCGCGCCGACAACCCGACCTCGAAATACGATCTCACGCTTGCCGTCTCGGAGGGCCCGCGCGGTCTCGTCGTCGCCGCCGAGTACGCCACCGATCTCTTCGACGCCGCGACCATCGCGCGCCTGCTCGGGCATTACCGGACGCTGCTCGAAGGCCTGGTCGTCGAGCCGGCGGCGCCCCTCGCCGAGGCGGCGATCCTCACGAGCAAGGAGCGCGATCAGCTCCTCGTCGCGTGGAACGACACCGCCGTGGACTACCCGAAGGACACGCCCGTCCACGCGCTCTTCGAGGCGCAGGTGGACCGCACGCCCGACGCGATCGCGCTCGTTTTCGGGGACGAAACGCTCACGTACCGCGAGCTCGATCGCCGCTCGAACCAGGTCGCGCGCTACCTCCAGAAGCTCGGCGTCGGGCCTGACGTCCTCGTCGGCCTGTGCCTCGAGCGATCGTTCGCGCTGGCCGTCGGCATCCTCGGCATCCTCAAGGCCGGCGGCGCCTACGTGCCGCTCGATCCGTCGTACCCGACCGAGCGCCTCGCGTGGATGCTCGAGGACTCCGCCGTCGCCGTCGTGCTCACGCAGGAGAAGCTCGGCGACGAGCTGCCGGTGCAGAGCGCGATGGTGCAGCTCGACACCGACTGGCCGATGATTTCCCTCGAAAGCGACGCGCGCCCCGACAGCGCCGTCGGCCCCGCGAACCTCGCGTACATCATCTACACCTCCGGCTCGACCGGGAAGCCCAAGGGCGTGATGATCCCGCACCGCGGGCTCGTGAACTACCTTTCGTGGGCGATCGACGCGTACCGCGCCGGCGCCGGGCAGGGCGCGCCGGTCCACTCGTCGATCGCCTTCGATCTCACCGTCACCGGGTTCTTCGCGCCGCTGCTCACCGGGCGCGCCGTGACGCTGCTGCCCGAGGAGAACGAGATCGAGGCGCTCGTCGCCGCGCTCGCGAAGCCCGGCAATTTCAGCCTCGTCAAGCTCACGCCCGCGCACCTCGAGGTGCTCAACCAGCTCGTCCCGGCCGAGCGCGCGGCCGGCGCCACCTCTGCGTTCGTCATCGGCGGCGAGGCGCTCTCGTGGGAGACGCTGGCCTTCTGGCGCAAGAACGCCCCGCAAACGCGGCTGATCAACGAGTACGGCCCGACCGAGACCGTCGTCGGCTGCTGTGTCCACGACGCGCCCGCAGGCGGCACGCCGAGCGGCATCGTCCCCATCGGTCGGCCTATCGCCAACACCCGGCTCTACGTGCTCGACGCGCGCAAACGCCCTGTTCCCGTGGGTGTTTCCGGTGAGCTCTACATCGGCGGCGACGGCGTCGCGCGCGGCTACCTCAACCGCCCCGACCTCACCGAGGAGCGCTTCGTCGCCGATCCGTTCTCGGACGACGCGGCCTCGCGCCTCTACAGAACAGGGGATCTCTGTCGCTACCTGCCGAGCGGCGATCTCGAGTTCCTCGGGCGCATCGATCATCAGGTGAAGATCCGCGGCTTCCGGATCGAGCTCGGCGAGATCGAGGCGGTGCTCGGCCAGCACCCGCTGGTGGCTGAGGCCGTGGTGATCGCGCGCGAAGACACGCCCGGCGACAAGCGCCTCGTCGCGTACATCGTCGCCGCGGACGAGCCCGCGCCGGACGCCGCCGAGCTGCGGAGCTTCCTCGCCGAGCGGCTGCCCGAGTACATGGTGCCGACGGCGATCGTGGCGATCGCAGCGATGCCGCTCACGTCGAACGGCAAGGTCGATCGCCCGGCGCTGCCCGCGCCCGAGGCCCGCGCCGGCGTCGACGGCGCCATCGTTGCGCCGCGGAACCCTGTCGAAGAGGTCCTGGCCGGGATCTGGGCCGAGATCCTCGATCTCCCCGAGCTCGGCATTCACGACAACTTCTTCGATCTCGGCGGCCACTCGCTCCTCGCCACGCAGGTGATGGGGCGGATCGTCGGCGCCCTCCAGGTCGAGCTGCCGCTGCAGAGCCTCTTCGAGGCGCCCACGGTCGCTGCCCTGGCCGAGCGCGTCTCCACGGCGCTGCAAGCGGGCCACGGCGTCGTCGCGCCGCCGCTCGGGCGCGCGTCGCGGGGCGGCGAGCTCCAGCTCTCGTTCGCGCAGGAGCGCCTCTGGTTCCTCGATCAGCTCGAGCCCGGATCGTCGTACGTGATCCCCGGCGCGGTGCGCGTCGAGGGCGCCCTCGACGAGGACGCGATCCACCGCGCGCTCGCGGAGATCTTCGCGCGCCACGAGGTCCTGCGCACCACGTTCACCTCGATCGAGGGGCGCCCGGTGCAGGTGATCCACGCCGGGATGACGCTCGCGTGGTCGGTGCTCGATTTCACGGCATTGCCGGCCGAAGAGCGCGAGTCCGCGATGCGCCGCGAGGTGACCGAAGAGTCCCGTCGACCCTTCGATCTCGCGGCCGGGCCGATGCTCCGCGCGCGCCTGATCCGCCTCGCCGAGGCCGACCACGTGCTGCTCTACCCGATGCACCACATCGCCTCCGACGGGTGGTCGAACGGCATCTTCCTCCGCGAGATCGGCGCGCTCTACGGCGCCTTCGTCGCGGGTCGCCCCTCGCCCCTCGCCGACCTGCCGATCCAGTACGCCGACTACGCGCAGTGGCAGCGCGCCTGGCTCACCGGCGAGGCCCTCGATCGGCAGATCGCCTACTGGAAGCAGCACCTCGCCGGCGCGCCGCGCGCGCTCGATCTGCCGACCGATCGCCCGCGCCCGCCGGTGCAGACCCACCGCGGCGCGCGGCGCGCGTTCGGCCTCGCGGCCGCGCTCACGGCCTCGCTCAAGGACCTCGCGCGGCGCGAGGGCGTGACGCTGTTCATGCTCCTCCTCGCGGGCTTCGACGCGCTGCTCTACCGCCACAGCGGGCAGGACGATCTCGTCGTCGGGACGCCGATCGCCAACCGCACCCGCACCGAGACCGAGGGGCTGATCGGCTTCTTCCTCAACACCCTCGTGGTGCGCGCGACGATCCCCGAGGGCGCGACGTTCCGCGATCTCCTCCACCGCGTGAAGGCCTCGTGCGTCGGCGCCTACGCCCACCAGGACACGCCCTTCGAGCGCCTCGTCGCCGAGCTCGAGCCCGAGCGCGATCTCGGCCGCACCCCTCTCTTCCAGGTGATGTTCACGCTCCAGGGCGCGCCCGTCGGCCCGATGGAGCTCGCCGGCCTCACGCTGCGCGGCGCCTCTGCGGCGGCGACCACCTCGAAGTTCGATCTCACGCTCTGGATGGCGGAGTCTCCGACTGGCCTGATCGGCTCGTTCGAGTACAGCACCGATCTCTTCGACGAGGCCACGATCGAGCGGATGATTGGCCATCTCCGCGTCCTGCTCGAAGGCGCGGTGTCCGATCCTGGACAAGCGCTCTCCGCCCTGCCGATGCTCGGAGCCGACGAGCGGACTCTGGTCCTCGAAACGTGGAACGCGACGCGCGTCGACTACCCGACGAAGGAAGCCACCGTCCCTGATCTCTTCGCCGCGCAGGCCGCCAGGACGCCGACGGCCATCGCCGTCTCGTTCGACGGACAGGACCTCTCGTACCGCGAGCTCGATCAGCGCGCCAATCAGCTGGCCAATCACCTGCGCGGCCTCGGCGTCGGGCCCGACGTGCTCGTGGGCATCGCTGTGCCGCGATCGATCCTGCTCGTCGTCGGGATCCTGGCCATTTTCAAGGCTGGCGGCGCCTACGTCTCGCTCGACACCGAGTACCCGCGCGATCGCCTGGCCTTCATGATCGAGGACGCGCGCGTCCCTGTCCTGCTCACCACCGCGGCGCTCGCCGCCGAGCTGCCCGCGCCGAACGCGCAGGTGATCCGCCTCGACACCGGGTGGGATGCGATCGCCGTCGAGCCCACCACCGAGCCCTCGCGCCAGGGCCTCTCGCCCGAGCACCTCGCGTACGCCATCTACACCTCGGGCTCGACCGGCAAGCCCAAGGGCGTGGCCATGACGCAGCGCCCGCTCGTGAACCTCGTCGCGTGGCAGAGCGCCCACTCCGCCGGACCGATGCGCACGCTCCAGTTCGCGTCGCCGAGCTTCGACGTCTGCTTCCAGGAGATCTTCACCACCTGGGCCTCCGGCGGCACGCTGGTGCTCATCGCCGAGGACGCGCGTCGTGACGTCGAGCGCGTGATGCGCTGCCTGATCGACGGCCGCGTCGAGCGCCTCTTCGTCCCCCCGGTCGCGCTCTACCAGCTCGCCGAGGCGGCCGTGACCGCGGCGGCGCTGCCCACGATGCTGCGCGAGATCGTCCCCGCCGGCGAGGCCCTCCAGATCACCGCGCGCGTGGCCGAGCTGCTCCGCAATTTGCCCGGCTGCGTCGTCCGCAACCATTACGGGCCCTCCGAGACGCACGTCGTCACCGAGCACGTTCTCTCGGGTGATCCGTCGACGTGGCCCGCGCTCCCGCCGATCGGCAAGCCGATCGCCAACGTCCGCGCGTACCTCCTCGACGCCCACCGCGAGCCGGTCCCCGTCGGCGTGCGCGGCGAGCTCTTCCTCGGCGGCGTCGCGGTCGCGCGAGGCTACCTCGGTCGCCCGGATCTCACCGCCGAGCGCTTCCTCCCCGATCCCTTCAGCGACGATCCCACCGCGCGCGTGTACAGGACCGGCGACGTCGCGCGCTGGCTCGCGGACGGGACGATCGAGTTCCTCGGTCGCGCCGATCTGCAGGTGAAAATAAGGGGTTTCCGCGTCGAGCTCGGCGAGATCGAGGTCCTCCTCGGCCAGCACGCGTCGGTGCGCGACGTGGTCGTCGTGGCCCGCGAGGACGCGCCCGGCGACAAGCGCCTCGTCGCGTACCTCGTCCCGAGCGGCGCGCCGCCGTCGGCCGCCGAGCTCCGTGCCTTCCTCAAGGATCGCCTGCCCGAGTACATGGTGCCCGCGGTCTTCGTGGTCCTCGACGCGCTCCCGCTCACGGGGAGCGGCAAGGTCAACCGCCTCGCGCTCCCGGCGCCGGGCGAGAGCGCGCTCGCCGACAAGGCGCGCGTCGCCCCGCGCGGCCCGCTCGAAGAAGGGATCGCCGCGATCTTCGCCGAGGTGCTGCGCGTCGCGGCCGATCAGGTCGGCGCCCATGACGGCTTCTTCGAGCTCGGCGGCCACTCGCTCCTCGCGACCCAGGTCGTCGCCCGCGCCCGCGCCTCGTTCGGCGTGGAGATCCCGCTCCGCGCCCTCTTCGAAGCCTCGACGCCGGCCGAGCTCTCGCGCTGGATCGAGCAGGCGCTCCGCGCCGGGCAGGGGACCTCGACGCCCCGCCTCACGGCGCGGGTCCCCGAGCCCACGCGCGCGCTCTCGTTCGCCGAGGAGCGCCTGTGGTTCCTCGATCAGCTCGAGCCCGGCAGCGCGTCGTACGCCGTGCCGGTCTCGCTCCGCCTCGGCGGCGGCCTCGACGTCGACGCGCTCGCGCGAGCGATCGCCGCGATCGTGGACCGCCACGAGATCCTGCGCACCGCGTACCCGATGATCGAGGGCCGCCCGGTCGCCGTCGTCCACGATGGCTCCTCCGCGGACCTACCGTTGACGTCGTTGTCGACGTTGCCCGAAGCGCAGCGCGCCGCGGCCCTCCGCGCCGCGATCTCCGCCGAGGTCGAGCGACAGTTCGATCTCGCGGCGGGCCCGATCTTCCGCGCCCGCCTCTTCGCGCTGGCGCCGGACGATCACGTCTTGCTCCTGACGATGCACCACATCGTCTCCGACGGCTGGTCGCTCGGCGTGCTCCTGCGCGAGCTCTCCGCGCTCTACGAGGCCTTCGCCGCGGGCCGCCCCGCGCCGCTCCCGGCGCTCGCGCTCCAGTACGGCGACTACGCCGCGTGGCAGCGCGCCTGGCTCCGGGGCGAGGCCCTCGACCGGCAGCTCGCGTACTGGAAGGGCCGCTTCGCCAGCCCGCCCGTCGCCCTCGATCTCCCGACCGATCGCCCGCGCCCGCCGGTGCAGACCGCGCGCGGAGATCGCCGCGTCGAGACGCTCGCCCCGGCGCTCCTCCGCGGCCTCAAGGAGCTCGGTCGCCGCGAGGGCGCCACGCTCTTCATGGTCCTGCTCTCGGCCTTCGACGTGCTGCTCCACCGCCACGCGCGGCAGGACGACGTCGTCGTCGGCACGCCGATCGCCAACCGCACCCAGGCCGAGTCCGAGGCGCTGATCGGCGTCTTCATCAACACCCTCGCGCTCCGCACGGAGCTCGCCGGATCGATGACGTTCACGGAGCTCCTCGCGCGCGTGAAGGAGACCTGCCTCGGCGCCTACGCTCACCAGGATCTGCCGTTCGAGCGCCTGGTGCAGGAGATCGCGCCCGACCGCGACCTCGGCCGCACGCCGCTCTTCCAGGTGATGTTCGTCCTCCAGAACGCGCCGTCGGAGGCGCATACGTCGTTCGGCGGCCTCGAGGTGCGACCGACCGGGACCGAGCGCACGCCGGCCAAGCTCGATCTCTCGCTGGCGATGGCCGAGGGCCCGAAGGGCCTGATCGCGTCGATCGTCTTCAACGCGGATCTCTTCGACGGCTCCACGATCGAGCGGCTCCTCGAGCACTTCCGCATCCTGCTCGAAGGTGTTGTCGCGGCTCCGGCGACGCCGATCGGCGCGCTGCCGATCTTCAGCGACGAGGAGCGAGAGCGCGTCGTCGTGGAGTGGAACCGCACCGACGCCGCGTACCCGCGCGACGCGAGCATCCCCGCGCTCTTCGCCGTCGAAGCCCGGCGCTCGCCCGACGCCGTCGCGGTGATCTTCGGCGACGAATCGCTCACGTACGGCGAGCTGGATCGCCGCTCGAGCCGCCTCGCGCACGCCCTGATCGCGCGCGGCGTGGTCCTCGACGACACGGTCGGACTCTACGCGCCGCGATCGATCGCGATGGTCGTCGCGACGCTGGCCATCCTCAAAGCCGGCGGCGCCTACGTCCCGCTGGAGCCGGCTTACCCTGCAAATCGCCTGGCGTTCATGCTGCGCGACACCGCGGCGAAGCTGGTCGTCGCGGCCGGCGCCCTGCCGGACGAGCTCGATCTCGGGGGCGCGACGCTGCTGCGCCTCGACGTGGCGCGCGATGTCGACACCGCGAGCGACGTCGCGCCGGTGGTCTCGCGCGACGGCGACAGCCTCGCCTACGTGATGTTCACCTCGGGCTCGACCGGCGTTCCCAAGGGCGTCGCGGTCCCCGATCGCGGCGTCGTCCGCCTCGTCAAGGGCGCGGACTTCGCGCGCTTCGGCGCTGACGAGGTCTTCCTCCAGCTCGCGCCGATCGCCTTCGACGCCGCGACGCTCGAGATCTGGGGCCCGCTCCTCAACGGCGGCCGCCTCGTCGTCGCGCCCCCCGAGGCGCCCTCGCTCGCGGAGATCGGCGCGCTGATCGCCGCGCACGGGATCACCACACTGTGGCTCACGGCGGGCCTCTTCAACGCCATGGTCGAGAGCAACGTCGCGGGCCTCCGCCCGCTGCGGCAGCTCCTCGCCGGCGGCGACGCGCTCTCGGTCCCCCACGTCAAGAAGGCCCTCGCCGAGCTGCCCGGCGTTCGCCTGATCAACGGCTACGGTCCCACCGAGGGGACGACGTTCACGACGTGCCACACCGTGTCCCCCGCGGACACGGTGGGATCCATTCCGATCGGGAAGCCCATCGCCAACACCCGCGCGTACGTGCTCGACGCCGCGATGGCGCCGGTGCCGATCGGCGTCCCCGGCGAGCTGTTCGTCGGCGGCGACGGCGTGGCGCGTGGTTATCTCGGCCGCCCGGATCTCACCGCCGAGCGCTTCGTCGTCGATCCTTTCGGCGCGCGGCCGGAGGCGCGCCTCTACCGCACCGGCGATCTCGTCCGCTGGCTCCCGGATGGCACGATCGCCTTCCTCGGCCGCCTCGATCAGCAGGTGAAGCTCCGCGGGTTCCGGATCGAGCTCGGCGAGATCGAGGCCGTCCTCGGGCAGCACCCCGGCGTGCGCGAGGTGACGGTGATCGTGCGCGAGGACGCGCCGGGCGACAAACGGCTGATCGCCTACCTCGTCGTCGCCGACGTCGCGCCTTCGGCGAGCGATCTCCGCGCGCACCTGAAAGACCGGCTGCCCGAATACATGGTGCCGGCGGCGTTCGTGACGCTCCCGTCGATCCCGCTCACTGCCAACGGCAAGATCGATCGCCGCGCACTGCCCGCGCCGGACGCGGTGACGATCGAGGCGCGCGATCACGTGGCGCCGCGCGGCCCGGTGGAAGAAGGCCTCGCGGCGATCTTCGCCGAGCTCTTGCGACGGGGCGACGTGGGGGCGCGCGACGGCTTCTTCGAGCTGGGCGGGCACTCGCTCCTCGCGGCGCAGGCCATCGCGCGGATCCGCGCGTCGTTCGGCGTGGAGCTGCCGCTGCGGGCCCTGTTCGAGGCGCCGACGGTGGCCGAGCTCGCCGCGCGCGTCGAGGGCGCGATGGGCGGTGAGCACGCGGTGGTCCCGCCGATCGTCCCCGTGCCTCGTGGCGGGCCGCTCGCGCTCTCGTTCGCGCAGGAGCGCCTGTGGTTCCTCGCGCAGCTCGAGCCCGGAGATCCCTCGTACGTCGTGCCGCTGACGATGCGGATCGAGGGCGCGCTCGATCGCGGCGCGCTCGTGCAGGCGCTCGACGCGCTGGTCGCGCGCCACGAGGTCCTGCGCACCACGTTCGTTCAGGGTGACGACGGGCCCTCGGCGGTGATCCACGCCGAGATGCCGGTGCCGTTCTCGTTCACGTCGATCGCGGAGGCCGATCCGGCGCTGCGCGAGCGCGAGGTGCGCCGGCAGCTGGCGATGGACATGCGCACGCCGCTCGAGCTCGCGCGCGGCCCGCTGCTCCGCGCCCGGGTCTTCGCCCTCGGCGTGGACGATCACCTGCTCGCGTTGACGATGGATCACATCGTCGTCGACGCGTGGACGCTGGGGATCCTCCGCGGCGAGATCGGGGCGCTCTACGAGGCCGCGGTCGCGGGGCGCGCGGCGACGCTGCCCGAGCAGCCCGTCCAGTACGCGGACTACGCCGCATGGCAGCGTGGCTTTCTCACCGGCGAGGTCCTCGATCGGCAGCTCGCGTACTGGAAGCAGCAGCTCGGCGGCGCGCCCGAGGTGCTCGATCTGCCGACGGATCGGCCCAGGCCGCCGGTCCCGTCGCACCGGGGTGGTCGCCGCGGGTTCCGCGTCTCGCCCGACGTTTCCCGGGCGATCGTCGATCTCGCGCGGCGCCGGGGCGTCACGCTGTACATGACGCTGCTCGCGGTGTTCGACGCGCTGCTCCACCGCATCACGGGGCAGACCGACGTCGTCGTCGGCATGCCGGCGGTCAACCGCGGCCGCGCCGAGACCGAGCGGATGGTCGGCGTCTTCCTCAACACGCTCGTGCTCCGCACCCAGATCACGCCCGAGCTCACCTTCGAGGGCCTGCTCGATCGCGTGCGCGAGACCTGCCTCGGAGCCTACGCCCACCAGGACATGCCCTTCGAGCGCCTCGTCGCCGAGCTCTCCCGCACCCGCGACGCGAGCGTGACGCCGCTCTTCCAGGTGATGTTCACGCTCCACAACGTGCCGATCGAGGCCGTGAAGATGGGCGAGCTCCGCGCGCGCGGCGCCGGGATCGAGATCGTCTCGACCAAGTTCGATCTGACCCTGGCGATGACCGAGACCGCGACGGGCCTCGCGGGCACGTTCGAGTACGCGACCGATCTCTTCGACGACGCGACCATCGAGCGCCTGGTCGGCCACCTCCAGACGCTGCTCGCGAGTATCGCGTCCGCGCCGGAGACGCCGATCGGGGCGCTGCCGCTGCTGTCCGAGCCCGAGCGTCGGCGCCTCCTCGTCGACTGGAACGACACGGCGACCGCCTTCCCGCGCGTCGCTGTCCATCACCTCTTCGAGGCCGAGGCCGATCGCGCGCCCGCGTCGGTCGCCGTCGCCTTCGAGGGCCGCACGCTCACCTACGCCGAGCTCGATCGCCGCAGCACGCAGCTCGCGCGCGCCCTGCAAAAGCGCGGCGTCGCGCCCGGCGCGCGGATCGGCGTCGCCGTCGAGCGCTCGCTCGATCTGGTGATCGCCACGCTCGCGACAATGAAGGCCGGGGCCGCCTACGTGCCGCTCGATCCGTCGTACCCGATGGATCGCCTGGCGTTCATGGCGGCCGACGCCGGCATCCCGCTCTTGCTCACGCAGCGGGCGCTCGCGGCCCCGCTCGCGCCCCTCGCCCCCGCGCAGATCTGCCTCGACGCCGACTGGCCGACGATCGCCCACGAGAGCGACGCGCGCCTCGAGGGCGTGATCGATCCGGAGTCGGCCGCGTACGTGATCTACACCTCGGGCTCGACCGGCAAGCCCAAGGGCGTGAGCGTCCCGCACCGCGCCCTCGCGAGCTTCCTCGCGTCGATGGCCCGGGAGCCGGGCTTCCACGCGTCGGATCGGCTCCTCGCCGTCACCAGCCTCTCGTTCGACATCGCGGGGCTCGAGCTCTTCTTGCCGCTCACCACCGGCGGCAGCGTCGAGATCGCGAGCCGCGCGGCGACGACCGACGGCGCGGCGCTGGCGCGGATCATCGACGAGCGCGCGATCACCGTGATGCAGGCGACGCCGTCGACCTGGCGCTTGCTGCTCGACGCGGACTGGCCGGGCGCCGCGATCAAGATCCTCGTCGGCGGCGAGGCCGTCCCGCGCGAGCTCGTCAACCGGCTCGTCCCGCGCGCAGCCTCGGTGTGGAACATGTACGGCCCGACCGAGACTACGATCTGGTCCTGCGTGCAGCGCCTCGATCTCGGCGACGGCGCGGTGCTCATCGGTCGCCCCATCGCCAACACCCAGGTCTACGTGCTCGACGCGGCGGGAGGCCCGGTCCCGATCGGCGTCCCCGGCGAGCTCTACATCGGCGGCGAGGGCGTCGCGCTCGGCTACCTCGATCGCCCGGCGCTCACGGCGGAGCGCTTCATCGCGTCGCCGTTCGTGCAAGGCGCGCGGCTCTACCGCACCGGCGATCTCTGTCGCTTCCGGGCGAACGGCGCGCTCGAGTTCCTGAGCCGGCTAGATTTTCAGGTGAAAATCAGGGGTTTCCGTGTCGAGCTCGGCGAGATCGAGGCCGCGATCTCCGCTCATCCTGCGGCACGTCAGGTCGTCGTCGCGGCGCGCGAAGACACCCCGGGGGACCGGCGCCTCGTCGCGTACCTGGTCGTCGAGAGCGAGATCCCCGCCGCCAATCTCCGAGCTCTGCTCAAGCAAACGCTGCCCGACTACATGATCCCGTCGGCGTTCGTGACGCTCGCCGCCCTGCCGCTCACCGCCAACGGCAAGATCGATCGCCGGGCGCTGCCGGCGCCGAACGCGACGACGATCGAGCCGAGGGCGCACGTCGCGCCGCGCGGTCCCGTCGAGGAGGCCCTCGCCGGGATGTTCGCCGACGTGCTCAAGATCGCCGACGTCTCGACCGACGCCGACTTCTTCGAGCTGGGCGGCCACTCGCTGCTCGCCGCGCAAGTGAAGGCGCGGATCGCGGCCACGTTCCAGGTGGAGATCCCGCTCGCGGCGATGTTCGAGGCGCCGACCGTGGCCGCGCTCGCGGCGCGGATCGCGAGCGCGATGAGCGCGGGCGGCGGGCTCGCCGCGCCGGCCCTCACGCGCGGTCAGCACGGCTCGTACGGCCCGCTCTCGTTCGGGCAGGAGCGCCTCTGGTTCCTCGCCCAGCTCGAGCCCGACGATCGCTCCTACAACATGCCGATCGGCGTCCGCTTCGAGGGCGCCCTCGATCGCGTCGCGCTCGCCGCCGCGCTGCGCGAGCTCACGCGGCGGCACGAGGTCCTGCGCACTACGATGGCCGTCGTCGATCAGCGCCCGGTCGGCGTCGTCCACGCCGTCGCCGACGTTGATCTGGTGGTGACGTCGTTGACGTCGTTGCCCGCTGCGGAGCGTGACGCTGCGCTGCGGCTGCAGGTCGTCGCCGAGGGGCGCCTGCCGATCGATCTCGGGCGCGGCCCGCTGCTGCGCGCCCGCCTCTTCGAGCTCGGGGCCGAGGACCACGTGTTGCTCCTCGTGGTCCACCACATCGTCAGCGACGGCTGGTCGAACGGGATCCTCAACCGCGAGCTCACGGCGCTTTACCGCGCGTTCGCGGCGGGCCAGCCGTCGCCGCTGCCGGAGCTCCCGATCCAGTACGCCGACTTCGCCGCCTGGCAGCGGCGCTGGCTCCAGGGCGACGCGCTCGCGCAGCTGCTCGGCTACTGGAAGACCCAGCTCGCCGGGGCGCCGCACACCCTCGATTTGCCTTCGGACCGGCCGCGCCCGCCGCTGCGATCCCACCGCGCGGGGCGCGCCTCGATCGTGCTCCCGCTCGAGCTCGCGTCGTCGCTCGAGGCCCTCGCGCGCAGGGAAGGCGCGACGCTGTTCATGACGCTGCTCGCGGCGTTCGACGTGCTGCTCCACCGCTACACCGGGCAGACGGACATCCTCGTCGGCTCGCCGATCGCAGGCCGCTCGCGGGCCGAGACCGAGGGTCTGATCGGCTTCTTCCTCAACACGATCGTGCTCCGCGCGCGGCCGTCGAGCGAGCGCCCGTTCCGCGAGCTCCTGCGCGAGGTGAAGGCCGCCTGCCTCGGCGCCTACGCCCATCAGGACATGCCCTTCGAGCGCCTCGTCGCCGAGCTCGCCCCCGAGCGGGATCTCGGCCGATCGCCGCTGTTCCAGGTCTCGTTCATCCTCCAGAACGCGCCGAAGGAGACCATCGCGCTCACCGGCGTGAAGACCAGCGGCGTGCGCGCCGAGAGCGCGGTCTCCACCGTCGATCTCACGCTCGCCATGGGCAAGAGCAAGAACGGCCTCAACGCCACGATCGACTACTCGCTCGATCTCTTCAATCCGGCCACGATCGAGCGGCTGTTCGGGCATTTCCGCGCGCTGCTCGAGGGCATCGTCGCCGATCCCGCGACCCCTGTCGGCGCGCTGCCGCTGCTGACGGCGGCGGAGCGCGAGCGGATGCTCGTGACCTGGAACGCGACGGCGAGGGAGTACCCGCGCGTCGGCGTGCATCACCTCGTCGAGGCGCAGACCGACGCGACGCCCGACGCGGTGGCCCTCGCCAGCGACGGCCACGAGCTCACCTACCGCGAGCTGGATCGTCGGGGAAATCAGCTCGCGCGCTACCTGAAGCGGCGCGGCGCGCGGCCGGGTACGCGCGTCGGGATCTCCACCGATCGCGGCCTCGACATGGTCGTCGCCGCGCTCGCCGTGCTCAAATCCGGCGCCGCGTACGTGCCGCTCGATCCGACCTACCCGAAGGATCGGCTGGCCTTCATCGCGGCGGACGCGGGGCTCTTGCTCCTGCTCACCCAGGCGAGCCTCGCGAGCGAGATCGAGGGAATCGCCAGCGCCAACGTGCTGCTCGACGCCGACGGGCCGACCATCGCCGACGAGAGCGACGCGCGCCTCGAAGGCGTCGCCCCGGCCGGGTCGATCGCCTACGTGCTCTACACGTCGGGCTCGACCGGCAAGCCCAAGGGCGTGCGCATCCCGCACCGCGCGCTCGCGAATTTCCTGACGACGATGCGCGCCGAGCCGGGGTTCACCGCGACGGATCGACTCCTCGCGGTGACGAGCCTCTCGTTCGACATCGCGGGTCTCGAGATTTTCCTGCCGCTCGTCGCCGGTGGGCGCGTCGAGATCGCCGGCCGCGCGGCGGTGGTCGACGGCGCGCGCCTCGCAGAGCTCCTCGTTTCCAAGGGAATCACGGTGATGCAGGCGACGCCGTCGACGTGGCGGCTGCTCCTCGACACCGGCTGGCAGGGGGCGCCGATCAAGGTGCTCGTCGGCGGCGAAGCCGTGCCGCGCGAGCTGGTCGACCGGCTCGCGCCGCGCGTGGCCTCGGTGTGGAACATGTACGGCCCGACCGAGACGACGATCTGGTCCTGCATCCAGCGCCTCGAGGGCGGCGGGGGCGTCGTGCCGATCGGCCGACCGATCGGCAACACGCAGGTCTACGTGCTCGACGGCGCGCTCCAGCCCGTGCCCGTCGGCGTCCCCGGCGAGCTCCACATCGGCGGCGACGGCGTCGCGCTCGGGTACTTCGAGAGACCGGCGCTCACGGCCGAGCGCTTCGTCGACTCGCCGTTCACGCCGGGCGCGAAGCTCTACAAGACCGGCGATCTCTGCCGGTGGAGCGAAGGCGGCGCGCTCGAGTTCCTCGGCCGCCTCGACTTCCAGATCAAGCTCCGCGGCTACCGGATCGAGCTCGGCGAGATCGAGGCGGTGCTCGCGCAGCACCCGGCCGTCGTCGAGGCCGTGACCCTCGTCCGCGAGGACACGCCCGGCGACAAGCGCCTGGTCGCGTACCTGGTGGTGGTGCCGGAAAGGCCGGTGAACGAAGTCGATTTGCGCACGTTCGTCGGCGAGAAGCTCCCCGGCTACATGGTCCCGACGGCGTACGTGATCCTGGCGGCGATGCCGCTGACGCCCAACGGCAAGGTCGATCGCAAGGCGCTCCCGGCGCCCGAGACCGGCCCCGCGGCCGAGGCGATTTACGTGGCGCCGCGCGACGCGATCGAGGAGACGGTGGCCGCGATCTGGCAGCGCGTGCTCGGACGCGAGCGCGTCGGCGTGACCGACGACTTCTTCGATCTCGGCGGCCACTCGCTCCTCGCGACCCAGGTCGTGGCCCGCATCGCCGAGTCGCTTGCGGTCGAGATCCCGCTCGCCGGCGTGTTCCAGGCGCGGACGCTGGGCGGGCTGTCGGCGATGATCCAGGCCGTGCTCTGGGCGCGCCCGCCCGGCGCCGCGGAGCCGTCGGCGCACGATGAGAGCGAGATCGAAGAGGGCGAGCTGTGAGCGAGATCGAGTTTCTTCTTCACCTCCGCGGCCTCGGCGTGAAGCTCTGGCTGGAGGGCGACGCCGTGAAGTTCAGCGCCCCCAAGGGCGCGCTGACCCCGGAGCTCAAGGACGAGCTCAAGGCTCGCAAGGAAGACATCCGCCGCTTCCTCGTCGAGGCCGCGCAGATGGCCAGCGACGGGACCAAGCAGCCGATCTCCGCGATCCCTCGAGATCGGCCGCCGCCGCTCTCGTTCGGTCAGGAGCGCCTCTGGTTCCTCGAACAGCTCGAGCCCGGCGGCGCCGCGTACGCGATCCCCGCGGCGCTTCGCCTCGAAGGCCCGCTCGCCACCGACGCGCTCCAGCGCGCGGTGGAAGAGATCGTCCGCCGCCACGAGGCGCTGCGGACCACGTTCTCGTCGCTCGAAGGCCAGCCGATCACGGTGATCCACGAGCGCGTCGCCGTCCCGCTCACGATCACTGATCTCTCGCCGCTCGCGCCGCCGGAGCGCGAGCTCGCCATGCGGCGCGAGATCGCGCTCGAGTCGCGTCGCTCGTTCGATCTCGCGAGCGGGCCGCTCCTCCGCGCCCGGCTGCTCCGGCTCGGCCCCGACGAGCACGTGCTGGTCTCGGCGATGCACCACATCGTGTCCGACGGGTGGTCGAGCAACGTCTTCGCGCGCGAGCTCGGCGTGCTCTACGACGCCTTCGCCGCGGGTCAGCCGTCGCCGCTGCCCGAGCTCCCGATCCAGTACGGCGATTTCGCCGCGTGGCAGCGCGACGCGCTCGGCGGCGACGCCCTCGATCGCCAGCTCGCGTACTGGAAAAAGCGCCTCGCCGGCGCGCCGGCCTCGATCGATCTCCCGACGGATCGCCCGCGCCCGCCGGTGCCCTCGCTCGCGGGATCGTGGCGCCGCTTCACCCTCTCGCCCGAGCTCTCCGCGGCGCTGCGCGAGCTCGCCCAGCGCGAGGGCGTGACCCTGTTCATGCTGCTCCTCGCGGCGGCCTCTGTGCTCCTCGCGCGCAGCAGCGGCCAGGACGATCTCGTCGTCGGCTCGCCGATCGCCGGCCGCACCCGCCCCGAGACCGAGCCGCTGATCGGCTTCTTCGTCAACACCCTCGTCCTCCGCGCCGAGGTCGATCCCGAGGCGCCATTCCGCGTCCTCCTCGCGCAGGTGAAGGCCACGTGCCTCGGCGCCTACGCCCACCAGGACATGCCCTTCGAGCGCCTGGTGCAGGCGATCTCGCCCGAGCGCGATCCCAGCCGATCGCCGCTGTTCCAGGTGCTCTTCTCGCTCCAGAACGCCGGCGGCGAGGCGGGCCCGATCACCTCGGTGCGGCGCCGCGGCATGGCCGTCGACAGCGGCACCTCGAAGTTCGATCTCACCATCGCGATGGCCGACGCCCCGAGCGGCCTTTACGGCGTGATCGAGTACGCCACCGATCTCTTCGAGGCCCGCACCATCGACGCGATGGGCGCGCACCTCGGCGTGCTCCTCGAAGGCATCGTCGCCGATCCCTCGCAGGCCGTGGGCGCGCTGCCGATCCTGCCCGCGGCCGAGCGTCGCGTCGTCGTCGACGACTTCAACGCCACACGCATCGACTACCCGCGGAGCCGGCTCGTGCACGAGCTCGTCGAGGCCCAGGCGGCGGCGACACCCGACGCGATAGCCCTTGTTTTCGAGGGGATTTCGCTCACGTACCGCGAGTTCGACCGGCGGGCGAACCGGCTCGCGCACGCCCTCCGTCGTCGCGGCGTCGGGCCCGACGTGCTCGTCGGCGTGTGCCTCGAACGATCGATCGAGCTGGTCGTCGCGCTCCACGCCGTGCTCCGGGCCGGCGGCGCGTACGTGCCGCTCGATCCCGAGTACCCCACCGATCGTCTGGCCTTCATGCTCGACGACACCAAGGTCTCGATCCTGCTGACGCAGGCGCACCTCGAGGCCGCGCTCCCGCCGCACCGCGCCGAGGTGCTGCGCCTCGACACCGGGTGGCAGGCGATCGAAATCGAGCCGGATTCACGGGTGGATCGCGGCGAGCTCGCCCTCACGAACCTCGCCTACGTCATTTACACGTCGGGCTCGACGGGGCGGCCGAAGGGCGCGATGAACGAGCACCGCGGCATCCTCAATCGCCTCCAGTGGATGCAGGAAGCGTACGGCCTCACCGGCGACGATCGCGTCCTCCAGAAGACGCCCTTCAGCTTCGACGTCTCGGTGTGGGAGCTCTTCTGGCCGCTGATGTTCGGCGCGACGCTGGTCATCGCGAAGCCCGATGGACACCGGGATCCGGCGTACCTCGTGGAGCTCATCGCCAGGCAGCGCATCTCGACGATCCACTTCGTCCCCTCGATGCTCGCGGCCTTCCTCGACGAGGTCGATCTCCCCGTCGCGCGCACGCGCTGCGCGTCGTTGCAGCGCGTCTTCTCCAGCGGCGAGGCGCTGTTGCCGGCGATGGTCGACGCCTTCGCGGCGCGCTTGCCCGGCGCGCGGCTGGTCAACCTCTACGGCCCGACCGAGGCCGCGGTCGACGTGACCGCGTGGGAGTGCGTTGCTGGCTCGGCGATCGTGCCCATCGGCAAGCCGATCGCCAACGTGCGGATCTACCTCCTCGACGCGCGCATGATCCCGGTCCCGATCGGCGAGCGCGGCGAGCTCTACATCGGCGGCGTCCAGGTCGCGCGCGGCTACCTCGACCGCCCCGAGCTCACGGCCGAGCGCTTCGTCGCCGATCCCTTCGTGCCCGGAGACGGCTACCCGCTCTACCGCACCGGAGACGTGGCGCGGTGGCTCCCGACCGGGGCGATCGAGTACCTCGGTCGCAGCGATTTTCAGGTGAAAATACGGGGTTTTCGCATCGAGCTCGGCGAGATCGAGGCGGCGCTCTCCGGCCACCCCGGGGTGCGCGAGGTGGTCGTCGTCGCGCGCGAGGATGTGCCCGGTGACAAGAAGATCGTCGCGTACCTGGCGGCGGCTGCGGGGGCCGCGCCCACGTCGGCAGAGCTCCGCGCGGCGCTGAAAGAGCGCCTCCCCGAGTACATGGTGCCAGCAGCGTTCGTGCTGCTCGACGCCCTGCCGCTCACGGCGAGTGGCAAGATCGATCGCAAGCAGCTCCCCGCGCCGAGCGGCGCGCCGGTCGAGGCTCGCGTCTACGTGGCTCCACGCGGCCCGGTCGAGGCGGCCCTCGCGACGATCTTTGGCGAGGTCCTCGCGGCGACCGAGATCGGCGCCCACGACGACTTCTTCGATCGCGGCGGGCACTCGCTCCTGGCCACGCAGGTCATGGCCCGCATCCGCACAGCGTTCGCCGTCGATCTCCCGCTCCGCGCCCTCTTCGATGCGCCGTCGCCGTCAGGGCTCGCGGCGCGGGTCGAGGCCGCGCTCCGGGCCGGCCACGGCGTCGCCGCGCCGCCGATGGTCCGCGTGCCCCGCGGGGGCCCGCTGCCGGCCTCGTTCGCGCAGGAGCGCCTCTGGTTCCTCGATCAGCTCGAGCCCGGCGATCCTTCGTACGTCGTCCCGACCACGATGCACCTCGCGGGCGCGCTCGACGTCGCCGCCCTCCGGCGCGCGCTCCACGACGTCGTGCTCCGGCACGAGTCGCTGCGCACCACCTTCGCCGAGTCCGGCGGGCAACCCGTCCAGATCATCCACGACGACCTCGATCTGGATCTCCCGTTGACGTCGGTGACGTCGTTGCCCATCCGTGAACGCGAGGTCGCCGTCCGCCGCGAGCTCGCCGCCGAGGTGGCGCGTCCCTTCGATCTCGCGACGGGGCCGCTCGTCCGCGCGCGGCTGTTCGAGCTCGCCGACGACGATCACGTCCTCTTCGTCGCGCTCCACCACATCGTCTCGGACGCCTGGACGCTCGGGATCTTGAACCGCGAAATCTCGACGCTCTACCGCGCCCACGTCGCCGGCTCGGGCGCCTCGCTGCCCGCCCTCCCGATTCAGTACGCCGACTACGCCGCGTGGCAGCGCGCCTGGCTCGTCGGCGACGTTCTCGACGCGCAGCTCGCGTACTGGCGACAGCGACTCCAGGGCGCGCCCGCGGCGATCGAGCTCCCCACCGATCGTCCGCGCCCCGCGGCCCCGAGCCACCGCGGCGCGCACCGATCGTTCACCGTCTCCGCGGAGATCACCGCCGGCCTCGAAGCCCTCGCGCGCCAGCAAGGCGTGACGCTCTTCATGACCCTGCTCGCGGCGTTCGACGTGCTCCTGCACCGCACGACCGGGCAAGACGACGTCGTCGTCGGCACCCCGATCGCCGGCCGCACGCAGGCCGAGACCGAGGGCCTGATTGGCTTCTTCGTCAACACCCTCGTCCTCCGCGCCGAGATCGATCCCGAGCAGAGCTTCCGGGATCTCCTGGCGCGCGTGAAGGATACCTGCCTCGGCGCCTACGCCCACCAGGACACGCCCTTCGAGCGCCTGGTGCAGGCCGTCGCGCCCGAGCGCGATCTCGGCCGATCGCCTCTGTTTCAGGTGCTCTTCGTCCTCCAGAACGCGGCGTCGAGCGCCCTCGATCTCGACGGCGTCCGCCGCCGCAGCGTCAACGTCGAGAGCACCACGGCCAAGTTCGATCTCTCCCTCGCGATGGCCCGGACCGCGCGCGGCACGCTCACCGCCTCGATCGAGTACGCGACCGATCTCTTCGACGTGGCCACCATCGATCGGATGATCGGCCACCTCGACGTCCTGCTCACGGGCATCGTCGCCGATCCGTCGCGGCGGCTCTGGGAGCTGCCGATCCTGCCCGAGGCCGAGCGCCGGATCCTGCTCGATTCGTGGAGCGGCGCGCGCACCGACTACCCGCGCGACGCCGGGATCGCCGCCGTGTTCGAGGCCCATGTCGACGCCTCGCCCGACGCCGTCGCCGTCGTCTTCGGCGACGCCGAGCTCACCTACCGCGAGCTCGATCGCCGCGCCAATCGCCTCGCGCACGCGCTCCGCAAGCAGGGCGTCGGCCCCGAGGTGCGCGTCGGCCTCTTCGCGCGTCGCTCGCTCGAGATGGTCATCGCCACGCTGGCGATCCTCAAGGCCGGCGGCGCCTACGTCCCGCTCGATCCCGGCTACCCGCCGCAGCGCCTCGCCTTCCTCCGCGACGACGCCGGGCTCCGGGTGATCGTCACCGCCGCCGCCGCCGCGAGCGACGTCGCGGCCCTCGGCGTCGACGGCGTCGCGATCGTCGACGCCGCCGCCCCGGATCTCGCGGCCGAGAGCGACGCGCGCCTCCCCGCCGCGACCACCGGCGAGAGCCTCGCGTACGTGATGTACACCTCGGGATCGACGGGCACGCCCAAGGGAGTGCTCGTCCTCCACCGCGGCGTCGTCCGCCTCGTCAAGGGCACGGACTACGCCGCGTTCGGCGCCGACGAGGTCTTCCTCCAGTTCGCGCCGATCGCCTTCGACGCCGCGACGTTCGAGATCTGGGGCCCGCTCCTCAACGGCGGAAAGCTCGTGGTCTTCCCCGGCGATCTCGCGGCGCTCGACGAGCTGGGCGGCGTGATCCGCCGCCACGGCGTCACCACGCTCTGGCTCACCGCGGGCCTCTTCAACGCCATGGTCGACGGCGACCTCGACGGCCTGCGCTCGCTCCGTCGCGTGCTCACCGGCGGCGACGCGCTCTCGGTTCCGCACGTCGAGCGCGCCCTCGCCACGCTCCCCGGCGTGACGATCATCAACGGCTACGGCCCCACCGAGGGGACGACGTTCACGACGTGCCACACCGTGCTCGCGGCGGACACGCTGGGCACCATCTCCATCGGGCGGCCCATCGCCAACACCACGGTCTACGTGCTCGACGCGCACCGGCAGCTCGCGCCGCTCGGCGTCCTCGGCGAGCTGTACGTCGGCGGCGACGGCGTCGCGCGCGGCTACCTCGATCGTCCCGAGCTCACCGCCGAGCGCTTCTCCCCCGATGTTTTCAGCAGATCGGGTCAGCTGTACCGCACGGGCGACGTCGTCCGGTTCCTCGAAGGCGGCCTCCTCGCCTTCATCGGGCGGCGCGATTTCCAGGTGAAGATCCGCGGCTTCCGGATCGAGCTCGGCGAGATCGAGGCCGTGCTCGCGCAGCACCCGTCGGCGCGCGCGGTCTGCGTGCTCGCGCGCGAGGACATCCCCGGCGACAAGCGCCTCGTCGCCTACGTCGCCGTCGGCGACGGGGCGGCCCCATCGCCCGCGGAATTCAAGGCGTTCCTCGCCGATCGCTTGCCCGACTACCTGGTGCCCTCGGCGTTCGTCACCCTCGCCGCGCTGCCGCTCAACGAGAACGGCAAGGTCGCTCGCAAGGCGCTGCCGGCGCCCGACGCGGCGGCGATCTCCGCCCGCGAGCACGTGGCGCCACGCGGGTCGATCGAGCAGGCCATCGCCGCGATCTTCAGCGAGCTGCTCCGTCACCCCGACGTCTCCGCGCACGACGGCTTCTTCGAGCTCGGCGGCCACTCGCTCCTCGCCACGCAGGCCATCGGGCGAGTCCGGGCCGCGCTCGGCGTCTCCCTCTCGCTGCGCGCCCTCTTCGAGGCGACCACGCCCGCCGAGCTCGCGCGCCGCGTGGAGGCCGCGCTCGCCGCCGATCGGGGCACCGCGATCCCGCCGATCGTGGCCCTCGGTCCGCGCGAGACCCGCGCGCTCTCGTTCGCAGAAGAGCGCCTCTGGTTCCTCGATCAACTCGAGCCGGGCGACGCCTCGTACGTGGTGCCGCTGCCGATCTACCTTGCGGGCGCGCTCGATGAAGTCGCTCTCCGCCGCGCGCTCGCCGAGGTGGTGCGCCGTCACGAGATCCTCCGTACGACGGTGAAGGTCGTCGGTGGCAGCCCGCTGGCCGTCGTCGATGCGCCCGACGACGTCGCCCTGCCGGTCACTTCGTTGACGACGTTGCCCGTCGAGCAACGCAGCGCCGCGGCCCGCGCCGAGATCGGCGCGGAGGCGCGGCGACCGTTTGATCTCGCGACCGGGCCGCTCTTCCGCGCGCGGCTGCTCGCGCTCGGCGACGAGGACCACGTGCTCCTCCTCGCCCTGCACCACATCGTCACCGACGGGTGGAGCCAGAGCGTGCTCGATCGCGAAATCGCGGCGCTCTACGGGGCGTTTTCGCGCGGTGAGCCGACCCCGCTGCGCGATCTCCGGATCCAGTACGGCGACTACGCCGCGTGGCAACGCGCGTGGCTGTCGGGCGACGTCCTCGCGTCGGCGCTCGCGTACTGGAAGGAGCACCTCGCCGACGCGCCGCGCGCGCTCGAGCTCCCGACGGATCGGCCCCGCCCGCCGACGCCGACGACCGTCGGCGCGCGTCGCGTGTTCCTGGTGCCGCCGACGCTGGCCGAGTCGCTCGCCGGCCTCTCCCGCCGTGAAGGCGTGACGCTCTTCATGACGCTGCTCGCCGCGTTCGACGTGCTGCTGCACCGTTACTCCGGGCAAGACGACGTCGTCGTCGGGACGCCGATCGCCAACCGCACCCAGCCCGATACCGATGGCCTCGTCGGCTTTTTCGTCAACACGGTCGTCCTCCGGGCGCGCATCGCCGCCGACGCCTCCTTCCGCGACCTGCTCGCGCAGGTGAAGGAGACCTGCCTCGGCGCGTACGCCCACCAGGATCTTCCCTTTGAACGCCTGGTGCAGGAGCTCGAGCCCGATCGCGAGCCCGGCCGATCGCCGCTTTTCCAGGTGATGTTCGCGCTCCAGAACATGCCGAAGGGGGCGGTCGCGCGCTCTCCGGTGACGCGGCGCGAGCTCGCGAGCCCGACGGTGACGGCGAAGTTCGATCTGACGCTGACGATGCAGGAGGGCGCGGGCGGGCTCGCCGGCGGCTTCGAGTACAACGTCGCTCTCTTCGACCCGGCGACGATCGATCGACTTTGCGGCCATTTCACCGCGATCCTCGCCGACGTCGCGCGCGATCCCGGCGTCAGGGTCACCGACATCTCGCTGATCGACGAGGCCGAGCGCCGCCTCTTGCTCGACGCGTGGAGCGGCGCGCGCGCCGCCTACCCGCGCGACCTCGGGATCGCCGCCGTCTTCGAGGCCCAGGTCGACGCCGCGCCCGAGGCGATCGCCGTCGTCTTCGGCGACGCCGCGCTCAGCTACGAGGAGCTCGATCGCCGCGCCAACCAGCTCGCCCGAGCGCTTCAAAAACAGGGCGTCGGCCCCGAGCAGCGCGTCGGCCTGTTCGCGCGGCGCTCGCTCGAGATGGTGATCGCCACCCTGGCGATCCTCAAGGCAGGCGGCGCCTACGTCCCGCTCGATCCTGCCTATCCTCCGCAGCGGCTCGCGTTCCTCCGCGACGACGCCGGGCTGCGGCTCGTCGTCACGGCCGGCGCCATCCCCGATCCGGCCCTCCTCGACGACGGCCGGATCAGGTGCGTCGACGCGTCGGCGTCGTCCCTCGCCGCCGAGAGCGGTGAGCGCCTCCCGGCCGCGACCACTGGCGAGAGCCTCGCCTACGTGATGTACACCTCGGGATCGACGGGCACGCCCAAGGGCGTCCTCGTGCTTCATCGCGGCGTCGTGCGCCTCGTGAAGGGCGCCGACTACACCCCGTTCGGCGCCGACGAGGTCTTCCTCCAGCTCGCGCCGATCGCCTTCGACGCCGCCACGTTCGAGATCTGGGGCGCGCTCCTCAACGGCGGCAGGCTGGTGATTTTCCCGAACGATCCGCCGGCGCTCGACGAGCTCGGCGCCGTCGTCCGTCGCCACGGCGTCACCACGCTCTGGCTCACCACGGGCCTGTTCAACGCCGTGGTCGACAGCGACCTCGACGGTCTGCGCTCGCTCCGCCGCGTCCTCACCGGCGGCGACGCGATCTCGGGCTCGCACGTGCGAAAGGCGCTCGCCGCGCTCCCGGGCGTGGCGATTATCAACGGCTACGGCCCCACCGAGGGGACGACGTTCACGACGTGCCACACCGTCACCCAGGCGGATACGATTGGCACCATCCCGATCGGGAGGCCCATCGCCAACACCACGGTGTATGTGCTCGACGCGCGCGGGCAGCTCGCGCCGGTGGGCGTCCCCGGCGAGCTCTACGTCGGCGGCGACGGCGTCGCGCGCGGCTACCTCGATCGTCCCGAGCTCACCGCCGAGCGCTTCGTGCCCGACACGTTCAGCGGCGAGGGCCGGCTCTACCGCACCGGCGACCTGGTTCGCTTCCGGGAAGGCGGCGCGCTGGCGTTCCTCGGTCGCCGCGATTTCCAGGTGAAAATCCGCGGCTACCGGATCGAGCTCGGCGAGATCGAGGCCGCCCTCGCGCAGCACCCCGCGGTGCGCGCGGTGACGGTGCTCGCGCGCGAAGATGTGCCCGGGGACAAGCGCCTCGTCGCCTACGTGGTCCTCGACGACGACGCCGCGGCGGACGTCGGGGCGCTCGAGGCCTTCCTGGAGGCGCGCCTGCCCGAGTATCTGCTGCCGTCGGCCTTCGTGGTCCTCGAGGCGATGCCGCTCAACGCCAACGGCAAGATCGATCGCCGGGCGCTCCCCGCGCCCGGAGCCCCGCTGGACGCGGCGCGCGCGTACGTCGCCCCCCGCGGTCCCGTCGAGCAGGCGCTCGCCGCGATCTTCGCCGAGGTGCTGCGCGTGCCGACGATCTCCGCCGCCGCAGGCTTCTTCGAGCTCGGCGGCCACTCGCTCCTCGCGACGCAGGTGATCGCCCGCGCGCGCGCCGCGTTCGGGGTCGAGCTGCCGCTGCGCGCGCTCTTCGAAGCGCCGACGCCGGCCGAGCTCGCGACGCGCGTCGACGCGGCTCTCCGCGCCGATCGCGGCGTGCCCCCGCCGCCGCTCGTCCGCGTGGCGCGCGAGGACGCGACGCTGCTCTCCTTCGGCCAGGAGCGCCTCTGGTTCCTCGATCAGCTCGAGCCCGGCGACCCCTCGTACATCATCCCCGAGGTCTTGCGCCTCGAGGGGGCGCTCGATGTCGGCGTCCTCGAGCGCGCGCTCTCGGCGATCGTCGCGCGGCACGAGGTCCTGCGGACGACGTTCTCGACCGTCGACGGGCGCCCGGTGCCGGTGATCCACGACGACGCGACGATGCCCTTCGAGGTCACCCTCCGGCGCGATCTGCCCGTCGCCGACCGCGGAGCGATCGTGCGTCACGAGGCGCTGATCGAGGCCCGCGCACCCTTCGATCTGCGCACCGGGCCGGTGATCCGCGCTCGCCTCATCGACCTCGCCGACGACGATCATGCCCTCTTGTTGACGATGCACCACATCGTATCCGACGGCTGGAGCATCGGCGTGCTCAACCGCGAGATCGCCGCGCTCTACGACGCGCTGCTCGGGGGGCGCCCCTCGCCGCTCCCGGCGCTGCCGATCCAGTACGCCGACTACGCCCACTGGCAGCGGAGCTGGTTCACCGGCGAAGCTCTCCAGCAGCAGCTCGACCACCTCGCGGCGCGCCTCGCGGGCGCTCCCCGCGCCATCGAGCTGCCGACCGATCGCCCGCGTCCGCCCGTGCAGACCCACGCCGGGAGCACCGTCACGTTCACCGTCCCGAGCGACCTCGGCGGGGCGCTGCAGGAGCTCGGTCGCCGCGAGGGCGCCACGCTCTTCATGACCCTTCTCGCGGCCTTCGACGTGCTCCTCCACCGGATCACCGGGCAGAGCGACATCGTCGTCGGCTCGCCGATCGCCGGTCGGACTCGCGTCGAGACCGAGCGCCTGATGGGCTTCTTCCTCAACACGCTCGTGCTCCGCGCCGAGATCTCGGACGACCTCTCGTTCGCCGATCTCCTCGCGCGGGTGAAGGAGACCTGCCTCGACGCCTATGCCCACCAGGATCTGCCCTTCGAGCGCCTGGTGCAGGAGATCGCGCCGGAGCGCGATCTGAGCCGCTCGCCGATCTTTCAGGTGATGTTCATCCTCCAGAACACGCCGGCCGGCGGCATGACGGCGCCGACGGGCCTCACGCTTCGCGGCGCCGCCGTCGACGGCGGGACCGCGAAATTCGACCTCACCCTCGGGATGACCCCGCGCGCGGACGGCGGCCTCGTGGGAGCCCTCGAGTTCGCGACGGATCTGTTCGACGCCTCCACGATCGAGCGCATGGTCGGCTACTTCCGCGTCCTCCTCGAAGGTATCGTCCACGATCCGAGCATGCCTCTCTGGCAATTGCCTCTCTTGCCGGCGGACGAGCGCCGGCACCTCGTCGTCGACTGGAACCGGACCGAGGCCGATTTCCCGCGCGACGCCACCGTTCATGGCCTCTTCGCGGCCCAGGCGCGCCGGACGCCGGACGCCGTCGCGGTGGCCTGTGGGGGTGAGCACCTCACGTATCGCGCCCTCGACGAGCGGGCCAATCAGCTCGCTTCGTACCTGAGATCCCGCGGCGTCCGGCCCGATGTCCTCGTCGGGGTCTGCACCCGTCGCTCGCTCGCGCTGGTGGTCGCCATCCTCGGGGTCCTCAAGGCCGGGGGCGCCTACGTGCCGATGGATCCCGAGTATCCGCGGGAGCGCCTGGCCTTCATGCTCGAGGACGCCGGGGCGCCGGTGCTGTTGACCGAGTCGAGCCTCGTCGCGCTGCTGCCGGTGGGCAAAGCGCAGATCGTGGCGATCGACGGCGACTGGGCGGCGATCGGCGCCGAGTCCACTGCTGCTCTCGAGGGCGGCTCCGGGCCCGGGGATCTCGCCTACGTGATCTACACCTCGGGCTCGACCGGCAGGCCCAAGGGCGCGATGCTCGTCCACCGCGGCGTCGTCAATTACCTCACCTGGGCAATCCAGGCCTATCGCGTCGCCGAGGGGCAGGGCGCGCCGCTCCACTCGTCGATTGGCTTCGATCTCACGGTCACCAGCCTGTTCACTCCGCTGCTCACCGGCAAATGCGTCACGCTCGTGCCCGAGGGGCAGGGGATCGAGGCCCTGGCCACGGCGCTCCGCGAGAGCGACAATCAGAGCCTCGTCAAGATCACCCCCGCTCACCTCGAGGTGCTGAGTCAGCAGCTCGCGCCGACGGAGGCAGCCAGTCGGACCGGCGCGTTCATCATCGGCGGCGAAGCGCTGATGGGAAAGAGCCTGGCATTCTTCCAGGAGAACGCCCCGGCCACGCGCCTGATCAACGAGTATGGCCCGACCGAGACGGTGGTCGGCTGCTGTGTCCACGAGGTCGCCGCCGGCGAGGCCAACCCGGGCGCGGTGCCCATCGGTCGTCCGATCGCCAACACCCAGCTTTACGTGCTCGATCGGCACCTCACGCCGGTGCCGACAGGCGTGGTCGGGGAGATCTACATCGGCGGCGTGCAGGTCGGGCGAGGCTACCTGAACCGGCCGGAGCTCACGGCCGAGCGCTTCTTGCCTGATCCGTTCGGGCCTCCCGGGGCGCGGCTCTACCGGACCGGCGATCTCGCGCGACACCTGCCCTCCGGGGTGCTCGAGTACCTCGGGCGCATCGACCATCAGGTGAAGATCCGCGGCTATCGGATCGAGCTCGGCGAGATCGAGGCGGCGCTGGCGCGGCACCCCGCGGTGCGAGAAATCGCGGTCCTGGCGCGCGAGGACGTGCCCGGGCAGAAGCGCCTCGTGGCCTATCTCGGCTGCGAGAACGGCAGTGCTCCGACCGTGGTCGAGCTGCGCGCGTTCCTCAAGGACACGCTGCCGGAGTACATGATCCCCGCCGCGTTCGTGGTGCAAGGCACGCTGCCGCTCACCACGAATGGCAAGGTCGACAGGGCCGCTCTGCCGGCCCCGGAGCAGGGCGGCGAGGCCGCGCTGGGCGAGGACTTCGTCGCGGCGCGGACCGCGATCGAGGAAGAGCTGACGCGGATCTGGCGGGCGGTGCTCCGGCGCAAGCAGGTCGGCGTCCACGACAACTTCTTCTCCAGCGGCGGCGACTCGATCCTCTCGATCCAGGTGGTCTCGCGCGCGCAGCAGGCGGGCCTGGTGATCACGCCGCGGCAGATGTTCCAGCATCAAACGATCGCCGAGCTGGCCGAGGTCGCGGGGCAGGGGCGCGTGGTCATCGACGCCGAGCAAGGGCCGGTCACGGGCGCGGCGCCGCTCACGCCGATCCAGCGCTGGTGGGCGTCGCTGGCGCTCGAGGGCGCGCACCACTGGAACCAGGCCTTCCTCGTCGAGGTCTCGGATCGCCTGGAAATCGCGGCGCTCGAGCGGGCCGTCTCCGCGCTGCTCGACCACCACGACGCGCTGCGCCTCCGGCTGCACCGCGAGGCGTCGGGTCTCGAGCAGATCTTCGTCGCGCCCGGCGGGCCTTCGCCGCTGCGAATCGTCGATCTCGCCGGCGTCGCCGCGGCGGACACCAGCGCGGCGATCGAGCGCGCGTGCGCCGACGCGCAGGCCAGCCTCGATCTCGACGCCGGGCCGGTGGTCCGCGTCGTTTGCCTCGATCTCGGGCCCGCCCGCGCGCCGCGGGTGTTCCTCGCGATTCACCACCTCGCCGTCGATGGCGTGTCGTGGCGGATCCTCTTCGAAGATCTCTGGAGCGGGTACGCGCAGGCGCGCGCGGGCGACGGCGCGATCGTCCTGCCGCGCAAGACCACCTCGTTCAAGCGCTGGGCCGAGCGCCTCGTCGAGCACGCCGAGAGCGGGATCGCCGCGTCGGAGATCGCGTTCTGGCGCGAACAAGATCGCCGTGGAATCCAGCACATTCCGCTCGATCACGACACCGGACGCAACGACGAAGCGTCGGCGCGGACCATCACCGTATCGCTCGGCGCGGACGAGACCGAGCACCTGCTGCGCGACGTGCCCGGCGTCTACCGGACCCAGATCAACGACGTGCTGCTGAGCGCGTTCGTCGAGTCGTTCGCGCGCTGGACGGGCGACGCCGCCGCGCTCGTCGATCTCGAAGGGCACGGCCGCGAGGAGCTCTTCGCCGACGTCGATCTCACGCGCACGGTCGGGTGGTTCACCTCGATCTTCCCGGTCGTGCTCGCGCGGGGCGACGCGCGCGGGCCGGGCGAGCTGCTCAAGTCGGTGAAGGAGCAGCTCCGCGCGATCCCCGAGCGCGGCGTGGGCTACGGCCTGCTCCGGCACCTCCGCCGCGGCGACGACGTCGGCGCTCGGCTCGCCGCGATGCCGCAGGCCGAGGTGATCTTCAACTACCTCGGGCAGTTCGATCTGCCCGGATCCGCCGAGCCCGCGCCGCCGTCCCCGTCCGCGCTCGTGTCAGGCGAGGCTGCCGCGAAATCGTCATCCGCCCGCGGGCTGGCCCGGCCCGCGCGCGAGCCCTCGGGTCCCGCGCTGAATCCGCGCGCGACGCGCACCCACCTGCTGGAGATCGTCGGAAGCGTCACCGGCGGGCGGCTCCACCTGCGCTTCACGTACAGCGAGGCGCGGCATCGCGCCGCGACGATCGAGGCGTTTGCAGCGGGATTCATCGAGGCGTTGCGCGGCCTGATCGCGCACTGCCTCTCGCCTGAAGCGGGTGGCGCGACGCCGTCCGACTTCCAGAACGCCAGCGTCACGCAGGACATGATCGACATGCTCGCGGGCTTCGACCCCGGCGGCGACGGCGACGGCGACGGCGACGACGATGGCGAGCACGACAACGATCTGGAGCAAGATTGAGCAGTTTCCACGCTTGACACGAGGCGCGCGGGAAGCGACCCTCCGCGCCCTCATGACCGCCCCCGCGCCCCGAGCGACGAGCCGCGACCTCCGGCGCGAGGACACGCGGAAGCGCATTTACCAGGCCGCGATGGACGTCTTTCGTCGCGACGGCTTCTCGGTCGCGCGCATCGACGACATCGCCGAGGCCGCGGGCGTCAGCCACGGGGCCTTCTACTTCCACTTCGCCACGAAGGAAGAAGTGCTGGCCCAGTGCCTAGCGGCGTCGGAGATCCGCGTCGGCGCGGCGCTCGCCGAGCTCGGCCCCGACACGCATCTCGAAGCGGCGCTCGAGGCCGCGTGGACGGCGATCGGCCACGAATGGCAGGACGATCCGCGCCTCTTCCCCGACGTCGCCATGGTCGCGCTGCGCTACTTCGCGCGCGGCGGCGGCGGCGCGGCGCGCCACCCCACGAGCGCGGTCTCGGTCGCGCTGACGCCGTTCCTCAAGACAGCGTCGGAGCGCGGCGAGCTCAACCCGTTCCTGCCCGCCGAGATGCTCTCGGATCTGTTTCTGCTCAACGTCTTCGCGGCGATGCTCTCGTGGACGTCGGACGCGAGCCTGCCGCTGCCGGTGATGCTCGGCGGCGTCACGAGGATCTTCCTCGACGGCGTCCGTGGCGGGGCTCCGCGGCCCAACCCGCTCGCGACCTGATCCTCGTGGGCCCGCGCGGGCCGTGTGCGGCCGTGCTCGCGCTGCTCGTCGGCGCGGGATGTGGCCACGGCGCCGGGCCGGTCGACGCCGGCTTGCCAACGGCTGCGTCGGTAGCTGCGCCCGTGTCGGTGCCAGCGAAAGCCTCGGCCTCGGCCTCGGCCGCCGGGATCGAGGCGCCTTCGCCGGTCACGGTACGGATCAGCGGGGTAGGGGACTGCACCCTCGGCGGCGACAGCAAGAGCGCTTCAGCGCAGGGGGCGTTCGACGCGGTGATGGCGGCGCACGGCGGCGACCTTCGCTATCCCTTCTCGGGCGTGCTGCAGCTGCTCCAGGACGACGACGTCACGATTGCCAATCTCGAGGGGACGCTCACCGCGTCGTTCGAGCCCGCGGAGGACGTGCCGTTTCACTTCCGCGGCAGGCCTGAATACGCGGCGATCCTGCGCGAAGGCAGCGTCGAGGTGGTCAATCTGGCCAACAACCACAGCCACGATTTCGGCGGCAAAGGCTACCTGGACACCCGCCGGGCGCTGCGCGAGGTCGGCGTCGGGGCGGCGGGGTACGATCTCGTCGACACGCGGATCGTCAAGGGCGTCGAGGTCCACAACCTCGGCTTCACCGGCGGAGATCCGGTGATGATCGCCCGGGTGCGGAGCGCCGTCGCGGCGCGCAAGCGGCCAGACAACCTGGTGATCGTCTCGTTCCACTGGGGGCTCGAGGGCGTCCACGAGATCATCGATGTGCAGCGCGCGCTCGGCCGCGCGGCGATCGACGCCGGGGCGGATCTGGTCCTCGGCACGCATCCTCACGTGATCCAGGGGATCGAGACCTACCGCGGCCGGCGCATCGTCTACTCGCTCGGCAACTTCGTCTTCGGGGGTAACGTCGATCCGAAGGACCGCGAGGCCATCGTCTACCGCGCTTCGTTCAGGCGTGAAGGCGGCCTGATCGCGCCGTCGAGCGAGGAGATCGTCCCCGTTCGCGTCTCCACGTCGGCCGAGCGCAACGACTTTCGCCCGGTCGTTCTCGCGGGCGCGGAGCGCGATCACACCCTCGCTCGCGTCGCGGAGTACAGCGAAGGGCTGGACGGCGCGACGATCCGGAACAAAGCGCTGCGCCCGCGATGATGCTATGACAGCGCCGATGCGAGGTGACGTCCTGTGAGCCGGTCCAGCCCTTTTCTCCGGCGGCTCCGCAACCGCGCGATTGGCCTGCTGGTCCTCGGGGCCGGCTTCGCGGCCTGCCGACCGGACCGGTATCTCGAGACCCACGGCCCGGGCCGTGGCAACGGCACCTCGCCGCCGCACGCCCGCCCGACCCGCCACGATCCCCCGCGGGAGCCGCCGGCCGACAGCGCCTTGCCGCCGCCGAGCGCCTCGGCACAGGACACCTCGGGCAGCGTTCACCTCGCGCTCGGCACCCCGCTGCGCGCGACTCCCGACGACGATTTTCTGATGATCAAGCCCCAGTACGCGCTCTCGTACAACCGGCAACGGAACGTCGCCAACTGGGTGAGCTGGAACCTCGACGCCTCGTATTTCGGCCCGGCGCCGCGGCACAAGGGGAAGTTCCTCACCGATCCTTCGCTCCCGAGCGGCGATTACCAGGTGCAAGATCGGGACTACGCCGGCTCCGGGTTCGATCGTGGCCACATGGTGCGCTCGGAGGAACGCACGCGCACGCCCGAGGACAACCTCGCCACGTTCTACCTGCCCAACGTGCTACCGCAGCGGCACGACCTCAACGCCGGGCCCTGGCTCCGGCTCGAGGACTACCTGCAAGAGCTGTCGCAGAAGGAGAACAAGGAGCTTTACGTCACCGCAGGTGGGCTGTTCTCGGCGCGCCCCGAGACGATCGGCCACGGCGTCGCGGTGCCCGAGGCGTGCTTCAAGATCGTCGTGGTGCTCGACCGCGGGCAGGGGCTCGCCGACATCAACGAGCGGACGCGGGTCATCGCGGTGATCATGCCCAACCTGACAGGCATCCTCGACGAGCCCTGGGGGCAATACCGCACCTCCGTGAGCGAGGTGGAGAAGCGCGCGGGCTACACGTTCTTCCCGCTGATCCCGGCGCCGATCCGCCGGGTTCTGTGGGGCCGTGTCGACTCGGGCGCAGTGCACTGAGAAGTCGCGGGGGCGCGAGGGGGTCTCACGAACGGGGACGGCTGGGGCTCGCCGCGAGTGCCCGAGAAATCCCTGAAAGGCATCCTCATCCGGTCCGACGTGTGGCATCCTCCGCGCGCCCTCCGCAGCGGCGGGGGACCATTCTCTGGAGGAATAGCATGTCTTACCCTATCACGTCGCGGCTCGCTCACTGCACCTCGGCTCTGGCCGTCGCCACGTCGCTCCTGCTCACCGGCTGCGGAGAGTCGGGCACTCCCGCGGGCTCGACCGGCTCCACCGGATCTTCCGCGGCCTCGTGCCCGGTCGACGCGTCCCCGGCGAAGCAAATTGTCACGCAGCCCGGCGTCTCGGCCGTGGCGGCGGTGGCGGACTCGGCGTACTTCTTCGCCCCCGATCCCAAGTACGGTGACGCGACTCTGTACAAGGCCCCCGCCGGCGGCGGCGCCACCGTGTCGGTCGCCTTCGGTGGATCCGGGAGCTCGCTCGTGGCTGACGGCGATCATGTCTACTACGTCGCGGGGCAGACGCTGCAGCGCGACGGCGAGGCCGTGTTCACCGGGCCGGAGCACGTCGACAACGTCGAGATGGCTCTCGACGAGACCAATTACTACATCCTCGCCCGCGAGACGGTCGGGTATACGGCGTCCATCGCGCGGTTGCCGAGGGACGGCGGCGCGATGATGACGACGACGGTGCGTGATCTCCCCGGCGGGACGTCGCGCACCATCGCTGTCGATAGCAGCGCTGTATACGTCCTCGTGCAGGAGGACGCGGGGGCGAAGATCGTGAGCGTGGCGCTCGACGGATCCAGCGCGACCACCGTGGCGATGGACGTGTACCCGCGGCGGTTCGCGGTGGACGCCACGTCGCTCTACTACTTCACGCAGGCGCCCGCGGCCGTGACCGCCGACCTCGTCAAGCAGGCCAAGACGGGCGGCCCGGTCACGGTGGTGCTCTCCGATCTGCACACGCCGGAAGACGTGCTCGTCGACGGCGACAGCCTCTATGTCCTCGAGGGCGGTGCGCAGCCCGGCGAGGGCCGCGTCCAGCGCATCTCGAAGACGGGTGACTGCGGCCAGGTGCTGGCGACCAAGGAGACGCTGGGCTATCCCGTCTACACGTACTCCCACCTCGCCACCAGCGCGACTCACGTCTTCTGGGCCAACGACGCGGGGATTGCCAGCGTCACCAAGTAGCCCGCGGAGCCCCGCCGCACCGAGGGCCGACGCGGAGCCACGGTGCGGCGAGGGCGAGGGATCAAGTCTCGACGACGTGGGTCTTGAGGCCGAGCCAGGCGCCCTTCGGGTCTTTGCCGAGGATGTACACGTCGATATCCACCTTGCCGACGCGGAAGACGCGAAGCTCGGTGAGCTCGTGGGTGAGCAGCTCGACGATGGCGCGGTAGCGGGCGGCCTCGGCCTTGTCCTCGGCGGTCGCCCCATCGGCTGCCTCGGCGAAGGGATCGAAGAGATCGGCGACGGTGATCGTCTCGACGGGCGTGTCGCTCGGCAGGTGCTCGGCGGCGAGCAGCGCGGCGGATGTGGGCTCCGTCCCGGCGGGGCCGGCGAAGGTGTACGGCGTGAGCGGAGCGTCGGATTCGCTCGGAAAAAGCAGGCCGGCAGCGGCCTTTCCCAGGGTGGCGAGGAGCGGCGTCTGCGGCTTGGTCTTCATCGTCGGTGGAGTGAAGGCTAGCGGACCGGGGCCCGTCGAGCACCGACGCCGGTGTGCTCGCGCGCCCTTCGTGCGATAACGAAAAAGATCCACGCGAGGTGAGGTTTTGGCGGACGAACGGGAGCGAGAGCGCTGGGCGGCGATCGAGGCGTACGCGCAGACCGTGGGTGTCCAGGCGGCCTGCGGGCACACGTTCCAGCCCGAGGAGCTGCTCGCGCGGAGCCGCACCGAGCCGCGGTCGAGAGCCACCGAGCCCGGAGCGATGGAGGACACGGGCGTGGTGTTCGAGCGGGTTCTCCGCCGGCAGCAGGACAGCGCGAGCCTGCGCCCGAGCGACGATTTCCGGCTGATCGAGATCATCGGCGAGGGCGGGATGGGCGTGATCCACCGCGCCGAGCAGGCCTCGCTCCACCGCGAGGTCGCGGTGAAGAAGATCCGCGCCGGCGTCGATCCACTGGCCGAGCAGTACTTTCTCTCCGAGGCGACGATCACCGCGAAGCTCGAGCACGCCAACATCGTCCCCGTGCACGTGCTCGCGCGCGGCGAGGACGGCGCGCCGATGCTGGCGATGAAGCTCGTGAAGGGCACCTCGTGGCGCGATCTTCTCCATGGCGGCGTCGGCGACGAGGGTGAGCTCGTCCGGCACCTGGGCGTGCTGCTCAGCGTCTGCAACGCCGTCGCGTTCGCGCACCGGCAGGGCTTCCTTCACCGCGATCTCAAGCCCGAGAACGTGATGGTCGGCGAGTTCGGTCAGGTCTTCGTGATGGACTGGGGCATCGCCGTCGGGCTCGATCGCGCGGCCTGCGAAGCGAGCGCGGTGCTGCACGTGGCCGACGCGAAGAGCCCCGCCGGGACGCCTGGCTACATGGCGCCGGAGCTGGCCCGCGGCGAGGGCGAGGCGCAGAGCGAGCGCACCGACGTGTACCTGCTCGGCGCGTGCCTGCACGAGCTGATCACGCGGGCGCCGCGGCACACGGGGACCACCGTGCGCGACGTGCTCGATCAGGCCGTGAAGAGCGCCCCGTTCGCCTACGAGAGCAGCGTCCCGAAGGAGCTCGCGGCGATCACCAACCGCGCGACCGCGAGCGATCCCGACGATCGCTTCGCGACCGTGGAGGAGTTTCGCGCGGCGATCGAGGCCTTTCTGGAGCGCCGCGCCGCGCGCGCGATCACCGAGAAGGGCCTCGTCGCGCTCGGGCGCCTCGAGGCGGAGATCGCCCTGTGGCAAGCGAGCAGCGAGGCCGAGCGCCCCGCGCAGGCCCACGCGATTCATCGCCGCCACGCCGAGGCGCGCTTCGCCTTCGAGCACGCGGTAGGCGTCGGCGACTTCGGCGGCGAGGCGCAGGAAGGGCTTCATTCCGCGGCAAAATTGCTGCTCCAGCACGCCATCGCCACCGAGGACATCGGGCTCGCCGAGAGGCTCCTGGCCGAGCACGACGACGCCGCGGCGAGGCGCGAGGTCGAGGCCGTGCGGGCCCGCGTGGCGGCGCGCGCCGTCGAGCTCGAGGCGCTGCGCGAGACGGCGCGGCGCCTCGACTGGTCGGCGATCGCGCGCCCGCTCGGCTCGGTGTTCCTGGCGGCCGGGATCCTCGGCGGCGCGGGGGCCCTCGCGACGCGGATCCTGCTCCGCGATCAGGCGATGCGGAGCGTGCCTCTGCTGGGCGCCATCTGGGGCTCTCTCGCCATCGTGAGCGGTGGTTACGCTCACGTGAAGCTGCGGAGGGGTCGGGCCGTGGGGAGCCTGCTGTCCCCGCGCGTGGTGGGCACGTGGGCTGCGGTGGCCATGGGCTGCTTCGCCAACGGCATCACCGCCTATCTGCGCCATCGCGCCCCGTTCGAGGACGCGCATCAATCGACGGCGATGATCTCCATCGGCTTCGCGGTGATGGCCTTGCAAACGCGGTTGTGGCTGCTGGTGCCCGCGGCCGCGTTCTTCGCCGGGGCGCTCTACATGGGCGCGTATCCGCAGCACTCGGTGGGGATCTTCGGGACGCTGTGGTTCCTGTCGCTGAGCGGCGTGGGGATCGCGTTCAAGCTGGGGGCGCGGATCGACACGCAGGCGTGAAGGCGAGGGAAAGAAGAGCTCGGCGTCGATTCTGTCGATGAAGGCGGTCTTCGCGGCGAGGAAGGTTCATGGCCCTCCGTCGCCGCTCGTTCTGGATCGTTCCGCTGACGATCCTCTCCACCGCATGTGATCCGGCCCTTGAATTCGGGGGATCCACGACGAGCAGCACGGGAGTCGGCGGGGCGACGGGCAACTCGTCGAGCGCGAGCAGCGCGGGGGTCGGCGGAGCGGCGGCGACCTCCTCGGTCGCGAGCAGCGCGGCGGGCGTCGGGGGCGCAGGCGGTGCGGCAGCGAGCTCGTCGAGCGCGAGCAGCGCGGTGGCGAGCACGGCGGGGGCGGGGGGCGCGGGCGGTTCGACCGTCGCCAGCTCCTCGAGCGCGGGCGGTGCCGGGGGCGCGGTTGGCTCCGGCGGTGCTGGGGCCAGCGCTTCGTCTTCGGCGGCGAGCGTCGGCGCGAACAGCAGCACGGGTACGGGTGGTGGAACGTGTGGAAGCGCAGCGGGGCTCATCGGGCCTGCCCCTCCCGGCGCGGTCGCGTGGGCGAAATACCTCCACGCTCCGGGCCCCGTCGCGAGCGTGATCGATCCGCAGGGAGCCGTGCTCCTCGTTGGCCCGAGCCCGACGATCGATCTCGGGAGCGGGCCGGTGCTCAGCACCTACGGGATGGCTGTGGCCAAGCTCGCTCCGTGACGTGCCGAGATCCCGAGATCAACGCGGAGGCGCAAGAAGACCAGGAACGGGGAGGCCATCGCCCCAGCGGGCTGAAGCGGCCTCAGCCTCGACCGAGAGCGCGCCCGCAGACATAGCAGCTGTCCCGGAAGGTCGGGACTGGATAGACGCAGTCGGGGCAAGGGCGAGAGGGCGCTTCCAGGCGCCCGTTGAGGAGGATGTTGATCCCGTGCTCGCGCTTCCGGCGCGCGAGAGCGAGCTTCTGCCGGGCGGCGACCTCGGGCGGAGGCGGCGTGGGCCGACCGACGATGAAGCGAAGCTCCGATCCGTCGGGCTCTTCGCGGGCGACGCAGTGCCCCGCCCGCGCGTGCGCCAGCGTCTCCTCGTCCGTAGCGCAGAAGTGAACGTCGTGATCACACTTCGAGCAATGGCGCGAGGTCGGCGAATCGGTCGGCGCGAGGTCGTTCCATTGCTTCGGGCAAACGGCCTTCGGGCGGATCGTGCAGTTCCGGATGGTTCGAAGCATGTGCATGAGAAAGGCGTTCACTCGGTCGCCGCGAGGTCATGGTTTCGGCGAACCCGAGCGGCTCAGCGCTCCGGTGGTGACGTCGTAGGAAAACCGAAGCTGGCAGTCTCCACGCAAGCTCGCCGCGATCGGATGCCCGCACGAGCCCGCGCTCCGGCACAGCTTGCTCTGGTCGACTCGAGCTCTCCACCAGTCGGGATCCTCGCAGAGCGCCTGGGCGAGGATCTTCTGCTTCCCGCCTTCGGTGACGGCGATCAGGAGATAACGATACGACGGGGAGCTCGCGCCAGACGTGGGCTCGATGGCGGCGAGGATCTTGTTGCCCACCTCCAGGGCGCGGGCGAGGGCTGGCTGCCAGTAACCTTCGATGCTTTCCCGTCGAGGTGGCCCGGAGCCGGGCGGGGTCGGCTCGGTGACGAGGATGGCTTCGAAGGCGGACGTCGAGTCGCGCGCGCCGGCGTCGTTGATGTAGAGCATTCCGGGCGCGAGGCGCTCGGACAGGAGACCATCCCACGAAGTGTCGCTGGAGGGCGCGGCGGCCGCTGGCGCGAGAGCCGCGCTCGGAGTGGGGCTGGAGGAGGGGGGCTGGACCGGGACGGGAAGGGCGGGGGCCGCGTTGCTGCAAGCGACGACCACCCACGAGGACAGGAGAAGCGCTCCGCGGAGGATCAGGGCGGAGGATCGCTGGCGTGGCACGAGCGAGACGCTATCACGACACCGCGCGCAGCGAGACGCTCACGAGGGAGAGGCGACACCGTTCGTGGGTTCGGCGGCCGGCTTCGGGCTTGCCTCGACGGCATCCGTGGCTGCCTTCGGGGTCGCCTCTGCGGGCTTCGCGACCTTGTCCTTCTTCGGCTTGTCCTTCTTCTTGTTGCTCTTCTTTTGCAGCAGGAGCGAGCGCACGAAAGGGATGGTCTTGTCGCCGGCGCGCGCGTCGGTCATCGCCCCGAGGAGCAAACGGACCTCGTGCAGGATCCTCCCGTCGAGCAGGTTCATCTCGTCGTAGATTGAATACACGGCTCCGCGCGAGCCCTGGGCTTCGCTCCGGGTCGTCAACACGGCTCTGGCGTTCTTGCGCAGCTCGGCCATCAGCTCCGGGGTCGCGCCGGCGTCGGCGGCGACGCGCGCCGGGATCTTCGCCACGATGGTCGAGAGCTCCTCGGCGATGGCTTCGAGGGACCGAGCCCGCTCGTCCGGCTTCTCGGTGCCGCGGCCCGCCTGGCGCACGCGCTTGCGCTCCTCGGGGCGCTTGCCCGCGAGGTTCTTGAGGGCGCGCAGCGCCGTGCGACGGAGCGAGCGTGTCCCCCGGAGGCTGGTGGTCTTGGCGGCGCTGGCGCCGCTGGCCTCGACGAGCGAGGTGTCGAGTCGATCGACCCTGGCCGCGAGCGCTGCCGAGGCTTCGAGGGCGTAGCGAAGGCGCAACCCGCCGTAGCCCGCGACCTTGCCGGCGACGACGTGAGGCAGCGATTTCGCCGCGAGCTGGAGTATGTCGTCGAGCACGCCGGAGGACTCGTAACGAGTGCCGGCGCGGAGGGCGTCGGCCTCGGTGATGCTGCCTTCGTAATAGGCGCGCTCGTCGTCGGCGAGGGTGAGCGGCACCTGGGCGATGAGCTCGTGGACGAGCGCGGGGTAGGCGCGGTGCTCGGGTGGAAGCGGAGGAGTGATGGGCTTGGCAAGCTTGGGCGCCTTCGTGACTGCGGCAGGCTTGGTCGCCTTCGCGGGCTTGGAGGAGTTGACGGCGCTGGGCTTCGGCAACGGCTTTTTTGCGGGCATCGAGGGATCTCCTTGCGCCGATACGTGGGTCGGCTCACGGCGAGAGTATCGGCGTCAGCGCGGATTGCAAAACCTATCGGTAGGTTGCTCGGCAAATTCCGGGAGGGGGTGACGCGGGGGCGGTGGCGCCGAAGACTGCCGGTTCGAGGACACATGCCCACGACTTACTGGACCTGGAACGAGCGCTCCTCCCGGCACGCGTGACCGGCGCTGGATTGTCGTTGACGAAATGAAATGGGTGTGGCTCTTTCGTGACGGCCGAAAATCACGCAGAATTCCCCTATTTGACGAGGCGGATGCGCGGCTTCGGTATCGGATCCGGCACGAGCCCGTCGGCGTAACGTGACGCATGATTTCGCTCGTGCTCGCGATCCAG
>JANYGI010000127.1 GCA_025362495.1 Byssovorax sp. | reverse complement strand
TGCTGGGCTGGGTCGTCCAACCTCACCAAAGGAGGCCTGGCGACGAACCTCGAGTGGAACCTGCGCAGCGTCGATCCGGCGCGGATGGCGCAGACTCGCGAGCAGTTTCGACAGCTCTGGACTCGACCGGACGTGAGCGGGCTCGACGAGCCGCTGATCAAGCGGTATCGGTCCAAATATCTCGCTCTCCACCAGGCGCCCGCCCCTTCGCCTCTGCTCGTCGTGTCCGAGGACCTCGTCACCCGCCCGAACGATGCTCAGAACGAGGCGCTCGGTCGGCTCCGGGAGCTCCGGGGGAGGGGGCTCCAACGCGCGGCGATCATCGCGGCGACCGGGATCGGCAAGACGTTGCTCGCGGCGTTCGACGTCGAGCAGGCGGGCGCGCGGAAGGTGCTTTATGTATCGCATCGGCTGGAGCACTTGCTGCAATCGGCGCGCGCGTTTCAGCGCGTGCTCGCCACCGATCGCACCTATGGTGTGGTCGGCGGCGGCCGCGACGAGCCCGACGCCGACGTCGTGTTCGCCACCATCGCGGGGCTCCGGCGGCGGCCCGAGCTGATCGCGCGAGCGTGGGATTACTTGATCATCGACGAGTTTCACCACGTCGAGGCCAAGAGCTACGAGGTCCTCCGCCCCATCCGAGAGCGCGCGTTCCTGCTCGGGCTCACCGCGACGCCCGAGCGCCAAGACGGGCACGACGTGCTCGAATGGTGCGATTGGAACATCGCCTATCAGGTGCGCCTGCCCGAGGCGATCGAGCGTGGTTGGCTGCTGCCGTTTCATTACTTCGGCATCGCCGACGACACGGTCGACTTTGTCGCGATCCCGTGGCGCAAGCTCGACGAGGTCGAGGATGCGTTGTCGATCGACGCGCGCGCCGCCCACATCCTGAAGCACGCGCTGGAGCGCGGCTTCGACGGCCAGAAGCGCGCTACGGTCGGCTTCTGCGCGGGCCGCCGGCACGCGAAGTTCATGGCAGACTTCTTCAATCGAGCCGGACAACGGGCGGTGTTCGTGTCCGGTGAAGACGCGGTCGACACGCGCGAGCTGGTGTATCGGCGCCTCGCCGATCCGGGCGACCCGCTCTCCTGGCTCTTCGTGTCCGACATCCTCAACGAAGGCGTCGATCTGCCGGAGATCAACTCGGTGCTGTTCCTCCGTCCCACGGAATCCGCGACCTTGTTCCTTCAGCAGCTCGGGCGCGGGCTTCGGCTCTGCCCGGGGACAGAGGTGCTCACCGTCCTCGACTTCGTCGGTCACCATCGGTCGACCTGGGTGACTCTTCAAGCGCTCGACGCGCCGGCCGGCGGGGGTCGCCTCACGGAGCTCACTCCAGGGGCGGTGATCCGCCCGCCCGCCGACTGCGAGGTGGTGTTGCAGCAGCGTACCCGGGAGATCCTCGCCAAGGTGCAACGATTCACGACCAAGAAGGAGGTATGCGCCGACGCCTACGCCCGCGTTCGGGAGGCGCTCGGCCATCCGCCGTTGCCCATCGACCTGTGGGACCGCGAAGATGTCCCGGATTTCAGCGTGTTCCGTGACGCCTACGGGAGTTGGTTCGCCTGTCAGTCTCGAAATGGTGATCACGTCTCCTGGGCCAACGGGTTGCCCGACGATCACCCGGCGCTGCTGTTCCTACGAAAGGTCGAGGGCGACTGGCAGATGCAGCGAGTGACGGCCTATGCGCTGGTCTGGGGCCTTTGCCACCAGCCGGACGATCCCGAGGGCGGCTATGAAGCGTTCTTCGCGCGGTGGCCCCACCTGAGGGCGGAGTATGTGCCCCTCGCGGACACCAACGCCTGGTCGAACGTGCAAAAGCGCCTCGGTGCATGGCTCGTGGACAACCGCCTCGATCCCGAAATCCGCCGCGCCCTCGGCGCCTCCCTCCTGCCCGAGGTCGAAGGCCGCCTGCTCTACACCGTCAACAGCGACTACCAGACGCGCCACGGCGGCGTCCTCCGAACCCCGTCCGACTTGCGGCTCTACGCCCGCTACGACCGTCCGGAGATCATCCGTCACTTCGGCGTGCAGTACGATCCCACGCGCCACAGCACCGGCGTCCTCTGGTTCGACACCCACGGCGTCATCCTCGTCAAGCTCGACACCTCGGGTGCCAAGACGGAGCACCAGTACGAGAACCACTTCATCGATCGTTCGTCAATCGCCTGGACCAGCCAGAACCAGATGACGCCGAGCAACGCCACCGGACGAAGGGTGCTGGACCACGCGACAGACGGCCGAAATCTGCACCTGTTCGTGAAGTCTGGATCGCACGATCTGGCGGTGTACCTGGGCACTGTCACCGTGCGGAGCCACCAGGGCAGCGCCCCGATGTCGGTCACCTTCGCCCTCGGCCGCGAGGTCCCGACAGAGGTCTTCGCCGAGCTGACGGCTTGACCGCGGAACCATCCGGATCCCGCCGGGGCCTCCCCGGAGTCGCGCTCGTCCATGCGTAAGCGCATATCACAAGGACCAATTTGGTCAGTTTCGCGATCGGCGCCGCCGGCGTAAGTACCTGGTGGCTGCTGACCGGGTGAACGATTCACCCGGCACACGGCAGCAATCCAGGCCGGAGGCGAGAGTCTACCGGCTCCGAGGGCACCATCGTGAACAACAAGATCACCGTCGTCACGGGCGGCAACACCGGTATCGGCAAGGCCACGGTCGCGGGGCTCGCGCAGCGAGGCGCGACGGTGGTGATCGCCTGTCGCGACGTCGCCAGGGGAAACGCCGCCCGCGACGAGATCGCCGCGAGCACCGGCTCGAGCGCTCTGCACGTGATGCCGCTCGATCTCGCCTCGCTCGCGTCGGTGCGCGCCTTCGCGGCCGCCTTCCTCGCGAGGTTCCCTCGCCTCGACGTGCTCGTCGCCAACGCCGGTGTGATGACCGAGCGCCGGCAAGTGACGGCCGATGGCCTCGAGATGAACTTCGGGGTGAACCACGACGCTAAAGAGAAGAAGCCCGGCAAAGCGGCGCTCGACGACGCGCTCGCCGAGCGCCTGTGGACCGAGACCGAGCGCCTCGTCGCCTGCGCCGCGAGCACCGCGCCCGCCGCAAAGCCTGCTGCCGTGGAGCGGATGGATTGAGCCCGCCACGGCCGCGCTCCCGCGGTAGCCTCGCTGAGGCGTCGGCGGCTCCGGCTCCGGTCCCGGCGGGATGGAGATCGTGGAACGCGGGCGAGCAATCCTGGCTGTGCCTGCGCCCGGAGAGTTCGTGCTCCGCGCGAGGAAAACGGATCCCGCGCCGATCCGGGGATGGTACGAGAGCGCCAGTCGAGCCGGCGGGCGCAGATCCGCGCCGGCCGTGGAGAGGGTCCTCGAATGTCGCTCACGCTCCATTGACGTCCGCTGTCGTCGTTCTGCTGGAAGGCGCTGATCGCGCTCCACGAGTGCGGCGTTCCCTTCGAGCGCAACCTCGTCGATCTCTCCAGCCCGGAGCAGCGCGCGGCGCTGCTGGCGCTGTGGCCGATCGGCAAGTTCCCCGTCCTGCGCGACGACGCGCGTGATCGCACGGTGCCAGAGGCCACGATCATCATCGAGTATCTGGCGCTGCATTACCCCGGCAAGAGCGCGCTGATCCCCGCCGATCCCGACCTCGCGCTCGAAACTCGGCTCCGCGATCGCTTCTACGATCTCTATCTGCACGAGCCGATGCAGAAGATCGTTGGCGACAAGCTCCGCCCCGCCGACGCCAGGGATCCGCACGGCGTGAAGCAAGCGCGGGAGCGCATCGTCACCGCCTTCGGGATGGTCGAGCGCCACCTCGAGCAGCGCGGCCCCTGGGCCATGGGCGAGGCCTACACGATGGCCGATTGCGCGGCGTCGCCGGCGCTCTACTACGCTGGCCGCGTCCAGCCCCTCGGCGACCAGCACGGCCGCGTGAAGGCCTATCTGGCGCGCCTCGTCGAGCGCCCGTCGTTCGCGCGCGTGTTCGAGGAAGCCGGACCGTACCTGGCCATGTTTCCCGGGTAGCTCGGCCCGTGCGCGCCGATCACTTGCGTGAGCGGCGGCCGAGGTAGCCTTGCGGGATCGGCGGAGGAGCGTCGAGAGACGGCTCTTTCGCAGCTCCGAACCCGCGCCCGTTCATCGCGCGCACCGCCGCGGAAAACCCACCGAGGATTATAGCGTTCATCCAGAGGATGGCATACCCGAGCGGCCCGCCCGCGACTGGCTGAGTGCCGAAGTCGCTCCGGATCTGGTGATACGTGCCCTCGACGCGGAGCCGGGGAAACAGCGCCAGGACGAGCCCCACGGCGACCGCCGCCGGCACGATCCCCAGCACCATCGGCAAGCGCGACGCCCGGCGCGAGAGCGCGCGCCGCGCCGCGAGCAGCCCGAGCGGCACCGAGCCGGCGTCGATGATCACCAGCACGAGCCCGATCGCCGAGGGGACGCCGCGGCTGTCGAGCAAATAGGCCAGCGACCAGTCGCCCGCGAAGATCAGGAAATAGGAGCACGCCGGGGCGAACACGAGGGCGCCGTACAGCGCCGCGATCACCGCGCGCGCCCCCCAGCCCGCGTCGTCGCGCCGCGCCGCCTCGACGCGCGCGAGCCACGCGAGGGCCACGCCCAGGGCGAAGCCGCAGAGAGGCCCGAGGAACGCCGGCACGGGCGCGACCCTAGCATGATTGCGACCGCACGAGAGCCGCGCTACGCCCCGCGGAATGGATCCTCGTCAGGTTCGCGAGCTGCTCGAGCGCGTGCGCGCGAGCGACATGTCAGTCGACGACGCGGTCGCCTCGCTCGCCCAGCTCCCCTTCCGTGATCTCGGCTTCGCCAACGTCGATCACCACCGCGCGCTCCGCCAGGGCATGCCCGAGGTGATCTTCGGCGAGCGCAAGACGGCCGAGCAGATCGCCTTGATTTCCGCGGAGATCGTGCGGATGGGCCACAACGTGCTCGTCACGCGCGTCGACGAGGCCAAGGCCGCCGAGGTGGTGCTCGGCGAGCCGCGCTTCCGCTACGCGAAGATGGCGCGCTGCCTGAGCCTGGAGATCGCGCCCGCGCCGCGTCGCGCGCGCGGCCCGGTCGCCGTCGTCACCGCCGGCACGAGCGACATGAGCGTCGCCGAAGAGGCCGTGGAGACGCTCGTCGCCGTGGGCCTCGAGCCCGCGCGGTACTACGACATCGGCGTCGCCGGCATCCACCGCTTGCTGCACCGGCTCGACGATCTCCGCCGCGCCGAGGCCGTGATCGTGTGCGCGGGCATGGAGGGCGCGCTGCCGAGCGTGGTCGGCGGCATCGTCGCCGTGCCGGTGATCGCCGTGCCCACGTCGGTCGGCTACGGCACTGCGCTCGGCGGCTTCACCGCGCTCTTCGCGATGCTGACGAGCTGCGCCTCGGGCGTGGTCGTGGTGAACATCGACAGCGGCTTCGGCGCTGCGATGGCGGCGCACCGCATCCTCAACGATCCAAGGGCGAAGGCCGGCGAAGGGAGCCCGTGATGGGTAGCAAGCACGATCACGGGCACGATCACGATCACCCGCACGAGCACGAGCACGCTCACCCGCACGCTCACGAAAATGAGCATGCTCATTCTCACGATCACGGCGCGGGGCACGGCCACGATCACGAGCACTCGCACGGTCACGCGCACGGGCACGATGATCACGACGGCCACGCGCGCGGCCACGGGCACGATCACCCGCATCCGCACGAGGAGACGCACCCCGCCGAGCACGAGCACCCGGCGCGCACGCCGCTGCTGACCGAGGGCTCGGGCGTGGGCAAGGTGCTCTTCCTCGACGCCTTCAGCGGCATCGCGGGCGACATGACCATCGCCGCGCTCCTCGATCTCGGCGTGCCGCTCCTGGTGATCGAGCGCGCGATCGCGGCGCTGCCGATCGAGGGATTTCATCTCCACCGCGGGCACCGCCACCGCAGCGGGATCGTCGCCACGTCGTTCGACGTGCACGTCGAGGCGCACCAGCCCGAGCGCACCTACGGGGAGATCGACGCGATGCTCGCCGCCGCGCCGCTCGATCCGAAGACGTCGGCGCTCGCGCGTCGCATCTTCCTGCGCCTCGGCGAGGCCGAGGCCGCCGTGCACCGCATGCCGCTCCTCGACGTGCACTTCCACGAGGTCGGCGCCGTCGATGCCATCGTCGACATCGTGGGCTCGGCCGCGGCGTTCACCTACCTCGGCGCCGAGGTCGTGGGCTCGCCGCTGCCGATGGGGCGCGGCTTCGTCAAGGCGCGCCACGGCATCCTCCCGCTGCCGCCGCCGGCCGCGCTCGAGTGCCTGCGCGGCGTGCCAACGTACGGCGTCGATCTCGACTCCGAGCTGGTGACGCCGACCGGCGCCGCGATCATCGCGACGGTGGCCTCGCGCTTCGAGCGCTGGCCCTCGTTCGCCCCGGATCGCATCGGCTTCGGCGCCGGCACGCGCGAGCTGCCGGATCGCCCGAACCTGCTCCGCGTGGTGCTCGGGACGCCGCCGTCCTCGACCGCGCAGGCGATCGGATCCGCGACCCACGTGATCGTCGAGGCCAACGTCGACGATCTCACCGGCGAGCTCGCCGCGCACGCGATCGAGGCCCTCTTCGCGGCCGGCGCGCTCGACGCGTGGGCCACGCCGATCACCATGAAAAAAGGGCGCCCCGCGCTGACGATCGCCGCGCTGGCCGCGGCCGAGTCCGCCGATCGCGTCGCCGCCGCGCTGATGGTGGAGACGTCGACGATCGGGGTGCGCCGCGTCCCGGTGACGCGCACCGAGCGCCCGCGCCGCGTCGTCTCGGTGACGACGCCGTACGGCACCATCCATGTGAAGATCAGCGAGGGCCCGTTCGGTCCGCCGCAGATCAAGCCAGAGTTCGACGAGTGCGCCGCGGCGGCCCGGGCGTGCTCGGTCCCCGTGCGCGAGGTGATCGCCGCGGCGCTCGCGGCCGTACCGAAATGAAGACGATGCACCCCTCCGTTCGCCCGCCCGTCAACGCCGTGATCCACCGTGCTCTCGCGTCGCGCCGCGGGCGACGCATGTCGCTCGGCGCCTGCTCGCTGCTGTTCCTGGCCTGCGCGAGCGCGGCCTGCGGGGCCCGCACCCAGCTCCGCGACACGCCGGGATCCGATCTCCTCCACCCGAGCGGCGCCGGCGGCGCGAGCTCGAGCGACACCGGCGGCAGCGGCCCGGGCGACGGAGGCTCGGGCGGCGACTCGTGCAACGGGATCCCCTGCGACGCGCCGCCGCCGCCGACGTGCCAGTCGTCGACGACGCTCACGACGTTCAACCCCACCGGCAAGTGCAATGGTGGCCAGTGCGTCTACACCAAGGTCGACGCCGCCTGCCCGGCAGCGTGCGACGGCGGCGCGTGCCTGCCCGCGCCGAGCTCGATTCACCTCACCGTCGGTAGCCAGCACTCGTGCGTGACGGCCGTGACGGGCGGGATCAAGTGCTGGGGCCACAACGACGGTGGCCAGCTCGGCGATAACTCCGGGCAAGAGAGCGGCGTCCCGGTCGCGGTGGTGGGCCTCTCGTCAGGCATGCTCGCCCTCGCGGCGAGCGGCGATACCTGCGCTGTCACGGTCGCCGGAGCGCTGCTGTGCTGGGGCCACAACGAGACGGGCCAGCTCGGTACGGGCAGCATGCAAGGCAGCCTGACGCCGGCCGGCGTGAGCGGCCTCGGCTCCGGCGTGGCCGCGGTCGCGGCCGGCGGACTCCACACCTGCGCGGCCACCGCGGCAGGCGCGGCGCTGTGCTGGGGCGCGAACTCGTCGGGCGAGCTCGGCAATGGCACCACGGCGCAGAGCCTCGTCCCCGTCGCCGTCGAGGGCCTCACGTCCGGCGTGACGGCGGTTGCCGTCGGCTTCGGCCACTCGTGCGCGATCGGCGCAGGAGGGGGCCTGAAGTGCTGGGGCCTCGACAAGTACGGCGAGCTCGGCAATGGCACCACGAGCGAGCTGCCCTTCAAGGTGCCTGTCGACGTCAAAGGCCTCTCGATGGGCGTGCTCGCGGTGGCGTCGAGCAGCCTGACGACGTGCGCCCTCGTCGACGGCGGCGGCGTGAAGTGCTGGGGCCACAACCTCGACGGCGAGGTCGGCGACGGCACCGTCAACGACAGCTCGTTCCCCGTCGACGTCAAGGGCCTCTCCGCGGGCGTGACGGCCATCGGCGTCGGAACCAGCCACACCTGCGCCGTCACGATGGAGGGCGGCGTGAAGTGCTGGGGCAACAACTCGTTCGGCCAGCTCGGCGACAACACCACGATAGTCCGTCACGAGCCGGTCGATGTCGTCGGCCTGAGCTCGGGCGTGGTCGCGGTGGCCCTCGGCTTCGATCACACCTGCGCGGTGCTGAAGACGGGCGCCGTGAAGTGCTGGGGCGGTAACTTCTACAGCCAGCTCGGCAACGGGACCACGACGCAGAGCCTGGTCCCCGTCGACGTCAAGGGGCTTTGAGAGGCCGCCCTCACCCCAGCCCCCCTCCGGGTGGCAGAGGGGCTCGTAATTGCGACGATTTTGCCCCTCGCCCTCCGGGAGAGGGGGACCGAGGGGGTGAGGGAGCGGTGCTGTGACTGGCGCGCTCCAGCGACTCCCGATCAGTCAGGGCGCTCGATCGGGAGCGCCTCGGCCTCCCAGGCCAGGAAGCCGCCTTCGAGGAAGCCCACGGGCATCCCGCCCTCGGAGAGCTTGTCGGCCAGCTCCTTCGTCTTGTCGCCGCTGCGGCAATAGAGGATTGGCGCGCCCGGGAGCATGTGCAGCTCGGCCAGGCGGCCCTCGATCTCTTCGAGCGGCATGTTGACGGCGCCGGGGATCCGCGCCCGGCCGTACGACGTCACCTCGCGCGTGTCGACGGCGACGACCTGACCCTCCTTGATGAGCTGCGCCAGCTCGATCGCGCGGATGGCGCCCTCGGCCCGCGGGAGGAAGGGCTCGACCATTTCGCGGAGCTGCGCGCGCCGGAGCACGCCTTGCTCGGCCGCGACGGGGCGGCCCTTGGCGAAGACCATGAACATCGGCACCGTCTGGATGCGCAGCGAGGTCGCGATGCGCTTCGACTTGTCGACGTCGATCTTCAGGACCTTGCATTTGCCCTCGAGCTCCCGCGAGATGGCGTCGATCTCGGGCGCCATCGTCCGCGTGCCGGCGCTCCGCTCGGAGGTGAACTCGATGAGCACGGGGAGCTCGCTCCGGAGGACTTCTTGCTCGAAATCCTGCTCGGCGACGTGGGGAACCTGCGAGGCTGCGGCGGGCTTGGCGACCATGGGGTCCCCCTTATAAGCACTTCTCTCCCGCGTTGCCAGCCGCCATCGCGAAGGCGTCGTCAGCGACGAGCAACGCGGCGCGGAGGGCCCTCTGCGGCGGCGAGCAGGCTTTACATCGCCAGGTGAACGCAGCTCGGGACATACACTTCACTGGAGAACGCGGCGCCGCCGGCCAGCCCGGTGATCCGCGCGAGGAAGAGCGGCGGCGGCGGGATCTTCGGGTCCGGCATCGCGGGCGGCGTCGGGCAAAGCGTGGTTCCGAACGGATCCTTGTCGAGGTGGAGATCGACGCTGACGAGCCCATTCGACGCGCTGACCGAGCTCATCCACCCCATCGTCTCGAACGGCGCGATCGGCGCGCTCATCCAGGCCACCGGGATCATGTGGATCGCGGGATCGACGGCGGTGATCTTCGTGCTCTCGGGGAAGCTCATCATCAGCTCGGTCGAGGTGAACATGACCTGGCTGCTCGTCGTGACGTCGGCGTTAGCGCTGCGCGCGGGCTCCTCGAGATCCTTGTGGCAGGTGAGCAGCACGCGCGGTGGCCAGGCGGAGTCGCCGTTGATCGTCCCGCACTGCGCGGTGAATGTCCCTCCGTCGGTCGCGCCCTTCACGATGAGCGAGAACGCCTCGACGCGGGGCGCGTCGCTCGCGCACGGCTTCTCGATCTCGGCGACCGCGTCGCCGGTGATCCACGGCGCATCGTCGTCGGACTTCAGGAAGAGATCGCCGACGGGGAAGCTTTGCACCACCGTCTTGTCCGGGCGCACGACGTCGACGCTGTCGACGCGCAGGCACGCCCCCGACAGGGCGCTGAGCCGACCGCGGATCGCGGCGCGCGTCTTCCCGCCGGTGTGGGCGAGCACGGCGAGCCGCACCGAGTCGCAGTAGGCGTCGATCGCCTTGGTTCCAGGCGTCGGCGTGCACGCTGCCACGCCGCCGCCCGCGCCGCTGCTGCTGCTCGCCGAGCTCGACGAGGTGGCGTCGCCGGTCGTGGTCGAGGCGCCGCCGGCGCCGCTCGCGGTGCTCGAAGACGAGGTTGAAGTGGTGGTGGGATCCTCCGAGGATCCACACGCGGCGACGGACGCGCCGAGGACGAAGCAAGCGAAGATCGGGATGCGCATGGCCCGACTCTGTTGCGCCGCCGGCGCGGAAATTCACGCCTGCGAGGCGTCGTGGTCACGGCTCGACCAGCACGCGATACTGATGGAGCCCGAGCAAGAGCTCCTCCGGGACGTCGAGGCCCTGGTCTCGCAAGAGCCGCTCGCGCACCTCGGCCACGGCGCCTTCACCGCCGAAAGCCTGCACCACGTCGTACAGCGCCTCGGTCAGCAGGAGCGGCTCGTAGCGGCTGTACGTCGTCACGAGCACGCCGCCGTCGGCGGGACGCGCCGCGAGATCGGGCCGCGGCACGAGGCGCGGAGGCAGCCTGGGGGAGGTGAGGATAGCGTGGGTGTCCCGGAGCTGCGCCTCGCGTCGGGCGTACTCTTCGTCGGCGAGGATCGCCTGGAATCCCGCGCGATCGAGGCCACGGACTCGCTCGTAGGACTGGAGATAGAGCTCCTCTTCGCGGCCGGCGTACGCGCCCCAGAGGGCCTGATGATCGGCGTCGCTCGGCGGGCGATCTTCGAGCTCTTCCAGCGTAAGCCCCTGATCCATGCGCGGCTGATGCCCAGGCAGGATCGCGCGCGTGACATGGAGTGACACGAGGCGCTCGACGTAGCCCACGAGGCCGCGCACGCTCTTCCAGAACTGCTCGCCGTCGGCGGCCGCGTCGTACTTGCAGAAGAACGTGGAGCACACCGCCTCGCGGTGGCGCCAGACGGTGCAGAGGCCGCCGTCACGCTCGTAATAGGGGCAGAGGAGCACGAGCGAGCGGCCAAAGGCGTTGCGCCAGGCGGCCCCGAAGAGCACCTCGCGCTTGGCCGGCGGAGCGAGCCACTGCGGTGTCACGCCGGCGCGCGCGGCGATCTTGGCGCGGACGCGGCGGCGCCCTTCGGCCATGTCCGGCCGCTCGTCGGCGAGGATCGCGCCGACGAGGTAGTTCGGCAGGCGCGGCTCGAAGGTGCAGCACTTGGTGTCCGGTCGAAAGTAGGTGACGTCGGGCGCCGCCGCCGCGGGTGCGCCCGTCGGCGCGCACATCGCGCACGAAGCGCAGGTGGCCTTGGACTCCGTCGGCGCCAGGGTGTCGAACACCTCGGGCAAGAGCGGCTGATAGAGCTCGGGCAGGAGAGAGCGCAGGGGGTCGGTCACGCGCGGCAGCCTACTCCCCTCGCGCGCGTTGAATAGCCTGCTCAGCGCCGCCGAGCCGCCGAGCCGCCGAGCCGCGGCCGAGCGCCGACGCGGCGCTACAGGATCACGTGGTACGGATGGGCCGTGTTGTGATGCTTGGTGCGGAGCCCGACGAGCTCCGACGACGACTGGTCGTAGACCTTGGACACTTCGGCCGCGCCGGCCCCGACTGGCCTGCTCAGTAGCAGGCGCCCCACTGGCCGCTGGCGTCGCAATCCTTCGTCTCGAAGCAGCAGCAGGCGAGATCCGGCACGTCCGATGCGCCGTCGCTCACGCTCGCCAGCTTCTCGCCGTCGCTCGCGCTCGCGTTCGGGATGTTGTTGCAGCAGGCGAACGTCTTGTGAACGCAGTTGCAGCCCACCGAGTCACCGGGGGTGCAGACGCCACAACCACCGACGCCGTTGCACACCGTGCCTCCGATGCTGCAGGCCGAGCCGGGCGGCGAGGGCGGGTAGGACGGCGCGCCGCCCGAGCAGGTGTCGCTCGTGCACTCGACTCCATCGCTCGCGACGTCGCTGTTGTCGGCGATGACCGTGGTGTTGCCCGACCCGTCACACACGTTCTTCTTGCAGTCATTCGGCGTCTGCGCGGCCACCGCCGTGCCGCTCGGCGCGAAGTTGAGGCCGCACACACCGTTGCTGCAGCTCCGCGACTGGCACTCGGTGTCGGTGCCAGGGCAGTCCGTCGGGCCGAGGCACCCCGCGCAGTTGCCCACGGAGTCGCACTTCTTCGGCGCGCCGCAGTCGGTGCCCATCGCCACGGGCGCGTGGACGATCGCCCCGCCGCTGCAGGCGTCGCTCGTGCACGGGTTACCGTCGTTCTGCACGTCGGTGTCGTCGGCCATCTGGGTGACACCGCCGTTGCCGTCGCAAACGCTCTTGTGGCAGTCGCCGCCGGTCTGGAGCGCGACGGGCGTGCCCGCCGCCGAGAAGTCGAACCCGCAGGCGCCGGCGGCGCATTTGCGCGTCTTGCACTCGTCGTCGACCCCGGGGCACGTCGACGCCGTCGCGCACTGCACGCAGGCGCCGCCGCCGTTGCACACCGTGTTCGGCGGGCTCCCCGCGCAGGGCGCTCCCGCGGCGAGGTTGGCGTGGGTGGGCAAGCCGTTGGCGCAGCCGTCGAGCGTGCAGTCGTTGCCGTCGTCTTGCGGATCGGTGCTGTCGAACGTCACGCTCACGGCGCCCATGCCGTTGCACACGTTCTGCTTGCAATCGGCCGGAGTCTGCATCGTCACCTTGGTGCCGGCCTGCTGGTAGATGAAGCCGCACACGCTGCCGGTGCAGCTCCGCGTCTGGCAGTCGGTGTCCGCGCCGGGGCAATCGCCGGGGCCGGTGCATCCGGTGCAGTGGCCCTGGTTGTCGCACGTGAGGACGCCGCCGCACGTGGTCCCGAACGGGGCCGCCGGGTGGCTCGGCACGCCGCCCGCGCAGACGTCTTTGGTGCACGGATTGCTGTCGTCGGGCACGTCGGTGTCGTCGACCTGCTGGACGATGGTGCCCTGTCCGTCGCACACGATCCGCTGACAATCCCCGGCGAACTGCGCCGCGATCGCCTTGCCGGCGGGGCTGAAGCCGATGCCACAGAAGGAGTTGTCGCAGGTGCGCGTCTGGCACTCTGTCTCTTTCCCGGGGCAGTCGCTCGGCATCACGCAGGGCAGCGTCGTCGTCGTGCCCGTCCCGCTGCTCATCATCACCACGCCGGTGCCGGCGCTGCCGCTCGCGCCGGTGCTCCCTCCGCCCGTGCCCGTCCCGCCCGAGATCACGCCGTAGGCGCGATCCGGCGAGGTGCACGCCACCGCGGCGACGCCGGAAACCAGGAGCACGCCGAGGCCAGCGAGCAAGGTAGCGCGATATTTCATGGGGGTAACGGCGAGGCTATCACCGTCGCCCGCGCGGACCAAGGCCCGGATCCGCCAGGTGATCACGGCGGCCGAGGCGAGCCCTCCGTCACTCCTTGAAGCGGCAGTGCAGGTGGTTGTCGTGCCCTTCGTGGAAGCGCACGCTCGGCATCTTCTTGTCGTTGAAGAAGATCAGCTCGAGGTTGTCGTCGGCGACGAGCGCCTCGACCACCAGCTTGGTGCGATCGTGGCTGTAGTCCGGGTCCGAGATGCGGATCGGCGAGCGGGCCTCGTCGGTGCGCTGCGGCCGGATGTCGACGTCGATCCCGCGGCGGTGCGAGGCGTGCGGCGGCATGCGCCCACCTTGCGCAAAGCTGATGTCGCCGATCCCGAGGACGATCCCCGCGGGCCGCAGCGTCGCCACGAGGGTGCGCACCGATTGAAGCGTGGTGGGCGTCCCCCAGACGCGATCCTGGTTCGAGTAAAGATAGAAGTTGTCGCTCACGGGCGTCAGCGCCTCGAAGGCGTCGACCCGCGCGTGGGGGATGTCGCCGACGAGGCGCCGCCAGGTCAGGCCGTGGGGATCGACGCGGCCGTCGGGCGCCGAGTGGCCGCCGAGCTGTCGTTGAAACGCGATGATCGCGCGCTGCGTGGCCTCGTCGAGGTTGCCGTCCTCGGGGACGCGGCCAATCGCCTCGACGAGATGAGCGTTCTTGTTGAGCTGGATCTGGACCTGTTGAACGTCGTCGTGCGCATTGCGCCCGTCCGCGCCGACCGAACCGGTGAGACGATACATGGTGGCTCCACGCGCGCTTTCCGCGCTATCCAGCGATCTCGGGGGGCAAGCCGACGAGCTTGCAGATGTCCTCGAAGGCGGGGCGCCGCGTCTCGAGGTCGTCGTCGGCGAGCGGGAGGTACATTGGCCGGAACTTCCAGGCCAGAGGATCGGTGGTGAGGTTGGCGAGGTTCAGCAGCCCCGCGGCCGCGTTGCAGCGCACGTCGGGATCCGGGTGATGCAGGCACGCCCAGACCAGCGAGTCGCGGATCACCTCCGACTTCATGCCTTCGGCGCCGACGAGGGCCGCGAGGCCGGTGTCGGGCTCGCCTTTTCGCAGCACCTCGGCGACGATCTCGTCCGCTCGGGGGATGGCCTCGAGCGCCGCGAGCGCGAGCGCGATGGCGACGCGCATCCGCCCGTTCGCCTGCGGCAAGCGCCGCTTCATCGGCATCACCGCGCCGCGAGCCTCGGCCGTGGCGAGCGCCGCCGGCGCGCGCCAGTCGTCGAGCGGGAGCCGATCGATGAGCAGGACCTCGGCCTCGTGGCGCTCTTCGTCCTTCAGCGCGAGCAGCGCGTCTACGTCGACGGCCTCGCGCCACTGCGGATCAGGGCCGGTGACGCTGGCAACGAAGCGCAGGTAGTCCGGGGAGGCAGGCACGCTCGTCATGACTTCTTCTTGACCGGGGGCTTGAGGACGTCTTGCAGCTTCACTTCTTCGAGCACGTGAGTCCCGTCGGGGTTCATGACGTGCTTGCCGGCGTCGTCGACGCTCATGATCCAGACCGTGATCGAGGTGACCTTGGAGTTCGCGGCGAGCATCTTGACCTCCTCGCGGAAGATCGCCGTCTCGCTCAGCGGCATGTACGAAACAATCATGTGGACGTCGCCGCTCGCCTGGTGGGCGAAGCGCTTGGAGATGGCGATCCAGGCCGGGCTCTGTACGGCCCAGTCGTCCTTGCCGGCCGTGACGGCCTCGCCGAGCTTGCTCCCGCCCTCGGTCATTTCCAGGCGCGCGCTGGGCGATCCGGCGAGCGTCTTGGCCTTCGAGTAGAGCTCGGCCGCGTTGCCCGCGAGGTCCTTGCCGCCCGACCAGAACACGGTGCCGTCGTGCGGAGTCGAGACGTCGAGCGTGCTCGCCATCTTGAGCAGCTCGAGCCGCCGCAGCGGATCCGGGCCGGGCACGACGATCTGCTTGCCGATCTCCATCGCCAGCGCCGTCACGCCGTCATGGTGCTTGAACACCATGGGGTCCCACGGGACACCGGTCCTGGTCTTGGCCTCGACGGCGTCGACGATCTCCTTCGGATGGGACCCGTGCCCCGAGCCGGGAGAGCCGCTGACGTTGATGTCGACCTTGTTGCCGCTGATCGTCACCCCGAGTGCGTCGATGCGGATGAAGCCGCCGGAGCCCCGGATGGTGACGTCCGGCGCCTCGCCCACCGCGGCCTTGCCAGCCACGATGTGGATCTCTTGCCCCGCCTGGCGCGCAAAGCTCCCTCCGACCTTCTCGTGGCGCTCTTGATAGACTGTCGTCGAGAAGTCTTTGCCGACCTGCTCGCGCCGGTTCTGGAGCACGCGGCCGTTGAGATCCCACTCGTTGCGCTCGCGCTTGACCCCCTGGACGACGAGATCCTGGTCCTTGCCGACGAGGAGCATGCGATTGAGCTGATTGACCTCGTTCTCGTCGACGCGGATGAGCTGGGCCTTGTTGCCCTTGATCTGGGTCCGGTGCTCCTTGCCCGTCATCTCGTGGCGCTCGTTCTGCGTCCACTGCATGCGGTTGCCGCCGACGGTCTCGGTCTCGAAGGCGTCGACCTTCTTGTTGCGGTCGTTGCCGGTGGTGTACTGCTCGTCGTTCTTGACGAGCTGCCGCTGGTTCTTCTCGGCCTGCAGATACACCAGCTCGTCGCCCTTCTCGTCCTCGAACTTGACCTCGTTGTAGCCGTTCGAGCCCGGGGAAGAGTCGCTCTTCCAGGTGCTCACGGTCTTGTGGTCAGGCAGCTTGTACGGCACCGGATGGGTGGTATTGAAGAGCCGACCCGAGACGATGGGCCTGTCGGGATCGCCTTCCAGGAAGGTGACGAGCACCTCGTGACCGACGCGAGGGAGGTTGTGCCAGCCGTACCCGGCGCCGCCCCAGCCCTCGTTGACGCGGATCCAGCACGTGCTGTTGTCGTCGTTGTCGCCGTCGCGATCCCAGGGGAACTGGACCCGTACCCGGCCAAACTCGTCGGTGTGGATCTCCTGGCCGAGCTTCTCGCCGCTGGTCGGCCCGACGACCCTGACGGTCTGCATGCCGAGGACCTCGGGGCGAGGCGTGATCAGCGGCGGCCGGAAAGGCACGTCGGCGAACACGGCATGTCCGACCACTTGCCACTCCCCCTCGGCCGTGCCTTCGAGCACGGTGTCGGTGATCAGGAGCTTGCGGGCGAGCTCGGGGTGAGGGTGGTGCGCGACGGCGAAGACGAGCCCTGGATAGAGATCGTGGAGGTTGGTCTCGAACATCACGCCGGCGCGGTCGGCCCGGGCGGCCTCGAGCGCTCGTGTCGCGCGCTTCTGCCCGGTGGGCTGATCGTGGCGCGCGACGCCCTTGTCGTCGGCCGTGGGCGTGCCGCCGCCGGCGCCGGCCTCGAGGAAGAACCCACCAGGAACGTAGTGGTATTGCTCGTACCTGGCCTCGGGCGCAGCGGCCTTCGGGGCCTCGCCGAGGAGGCGGAAGCCCGGCTTGCGAAAGTCGTGGTCTCGAATGGTGAGCGCGCCGGGGCGCACCTCGTGGACGAGGTGGACCTGCGAGACGAACTCGCGCTCTGCGGCCTGGGTCGGGTTCGGCTCGTACGGTACGGGCGCGCCGCCGCGGGGAGCGGTCTTCTGGAGAGCGTCGTTGAAGGTGAGGATCGGGCTCGATCCATCGAGGTCCGGGAAGGTGTAGGCGATGCCCGCCTCTTCCAGGATCCGGCTCAGGAAGGCGAGCTCGCTCTCGGCGTACTGGACCTTGTACTCGTGCTTCGGGTACTGGCCACGATCGACCTTCCAGCGGTGGGGAATGCCCCACTCGCCCAGCACCTTGTCGACGATGTCGGGTATCGAGAGATGCTGGAAGATGCGATTGTTGCGGCGGTGCTCCAGCAGCGAGAGGTGCGGGACGATCCGCAGGTGGTACGTGGACTGGACCTTGTTTCCGCGGCGCTCCGCGTGGGTCTGCTCCATGTAGCTGCAGATGCCGCTCCACACCCGCGAGCCGCCGCCGGCCACGTTGACGTAGCCCGAGACGGACTCGAACCCGGCGGCCTGACCGATGATGGCGCCGATATCGACGGTCGGGCTCTCGGAGCGAGCCCACACCGAGACGGTGTACGGCGTCGATACGGCCTCGTGGATCGAGAACCTGCGCACCGACAGCGAGGTCTCGCCGCAGTCGAAGCGAAGCTCCAGGGCGCTCATCGCACGCTCGGGGCGGCGGCCGCCGGCTGGCGCGCCAGGTAAAGGACCGTGCGCTGCCAGCGCATGCCATCAATCCACGACATCATGAACTCCGCCGCTGAATCGTGGATGAAATGGAGCTTGAGCAGCTCGAAATTCGGCTCCAGGATGCGCTCCTGATAGAACATCTGGCGGAACGGCGTCTCCGGGAAGGTGTGAATGTAGCGCTTCTCGATGCCGTAGGGCCGGGGCTGTCGGTAGTCGTCGTACGCGGAGTACCACTGCTCGAGATCGGCGGGGATTGCCCAGATCTTGTCCGGCCCGCAGGCGGAGAGATCGGGGTTGAGAGGCACCTTGGCCTTCAAGCTGGCCTGGTGCATGTCGCGGAGCGGGATGTGGGCGAGGTCCGGCCTCTTCCCCGGCTGCGCGGGCTTGCCCGGGATGACGCGCACCGTGCGGCCCGCGCGGGTGGAGGAGACGCGGCGCTCCTCCGGGACGGCGGGCGTCTCGTGGCGGAGCGTGTAGCTGCCTCCGACGTCGCAGTGCGCGCCTGGATACCACATCTCCAGGAGCGTATCCTTGTAGTCGGCGGGCTGCTGGTAGCCGCCGCTCCCGCGCGTGGCCCTGGTGTCGGGATCCATGAAGAGCGAGGTGACGGGGAAATTCCCGCGGATCTCGTCCTCGGCGATGAGGTGCACCGTCTTCTTCACGTGGGTGTGGTCGACGAAGAAGTCGTAGTCGTTGGCCGCGTCGGCCCACTGGAGGCCGCCGCCGCCGAAGGATCCGACGGTGTCCCACACGCCGAGGAAGGTGGGAGTCGGCGGGGTGTGGCGCTCGTAGGTGTCGATGCGCCGACGCCCCTGCATCCGGTAGCCATTGGGCTTCTTGAGGTTGTCTATCCCCAGCGTCCGCACCTTGTTGACGAAGTCGCGCGCGAGCGCCGCGCCGCGGCTGAATCCGTAGGTGTCATAAAGCTTGGTGATGGCAATGTCGTTGCCATTGTTGCTGTAGAAGTCGCTGAGCTGCATCCGGCCCCACTCGATGCGGGAGCGGCCGCCGGCCCCGAAGCCGGCGCCGGTCAGGTGGCCATGGACCTCCCTCGTGCCGAGCGCCAGATCGGCTCGATCTTCCGCCTCGTTCTGCGCCGCCGTCGGGTGCGCGGGCTCGGGGCGCGTGGCGGCCTGCTGCGCCCGGTACTGCTGCTGGAACTCGTCGGTGCCGACGCCGTGGCAATAGATCCGCTTCTGGAGGGTGCCTTGCTCGATGTACAGAGTCCAGAGCTTGGCCACGTTGCTGCGGCCGTTGAGCTTCATCGGATCGGCGGAGTACTCCGGCAGATCGCGCGGAGCGTCGCTGTACATGTTGTTGTCGGTGCCGTCGAAGAACACCCCGATGCGGACCACGCCGCCGGGGCACGTCGCGGTGCCGTTGGGTGCGCACACCGGCATGGCCTGGCCGTCGGTCATGTGGCTGAGCGCCGCTAACGCGGAGTTACCCATGGCTCACTCTTCTCCTGTCGGCGCCGTGGCGTCGATTCGCTGCCAGTATGCCGCAGCGTCGCAGTGGACCGCCGCTTCTTCCCAGTCGTCGTCGGTGACCTGACCGAAGAGCGCGTCCATGCGCCGATCGGGGGTGAGCGCCTCGTCGAGCAAGGCGCGGTGGAGCGCCGGCTGGAGGTGCCACTCGGGGTTGATCCCCATCATGTGCGCGACGAACACCGTGAGGCTGTATTCCCACGTGAGGCCGTAGGTGCGGCCGACGGCGAGGCCGTGCTCGATCCGGTGGCGGAGCACCCGATCGGTGATGTCGTCGATCTGCTGGTGGCGATACCGGATGAAGTGGAACACCACCCGATCGACGAACGCGGGCTCCCCGACGATGCGGCGCTGCTCCTCCGAGACCCGGATCATCAGGGCACCTCGCCCGGATGACGGACGACCTCGCCCAGGCGCCCTTCGAGGCAGAACGCGCGGATTTCGCCAAACAGCTCTCCCCGCTGCTTCACCGAGCAGGTGGGGATGAACGCGTCGAGGACGACCGGATCGTAGAAGCGGAAATAATAGGTCTGGCGGCTGTCGGCGTCGCCCACGATCAGCAGGCGACGGAGGTGGCGGCGCAGCTCCTTGAACGAGTGGGGAAAGTCGATGAAGGTGCCCCAGCGCTTCTCCCAGCCTTCGCGGACGAGGCGGGCGAGCAGCAGAGAGCCCGGCGGCAGCTCGACGAGATAGGGAGCCACGTGCGCCAGCGCCTCGCCTTCGAGGCCTTCATAGAGCGAGCGACAGGGCTCCACCGACTCGCGCAGGAGGACGCCGATCCGCTCCGATCGGGCGGTGTCGAGGACGACGAAGCGCGGGCCATCGGGGCCGCCGAGCGCCTGGATCGCCTTCTCTTTGCGAGCCGCCAGCGCTACCGCCTGACGCCTTCGCGGCTCGCGGTTCTCGCGCAGCCAGACGGCCATCGCGGGATCGACCTCGTCGTCCTCGGCGTCGTCGAGGTAGCTTTCGAAGTCGATCGGTGGAGGCGTGGTGGCCTCGAAATGAAGGGTGAAGTCGGTGACGCCGGCGCGGATCCAGGCGCCGTTCTGGGGCTCGCCCTCCGTCACGCGCTGGCCGCCGAGCATCGTCCCACCGCGGCTCTCCAGATCGGCGAGCCGACAGCGCCCCTCTTCCAGGGCGATCTCGAAATGGATGCCCGACATCTGGGCGTCGGGGACGACGATGTCGGCGAGCGGCTTGCGGCCCACGGTGACGCGCTGGTTCTCCGTGAGCACCGTCTTCGTGCCCACGAGCCGCCCGCTTCGCACCTCGAGGATCGCGCGCTGCATGGCCTAGCTCCGGTTCGCCTTCCGCGCCGCGTCGCGCTCTTTCTTGAGGCGCTCGCACTCCTCGCAGAAGGGCTCGTCGGTGCGCAGCGTCTCGGCCTGGGTCGAAGAGCCGATGTTGACGGTGAAGCACCCGACGGCGATCCGGCCGCCGTGCGACGTGGGATCGCCGAGGCGGGCCGCGTCCTTGTTGCCAATCTTCACCGTGGGCTCGCCGGCAGAGACCGAGTCCGGCGGCCCGACGCAGATCAGCTTGTCGCCGACGCGCGCGGCTGGCTGATAGCCAATCAGCACGGTGACGTCGCCCGAGACGACCGGCCCGCCCACGTGGGGAACGGGGCCGGGCTCGACCTTGGGGCAGAGGTGGTTGTCCAGGATTCGGGCTGCGGGGGGCATATCGGCTCCTCTGTCGTATCCTCGATGCGATGATGCGATGAGCTACTGGCCGATGCCTTCGACCCGCAGATCGATGGGCTTGGGCCGCGCCGGCTCGTCGATGACGGCCACCTTCGCGACCTCGGGCGTCTCGGGGCTCGCGCCGGCGCCGTCGCCCGCGCTGCCGCCGCTGTTGATCCGCACCAGCGTGCCGCGGATGGTGACGCCGCTCGAGTCGATGCGGATGAACCCGCCGGGCCCCTTGAGCGTGAGGTCGCTCGTGGCCTCGATGATCAGCGCCGAGCCCGCCTTGAAGTGGATCTGCTGGCCAGCTTCGAGCGCCGAGTTCTTGGCGATCTTCTCGTGATGATTGCGATCGACGGTGACGGAGAGGTTCCCGTCGACGCGCTCGTTGCGGTTGCCGAGGACATGAAGGTTCGAGTCCTGCTCGACGCGCTCGCGCTTCATCTGCCGGATGACGATGTCCTGATCCTTCTCGATCAGGACCATCATGTTGCCGTCCGTCTTCTCGATCTCGTTGCCGTTGACGATCTTCAGGCTGCTTTGCCCGACGAACGTGGTGCGGTCTTTATCGGTGATCTCGATGCGATCGACGCACGTGACCTCGATCCGGTTGGCGCCCGTCGTCTCGGTCTCGTGGCGCACGACGTACTTGTCGCGGTCGTGGCCGATGGTGATGTCCTCGTCGTTCTTGACCAGCTTGCGGAGGTTCTTCTGGGCTTGCATCCAGACCAGCTCCTTGTGCTTGAGATCCTCGAACATGATCTCGTTGAAGCCGTTGCCGCCGGGCGAAGAGTCGCTCTTCCAGGTGCTCCGCGTCTTGTTGTCAGGGAGCTTGTAGGGGACGAGCTGGGTGGCGTTGAAGACGCGGCCGACGACGAGGGGCGCGTCGGGATCGCCCTCGAGGAAGCCGATCAGCACCTCTTGCCCGATCCGCGGCAAGACGATCATGCCATAGCCGGTGCCGGCCCAGCCCTGGCTGACGCGGATCCAGCAGGAGCTCTGGTCGTCGTTCTTGCCCTCGCGATCCCAGGGGAACTGGACGCGAACGCGGCCGAACTCGTCGGTGTGGATCTCCTGCCCGGCGGGGCCGACGATGACGGCGCTCTGCACGTTGTTGATGCGCGGCTTCGGCGTCTTGAGCGGGGGCCGGTGGGGCATGTCGGTGAAGACGGCGCGCCCGGTCACGCTCCACTCGTCCTGCGGTGAGCCCTCGACCGACAGCTCGATCACCAGGAGATCGGTGCCGTCGCCGATGTCGGGGTGAGGATGACGGCCAATGCTGAAGATGGCGCCGGGGGCGACGTCGAGAACGTTGGTGTCGAAGGCGACCTGACGGCGGCCCATGCGCCGGCCCAGCAAGGCTCGCGCGGCCCGGTCCTTCCCGAAGGGCTGCTCGTTGCGGGCGATGCCGCGGTCGTCGGCGACGGGCGTGTCGCCGCCCTTGCCGCCCTCGACCAGGAACGAGGCTGGCTGATAGTGATACTGCTCGTAGCGCTCCTCCGGGCCCGGCGCGACGGGAGACTGGCTGACGAGCTCGTAGGCAGGGCGGCGAAAGTCGTAGTCACGGATGGTGTGTACGCCGGGCCGGACCTCGTGCGAGAGGCGGACGTTGGTCACGTACTCTTTCTCGCTGGCCTGATTCTGATCCTCGATGTAGGGGACCGGCGCGCCGCGGTTCTTCCCGCTGTGGAGCTTGTCGCCGAAGGTGATGCTGGAGCCGCCCTCGTCCGGGAACGTGAACGAGATGCCGGCCTCCTCGACGAGGCGGCTGAGGAAGGCATAGTCGCTCTCGCCGTACTGGACCTTGTATTCGAGCTTGGGGCAGGCGCCGCGGTCGATCTTCCAGGCCGGGGTGATGCCCCATTCACCGAGGAGCTTGTCGGCGATATCGGGGATCGAGAGGTGCTGATAGATGCGGTAATTGCGCCGCTGGGTGAGCAACCAGGCCTTCGGCGCGATGCGGAAGAAGTACGTCGACTCGGCCTTCTGGCCAGGGAGCGGGGAGACGCCGTGGACCTGCTCGGCGTGGGTGCATAGCCCCTTCCACGTGCGCGAGCCGAGGCCGGCGACGTGAACGGTGCCATGCACGATGTGCAAGGAGGCTTCCTTGCCCATGATGCCTTCGAGGTCGACGTCCGGCTCCTCGATGCGGGCCCACACGCCGATCGAGAACAGCCCGGAGACGGACTCCGACACGGTGAAGCGACGAACCGACAGCGATTGTCCGGAAGCGACGGAGAGCTCGAGGAGCGGCATGGTCGGACCTTCTTGGTTACTCCCGCGCGGGTAACGAGGCGCCGAGCGCACGCGACGCCGGCCATCGTTGAAGCTATCACGCAACGTTTGGGAAATGGTCGTGGATCCGTTCCCCGGGGCGCATGACGGCTGTCAGCCGTCGCGATCGTGATTGCCCGGTGTCGACGCGATGCGTCCAATCGCCAGGGCTCGCAGCGCCGTCGGGTGCGCCTCGTACTGGTTCTCCTGGAAGCCGATCTCGGCGAGGACGCGGGCGGCGAAGCGAGCGAACATCGGCAGCCTCCGGCAGGAGGGTTCTCGACGTGACCGCGCCACGCGAGCGTGCAGACCGAACGGCTGATGTCGATCCACAGCGTCTCGCAGCGCAGACCGCTCGTACTGGAGCTGCATACGCGAGAAGCGCGCGCCCTCGTGCGCGTCCCGTCGTGCGCCCGCGCGCGGTCGTGCTGCACCTCGATCGACTTGTCGACCTCGCCGATGATCATTCGCGCGACGAGGGCCCGCGTCGGCTCGCCCCGCGGCGCGTAGGCGTTGCCGACGAGGATCACGTCGGCGCGCGCCTTGAGCGGCACGAGATCGCCGGGGCTGACGACGCTCCGCGCCACGTCGTCGTCGAGGTGCTGATCCTCCTCGTGAATCTCCTCGGGCTCCGTCGAGAGCGTGGCCTCGCCGGGCGTGAGTGCGAACGTCGCCTTGCAGACGACGGTGAGCGCCCGCGTCGTGCCTTGCCAGAGGATCGAGCCCGTGCGGAGCGGAGGGGTCGAGACGACGTCCCTGATCGACGAACGTACCAGCCACGCCTGCCCGCACGCGTCTCCGGCCGTCCCTCTCCCGGGAGCGCAAGAGTCGACGCGTGATCCCTCGACGGGAGCCGAGGGAGTGTGGTGAGTCGGAAACGAAACGAGCCGCAGAGCGCGAGGTGTCGCGTCGCTGCGGCTCGTCGCGATCGACAGCCACTCGCGCTCCCGGTGATCGTCGATCACCCGGAGGCGTGCGCGGTCACTCGATCTTGAGTAGCTCTTTGACCTTGGCGATCACCTGCGGCGCCTGGATCGGCTTGGTGATGTACGCGTTGGCTCCGAGCTGGAGGGCGCGCTGTCGGTCCTCCTGCGAGCCCTCGGTCGTGATGATGATGATCGGCGTGTCCTTGTGCACCGGATCGGTGCGAACCCGCTTCACCAGCTTCAGCCCATCCATGATGGGCATGTTGATGTCGGTGATGATCACGTCGTACTTCGTCGACGCCAGCTTTCGAAGGCCGTCCACGCCGTCGTCCGCCTCGGTGACGCGCAGGTTCTTCACGCGCGCGAGCGCGAAGACCAGGAGCTGGCGCATCATGGGCGAATCTTCGACGATAAGGCAGGAGTACTCGGCCATCAGTCAGTCCTCCAGATCGAGGAACGCCTGGATACCAGGCACCTTCCGACCTGCGTCGGTGAAGAGACGCGCATTGACGAGCGCGGGGGCCGCCTGCGCGCCCAGGAGCTTGAACAGCTCGCGATCGATGTGCACGAACTCCGTTTTCTGCGGCAACGTGCCGAAGATGGCGATCGCGCCGATGGTCCGGCCGTCGATGTGGAGCGGGATGACGGCGACCGGATCCTCGAGCGAGGTCGCGGTGAGGTCGCCCTCCGTGCGGCTCGTGACCTCGCCGTCGGCGAAGGCGCGGCCGATGGCCCCGTGGGTGACGGCGATGCGCGCGACGTCCGAAGCGTCGACGCCCTCGCTGGTGACGGAGACGAGCTCCGTGCCGTCGTCCGAGAGCAGGTACACGGCGAACGCCGCCGCGCCGAGGAGCTGCGCGAGGAGCTCTTTCAGCGCGCGGAGGACGCCGCGAACGCTGCGCGCCGTGTGCAGCTGCGAGGTCGCGACGTAGAGGTTCGCGAAGTTCGCGAGCTCGCCCTCGACCTCGGCGTACTGCGCCGAGAAGTTGTCTTGCACGGCCTCCGCGCGGGCCGATCGATTCACGAGATCGCGCTTCTCGTGCTCGAGCTCCTCGATCTTGCGGAGGAGATCGCGGATCGCGGCGTCGCTCGCGAGGTGCGCGCGCAGCTTGCGGTTCTCCGCCTCGATCTCGCCCATGCGGTCGCGCAGGCGCTCGTTCTCCTTCAGCAGCTCTTCCGTGAACTGGGCGCCCTTGCGGAAGAATTGCTGAATGAACGCGTCGCGTTCTTTCTTGAGGTCGTCCGGAGGACGATCACTCGGCGTCGGCGGACGCCCTTTGAACTCCGTCATCGTGCCCTGAGTCCTCCAGCCCGCAGCGACGGTAGCATGCAAGCCTCGCTCGGCGAAAGAAGCGAAGTCACGTCGAAAATTTGTGACCCTGCAGCGGCGAAAGCGCCGGGTTTCTGGCGCGTCCTCCCGCGGGAGGGGGCGCTGCCGCGGGCGCCGTGGTCGAAAACCGACCACGCGCGGCCCGCGGGATCAGTCGTCTTTGCGGGGCGAGCGGGCCAGGTCGGCCCAGGTCGGCAGCTCGCCGCGGAGGAGCACCGGGGTCTTTCGCAGGGCGCGCACCGAGCCCGCGCCGACGAGGAGCATCACCGCGCGGATCTCGGCCTCGACCTGCGCGAGGAAATCGATCGCGCCCTGACGCCCGCCGTTGAGCAGAGCCTGCAGCACCGGGCGCGCGATGCCCGCGGCGTGCGCGCCGAGGGCGATGGCCTTCGCCGCGTCGACGCCGCTCGCGACGCCGCCCGTGGCGATGATCGTGTTGAAGCGCGGCTTGATCCGCTTGCAGATCATCACCGACGCGGCCGTGGGGACGCCCCAGTCGCGCAGCGCCTCGCCGAGCGCGCGGGCGCCGCCTCCGGCGCGCTCCGTCTCGACGGCGACCCACGAGGTGCCGCCCGCGCCGGAGACGTCGACGTGGCGCACGCCGACGCGCGCGAGCCGGCGCGCCGCGCGCGGGCCGAGGCCGCAGCCCGTCTCCTTGGCGACGACGGGGAGATCGAGCTCCTCGACGAGCCGCTCGATCGCGCCGAGCGCGCCGGCGAAGTAGCGATCGCCGCCGGGCTGCACGATCTCCATCGCGGGGTTGAGGTGCACGCACATCGCGTCGGCGCCGATGCGCCCGGCGAGGTTCTTCACCGCGTCGGTCGAGAGCTCGCGGGCCTGCACGGCGCCGATGTTGCCGAGGATCAGCGCCGTCGGCGCGACGTCGCGCACCGCGTAGGTGTCGTCCTTCTCGTCGCGCAGCATCGGGCGCTGGCTGCCGACGCCGAAGCCGTAGCCGCGCTCCTCGCAGATCGCCGCGAGCTCGCGGTTGATCTCCCGCGCGCGCGCCGTGCCGCCGGTCATCGCCGCGACGATGATCGGCGCCCTGAGCTTCTTGCCGAGCAGGGTGACGCTGGTGTCGATCTCGTCGAGCGCGAGCTCGGGCAGCGCGTCGTGGACCAGCTCGACGCACTCGAGCAGCGTCGTCTTCTGTCGAAAGCCGACGTCTCCCGTGGCGCAGAGCTCGATGTGGTCGGCTTTTCTCCCGGCGATGTCGGTCGCTTGGCTGGTCATCGGCGGGACTTTACCGCAGGCGACGCGAGGACGGCCGGGAAGTCGATCGGGAACGGTCGAGATCCACCGCGGGCGCGCAGGAGTTGCGTGGATCGTCCTCGCGCCGTGATCGTGCGCTATGCTCGGCCACCATGGACCTTCCGGCTGAATTGCAGCTCCGCTGGCTCCTCCGTCACACCGCCAAGCTGCTCGAGCTCGGCGCCGAGCCGGTGAACGGGCTCATTCTTCCGACGGGCGAATTCTTTCCCGACAAGTTCGACGGGAGCCCGGGCGCCTTCGCGATGCTGATGGGGCGGATCCAGCGCCATGCCGGCCTCGGCGACGTGCCGGTCGAGCTGATGCTGATCACGCCCGAGGGCGAGGCGCAGACGGTGAGCTGCTCGAGCGGCGCCTGCGGCGGCGGCGGGAAGATCGACACGCGCCTCGATCGCGTCGTGCGCCGCGACGACGGCTCGTACGCGGTGGCGATCGGCGTGGCCGAGGCCAGGAACCCCACGGTGCTGACGACGACGCTGGTCCGCGCCGTCGCCACGATGTTCATGATCGAGAGCGGCGCCTACGAGGGCTTGATCCCCGCCGATCGCGAGCCCGCGACCGATCTCGCGGCGGTGCTCCTCGGCTTCGGCGTCATCGTCGCCAACGGCTCGTACATCTACATGAAGGGCTGCAGCGGCGTGTCGGTCGCGTCGGCGACGCGGATGCCCGTCGACGAGGTCACCGTGGCGCTGGCGATCTTCTGCAAGCTCCACGAGATCGAGGGCCGCACGGCCGGGCGCTACCTCGAGCTCACGCCGCGCGAGCACCTCGACGAGGGCCTGGTGTGGGCCTCGTCGAACCTCGCGCTCGTCAGGATGCTGCGCGAGCTCCCCGGCGCGTTCGAGGCCGACAAGTACGCGATCGCGCCGGCGCGGAGCTGGCTCGCCCGCGTGCTCGGCGGGCTCGGCGGAAAGAAGAAGCCCGACGCGTCGGAAGGCGACGATCTCGACGCGCTCGAGCGCGCCTTCGCCGGCGGCCCGGCCATCCCGGCGCTGAAGCGCGCGCCGGCCGACGCGGCGAAGGCCCGCAAGCTCGCCGAGCTGCGCGCCCTCGTCGACGAGAGCCTCGACGGCTGATTCGCGTATCCTCGTCGGCGCCGCCATGACGCCGACCGAGACCTTCCTCCGCGCCCGCGATCTCCTCCTCCGCCACCGCGACGACTACGACCGCGCCTACGGCGAGTTCGCCTGGCCCGAGCTGCCGCGCTTCAACTGGGCGCTCGACTGGTTCGACGTCTTCGCGCGCGACAACGATCGCCCGGCGCTGGTGATCGTGCGCGACGACGCGCCCGACGTGCGCCTGACCTTCGCCGAGCTGTCCGAGCGCTCGTCGCGGATCGCGAGCTACCTCCGCGCGCGCGGCGTGAAGCGCGGCGATCGCCTGCTGATGATGCTCCCGAACGTGCTGCCGATCTGGGAGGTCATGCTCGCGACGATCAAGCTCGGCGCGACGATCATCCCGGCCTCGGCGCAGCTCACGCCGGACGATTTACGCGATCGCTTCGCGCGCGGCGGCGTGCGCCACGTGGTCACCGATCGCGCCGGCGCCGAGAAGCTCGCCGACATCGCGGGCGACTACACGCGCCTGCTCGTGGGCGAGGCGCTGCCGGGCTGGACGCCGTACGAAGACGCCCTCGCCGCGCCCGCGGATTTCACGCCCGACGGCGATACGGGGCCCGACGATCCGCTGCTCCTCTATTTCACGTCAGGCACGACTGCCAGGCCGAAGCTCGTGCTCCACACCCACCAGAGCTACCCCGTCGGCCACCTCGCGACGATGTACTGGATCGGCCTGAAAGAGGGCGACGTTCACCAGAACATCAGCTCTCCCGGCTGGGCCAAGCACGCGTGGAGCAGCTTCTTCGCGCCGTGGAACGCGGGCGCGACGGCGCTCGTCCACGACTGCGCGCGCTTCGTCGCCAGGCGATCGCTCGCGGTGCTCGCGAGCCACCGCGTCAACACGCTCTGCGCGCCACCGACGGTGTGGCGGATGTTGATCCTCGAAGACCTCGGCGAGAGGCCCGCCGATCTGCGCGAGGTCGTCGGCGCGGGCGAGCCGCTCAACCCCGAGGTGATCGATCGCGTGCGCAAGGCGTGGGGTTTGACGCTGCGCGACGGCTACGGGCAGACCGAGACGACGGCGCAGATCGGCAACTCGCCGGGGCAAGCGGTGCGCGATGGATCGATGGGCCGGCCGCTGCCTGGCTACCGCGTCGCGCTGCTCGACGGCGCGGGGCGCGAGGCCTCCGCGGGCGAGATCGCGCTGCACCTCTCGCCGCGGCCGCGCGGGCTGATGGTCGGCTACCTCGACGACGCGGAGCGCACCGCCGAGGCGATGGCGGACGGCTATTACCGCACCGGCGACGAAGCGATGCGCGACGACGCGGGGTACTTCCACTACATCGGCCGCGGCGACGACGTCTTCAAGAGCAGCGACTACCGCATCAGCCCCTTCGAGCTCGAGAGCGTGCTGATCGAGCACCCCGCCGTCGCCGAGGTGGCCATCGTGCCGAGCCCGGATCCGGTCCGCCTCGCCGTCCCCAAGGCCTTCGTCGCGCTCGCGCCGGGCTTCGCCGCGAGCGCCGAGCTCGCCGCCGAGATCCTGGCGTTCGCGAAGGCCAAGCTCGCCCCGTACAAGCGCGTGCGCCGCCTCGAGTTCGCCGAGCTGCCGAAGACGATCTCCGGCAAGATCCGCCGGGTCGAGCTGCGCAGCCGCGAGCGCGATCTCGCCGCGGCGCGCGCGCCCGCCGAGCACCGGATCGAGGACTTCGATCACAAGGCCTGAATCGACTGATCGACGCGCGCCTTGGTGATAGCTTCGGCGCCGATGCGATCCTCCGATTTCACCCACGCGGCCAGCGACGGCAAGGGCCTCTTCGTCTACCGGTTCCTCCCCGACGAGGGAGCGCCGGTGAAGGCGGTCGTGCACATCTCGCACGGCATGGCCGAGCACGCGGCCCGGTACGCGCGCGTCGCGGAGGCGCTCACGGCGGCGGGGTACGCCGTCTACGCCAATGACCATCGTGGACACGGGAAGACAGCGTCCACCGGCGAGCTCGGGTACTTCGCGAAAGAGGGCGGGTTCGCCCGCGTCGTCGCCGATCTCGCCGAGCTCGTCGCCCACGAAAAGAAGGAGCATCCCGGCCTCTCGGTCGTGCTCTTCGGTCACAGCATGGGCTCGTACTTCGCGCAGGAGTTCCTCATCGATCACGGGAGCGAGCTCGCGGGCGCGGTGCTCTCCGGGTCGGCCGGCAAGCCCAACCTGCTCGCTTCGGCGGGGCGGCTCGTCGCGCGGGCCGAGCGGCTGCGCGCTGGCGAGCGCGGCACGAGCAAGCTCCTCGGCGATCTCTCGTTCGGCGCCTTCAACAAGCAGTTCGCGCCCACGCGCACCGCGTTCGACTGGCTCTCACGCGACGCCGCCGAGGTCGACAAGTACATCGCCGATCCGCTCTGCGGCTTCGACGTGAGCACGTCGCTGTGGGTCGACGTGCTCGACGGCCTCGGCGCGATCGCGCGGCCCGAGCGCCAGGCGCGGATCCCGAAGACGCTGCCCATCTACATCTTCTCGGGCAGCGAGGACCCGGTGAGCGAGAAGACGAAGAGCCTCGAGCAGCTCCTCGGCGCGTACAAGCGCGCGGGGATCCGCGACGTGTCGCACCGCTTCTACGCGGGCGCGCGCCACGAGACGCT
>JANYGI010000122.1 GCA_025362495.1 Byssovorax sp. | reverse complement strand
AAAAAAAAGACCGGAAATTTAACAGGGAGGCGAGGAGACGGGGAGGTGAGAGGAAGATTGGGAAAGATTTTCCCTCGGGTCTCCCAGTCCTCCTCGCCTCCCTGTGAATTCTCCGACTCTTCAACCTGTTCGGTGCTCTAGCGATCCTCGACGAGCTCCTCGGCGCCCACGGATCCATGGAAAGGGCCTACGCCGTGAACGAAGGCAACGACCTCATCATCGTCTTCGCGACGCCGGAGATGGCGCGGATCATCAACGCCGCCATGGCCGAGCCGCGCTCGCGGCTCCACGACGGGATGGGCAACGAGGCCCGGTGAGCGGCTGGCGCGCCCGGCACGTCATCCGGCCCAAATGGCTCCGTCACGCGCGATCGTCACCTCGACCGCCGCACGTGAAGGCTGCCAATCCTCGAGACCCGCTCGGCAAGGCCTGACATCAACGAGCGAGGCCCGGAGCCGCGCGCCACCGTCGGCTCCGGAGCCTCGTCGGGAACAGCGCTCGTCTCCTGGTCGGTCAGCGCGGTCAGCACCTCGCAGCCCTCGCGCGTCACCAGCAGGGTGTGCTCGAACTGCGCGGACAGGCTTCCATCGGCGGTCACCACCGTCCACCCATCGTCGAGGAAGCGTACTTGACGCTTACCGAGGTTGATCATCGGCTCGATGGTGATCGCCATCCCGGCTTTCAACCGGATCCCGGTCCCCCGCTGGCCATGATGAGCGACGTGGGGAGCCGCGTGCATGACGCGGCCAATCCCGTGCCCGCCGAGCTCGTGGACGACACTGCACCCCTCGCGGCGCGCCAGCTCTTCGATGGCAGCGCCGATGTCGCCGAGGCGCACGCCGTCGCGCACCACGGATATCCCCATGTCGCGGCAGCGGCGGGCGACGTCGACGAGGCGGCGCGCCTCGGGGCTCGGCTCTCCGATGAAGAACGTCGCCGAGGTGTCCCCGTGGAAGCCATCGAGTCCCGTGGTGACATCGACGTTGACGATGTCACCGGGCTCGAGCACCACGTCGGGCCGCGGGATCCCGTGACACACCACCTCGTTGCGGCTGGTGCAGACCGCGGCGGGAAAGCCCTTGTAGCCAAGCTGGCTCGGCGTGCCGCCGCGACGCGCGGTGTCCTCGCGCACCCAGCGATCGATGTCGGCCGTGGTGATGCCGGGCGCGAGGCGCGAGCCGACGTGAGCGAGCGTCTCCGCCGCGACGCGCCCGGCGGACCGGAGCAAGGCGCGCTGGGCAGGACCGAAGATCTCGATGGACATGGCCGCGAGGATGCGCGGGCGGGGCCGGTCGCGTCCAATACCGTTTCGGTATGACGTCGGCGCTTCCGGCGGCGCGCGCATCCTGGTAAAGCTCCCGGGTGAGCCTCGCCCAGTTCAGGTACTTCGTCGCCGTCGCCGATGAGGGGCACGTCGGGCGCGCAGCGCAGCGACTGCATATCTCGCAGCCGCCGCTCAGCCGGCAGATCCGCAGCCTGGAAGAGGAGCTCGGGACACCGCTCTTCGAGCGCACGCCGCGGGGCGTCCGGCTCTTGCCGGAAGGCGAGCTCTTCCTTTCGCACGCACGAAGGGTGCTCGCCGAGGTGGAGGCCGCGGTGGCTGCTTTCGCCGCGCGCGAGCCCGACGCGCGATCGTGAGCATCAGTCGCTCTCCGCTCCTCGCCAGCTCTCGGTCATCTGAAGTCAGCCTCCTGGCTCCCATCTCGATCCTCCACGGCTGGCCGGGGGGTGGGTGGAAAAGAGCTGTCCATGGTGGCTAGACCCACCAGCTGAGCGCGGTGCCAGACCGCGCGGCAATGGCTCCTGATCGGCGTGAAATCACGCCGCACGCGGCCGCTATCACCTTGCATCGAGCCAGGAGCCTCGGTGTGGCGCATTCTTTGCTGCCGCACGGCGACGGTTCACAACCCGGTTGCCGAGGAACGAGATCCATGACGCGACTGCCGAGCTCGAACCCCCTGACCGTGAGGACCGGCACATGAGCGCCAATCTGAAGGTGACTGTCGCCTCGGGCGACCTGTTCGATGTGCGGGAGTTCAACGTCCACCAGGCGATATCCTCGCTCTTCACGGTGACATTGACGGCGCTCTCCCCGAACGCCGACGTCGACTTCGAGGCCGTCATCGGCAAGGACGCGAGCTTCAGCCTCCATGGGCCTGGCCTCGACGGCGCGCCCCGCACCTGGAGCGGCATCTGCAACGAGCTGCATCAGGTGAAGGTCGAGGAGTCGGGGCTCTCGACGTACCATCTCCGCATCGTGCCGCGGATGTGGCTCGCCTCGCAGCGGCGAAACCATCGCATCTTCCAGGGCAAGACGGAGCTCGACATCACCTGTCAGATCCTCGACGAGTGGGGGGTCGACTGCGAGAAGAGGATCGGGACCGTCTACAAGACCCGCAAGTACCGCGTGCAGTACGGCGAGACCGATTTCGCCTTCCTCGCGCGCATGCTCGAGGAGGCGGGCATCTCGTTCTACTTCGTGGAGAGCGAGCACAAGACCGTGTGTGTGCTCGCCGATGCGCCGCAGGGCAACAAGGAACGATCGCGGCCAATCGCCTTCCGCGACGCGCCGAGCTTCGCCGACAAGGAGCACGTCACTGCTGCTCGCGTGAGCCGCCAGATCCGGCCTGGCAAGGTCACCCTGCGCGACCACGATTACCGTCGACCGGCGGACTACGCGCTGGGCGCGAGCGCGGCCTCGGGCGGCGTGGAGGAAGCACTCGAGAGCTTCCACTACGTGCCTGGCGCCTTCCTCTTCGCGAGCGACAAGGGCGATCCGACCCCGCACGCCGACGACCACGGAATGCACCGCGAGGACGAGGCCGAGGGTTTCAAGCTCGCCGAGAAGCGCCTCCACGCCGCGCGCGGCGACGCCAGCGTCGCCAGCTTCAGCACCAACGTGATCGACCTCGCCCCAGGCAGCGTGCTCCGCGTCCTCGATCACCCCCAGCGCGAGCTGGGCGCCGACAGGAAGCTCCTCGTGCTGGACTCGAGCATCTGGGGCCGTCACGACGACGAGCTCGCCCACTCGTGCGAGGTCCGGAGCGCAGACCTGCCTTACAACCCGCCTCTCCGGCAGGTGAAGCAGAGAGTCAGCGGCGTCGAGAATGCCACCGTGGTCGGCCCGGAAGGCGAGGAGATACACACCGACGAGTTCGGCCGGGTGCGCGTCCAGTTCCACTGGGACCGCGAGGGCGAGCGGAACGCCGACAGCTCTTGCTGGATCCACGTGAGTCAGCCGTGGGGCGGCGCCGGCTTCGGCGGGAGCAACCTTCCCCGCATCGGCCAGGAGGTCATCGTCGACTTCCGCGGCGGCGATCCCGACAGGCCGGTGATCACCGGCCGCGTGTACACCAACCTGCAAAAGACGCCCGACAAGCTCCCCGAGAACAAGACCCAGAGCGGCTGGAAGACCAACTCGTCACCCAGCAACGGCGGCTACAACGAGCTGATGTTCGAGGACAAGGCCGGCAGCGAGCTCCTGCGCATGCGCGCCGAGAAGGACATGGCGACGCTGGTCAACCACGACAAATCGCTCTCCGTCGGCCGGGATCGCAGCATGGAGATCCAGCGCGACGACGAGGAGCGCGTCACCGGGAACCAGAGCCAGTCGATCGGCGGCAACCAGCTCTCGAGGGTGTTCGAAGGCCTCATGTCCATCGTCGGCGGAGATCGGGTGATGAAGACCATCGGAAACCTGGTCTCGCAGGCGGCGACGCACGCCCTCAGCGGGGACAGGGCGATCACCCTGAGCGTCGGCGGATCACAGATATCCATCGATCAAGACACGATTGTGATCAAGGCCAGCAAGGTGCTGATCAACCCCGAGTAGTGACGATGTCGATCCAGCCCCCCTACAAGCAATGAAGATTTCCACGATCTCGGCCCGCGGTATCGCTGGCTTGCCCGATCTCGATCTGGACCTGGCAGGCGGCGGGGGGGCTGCCCCTCACTCGCTCTTTCTCGTGACCGGCGCGGCCGCGTCCGGGAAGACGCGCCTTCTGGAGGCCATCGTCGCCACCTTCGAGGCCGTCGGCCCGTACGAAGGGATCGTGCGCGCTCTGGACTGGGTCCCCGACACGAACGCTGCGGGTCGGATCGAGCTTGGTCTGCGGCTCGACGGCGCCGACGGCGCGTCCGTGGGGGGTACGACGAACGTCGCGGTGCGCTTCGAATCGGGCCGCGTGGTTGTCGACGCGGCGTCCGGCGTATCGAAGCTCCTGGGGCGTTATGACCACCAGGACACCACCGCCAAGCGCGAATATTTCCCGGAGACACGGCAGCTCTGGTGCGACTCTTTTGCAGACGGCCTCGGCGCGCTCGAGCAAAGCCTGCTCCGAGGCTCGAAGGGCCCGCGCAAATACAGCTTCGTCCCGCGCTTCCTCGCCTCGCTGCCGGACGATCCTGTCCAGTCCGAGCGCTTCGGGGCGGCGATAACCCACCTCGCGCCGGGGCTGAAGTACTTGCCTTCGCACCGCGAGCACTGCTTTTCCAGCCGTGGCGGATCCCCTGTCCGGGTCGCGGACCTCTCGAGCTCGGAGGCCGATGCGGTCTTGATCGGCGCGACCGCAGCGATGATCGGCCTGAGCCATTCGCTCGTGCTCCTCGATCGTCCCGAGCTGTACGTGCCGCCCGAGCGCATCGTCGCCTGGACCGAGGCGCTCGCGACGCTCGGCGTCGACAATCAATGGCTCATCGCGACCAGCAGCCCGGAGCTCGTGCACGCCGTGCCGCGGGCGCAGATCGCCTGGCTGGGCTCCGGTGCTCGTGAGCGAGGACGGTCGGAATGAAGATCCTCGATCTGCTAACGTTCGGCGTACGAGGCCTCGCGGATGGGCTTCACGACTTCGCCTTGCCAGTCGACGCGTCGATCCGGTCGGGCGCTCATGATCTCGTCGTGGTGACGGGCCCCTCCGGCAGCGGCAAGACTCGGCTCCTCGAGCTGATCGCCGCGGTGCGTGAAGCCCTCGCGCCGAGTGACGATCAGCTCAATTTCGAGCCCTGGATCCGACTGGATCATCGTACCGCAAAGGTGAAGGTGTCCTGGCTCTTCTCCGAGCAAGAGCAGCGCGCCGTCGGTGCGCCGAGCCCGGTGCATCGCACCGAGACCATCTTCGGCGGTGACAATCCAGTCTCGAGCGCCGACGAGCTGCTCATTCATCTCTTCGAGCGATACGACCACACCGATGCTACCTCGAAGATCGAGTATTTCGCCGAAAACAGGCGGCTCGACGTGAGCGGCGCCGAGATGAGCAGCGACCCCGACACGCAGGTTCGCTTCTGGACGAGCAAGAGCCCGCGCAAGTATGCGTTCGTGTCAGCGTTCCTCCGCGAGCTCCGGGCGCAGCCGGCAAAGGCCGAGCGGTTCGCATCGACGCTCGCGCAGCTCTCGAAGACGTGCCGTTACGATGTCGAGCGATCGTCGCTCGTGTCGGAAGGGCGCGCGGTCCGCGCGCTCCTGGAGCTCTCCGGGAGCGAGCGCGACGCGCTCCTCCTCGCCGCGACCGCGTTCAACGTGGGGCTGTCGCGGTCGATTGTCCTCGTCGACAGGCCGGAGCTGATGGGGGCTTTGCCGCGCGACATCGCGCTGGGCCTCGTCGCGCTCGGCGCGCACAACCAGCTCATCGTCGCGACCGCGCGCCCCGAGCTGGCGGTCGGCGCGCGACACGTGACCATCCACCTCTCCGCGGAAGGAGCTGCGTCGTGATCCCGTATTACTTCGATGAAGCCATGCTGGATCTGCCGCGCGTCACGCGCCTGATCGATGCCTCGCGGCACATCCTCGGCATTCAGACGGACGACGGCGCAGAGTTCGATCTGGTGATCGCTCGCGGACCGCTGCCCGCCGACACCACGTTGCGCTCCTGCGTTCAGGCCGACATCGAAGAGCAGCAACGTTCGCTCCGCGGCTACGAGCTCCTCTCGTGCGCCGACCGTTCCTACGACGGGCTTCAAGGCATCGAGGTGCGGCTCCGCTTCATCGACAAGCCGGGGCCGGCGTTCCGCCACGAGTTCCACGCGGCGCTGGGGTCGGGTCGCATCGGATTCCTCGGCGTCGCGAGGATGATCCACGCCGAGGCCTGCGATGCGTGGATGGTCGAGGCGCTGAACCGTCTCACGTTGCGCACCTGACCGACGGACGCGAGCGTCTTCGGTACACGACAAGAGAGAGAGGTTTCCATGGGTGAGCGACTCGATCCCGTACAGACTCAGGCCCAACCTCCCGCTGCGGTGGAGGTGAAGCCCAACGCCGCCGTCGAGATGAAGCACGTGGAGGTGCGACGCCTCAAGCTGGTGGCAGCGCGGTGGCGCGAGGCCCACAAACCTCCCCAGCCTCCCGGCCCTGACGCCTCCGACGCCGACAAGGCCGCTTACAAGAACTATTACGCGACGCAGACGACCACCAACGGTTGCTCCGTCCCCGGGGTGGGTCTTGCTCAGGAGGGCTCTCCGGTGGCGGGGTACAGGTCCCCTGCCAACGAGGCAGCTTGCAACGACCACGACGTGGCCTATGGCCGCGGCGGCACCGGCGATGACCGGAAGGCCGCCGACAAGGCGCTGTACCGGAGGATCAAGGCCAACGGGGAGCCTGTGCGAGCGACGGTAACGTACGAGGGTGTGAGGCTATTCGGGTGGATGTTCTTCTCGTACCGGGACAAGCAGCTCCCCATTCCTGAAGGCCAGTAGCAGCGCCCTCCCTTCCACGTCATCCCGAGGACGTGCCGCCTGGCGCTGCTGCGCGCGGTGCGCCGGGTGTCACCTCCCGACGCCCCCGATGGCCCGCAGGCCTGACGGAACGCTCGCCGGAGGGCGGGAAACGTGATCACGCTTCGACGCGCACTCCCGCCGTGCCATGCTCGCGCCCGCCATGCGCTTGCTTCCCCTTCCACTGCGACCGATCGTTTTCCTCGCCCTCCTCGCCCTCCCCTGGGCGGCCGCCTGCTCCGGCGAGAGCACCCCTCAGGGCTCTTCGAACGCGAGCTCGGCGGCGAGCTCCGGCTCCGGCGGTGAGACTCCCACCTTCTGCACCCCGGGCGAGGCCGTCAAATGCTTCTCCGGCGCGCCCGAGCAAGAGAACGTCGGGCTCTGCGTCTCTGGCATCAAGACCTGCGACGCCGAGGGCTCGGCCTTTGGCCCCTGCGAGGGCGAAGTCCTCCCCACCCAGGAGACCTGCGCGAACCCCGGCGATGAAGACTGCGACGGTCTCACCGACGAAGAGGGCCCCGATTGCGTCTGCGTTCCCGGCGAGATCAAGGCATGCTACTCCGGCCCGGCGGGCACCAAGGGGGTTGGCGCGTGCAAGGCAGGCACCCACGTTTGCAAGGCCAACGGCACCGGCTTTGGCGCCTGCCAGGGCGAGATCAAGCCCGTCGCGGAGACCTGCGCGAACACCATCGACGACGACTGCGATGGTCAGATCAACGAGAGCGGCGCGGGCTGCCAGTGCCCGCCCGGCGCGACGGTCGCGTGTTACAGCGGGCCCGCCGGCACCGCGGGCGTGGGAGCATGCCAGTCTGGGAAGGCCCTGTGCAACGCCACGGGAACGGCGCTCGGCCCCTGCACGGGGGAGATCACCCCCGCGATCGAAGCGTGCCTGAGCTCCACCGACAGCGATTGTGACGGCCTGACCAGCGAGACGACGGCGTGCTCGTGCGCGCTGGGCGACGTCGTCGCGTGCTACACGGGCTCACCCGCGACGAACGGGGTCGGCGTTTGCCACGGAGGCCAGCAAACGTGCCTGGGCGGAGCGCTCGGCTACGGCCCCTGCACGGACGAGGTCAAGCCCGCGCCCGAGATCTGCGCGACCGTCGCCGACGAGGACTGTGACGGGGTGATCAACGCCGGCTGTCCGTGCGCCCCGGGCCAGATCGGCGCCTGCTACACCGGACCGGCCGCGACCGAGAACGTGGGCACGTGCCACGGCGGCACGCGCGTTTGCGACGCCGACGGCCTCGGCTGGGGCGCGTGCACGGGCGAGGTCGTGCCCGTGACCGAGGTCTGCTCGAACCTGGGCGACGACGACTGCGACGGCATGATCGACGAGAAAACGTGGGTCAAGACCACCGTCGACGCCGACTCGCCGGGCCCGCACGCCGCGCTGGTGGTCGACGCTGCCGGCGGGGTTCACGTGCTCTATCACGACACCTTCTTCGACGATCTCGTCTATGCCTACAAGCCGCTCGGCGGCACCTTCACGCGGACGACGGTCGACAGCAATACTCCTGGCGCGTATCCGCAGCTCGTCGTCGACGCGGCCGGCGGCGTCCACGCGCTCTACCACGATACGTTCTTCGACGATCTCGACTACGCCTACAAGCCGCCGGGCGGGGTCTTCACGCAGACCACCGTCGACAGCGACAAGCCGGGCTCGCACCCCGCGCTGGTCGTCGACCCGGCCGGCGGAGTGCACGCGCTCTACCATGACACCTTCTTCGACGATCTCGACTACGCCTACAGGCCGGCCGGCGGCGTGTTCACGAAGACCACCGTCGACTCGGATGCTTCGGGCGACGAATCCCGCCTCGTCGTCGACGCAGCGGGCGGGGTCCACGCCCTCTATCACGACACCTTCTTCGATGATCTCGACTACGCCTACAAGCCGGCGGGCGGCGTGTTCAAGAAGACCACCGTCGACTCGGACCCGCCGGAGGAGGACTCGGCTCTGGTCATCGACGCGGCCGGCGGCGTGCACGCGCTCTACCACAACACCTTCTTCGACGATCTCGACTACGCCTACAAGCCCGCCGGTGGCGTGTTCACGAAGACCACGGTCGACAGCAGCCAGCAGGGGCCCCACCCCGCCCTCGTCGTCGACGCGGCAGGCGGCGTGCACGCGCTCTATCACAACGCCTTCTTCGATGATCTCGACTACGCTTACAAGCCCGCAGGAGGAGCCTTCACGAAGACCACGGTCGACTCGAAGTCCATCGCGGGCTTTCCGCAGCTCGTCGTCGACGCGTCCGGCGGGGTGCACGCGCTCTACCACGACACCTTCTTCGACGACCTCGACTACGCCTACAAGCCGGCCGGCGGCGTGTTCAGCCTGATCACCGTCGACTCGAGCTCTACCGGCGACCATCCTCGGCTCGTGGTCGACGGGGCCGGCGGCCTGCACGCGATTTACCAGAACACGTTCTTCAACGATCTCGACTACGCCTATCGCTGCCCGTGAAGCCCTGCTCGGGATCGAAGCCGGATGCGCTGATCGCCCGCGATGGCGACGGCGCGGGTGGCCCTCGACGCCGACCACGCCGCGCGTTATGAAGCGGCCATGTCCCTCGCCCACTACGTCACCCTCGGCCACTCCGGGCTCCGCGTCAGCCCCCTCTGCCTCGGCGCCATGACCTTCGGGAGAGAATGGGGCTGGGGCTCCGAGCCCGAGGAGGCCAAGCGCATCCTCGACCACTACATCGATCGAGGCGGCAACTTCATCGACACCGCCAACGGGTACACCAAGGGGCACTCCGAGGCGATCCTCGGCGAGCACCTCGGCCACGATCGAAAGAAGCGCGACCGGGTGGTGCTCGCCACCAAGTTCACCACCAGCATGTTCCTCGGCGATCCCAACGCCGGCGGCGCCAGCAGGAAGGCGATCATCGCCCAGTGCGAAGAGTCGCTCCGTCGCCTCCAGACCGACTACATCGATCTGTACTGGCTCCATGCCTGGGACAAAACGACGCCGATCGAGGAGACGATGCGCGCGCTCGACACGCTCGTCGAGCAGGGCAAGGTGCGGTATCTGGGCTTCAGCGACACGCCGGCGTGGAAGGTGGCCCAGGCGCAGACCATGGCGCTGCTGCGCGGGTGGTCGCCGCTCGTGGCGTTGCAGATCGAGTATTCGCTGCTCCAGCGCACGGTGGAGGGCGAGCTCGTGCCGATGGCGCAGGAGCTCGGACTCGGCATCACGCCGTGGGGCCCCCTCCGCGGCGGAGCATTGAGCGGCAAATACAAGCGCGCTGACCGGGGCAAGCACGACGCCAGCCGCGGAGCGCGCGTCACCAGCTACCTCGACGACCGCACCTTCGATCTGCTCGACGTGATGGAGCGGATCGCGGGCGAGCTCGGGACGACGGTGCCGCGCGTGGCGCTCTCGTGGGTGCAGAATCAGCCCGGCGTCGCGTCGACGATCATTGGCGCCCGCACGATGGAGCAGCTCGACGACAACCTCGGCGCGCTCGACGTGAAGCTCACGCCCGATCACGTCAAGGCGCTCGACGCGGCGAGCAAGCCGACTCTATCGTTCCCGGCCGACATGCTCTCGGCGGTACCGTCGTTCGCCTACGGCGGCACGACGATCAACGGGCAGGCCTCGACGGCCTGGTCGAATGCGCCGCAGAACGACGACGAGCGCTTCTGATTCCTTCGCGCGCGAGATCGGGTTCAAGGCCAGCGCCGGCCCACGCAACGTCTGTATCCGGGGGCCTTCGATCATGTCGTCCCCGCCCACGACCGTCGTCTTCCCGAGCCGCGCGACGCCGGTCACCGTGCCCAGGCCGCCTCCAGTCGCAAAGGTGAATGAAGCGCCCCGCGCAAATGCGAGCCTCGCCGGGCAATCAGGGCCCGATCACGGTATTCGTCGACGCCTGCGAGGCGTTGTTGGTCTTCACGTCCTCGGTCGCGGTCATGACGTTGACCAGCTGGCTCGACCAGACGATCGTGTCGAGATCCCCGGTGGCGGTCCGGAAGCCGACATGGCTGTTCTCGGCGCGGTTGCCCTGGAAGATGGTGCCGAGCAGCGCCGGGGGTTTGCCCGCCTGATCCGCGGGCTTCGCGAAGGTGGCCTGGGCCGTGTACCCCTCGCTGTACGGGTGATAGCCGGGGACGGTGGGCGTGTTGGGGGTGGTGCCCACGACGTCGTTCCGGCGCACCTCGATTCCGTATCCCGCCGTTCCGAAGGCGTACCCCGGATCTCCCTCGGTGTCGGCGGTGAAATCGATCGCGATGAACGCACCGGTCAGGCCGGTCGGGTCCTTCACCTCGTTGTCGGCGATGACCACGTCGAAGAGCGGGGTGAAGTTGTTGTAAGCTACGTTGTTCGACTGGACGGTCTGCGCCGGTTGAAGCCAGATGCCGGAGCTGTCCGTCAGCGTGTTGTGCACGATCGCCACCCGGTCGGCGCTCGACCAGTACAGCATGATCCCGCGGGCGCACCGGGTGAGATCGTTGTCTTTCAGGAGCCAGCGCTCTGCGCCCCAGTTCGTCACCGCGAAGTGCGCGCCCGCTTCGGGGACGACGTCCCAGGGCGGATCGACGGTGATGCTCGTCTCGTCGCGGCTGACGATCCTCCGGTGTTCGCCGCTCGCGGAGCCAGTGACGATCACCACCTCCGCGCCGGCTTCGAGGGCTTTCCAGGCCTTGCTGGCGTCGACCAGCGTCGTCGTCGTCGCGCTGCTCACCGCGGCCGTGTCGGCGTCGCGGCGGAGGGGGCCCCCGCCCTCGGACATGATCGTCTCACCGTCGTTGAGGGTGAGATTGTCGGCGCCGGCGACGGTGAAGTGATTCCCCAGCATCGCGACGCGACGCGCGAAGTTGAGCTGGACTCCTCGGGTGTTCTCGACCGTGTGCTTGTTGCCATCGCGCAGGAACGAGCTCCCCTCGAACACCGCATGATCCAGCCCGTCGAAGTGCGCGCCGCCGACGTTCCAGGAGGTGGTGGTGTTGCGCATCCAGAAGTGGGGACCGTTGATGATGAACGGGCCGGAGTTCCCCGCGTCGCCGGACGCGAGCGTGCTTTGGACGGAGAGGACGGTGGAGTCGGCGATCACGAAGCCGTTGATGTCGCCCATCCAGATCGGGCCGCCGCCGCCCTCGTCGATGGTCACGTCCTTGAAGAAGACCTTGGACCAGGGACCATACGAGTTGAGATTTCGACCCCAGGAGCCGGACTTGTCCACGTTTTCGAGCCGCAGCGAGGCGACTCCGGCGAGCGCGCCTCCCTCGGCGAAGAGGAGCCCCCACGCGAAGGGCGCCGGCGGGACGAAGCCATACGTGATCTGAGTCTTGTCCTGGCCAGCCCCGGCGAGGACGACGCGACTGCGGATCACGAGCCCGGTGGATCCGGCGAGGCGGTAGGTGCCTGCGGGGAGGAGCACGACGCCGCCCCCGTCCTGGTGCGCGCGGTCGAGCGCGGCTTGAAGCGCGGCGGTGTCGTCGGCCACGCCATCTCCTTTGGCGTGGATCGACAGGCGCGGATCCTGGAGCACGTCGTAGGGGTTACCAGCAAAGGTGAAGTCGGCCCCCCAGGGCGCGCCGACGCCGAACGGATCTGTGCCGCCCGCGCGCCCGGTCACCGTCTCGTCGGCGATCACCGCGCGGCAGCCGCACGCGAGCTGACTGTCTGTCTCGACCTCGATTGCGTACGTCGTACCGGGCTGGAGACCCGCAGGGGCCCTGGCCGTGAGGGTGTAGGCCTCGGACGCCGTCACCGAGGCGGGGATCCCGGTCTTGTCGGGACCGAGGAAGCTGACGCGGCTCCCCGCGAGGTTGCGACCGAAGAGGCGAAACGTACTGTCCGGCGCGAGCTCGTCAAACTCGACATGATCGATCCGCGGCTGGTTCACCAGCACCGGCGCGCTCGTCCTCCCTCCCTCGCTCACCGACACGGCGTAGAGGCCGGCGGCGAGATCGCCCGGCACGAGCGCGGCGAGGTGTCCGTCGCTGCCGGTGAGGACCTGGAGATTGACTGTCTCCGGGGCCGTGGCTCCGATGACCGCGAGCGACACCGTGGCCGCAGCGGTGAAGCGCGCCCCCTGAAGGCCAATCACGTCGCCGGGCTGCGCGGTGGGCGAGACGTTGAAGAGGATCGGAGGATCCTGGCCCGAGGCCGGCGCGAGGGCGCACGAGACCCCCGCGCAGGCGTCGCCGCCGCCGCTCGTCGTGGCAACACCGCCGGTGGCGCCGGCGCTGGAGCTGGAGCTGGAGCTGCCACCGGAGCCACCGGCTCCGCCCGCGCCGGGGGCCACCGGATCTCCGGTGCACCCGGGAAGAACTGCGGCGAGGCCGAGGGCAAAAAGGCCCGGAGCGAGGAGTGCCGTCGTTCGACGCGAGGGTATGCTCATGTACCTTGCTTATCTCATCTGGCCGGGCGGTGTGAGCGGCACGAGCGACGCTCCTTCCAGTTGTCGGTCTCGGTCTCGATTTCGCCTCGGCGCGGGCTCCGGCGGGGGGCCCTGACGCCGCAGCCGGTCGGCGCCATGGCTCGTTCGAGATCCCGAGCGGTCCTTCAGACGAACCCCAGCAAGCCCGCCACCGCGCCTCCGGCGATCAGCAGCACGGGATTCAACTTCGTGCGCAGGATAAAGCCGATCGTCAGCACCACCAGCAAGCCGCTACGGAAGCTCACCCCGGCGGCCGTGCCGAGGACCCAGGCTGCCGCCGCCAGCAACCCGACCGACAGCGGCGCCATGCCTGCCTTGAAGGCGCGCGCAAGGCGGCTGTCGGTGGTGCGAGAGGCGATGCGCAGGATCACAAGCGTCAGCGCAGAAGACGGGACGATCACCGCCAGCGTGGTCGCGAGTGCGCCCTTCAAGCCGCCGATCTGCCAGCCGATCAACGTGACGAACAGCAAGTTCGGCCCCGGCGCTGCCTGCGCCAGGGTGAAGGCGGCGGCGAACTGCTCGCTGGTGATCAGGTGATGGATGTCGACCACGTAGCTGTGCACGTCGGGCGCGAGCATGATCACGCCGCCGCCGATCGCCATCATCGAGGCCAGCGCCAGATACAGGCTGAGCGACAGCAGGGGTGAGAGCTCGCCGTTCACGGGTCCCTCCGGTAGGCCAGGGCGACGCCGACGGGCCCGAGCACGGCAATCACCAGGATCATCGGCAGCTTCCAGAGGCCGAGTCCACCAAAGGCCAGCAGCGCCAGCACGACGTTGAGCGTGCGACCGCCGGGCCGCCTCAACATGGGCAAAGCCATCTTGATCGCGGTGGCCGCGATGAGGCCAGTCGCGACCGCGGACATGCCCGTCAGCGCGGCGCGCACCGGCGCGAGCCCGCCCACGCGCTGGTGGGCGATCCCCAGGAGGATCACGATCACGAACGGCCCGGCCAGCATGCCGCCGAGGGCCGACAGCGCCCCGCGAACGCCGCCGAAACGGAAGCCGACCATCAACGACATATTGCAGATGGTCGGGCCGGGGATCACCTGGCTTCCGGCCAGCAGCTCGGCAAACTCGGCCGCCGTGATCCACTGACGCTGCTCGACCAGGCCACGATACGCAAAGGGCAGGACGCCTCCAAAGCCGCTCAGCGCGATGCGGGAGAAGCCGACGAACAGGGCCCAGTTATCCGGTGCTGCGGGCGCGGCCGGCCGATCAGGGGGATCCGGTGGCGCGGGCGCGAGCTGGTCGGACGATGTCACGGCGTTTCCTCGGATTTGCGGTGGTGAGCTCGCCGCAGTGGCGCGCCCCGATCCATAGAGGCTACCGGAGCTGACGCCAAGCCAGGGCGTCGCACCGGGCCGCCGCCGCGGATTACATTTTCCAGCGCGCATGGTCTAACGTGGCCCGGATGAAACGCTCCTCCGCTCCGCTCCTCGTGCTCGGCGCTCTCGCGCTCTCCAGTTGCTCCGGCGAAAAGCCCGGCGCCGACGCGCACCCCGCGGCCTCGGCGAGCGCAGCGGCGCCGGCGTCGGCCGCGAGCAGCGGCAGCGTCGCGGCGGCCACGGCCGTCCCGAGCGCGGCCGCGGCGCCGCCGATCGGCGCCCCGCCGGCCTGCAAGATCAGCGGACAGAAGGTGTGGGGGACCGGCGCGAACAAGGTCACTGGCCTGACCGACGTCGACTTGCCCGGCGGTCGCGTCGCCATCGGCCTCGCGCTCGGCAACGATCCGCACGTGCTGGTGATCGACAAAGGCGGCACCGGAAAGCTGACCCGCATCGTCGCCAAAGCGGGGACCGATTTCGCGAAGAAGATCAGCCCCGCCGACGGCGTTCGCTCCTTGATGCGTGTGACGCCGGTGAAGGTCGACGGCGCCCACGTGGAGGCCTTCGTCGATTACCACGATGACTACAAGGACAAGCGCCGTCACGTCGCCTGCGGGCCGGCCGACGGGGACGCGGCGTGGATCAACTTCGACGGTGTCCCGCTCCTCGACCGCACCGAGCAGCCCACGGCCGCCGAGCGCGAGAAGCTCTTCAAGTCGAGCGATCCCGACGGCGACACCGGCTATCACGAGCTCCGCGACTGTCGCACGTTTTCCGATCTCGAGAAGAACGAGACCTGGATCGTCGGCTCGGAGCTCCGGGCGATCGCCGCGGCCGACGGCACCGTCAGCTGGAAGTCGTCGCTGGTGATCGACCGCGGCCCCAAGGTCCACGAGGTTCACCTGCACGAGCTCGATTTGAAGGGCGCGCCGCCGCACCTCATCAACTTCGAGGTACCGATGCTCCACCCGCTCCACGACGGCTCTTACGTGCTCACCGCGCGCTACGCCGACTCGATGCTCGCGGCGATCCTCGGCCCCCAGAAGACGCTCGTCGGCTCGGTGATGAAATACCCCGGCTACCCGGCCCGGGCCGACGTCGCCGAGGACGGCAACGACACCATCATCGCGACCTCGATCCAGAAGGGCAACAAGGAAGTCATGCTCCGCGCGCTGCGCATCTCGGGCACCAAGCCGGAGCTCGGCAAGGCGCTCGTTCCCATCGTCACCGACGACGACGACAAGGACTCGGAGAGCGAGCCGGACTTCCTCCGCGACGCCAAGGGCCAGCGCTGGATGAGCTACATCGAAGGCGAGCGTGGCAATGGCCACCTCGAGATCGTGCCCATCAACGCGAATTTTCAGGCGACGGGGCGCCCGTTCTCGATCACCGAGGAAGACGATCGCGCCTCCGACGCGACGATCGTCGAGGTCGAAGGCGCTGGCCTGATGGTCGTGTTTCTGCGCCCGAAGGGCAACACGGTCGAGGTCGTCACCGAGCAGCTCTCGTGCGAGGTCGTCGCCAGGTAGGGTTGAGAGAGTGGCCGTCACTCGGCCGCTCTCGAAACGGCCGTGGTGTCGGGGAGGCAACCTGTCTCCCCGTGCGACAATTACGCGAGCATCGCCGCCTCCAGGAACGGGTCAATTTCACCATCGAGCACCCCGTCGGGATTGGCGCTCTCCAGGCCCGTTATCGCGTCCACGACCCGGCGCGCCGGCGAGAGCACGTAGCTCCGTCGAGCGTGCCCGAAGCCAATCGAGGGCCTGGCCTTGGCGCGCGCCGCCGCCGCCGCGTCGCGACCGATCCGCTCCAGCTCGCCGAGCTGCGCCGTGAGCATCCGGAGCGCGATGGCGCGGTTCTGATGCTGACTCCGCTCCGAGCGACAGAGCACGGCGATGCCGGAGGGCAGGTGACGTAACCGGATGGCGCTGGCCACCTTGTTCTGATGCTGGCCGCCCGGCCCACCGCGCGTCAGAGGCGTGTACTCGAGATCGGCCTCCTTCACGTCTACTGCGGTCGCGTCGTCCCGATCCGGGAGCACCTCGACCGCGGCGAACGAGGTTTGGCGGCTCCCGGCGCCGAAAGGGCTCATCCGCACGAGGCGATGCACGCCGGTCTCGCGACGCAGATAGCCATACGCGGCGAGGCCGGTGACGGCGAAGGTGACCGCCTCGAGGCCGTCGTCGTCGCCGTCTTGCCGGTCGAGGATCTCCACCTGGAAGCCTCGACGCGCGCTCCAGCGCAGGTACATGCGCATCATCATCACGGCCCAGTCGCGCGCCTCGGCCCCGCCGGCGCCGGGGTGAATGCTCACGAGCGCATTGCCATGATCGGCAGGCCCCGACAGCAAGCGACCCACCTCCGCGGCCCGCAAGCGGCGATCAATGCGAGCGAGATCCCCGGTGATCTCGGTGATCGCCGCGAGATCGGCGAGCTCTGTGGCCAGCTCCAGAAGCTCCGCGGAGGCCAGGAGATCCCGATCGAGCTCGAGGACGAGCGCGCAAGGCTGCTCCACCCGGGCGCGCTCGCGGAGCAGCTCCTGGGCGGCGAGGGGATCGTCCCAGAGGGACGGAGCAGCGATTTGCTGGGTCAGATCGGCGAGCCGACGCTCGAGCCGAGGAAGGTCAAAGACCGTCGCGGAACCGGATCAGGCGACGACGGAGCGTGGTCAGATGGTCACGAGCTTCGGTGAACATGGGCGCGACAATGGATCGCGCGTTCGCCGATGTCAACCGGGGAGCCGTTACCCCCGCGCGCGCTGCCCTGGAATCGACGAAGTGCCCGGCAGGCCGGAGATCTGGTGGGGATGAGCGACTTCCCCGGCGTGGCTCGCGCTCAGGCCGCCTTCGGGGCGCGCCCCGCCGTGGTGCGCGGGATGGCGATCCCGGAGCGCGGCTGAGAACCCCGCCGATACGACGGCGGCGTGGGCCGGTGAATCGAGCGCTTTGGCTTCCCGTCCTCGGCGCCTCGTTCTACCCTCGCGCGATGATCCGCCTCCGCACCCTGCCCTCGCTCGCGCTCGGCTTCCTCGCGATCACCACCTCCGCCTGCGCCAAGCACCTCCCGGACGACCTCGCCACCGTGGATGCCGCGAAGGCGGTCGTCGAGGCCGTGCAGGCCAAGCTCGGCACCAAGGACGTATCCTTCCACCGCTTCGACCTCGAGCACGACAAGCTCAGCGTCCGGGTCGTCGATCCCAAAGATCCGAAGAAGATCCTCGATTTCGAGGCCAAGAACGGCGAGCTCCAGGGCCCGACGCCGGTCGCCCGCGCCGGCGACACCACCTCCGATGTCATCGGCGTCAAGGCCGCCGACTTCGATCTGGCCGGCCTCGCGAAGGCCGAGGCCGCCTGCAAGGCCAAGCTCGGTCAGCCCACGCAGAAGCTCAGTCTGTGGGACGGCGTCGACATCGTCCATCACGCGCGCGGGCCGCAGATGTGGATTGTCCGCGTCAAGGACGACAAGTTCTGTCGCGCGAGCCTCGCGGGCGTCCTCGACTTTCCGCTCTGAGCCACACCACACTCTCTCCGCGGGCCAGCGGCGGCGCCCGCCCGAGCGAGTCAGTCGCCCGAGCCCAGGCTCGGCGCCCGCCAGGCCCTCTCCTGCAGCGGCGGCAAGAGAGTTGCTTTCCGGGGATCGTCCCATGACCACGCGCGATCTGGAGGACGTCGCCTTTCCCACCCTCGACGCGGCTCGCCTGGCCGACGTGATCCGCTGCGGCTCCGCGTCCCCCGTGGAGTACCCCGCGCCGGTCTCGGCGGTGGCGCGCACCGACTGCACAGCCCAGGCGATCCCGAACGTCGCTTTGCGGCAGATCGTCAATTCGTGCCCGACGCTCGGCGACGTCTTCCTCCAGGCCTTCATCGCGCGGCGCCAGATCCTGCGCGCGTCGTCGAGCTTCACCGGCCTTCGCGTCATCGGATCTCGCTATTCCCAGGATACCTTCCGGGTCCGCGATTTCCTCGCCCGGAACCGCGTGCTGTTCACCTGGATAGCCAGGGACGCGAAAGGGTTCGTGTGCACCGGCCCGCCCCCGACGCCCCACCCCTCGTGGGACCGGAAGCGCCCGCCGTTCTTCCTGGAGAGCAGCCGCCCCGGCGTCTTCGCCGCGGGCGACGTGCGCGCCGGATCGATCAAGCGGGTAGCGTCGGCCGTGGGCGAAGGGGCGATGGCGATGCAGCTCGTGCACGAGTACCTGAACGAGATGTGAAGCGAGGCGGGCCGCCGGCGCAGCCCCTCCCGCTTCAGGTCACCTCACGGGTAAGCGCAGGTTTGATCCGGCAGCGGCGGGTGCTTGGCGGAGCAGTGGCCGATGGCGTCGATCTTGGTCACCGAGGTCTTCAAGGCCATCAATGCGCAGGTGTTGAGGCAGCTCTCGACCTTCGGTGTCGGGCACGCGTTGAAGCAATTGACGAGGGTGACGCAGTTGGCGTCCGATCCGCAGTCCTTCTCCTCGGCGCAGCACGCGCCATCCATCCTCGTCTGGCAGGCGGGGCGATCCGGGTAGAGCGGGAGATCGCACATCGGCTCTCCCGAGCCCGTCGTCGAGGTCGCCATCGCGCCTCCCTGGCCGGTGCTCGATCCGGTCTCGCCCGTCGACGTCGACGCGCCGCCGCTCCCGGTGCTGGGCGAGCCGGATCCGCTGCCCCCGCAGGCGGCGACGAGCAAGGCCAACGCGGGAATCGAGCGGTGAGCCAGGCGAAAAGCGATCATCGGTGGTGGTCTCCAGGCGAGGGGCACGGGGGTGCCGGAAGTTGCCGGGGAGAGCTAACAGGAAGCCGCGACCACGGCAAGCTTCCGGCTCCTCGCGCCTATCATCGCGCCTCGAACCACGATAGCCTCCTCGCGAGGTTCATGCTGTCCACCCCCACGCTCCGCCCCATCTTGAAGCGACGCTGGCGAGGGGGGCGAGACGGGCTGCTCTGGATCTTCATCAGCGCCTTCGTGGGCTTGCTGGCGGGTGGGGCAGGCGCGCTGTTCGCGGATCGCTTCCTCCGGCTCACCAGCGAGGGCGCGATCTCGCTCGCGACGCTGATCGGCGTCCTCACGATGGCGCTGATGCTGTGGATTGGCTGTGCCGGCGGGATCGAGATCGGGGCCGATGGGGTGATCGTCAAGGAGTACAATCGACAGAGGTTCTTTCACTACCGCGACATCGTGGGTGGCCGCCTCCTGCTCGAGAATGGCAAATGGCGCCTCGAGATCGATCTGCGCGGCGGCAGCTCGCCGACGATCCCGATTGGCTCGGTCGTCGGCCGCGACGCCCGGGAGATCATGGCGCGGATCCTCGAAGAGCGAGAGGCCTTTGCCGCGTCCACCGCGCGCGACGACGTCAACGCGGCCTTTGCGCGCCGCGGGCGGAGCGTGGAGGTCTGGCGCGCCGAGGTGAGCCGGCTGCTCGGCGCGGCCGATTATCGTCGGGTGCGCATCAGCGTCGACGACGCGATCGACACGCTGGAGAGCGCCTCGGCGCCTCCGGGGCGGCGCCTCGGAGCGGCGATGGCGCTCACCGGGGCCGGGGGGATGGCCGACGCGGCGTCGCGGATCCGCGGCGTGGCCAGCGTCACGCTCGATACCCGGCTCCGCGCCGCGCTGGAGTCGATTGCAGCGGGCGAGATCGACGCCGAGGCCATCGAGCTCGCCGCGAAGAAGCAGCGCCTCGCGCCGGCGCTCGGCCCGCGAGGGCGCCGCGGGCGGCCTTGATCATCACCACCCTCGCTCGGCGTACTCCGGCGCGCGCGCCGCTATCGCCCCACCCAGCGGTGATCGACGATGTGCGAGGTGATAACGAAGCGACAGGCGTCCGCGCCGGCGCGCACACAGGCACTCTGGTGGATGGTCGCGCGCGTGCCGATGGCGCTGAACGCGGCGTCGAGGATCCCCTCTTCCATGGAGCAGTGGTGCGGCGTGGTCTTCTCGAGGATCACCTTGCCGGGCTGGAAATCGAGCACCGCCCAGGCTCCGATGTCCTTGCCGCGGTTTGCCAGGCGGTACATGCCATCGAGCCCGTGGGCCAGCTCTCGCGCCGACAGGCCCGATCGGCGCAACCCCGCCGCGTGGCTGGTGTTGAAGATGGTCTGTCCCACCTTGCGCAGCGAGTCGGCGCCGAGCTTGCGGCCCAGCTCTTCGAGCGGCTCCAGCAGCTCGGCGATCGGATACCAGGCGTTCGCCGTCTTGCTCCGGAGGCGCGCGACGGCCGCCTTGCCGAGGATGTGCTCCGGCATCAGCACCGCGCCCGGCAATGACAGCAGATCTGCACCGATGGTCTCGTGGTTGATACCTCGGTATCCTCGGGGCGCGCGTAGCATGGAGTCGACGTTTCCTCGCGAGATGGATCGGCGCGCCCGAGGAAACCTTGACGGCGCGCTCGCGTGTTTCGCGCGACTCTGGATCACGCTGCCTGGATCAGGACGCTCAGCCCGCGAGGGCGGCGCGGGCGCTCTTGACCATGGTCACCATCGCTTTGCGGACCTCGTCCGTGGTCGTGAGCGGGGCATCGAAGGCGAGGCGCGCGGCGCGCGGGCCCGCGGGCGTGGTGACGGCGAGCTCGAAGCCATAGCGGTCCACCGCGGTCATCGTCGCTGCGGTGGCGTCGGGCAGGCGCGCGAAGGCGCGGGCGTAGGCGATCATCGCCTCGCCGTGATCTTCATTCATGTGCGAGAGGATCCCCGGGGCCGCGTCCGCGAGCGGATCCGGCTCGGCAGCGAGGTAGTCGGCGGCCGTCACCCACGACATGCGGCCAAAGCCACCGACATAGCGAAGGGCGATGGGCTCGAGCCGGTGAAACGCGAAGTCCTTGAAGTCGACGTAATACGAGGCGTCCGGCTGCGCGGCGAGGAACGCGGCGCGCGCGGCGTCGCGCTCCTCGGGAGCGATCTTCGTGCACGGGCCGAGGAGGGTGACGCGGCCGAGGGCGAGCGGCGTGCGGTGACGATCCATCGGCTCGGCGAGGAGCAGCGAGGCGTCGGCGCAGTGAGCGAGGTTCTGGGTGTGCTCGGCGAGCTCGGAGAGCAGGAGGAGCGGGCGCCCCGTCGCGTCGAGGGCGACGGTGACCAGCGATCCATAGGGAAATCCCGCGGGATCGCGGGCGATCGTGCAGAGCGTGGCCGAGCGCGATCCGGCGACGAGGGTGCGGCAGCGCTCGGCGTGGCTCGGCGCGCGCGCGCTCGGCAGGGCGGGCGCGGAGTCGCTTTCGGACGCGGCGTGAGGGTCGGGGCGCTGGTGGTCGCGGGGCATGGCCGGAGGCGTAGCACGGGGCGCTGCGGGGAGATCGCGTGCGTCGTGGGGGATCGGCTGGGTTCACGGCTGCGGTCCGCGGGCTTGCGGGATCGACGCCCGGCACCAGATCGCCCCCGAGGACACCATGAACCAGGACCTGATGACCGAGATCGTCAACGTGATCGAGCTCGACCTCGCCGCGGTGGCGGCCTACCGACTGGCGGCCGACGTCTGCGTCGACGGCGACATCAAGAAGCAGCTCATCGCCTTCGGTGCCGACCACGAACGCCACGTGAGCGAGCTCTCCGAGTGGGCGCGCGCGGCGGGCGGCGAGCCTCCCACCGAGCTCGGTGACGTGGGCAACATCATCCTCGGGTACACCCGCTTGTCGAGCCAGGAGGAGCGCACAGCCGTGCTGGCGATGCGCGGAAACGAGGAGCTGACCAATGGCACCTACGCCTCCGCGCTCCGCGGCGCGGCGCCCGAGGATCTGAAGCCGATCCTCGAGCGGGGCTTCGAGGACGAGCGGCGCCACATCGCCTGGATCCGCGAAGCGATCAGCCTCCGCGGATGGAATCAGGAGCCCGAGGAGCGGCGAGACGTGCTCCGGGCTGCCTGAGCCAGGCGCGGTGTGGGGCCAAGCTCTTCATCGACTCGACCTTTCCCGCCGTCTCACACCTCGCGCGAGCTCTGCGGCCCGTCGCGGAGCAGCCTCGCTGTGCGAGCCGACGCTGCACGGTAGGCTCGAGGCGAAAAGCGCCTCACGTTGACGCCGAGGACCGCGAAGTGCTGGTCTTCAGCCGGCCTGCTCCGTGAGCCAGCGCGTCGCCCGCTGGCCCAGCTCCTTTCGGAGCGCAGCCCGCGAAGCCGGGCTCAAGTCCCGCATGGCCCGCGGGAAAGCCGCCTCGAGATCCACGAGCACGTCGAGGATCACCTCCTCGACAAGGGCTTGCGGCGGGCCCTCACCGAGCTTGGAACGCGCGCTGTCGAAGCGGGGGCCATTGACCAGCTGCCGGCCGAACGCCGTCAGGGCCCCGAGGTCCATCGCTGGATCCTTGTCGACAGGCGCGCTCTGCTCGAGGCGGGTCTCATCGAATTCGGCGAGCTTGCGCTTGAAGACCACACGGTCCGCGGGGCGTGACTCGACATCTGGCTTGATGACCAACCCCTCTGCGAAGTTGTCGGCGAGCGCTGGCAGCCTGAAGCCGAAGGGCACGCGCGTCGGGAAGCGGACAGGAAGGGCGTCGACCTCGGCGCGTGAGCCGCGGTGGAGAAGCGGAGGGACCAGGACACCTGATACGGTCGCCACGCGGGTGACCTCGCCAGGAGCCAGAAAGCGGCCCTCGCCCTCGTCGTCGACCAGAATGTCGAACAGCGCGAATTGGATCCCGGGCGCGTACCAGACCCCTGTCTGGACCGGCGAGCTCCCTTTCACCGCTGGCACGGCGGGATGCGGATAGGCACCCCCGAAGAGCTCGCCATACAGGCGGACCACGGAGCGAGATCCTAGCGCGCGGTGGATGTCGCGAGCTGCTCGCTCCAGATCGCGCCGCAGGTGCTGCCAGCCAAAGAACGCCTCCCCGGCGACGAGCCACCCCTTTCGCTTCCCGAAGGCGACAGTGGCGCCGTCGGTCGCGACGACGAACTGGGCACCATGGATCTTTTCGGTGGCCACCCACGCGACGGACGCGTCCAGCTTGTCGGAGGTGGCCAGCGCCCGCTCGACCCGCGCGAGGTCGGCGCCTCGGCCTTTCACCATCGAAAAGGCGATCTTGGGATACGGTCGGTGCTCCATGGGCGGGAGTGAATCACATTTTGCGCCCGGCGCCGACTGATTGCGTCGGCGAGGACGATGCCTGTCAGCCCCGTACTTGCCAGCACGGCCGTCGCGGTCACGACTTCGCCTTGTCCGGCACCGCGTTGCCCCTCAGACTCGTGTTTTGCCGTAGATCAATTCGCCGCCCCCCGGCGGAGCGCTGGTGTGCGACCTGACACTCCGACGGTACGGAAGCTCACTGGCATTGGGAAGAAAAATCGCGAGCGGGCGGACAGAACGCCCCTTCACGCGTCCCGAGCGCCGGCCGCGCGCTCCGCCGCGGCGCTCGTCGGATCGCGTCGCGTTACCAGAGTTGCACAGCGTCAACGTTGTGAGCGGCCGGGGAGATGACAGGCTCGATCCAGGGTTCACGATGTACCAAGTGCACAAGAATCTGTCGTTCTGCTTCAAGCCATGACGCGCGAATCGATGGCGGACGGGCTCGCGATGTTCACGGCGTATACGTACCAGTCAGGGTCGCCGAGCCGAGATCGTGATTGAAGATCTCGGCGTCGACTTGCTTGCGGGTCGACGCGGTGGTGACGTTCGGGAGCGCGGCGATATCGAGCGCGAAGACGGCGAACTCGTAGGTGTGGACGGCGGGCGGGCAGGGGCCGAGGTAGCCGAACGTCTGGTTGTCGTAGGCCTTCGCCTGCTTCGCGCCGGCCGGGATCGCGGGATTGGCCTTCTTCTCGAGATCCGCCGGGAGCGAGGTGGTCGCCGCCGGGATGTCCCAGATCACCCAGTGGATGAGGTTATTGGACTTGTCGGTCAGCACCATGGCGTAGCTCAGCGTGCCAGTCGGTCCCGGGGTCCAGCTGAAGTCCGGAGATCCGTTGGCGCCGGCGCAGGCGTATTTGGCGGGGATCGGCATCCCCTCCGTGAATCCGCTGCTCGTGAGCGCGAACGTGCCCATTCCGCCGCTCCCGCTCGACGAGGCGCTCCCGCTCGCGCTGCTGCTCGATGTCGCGCTCGCGCTCGCGCTGCTGGCGGCGCTCCCGCCGGCGCCTCCGACGCCCGTGGAGCTGCTGGTGCCTTCCGAGCCGCCACCGCCGCTGGTGGTCGTCCCGGTCGCCGAGGTCGAGGCGCCTGACGACGAGGTGCCGGTCGTGGTGGTCGTATCCCCGCTGGAGCAGGCGGTGAGCGAAGCGAGGGAGAGCGTGAGCGCGAAGAGCGAGAGGCAAGCTTTCATGGACCGAGACGCTATCACGCCCTCGCGCGCCTCTGCTGCGGGTGTAGAGTCGACCGCCCATGCCGCCCACCGCGCCGGATCGCCTGCCCGAGGCCCACGCCGATCTGCGCAGCCGGGCTCGCGGCGTGCGCCTCCGCGCGGCGGCCTCGTGCCTGATCGCGCCGCTGCTCGCGGCGTATCCCGGCTATTTTCTCCTGCAGCGGCTGCAAGCGCGCCTGTTCGGCGGGACGGCGTGGCCCCTCGTCAGCGCGCTGCTCGTGGCGTTGCCGGTCCTGATCGGCCTGCGCGCGTCGGGGAAGCTCGCGCGGCGGGTGCTCCTGCGGCGGCGCGACGCGTGGCTCGACGCCGTCGCCGCGAAGTATCGCGTGCCCCGCAACGACCTGGTGAAGCACGCCGGGTCATGGGGGCTCTGACGGCGCGGATCCCCGGCAAACGAAGCCGATCCCGCGATAGCTACCAGAGGCGGACTTTGGGCGAGACGCCGAGGAGCACGCCGTAACGATCGCTGCCGGGCGGCAGACCGACGAGCCCGATCAGCGAGAGATCGAGCAGATCACTCGGGCTCCACTGGAGCCCGCCGGTGACCTGGAACTGGTCGGGAGCGCCCGTGAACCAGTGGATGCCGCCGATCTCGGCGAGGATGGAGAAAGGGCTGTCGCGGCCGAGATCCTGGTCGAGATCGAGCCCGCCCTCCACGCCGATCGGGCGGCGCCGGGAGACCTCGGCGCCGGGATCGACGAGGCCACCCACGTTGACGACGAGGTGCGTGGTGCGGATGGTGCGGCCGAGGAGCAACAACGCTTCGTAGCCCATCCCGTAGGCGCCATTGGCCAGCGGGAGCTTCGGGCCGAGCTGGGCGCCGAACGCCCAGGCCGTGCCCGCGGCCTCGTCCCGGTGGTCCCAGAGGCCGAGCTTGGCCGCCAGCCAGACATTGTCGGTGACGACGTGATCGAACGTGAACGCGCGCCCCGGCGCCCCCTCGAAGCCGAAGGCGAAGTCGACGTCGAGCTCGACCCGCGACGAGAGGCCGAGGTTGATCTCGGCGTCCGGAAGGACGGCGCGCCATGGCCCGGCGCTGCGCACGGACCCGACCTGGAGATCGACCTCCAGCAGCCCGGGATCCTGCAATTCGAGATCGGTGGGCTCGAAATGAGGCTTGGCCGCCGAGGCCGCGCGCGGCAGCGCCAGCGAGACGGCGGCGACGGCGAACGAAGCCGCGGCGAGGCGAGAGTGGGAGCGCATCAGGGCGCCGAGCGTAGCCGTTCGCGACGGCGAGGGCGCGGATCGTCGCGCGCAGTCACCCCGGGACGGTCCGGCCGGAGCGCCGGGACGATCCAGCGTGGCAGCACGCGTCGCCGTCGTAAACCAACGTCCGCGACTGTCGTGGATCAGATAGCCAGACACGATGAGCGAGCGAGGCCTGCAGTCTCGTTCGTGGATGGTAGTCTCCGGGCGGGTCGGCTCGGGCGCGCGCCGGGGCCGACCCGCCGAAAGGACAGTACCGCATGAACGCACGTACTCTCACGCTCGTCGGGGCTCTCGGGCTCTCCGTGGCCGCTTGCAGCTCGTCCACCAAGCCGGCCTCGACCGCGACCACGAGCGGCTCCGGCGGCGCGAGCGGCTCCGGCGGAATCCTGCTCGGGTCGTCCTCGTCGTCAATGGGTGAGACGGGCAGCACGAGCGCCACGACGGGCGGAAGCGAGCCTCTTTCGGACATTCACTTTCTCGGGCGATTCGACCTCTCGGATCCCCAGGCGCCGGCCTTTTCGTGGCCGGGGACAGCGATAGTCACGCGCTTCTCCGGGACGGGCCTCAACGTCAGCCTCCATGACGACGGGAGCAACTTCTTCGCCGTGTCCATCGACGGAGGCCCGCCGAACGTGCTCCCCACGAGCGGCGCCAGCGACACTTACACGCTGGCGCAAGGCCTCCCCGAGGGGGAGCACGACGCCGTCCTGTACCGACGCACCGAGTCCTTCCAGGGCATCGTCCATTTTCACGGGTTCGCGCCGATCGGCGGCAAGGCGCTGATCCCCACGCCCCCGCCGTTCCAGCGTCACCTCGAGCTCGTCGGGGACTCCATCACCTGCGGGTACGGCAACGAGGGAGTCGGGCCGAGCTGCGGCTTCACCCCCGCGACCGAGAACGAATGGCTCGCTTACGGGGCCATCGCCGCCCGGACGATGAAGGCCGAGGCGCGCGTCATCGCCTATTCAGGCAAGGGCGCCTATCGCGACGGCAACGGCAACACCAGCAATCAGATGGGGGTGCTGTACGAGCGGACGTTCGCCGATCTCCCCGACAGCACCTGGGATTTCTCGAAGTGGACGGCCGATGTGGTGGTGGTGAACCTGGGGACCAACGACTTCGGGCCGGGCGATCCGGGCCAGGCGTTCATCGACGCGTACGCGGCGCTGGTGAAGCAGGTCCGCGGGCACTACCCCAAGGCGTACATCGTTTGCGCGGTCGGCTCGATGCAGGTGGGCTCCGATCTCGCCAAGGTGAAGGGCTATGTGCAGAGCGTGGTTGGCACGTCCAACGCCGGCGGCGATCCGCGGGTGTCGTTCGCGGATCTCGGCGTGCAAGACGGGAACGTCGATGGCTTCGGGTGCGATTACCACCCGAGCTTGAAGACCGATCAGCTCATGGCCGACAAGCTCACCACGGCGATCAAGGCTGTCGCGGGCTGGTGACACCCTGAGCGGGGGCGGCGGGCGTGGTGGCGTGGACGAGCCGATCAGGCGGCCGCGCGGGCGGGCGCGGCCGCCGGGATGCGGCGCAAGGCGACGACGACCCCCGTGGCGACGCTCGCCGCCACCGCGCCCCCGAAGAACGGGGCGCCGGCGCTGATGTGGCTGAACAGGAACCCGCCCCAGAGCGGGCCGATCGTCCGCGCCAGGCCGCCCGACGACTGCGCGAACCCGAGCACGGCGCCGCGGCTCTCCCCGCCCGCGAGCTGCGAGGCGATCACGCTGAGGAGCGGGTTGGTGACGCCGAGGCCGCTCCCGACGCAGACGAGGCCGCCCACGACCATCCACGGGCTGTGAGCGGCGCCGATCAGCGCCATGCCCGTGGCGAGCGCGACGGTGCCAATCAGCACCAGGTTGAGCTGCCCGAACGTGCGTGAGAGCGGGACGATCAGCGCGCCCTGGATGATCAGCCCGATAAATCCCATGACGCCGAAGAGCCGGCCGACCTCCGTCTTGCCCCAGCCAAAGCGGGCGTCGACGAGGAACGCCAGCGCGACCTGGAGGTTGGTCATCGCCAGGAACGTGAGGAAGTAGAGCGCGAGCACCATCAGCAGCGGGCGCTGCGCGAGCACCTGGCCGAGCGTCGGCTTCACCACGGCGGCGACCGACGGGTCCACCGGCGGGGCCTCGCGGCGCGTCTCGGGCATGAGGAAGAAGGCGCCGACGAGATCGGCGAGGGCCATCGCCGCGGCGCCGATCGGCGGGGCCCACGGCCCGAAATGCGAGAGCTCACCACCGATGACGGGGCCGAGGACGAGGCCAAGGCCGATGCCCGCGCCGAGCATGCCCATGCCCTTGGTGCGCGCGTCGCCCTCGGTCACGTCGGCGATCGCCGCCTGGCACGCCGAGAGGTTGCCGGCCGTCGCGCCGGCGAGGAGGCGCGAGAGGAAGAGCAGCGGGAGGATCGCCAGCTGCGTCGCCCCGGCGAAGATCACCATCGCCAGCGCGTTGCCGGCGAGGCTGACGAGGATCACCCTGCGGCGGCCGATGCGGTCGGAGAGGCGCCCGAGGAAGGGCGTCGCCAGGAGCTGCAGCAGCGAGAAGCCGGCGAGGAGGAAGCCCACCGTCTGGGCGTCGCCGCCCATCGTCTTCACGTAGAACGGCATGAGCGGCATCACGATGCCGAAGCCCACGAGATCGAGGAAGACGGTGACGAAGACGAAGAAGACGACGCGCGACGCGGTGCGCTTCGAGGCCGGAGGGGCGCTCACGAAGGCCCCGGGGCGACGCGGGCGGGCGCTGCAAAAGAGGCCATTCTGCCGCGAAGAAGAGACCAGGATCCAGGCGCTGTCAACGCCCGCTCCGGCGACGCGCGGGAATCGGCGGGCGCGCGTCCGGGTTGGTCGCCACGCATGCCGGATCGACTATCCTCGCCCGAGGTGAAGACCACTCTCGACGCGATCCGCGGCGCCCTCGGGCGCGTCATCCACGGTAAATCCGAGGTCATCGAGCTGCTCCTCGTCGGCGTCCTCGGCGGCGGCCACGTGCTCGTGGAGGACGTGCCCGGCGTCGGCAAGACGACGCTGGCGAAGGCGCTGGCGCGGGCCTTCCGCGCCACGTTCACCCGGGTGCAGTTCACGCCGGATCTCCTGCCGTCGGACATCCTCGGGGCCCAGGTGCTCGATCCAAAGGAGGGGCGCTTCTCGTTCCAGCGCGGGCCGGTGTTCACCCACGTGCTGCTCGCCGACGAGATCAACCGCGCCTCGCCGCGGACCCAGTCGGCGCTGCTCGAGGCGATGAGCGAGGCGCAGGCGACGATCGACGGGACGACGCACCCGCTGCCCTCGCCGTTCTTCGTGATCGCCACGCAGAACCCCGTCGATTATCAGGGGACGTACCCGCTCCCGGAGGCGCAGCTCGATCGCTTTCTCCTCCGCATCGGCGTCGGCTACCCGCAGCCCGAGGACGAGCTGCGGATGCTCTTCTCGCGGCAGCGCGAGAACCCGCTCGATCACGTCGAGGCCGTCGCCGGCGTCGACGAGCTGCTCGCGATCCAGGCCGCGGTGCGCGACGTCGAGGTGAAGGAGAGCGTCGCGAAGTACCTGCTCGCGATCGTCGCGGCGACGCGCGATCACCGGGAAATCGAGCTCGGCGCGTCCCCTCGCGGGGCGCTCGCGCTCTTCCGCGCGTCGCAGGCCCGCGCGCTCCTCGGCGGCCGCACCTTCGTCAGCCCCGACGACGTGCAGTCCCTCGCCGCGCCGGTGCTCGCCCACCGGCTGATGCTCACCACGCAGGCCCGCTACGGCGGGACGACGAGCGCGTCGGTCGTGGAAGGCATCGTGACGTCGGTGCGCGTGCCGACGTAGGCCGACCTCGCCGCGATGAGGATCAACTTCGCCAAGCTGAACCACGTGCTCATCCCGGGCACCAAGCCGGCGCGCGATCGGCTGCGGACCGGCCTGTTCGGGCCGCTGATCCGGCCGTTCGGCGCGTTCTACGACGGCCTCACCGACGAGGGGCGCGCGCTGTTCCTGATCTCGTTCATCGTCGGCGGCTTCGGCATCGACGTGCACGGCAGCGACGTCCACGTGCTCTGGTCGGCGCTCGCGGCGCTGCTCTTCGGGACGCTGCTGGCGACGCGATTTCACGCGCTGACGCCGTTCCGGATCGAGGTCACCGCGCCCCGCCGCGTCACCATCGGCGACGCGATCACCTTCACCGTCGTGCTTCACAACGACGGCCTCGTGGATCGTCACGCGCTGCGCGTGCTCGGGCCATTCTTGCCCTGGGACGGCCGCTGGACGCTGCCCTCGCCGCGCGTGCCCGGCCTCGCCGCCGGCGCGCACGTCCGCGTCGAGGCGCGCGCGCGCTTCCTCGAGCGCGGCGAGCACCACCTCGATCCGTTCCAGGTCGCGGCCCTGGTCCCGCTCGGCCTCACGCTCGGCCCGAGCGTGCGATCGGGCGGCGTGCGCTTCCTCGTCGTCCCGAAGATCGCCAGCGTCGTCCGGCTCTCCACGCCGTCGGGCCGTCGTCATCAGCCGGGCGGCGTGGCCCTGGCGTCGAAGACCGGCGAGTCGATGGATCTCCTCGGCGTGCGGCCTTATCGCGCCGGCGATCCCGTGCGTCACCTCCACGCGCGGAGCTGGGCGCGCACCGGCTCGCCGATGGTGCGCGAGTACCAGGAAGAGTATTTCAGCCGCATCGGCGTGGTGATCGACACGTCAGCGCCGGGGGCCGATCGCCTCGAAGAGATGCTCTCGCTCGCGGCCGGCGTCGTCGCGCACCTGTCGCGCGGCGAGGCGCTGATCGATCTGCTGGTGGCGGGCGATCGCGTCCACGATCTCACCCTCGGTCGGCACCTCGGCTTCCTCGAGCAGGCGCTGGATCTCCTGGCGTGCGTCGAGGCCAGCCGGAAGCCCGTCGGCGCGGACGCGGTGCTCAGCGTGCTCTCGCCGCACCTGCCGCGCCTCTCGTGCGTGATCGTCGTGACCGGCGCGTGGGACGACGGCGCGCTCGCCGAGCGGATCCGCGGCTCCGGCGTCGGCTGCACGACGCTGGTCGTGGTGGGCGACGGGCCCGAGCCCCGCGGGCGCGACGTGCGATCGATCCGCGCGAAGGCCATCACCGCGGGCGAGGCGCTGTCGCTGTGATCGCCCCGGATCGCCGCCTCGCGGGGGCCTCGATGCTCGTCATCGTCGCGCTCCTCGGCGTCGTGAGCGGGCGCCCGGGCGCGTCGGCCGTCGCGGCCGCGCTGCTCCTCGGCGCGACGATCGCGGGGCCGCGGATCGACATCGGCGTCGGCCTGCAGCGCCTGCTCACGCTCGGCGCCGCGGGCCTCGGGATCGCGCTCGGCGCGACCGGCACCGCGACCATGAGCCTGCTCTCGCCGGGCCTCGATCGCGTGTGGCTCATCGGCGCGCTCGCGCTGCTCTTCGCCGCCGCGGCGCGCCTCGTCGTGCGCGCGCCGGAGCGCGGCCCCGTCGTCACCACCGTGCTCGGCGTGCTCGCGCTGACGGCCGCCGGGGAGACCGCGGTGGGGCCGATCTACAAGCTCGTCGTCGCCGCGCACCTCGCGCTCGGGCTGCTCGCGCTCCGCCTCGCGGACCCGGGGCGCCCGCCGCTCGCGAGGCTGCCGCGGCGCACGCTGATCGTCGGCACGGCCCTGGTGATCGCCGCCGCGGCGCTCAGCGCCTCCGCGACGCGCGCGCTGTTCCCGATGTCGGACTGGACCACGGCGCACATCACGCTGCTCGGCATGCCCGACGCGACCTCGGGCTTCAGCGATCGCCTCTGGCTCGGCTCGCTCGACGGCATGCAGCAGTCCGAAGAGGTGGTGATGCGCATCGAGGGGCCGCGCCCCGATTACCTCCGCGGGGCGATCTACGATCGCTACGAGCTCGGCCGCTGGCGGAGCTCGCCGCGCGGCAGCGCCGAGGACTTCACCCCGACCAGTGCGCCGCCGACCGGGCCCGCCGCGGTGGCCGTCACCTACGCCGGCGGCAGCCGCGATCGCTACTTCCTCCCGCTCCGCGCGCGCGCGATCGTCGCCGAGGGCGCGAGCGTCGTCGTCGATCCCTTCGGCACGCTGCGGGTCCCGAGCGGCGCCGCCACCGCGATCCGCTTCGAGCTCGGCGATCCGCCGGCGATCACCGTCGCCGAGCCCTCCGCCGAGGATCTGCGCATCCCCGACGAGCTCCGCGCGACGGTGGTGCGCCTCGCCGCCGAGTGGACCCGCGGCGTCGACGATCCCTCGGCGAAGATCGAGGCGATCGCCCGGCATTTCCAGGACAACTTCAGCTACTCGCTCGAGTTCCACCAGCGACGCCGCGAGGCGCTGATCGACTTCTTGCTCGACGAGCACCGCGGCCACTGCGAGTACTTCGCCTCGGCGATGACGCTCTTCGCGCGCGCCGTGGGCGTGCCGGCGCGCGTGGTCGCGGGCTACCGCGTCACCGAGCGCAGCCCCTTCGGCGGCTACTGGATCGTGCGCGAGAAGAACGCCCACGCCTGGACCGAGGTGTTCTTGCCAGGCCGCGGCTTCGTCACCGTCGACGCCACGCCGAGCGGCGCGCCGCAGAACGCCATGCACGGGCTCGGCGTCCTCGGCGCGCTGCGCGATCTCGTCGCGGCGCGGCTCGCGAAGGCCGACGCGGCGACCGGCGGCAACCTCGGCAAGCTGGCGATCGGCGCGACGGCGCTCGGCCTCGGCGTGGTGATGCTGGCGCGACGCTTCCTGCGACGCGCACGCAAAACGAAGCCTTCGCTGCGCCTCGACGCCGCTCCGCGCCCGCACCCGAGCCTGGCGCGGCTCTTCGACGCCCTGGCGCGCGCGGGCCTCGAGCGCGCCCCGTCGGAGCCGATCGAGCGCTTTGCGAGGCGACTCGACGCGGCCGCGCACCCCGTGCCGGCGACGCTGCTCCGGCGCTACGCGGCGCAGCGCTACGGCGGCGTCGGCGAGCTCGAGCCGCTCCTCGGCGAGCTCGACGCGTGCGCCGCGCGGCTCAGGTCGCCTTCGCGCTGATCGCCGTCTTCGGATCGACCCCCGCGGCGCGACGGAACTCGCGGCACTGCCGGCTGCCCCGCTCGAACTCGCGGCAGGTGGTCCCGCGGATCTCGTAGATCGAGCAGGCGTTCACGCTCGCCTCTGTCCCGAGGTGAACGCACGCGCCGTCGTCGCGGTGCGCGAACGCCACCTCGCCGAAGTGCCCCGGCACGATCGCCTCGGCGAGGTCGTCACGCCCGAGGCGTCGCCAGCGCACCAGATCGGCCTCGGGGATCAGGATCCGCCCGTCGCTGCCCTCGCGACAGCACGCCCCGCAGGTCAAACAGTCGAGCTCTTCGTCCGGGATCGCCACCATTCGCCGTGGATGTAACCATCGAAGACCGCCGAGCACCACCGCGGAGCCGCTCCCGGCGCGACGGGCTCGCCGCCATCGATTCACGATCGCGTGGCAACCACCCTCCGTCTTCATCCAGCCTTGTCCGGTTCGCCCGTGATCCCGCCGCAAAACCTTTAGCGACTCGGGATCTGACTGCTAAGCTGCGCCGCATACTCTTCCTCGAAGCAGCGGTGGAAGCCGCGTGACCGCAGGAGAGGGAGGCATCGTCATGGGGGAAATCGTCCTCGGCATTCTCATCGGCGCCGGGCTCTTCGCGATCGGGAAGAAGACCTATCGGGTCGCGCTGAAAGAGAGCATCAAGCTGGGAATCACCGCCGCCGAGGCGCTCACGCAGGCCGCCCACGAGGGTCACGAGCAGCTCAACGACGTGATCGCCGAGGCCAGGCACGAGATCGAGGTGAGCAAGCGCGCCGCGCAAACGGATCTCGACGCCACGAGAGCTCGCGTCGCCGACTAGCCCTCTCGACACCATCTCTCCTGCACCTCGAGGGAAGACCGTAATGTCGATATCGCCGCCGCTCTCCATCCATCACGCGATCCCGGGCCGGCTGCGCCTGCGCGTCGAGCCGCTCCGCGGGCAGCCGGACGAGGCCTCGCGCCTCGCGAGCGCCGTCGGCGCGCTCCCGGGCATCCGCGCCGCCCGCGCCAGCTCGCCCGCCGCGAGCCTCGTCGTCGAGCACGATCCGGCGATCACGCTCGACGCGCTGCTGGCGAAGCTCGCGGCGAACCCGACGCTGCTTCGCTGGGGCGTCCGCGAGCTCACGTGGAGCCCGCCGCCCGCGCCCGACCCCGCGGGGCGGGGCGTGCCGACGCGCGCCGCGGGCCACCTGGATCTCAAGCTCGTCGTCCCCGGCGTGCTGGCGAGCGTCGGCGTCGCTCGCCTCCTCACCGGCCGCGCCGGCCCGACGCCGCACTGGATCGTCTTTCTCATGTACGCCTTCGACTCCTTCGCGGTGCTCAATCAGGGCGCGATCCGCCGCTTGATCGAGCCACCGCTGGCCGCGGCGCCTGCGCCCGGCGCGGGCGCTTGATGGACGCCCGCGCCGTCGTCGTCCACGCGATCCCCGGCCGCGTCCGCCTCCGCGTGGCGCGGCTGCGCGACGAGGGCGCGTACGGCCCCGCGCTCGAAGCGACGCTGCGCCGCCTGCCGGGCGTGAGCGCGGTGCGGATCGCGCTCGGCGCCGCGAGCGTGATCGTCGAGCACGATCCCGCGGCCGTCGACGTCGCGACGATCACCTGGACCGCGGCGACGGCGCCCGCCGACGCGGCCCCGCTCGCGCTCCCCGCGGCAGCCGCGGCGAACGACGGCCCCCCGCGCACGCTCTACTGGGCCAGCGCGGGCCTGCTCGTGTCGCTCGCCGTCGGGCCGTCGCTGCCGTTCGCGGCGTACCCCTTCCTCGCGGTGACGGCCGTCCCGGTCTTCAAGCGCGCGTGGGACGCGCTCGTTCGACGAAAGAAACTCAACGTCGATCTCCTCGACGCCCTGGCGATCCTCGCCGCCACCGCGACGGGCGACGTGCTCAACGCCGCGGGCATCGTCTGGCTGATCGCGGTCGGCGATCACATCCGCGATCTCACCCAGGCCCGCGCTCGCCGCGCGATCCGCGATCTGCTCGAGTACGAGCACGATCTCGCCTGGGTCGTCCGCGGCGACACCAAGGTCCAGATCCCGGTCGCCGAGCTCGTCGTCGGCGACGTCGTCGTGATCTACACGGGCTCGGCGATCGCGGTCGACGGCGTCGTGATCCAGGGGCGCGCCGTGGTCGATCAGCAGGCGCTCACGGGCGAGTCGCTGCCCGTCGTGAAGGGCGTCGACGATCGCGTCTTCGCCGCCACGCTCCTCAGCGAGGGGAAGCTCTACGTGAAGGCCGAGCGCGTCGGCCGCGACACCAAGGCGGCGAGCACCGTGCGCCTGATCGAGGACGCGCCCATCGCCGAGACGCGGATCCAGAACCACGCCGAGATGGTGGCCGATCGCCTCGTCGCGCCGGCGCTCGGCTGCTCGGCGCTGGTGTTCCTCGCGACGGCCGACATGAACCGGCTCGCGGCGATCCTCACGGTCGACTTCGGTACCGGGCCGCGCGTCTCGGCGCCGACGACGGTGCTGGCCTCGATGAACGCCGCCGCGCGCCGCGGGATCCTGATCAAGGGCGGCGCGTACCTCGAGAAGCTGGCGCGCGTCTCGACGGTGATCTTCGACAAGACGGGCACGCTCACGCGCGGCGTCCCCGAGATCACCGACGTGCTCGTGCACGACGTGCTCACCTGTCGCGAGGCGGCCACGCTCGCGGCGTCGGCGTCGGCGCGGCAGACGCACCCGGTCTCGCAGGCGGTGATCCGCCTCGCGGCGAGCCTCGGCCTCGACGTCCCCGAGCGCGAGAGCTCGAGCTATTTCGTCGGCAAGGGGATCGAGTCGGTGGTCCGCGGCCGCACCGTGCAGCTCGGGAGCCAGCGCTTCCTCGCGGAGCTCGGCGTCACGGATCGCCTTGATTTGCAGGTCCGGAGCGCCCTCGACGCCGCGGCCAAATCGGTGCTGTTCCTCGCCGTCGACGGCGTCCACGCGGCGACGCTGGCCTACCGCGACGAGATCCGCGCCGAGAGCCGCGACCTCATCCGCGATCTCCGCGCCCGCGGCGTCGACGACATCGTCATGCTCACCGGCGACGGCCCCGCCGTGGCCGCTCACGTCGCGCGCGAGCTCGGCATCGACCGCTTCTTCGCGGAGATGCTCCCCGAGGACAAGGCCGAGATGGCGCAGCGCTTCCGCCGTGAGGGCCGCGTCGTCGCGGTGGTCGGCGACGGCATCAACGACTCGCCCGCCCTCTCGTACGCCGACATCGGCGTCTCGGTCTGCGCGGGCGCCGAGATCGCGCGCGAGACGGCGGGCATCGTCCTGATGACGGCCGATCTCCACAAGCTGGTCGAGGCCATCGATCTCTCGCGCGGCGCCATCGGCATCATCCGCCAGAACAACGGGATCAGCTTCGGGGTGAACTCGCTCTGCTACGCGCTCTCGATCCCGGGCCTGATCTCGCCGGTGCTGGCGACGCTGCTCAGCAACGGATCGGCCGTGCTCGCCTGCCTCAACGGCCTGCGCCCGCTCCTCGCCGCCCGCGCGAAGAGCCGGTGAAGGGCGCGAATTCCGTGTAGGCTCCGCGCGGGGCAACGGACTCATGACCACCGCGTTCTATCTGCTGATCATCGCCGGGACGCTCGGCGCGTTCGACGTGGCCTATTTCCACATCTACACGAGCCGCCTCGCGCAGCGCCCCGAGTGCCAGCGCGAGGTCCTCTGGCACACGGTGCGGCACGCCGTCTATGCCACGCAGTTCCTCTGGGTGGCCAACCTGCGCTTCCACGGCGCGGCGCTGCTCTTCATCGCGGCGCTCTACGGGCTCGACGTGTTCATCGCCTGGGCCGACGTGCTCGAGGAGACGGCGAGCCGCAAGGCGCAGGGCGGCCTGCCGCGCGGCGAATACTTCATGCACGTCGTCCTCAGCCTGCTCATCGGGGCCTATCTGCTCCAGGTCGCCCAGACGGTCTGGCCCGATCGACTCTTGCCCACGGCGATCGTCCTCGATCCTCCGCCGGTGCCCCTGCCGCTCCGCGCCATGATGACGTTCATGGGCGTCACCGCGCTCGGCATGTTCGCCCACGATCTCCGCGCCTGGCTCCGCTTTCGCGCCCGCCCCGCGGCCGGCGTGGCAGAGGCGTAGTCCATGGCCACCGCCCGCAAGATCGTGGTCGAAGCCTGGATCCCCTCCCCCGTCGAGCTGGTCTGGGAGCGCTCGCAGGACGCCGACATGCACGCCTCCTGGGATCTCCGCTTCACGACGATCGGCTACCTCCCCGGGAAGGACGCGCGCGGGTATCACCTCATGGATTACCGCACGCGGATCGCCCTCGGCATGGAGATCGTCGGCGTCGGTCGGTATCTGCACTCCACGCCTCTCCGCCACTCCACCTTCGAGTTCGACTCCGAAGACTGGAAATCCATCATCCGCGACGGCCGCGGGATCTGGCAGTACGAGCCGCGCCCGGGCGGCACCCATTTCAAGACGGTCTACGACTACGATCATCGCCACGGCGCCCTCGGGCGGGCGCTGGACTGGCTGGTCTTTCGACGCCTGCTCCAGCTCGCCACCGAGTGGAGCTTCGAGACCCTACGCCAGTGGTGCGCAGGCGACGAGACGGCCCCCGAGCGCAGGCGCAGCCGCCTCCGCTTTGGCCTCTTCTTTTTGCGACGGTGGCTGGGCGGCAAGCCATCTGCCGGCGCGGCGCGGAGCTGGCTCGGCACCGGCAAAGAGCCGACAGAGCTGCTCGACATGCCCCCTCCCGGCTGACGATCACATCGAGTCTGCCGCGCGGCGAGCACGGTAGTGAATGCACCCGAGCTCCTCGGGCCGGCGCAGCACCTTGTGCGCCAGAAAGCGCCCCACGGGCCCGTCCGGCTGCATCCGCAGGTGCCCGTCGATGTGCAGCTCTTCTTCCCCGTCGGGCAGCTCGATGACCCGGCTCTCGAACACCACCTTGAGCCACACGGGCGGCAAGCGGAGGCCGCGCCGATAGACATTGACCCCGCGGATGGACAGGCCCCTTCCCGGCAGCGGCTGCACGTCCATCTCGACCGAGACGCCCATGTCGACGAACACCTCGTAAAGCTTGCTCTCGCGCACCACGAAGTCCGAGTCGAAGACGCGCAGCGCCCCGCGGCAATACAGCTCGCGGACGAAATGCATCGATCCGTCGGCGCGCCGGAAGACCCGGAATCGCGCGTCGACCTCGCCCGCGTCGGCCTCGTAAAGGCCTTGACCGACGAGCAACGTCGCGACCCGCGACCACAGCCGCGCCGGCAACGTGTGGAGCTCGAGGGCCGCCTTGACCGAGAAACGCGCGGGATTCTCGTAGAAATCCCGGATCATGGGGTGGACCTCACTGGCACGCTCCCCGAGCACCTCGTCGAGCAGCGGCCAGGTGTCGCCGGTGCCTTCGCGCCCGCGCTGGCGCTGCCGGAGCCCGCGTCGGACCACGCGCGCGGCGCCCCACGCCGTCACGAAATGGTAGGCCAGCCCCAGGGCCGCGCGCCGGTAGCTGGCGAGGCCACGCTCGGGCTCGCGCGCGGGCGTCACCACCGCGCGCGCCGCCTCGACGACGTAGCGCGCGATGAGCAACCACCCGGTGCGCACGAGGCGCCCCAGGGCCGCGAGCAGGCCGTCGGCGAGCACCGTCTCGTGCGCGACGAGGCCCGCCAGCGCCGATCGATCGACGAGGCGCGCGCCGACGGTGACATCCATGTGCTGCCGCAGGAGCCCCCAGATCGGCTCGGCGGGGTGGCGCTCGGCCTCCGCGGCAAACGCGACGTCGAGCCTCTTCGCGCGGAGTCGCTCGTTGTCCTCGACGTGCGCCGCGAGCCAGAGCTCGTCGCGCACGTCGACTGGCCTCTTCGCCGCGCCGGCCTCGGCGTAGGCGATCCACGCGGGTGATCGCGGCGTCCCGGCGTCGTCGACGGGCATCAGCTCCTCGCCGATGGCGTCGAACGTCGCCGATACCCCGCAGAAGCGGCCGAGCGTGATCGCGTGACCCGCGAGCAGATGCACGCTGGCCATGCGGCACGGCGCGCCCGCGTAGAAGGTGATCAAGAGCTGGAGCCGCCGCCGCGATCGGAGCTGCCGCCTCGCGAAATCGAGGCGATCCGGCGCGGCGACGAAGCGCACCGCGTCGGCGAGATCGCAGGGCAGCGGCGCGTCGGGGGGCGGCACCGGCGGTGCCTCGAGAGCTGTCACGCGCCGGAGGGTATCACTCGGCGCCACGAGGCGACTCCTGATCTGCTAGCGTCGCGCGCATGCGCAGCTCCCTTCACGCGATGCTCGCGACTGCCCTCCTCGCGGGGTGCGGCGCCACACCGGCGCCCACGCCGCCGGCCTCCGGTGCCGTGCTCGCCACGGCTCCCCGCGCGCCGCTCGACGTCGGCGCGCTGGAGCGAGAGGCCACCACGGCGTACGAGCACAAGGACTTTGCCTGCTTCCTCGCCCGGAGCGAGGCCCTCCTCGCCGCTGCCCCCGGCGAGCCAAGGCGCCTCTACAACGTCGCTTGCGGCCAGGCGCTGAGCGGCCAGGGCGATCGCGCCCTCCGCAGCTTGCGCGCCCTGGCCGAAGGTGGCGTTCATTTCGACATCGCCGCCGACTCCGACTTTGCCGCCCTCACCGGCTCTCCAGGCTTCGAGGCCGTTCGCCTGCTCTTCGCGGCGCTGAAGACGACGGTCGTCGAGCGGAGCGTCGTCGCCTTCCAGCTCGCCGAGAGAGACCTGATCCCCGAGGGGCTCGCCCACGATCCGACCGACGGCGCCTTCTTCGTCAGCAGCGTTCACAAGCGCAAGATCGTCCGCGTCGACGCCAGCGGCGCCGCGCGCGACTTCACCTCTCCGGGCCAGCACGGCCTCGGCGCCGTGCTCGCGCTCGGGGTGGACGCTCCCCGTCATGCCCTCTTCGCGTGCAGCGCGATGATCCCGCACATGGAGGGCTTTCGCCCCGAAGACGAGGGCAAGAGCAGCCTGTTCCAGCTCGATCTCGCGACCGGCAAGGTCACCCGCGAGCTCGCTCTGCAGGGGCCCGGCAAAGGCCACGTGTGCAACGATCTGGCGATCGACGCGGCTGGAGTCGTCTTCGTCTCCGACTCCATCTCGGGTGCGGTCTACACGGCGGATCCAGGCGCAAACGCGCTCACGGTGCTGCTCCCGCCCGGCGTCCTCGCGTCGCCGCAAGGCATCGCCGTCGCGCCGGACGGGCGGACTCTGTACATCGCCGACTACGCCCACGGGGTCGCTCGGGTCGACCGCGTCACCCACTCCGTCACGATGCTCGCGAGCCCGCCCGGCGTGTTCCTCACGGGCCTCGACGCGCTGGTGCTCCACGGAGACGATCTCGTCGCCACGCAGAACGGGATCACCCCTCATCGCCTGATCCGCGCCCACCTCGGCCCCGGCGGGGACCGCATCACCGCGGTGGAGACGCTCGAGCAAAACCACCCTCGCTACCGCGAGCCGACCCTGGGCACCCTGGTCGGCGCGCACTTCTTCTACGTCGCCAACAGCCAGTGGGGGAGCTTCGACAAGGCGGGTGTCCTCGCCCCGCTCGATCAGCTGCAAGCGCCGGTGATCCTCGACGTCCGGCTCGACTGAACCGCGCCGCGAGCCGACAGCGCCCCTGGCGGCCGCCACCCCGGAGCGGGCTCCGCCACCCTCCATCTCGAAAAATACTCAACGATTTCAACGAGCGATGGCCCGGCACGAGACTCGCAATGAGGGTCTGCATGCAAGCCACTGCGCTCACCTTCACCCTCCTCGGACTCGATGCCTTCCCGATCCGCGTCGAGGTCGACTCCAGCCGTGGTATCCCCTCCTTCCAGCTGGTCGGCCTGCCCGAGGCCAGCGTCCGCGAGAGCCGCGTCCGCGTCCGCGCCGCGCTCCAGCAGCTCGGCGTCGATCTGAACGAATACGTTATCACGGTGAACCTCGCTCCGGCCGATCTCAAGAAGAGCGGCGGCTCGTTCGATGTGGCCATCGCGGCGGCCACGCTCGCGGCGCTCGGGAAGATCCCCGCCGAGTCGCTCGATCGGATTGCCCTCCTCGGCGAGCTCTCGCTCACCGGCGCGATCCGCCCCGTCCGCGGCGTCCTCCCCTCGCTCCGAGGCGCCGTGGCTCGCGGGATCCAGCGCGCCATCGTCCCTGCGGCCAACGCCCGTGAGGCCGCCTGCGTGCCCGGCGTCGAGGTCCACCTCATCCGTCACCTCGGCGAGCTCGTCGATCACTTTCGCCTGGGATCACCGCTCGAAAGCCCCGAGGCACTGCCGCCCTTCTCACCGGATCTGACGCCGCAGAGCCAGGATCTCGCCGATGTTCGCGGGCAGCACGGGGCGCGCCGCGCCCTCGAGATCGCCGCCGCCGGCGCCCACAACCTCCTGATGATCGGCCCTCCCGGCTCGGGGAAGACCATGCTCGCTCGCCGACTGCCCACCATCCTCCCGCCGCTCACGCTCGACGAAGCGCTGGAGATCACCGCCGTCCACTCCGTCGCTGGCCTCCTCGGCGAGCCGCGCGGCGTCGTCACGACTCGCCCCTTCCGCGCCCCGCACCACACCGTGAGCGCGGCGGGCCTCGTCGGCGGCGGCGATCCGGTGCGGCCCGGCGAGGTCTCGCTCGCTCACCATGGATGCCTGTTCCTCGACGAGCTCCTCGAGTTCCGTCGCAACGTCCTCGAGTCGCTGCGCCAGCCGCTCGAAGACGGCCAGATCACCATCTGTCGGGCCCGCGTCCGCGCCACGTTCCCGGCCCGCCCGCTGGTGGTCGCCGCCGTCAACCCCTGTCCTTGTGGCTACTCCGGAGAGAAGTCCCGGCGCTGCACCTGCTCGGCCGACCGCGTCCGTCAGTACCGCGCTCGCCTCAGCGGGCCTCTGCTCGACCGCATCGATCTGCACATCATCCTTCCGCCGGTCGACGTCGCTCACCTGCAAGGGCACCAGCGCGGCGAGCCCTCCGCGGCGGTGCGGGCCCGGGCCATCGCCGCCCGCGCCGCGCAGACCGAGCGCTCGCGCCGCGACGTCGAGGCCACCACCAACGCCGCGCTCTCGCCGCGCGATCTCGAGCGGGTCGCCACGCCCGACGCCGCCGGGCAAACGCTCCTCGCCTCGGCCATGGAGCGACTCGGCCTCTCGGCGCGGGCCTACGGCAAGGTGCTGCGCGTCGCGCGGACCATCGCCGATCTCGACGGCGACGTCGCCGTCCGATCACCGCACATCGCCGAGGCGATCCAGCTGCGCCTGCTCGATCGCCAGCCGGAAGCGGCCTGAATCGACGCTCACCGTACCGAGCCCGCGGGGACTCCCCGCCTCGGACCCAACGTTTCACGGCCGCCCTGGAGGCCGTGCGGGCAGCTCCTTGCCCACTGCATCCCTCGACCGCGCGCCGCCGGGGCGGCGCTTTCTCATCACCGAACCGGAGAGACCATCATGAACACGAACCTCAGCGACAAGCTTCACACCCTCAAGAGCGTCATCGGATCGATCGAGAAGCAGTTTGGCAAAGGAGCCATCATGTCCCTCGGCGACGACGAGACGTCCGAAATCAGCGTCATCTCCTCGGGCTCTCTCGCCATCGACGACGCGCTCGGCGTGGGCGGCTATCCCCGCGGCCGCATCGTCGAGATCTACGGGCCGGAGTCGAGCGGCAAGACGACGCTCAGCCTCCACGCGATGCGCGAGGCCCAGCGGGCCGGCGGCATCGCCGCCTTCATCGACGCCGAGCACGCCTTCGATGCCAACTATGCTCGTTCGCTCGGCGTCGACGTCGACAAGCTCCTCGTCTCGCAGCCCGACAGCGGCGAGCAAGCGCTGGAGATCGTCGAGATGCTCACCCGCTCGGGCGCGGTCGACATCGTGGTGATCGACTCGGTCGCCGCGCTGACGCCGAAGGCCGAGATCGAGGGCGAGATGGGCGACGCCCACATGGGCTTGCAGGCCCGGCTGATGAGCCAGGCCCTGCGCAAGCTCACCGCGGTCGCCCACAAGTGGGACGCAACAGATTAGTTAATCTCGCGCCAAGAAAGCGCGAGCTTCCAGGCGCCGCGCTGCCAGCGCTCAGCCTGCGTCGAGTGGAGCTCTGCGCGGTCCAGCACGAGCCCGATGACCTCGCGCTTGGCGTCGACCATCATGTTGGACCACGCCTTGCGGATTGCGATCACCTGCTCGAGCAGCGCGGTGCGGTCCAGGGGTGGCGGCGCAGGCGCCGCCGATGAGGCGCGGCGGTCGTCGAGCTCGATCAGGGCGCGCTCGACTGCCTCGACCTTAGCGCGCGCCGTCTCGCCGGAAAGTATGCCCTCGCCGATCGCGTCAACGAGGCGCTCGCGCCGCTTCACCAGCTTGGTGCGCTCGGCCTCGTAGTCGACCTTCTTGGGCGAGCGCGGCGCTTCCTTCGGAGGGCGCGACAGCCGATCCGTGAGCCGCTCGAGCTGAGCAACGAAGTCGATCTCGAAGGCTGCGTCCACGTCCTCGTGCCGCGCGAAAGGGCCGTTGCATCGTCCCACGACTGGCCCCGTCGTGCGCTTGCGACACAGGTAGTAGCCACCGTGCTTCGTGCTGCCCGTCGGCCCCGGCGCATGCGCGACCATGACCCGTTTGCAGCTTCCACAGTAGATGACGCCGCGGAGCAGGAAGGTGATGTTGCGCGCGGAGCCGGTGATCGGGCGGCCGCCGATCTTCCTCTTCGCGCTCGCGCTCTGCGCGCGCAACCACGTCGGTCGGTCGACGATCGGCTCGTGTCGCTTCACCCACTCGCCGGTGGGGCCGCTGAGCTTGCCGCCGATGGTGTTGACCTCGCCGAGGTAGCGCCGGTCCTTGAGCCGGCGCGCTATGCCGGCGTTGTCGAGGCCTGGCGTGCCGGGGAACTCGGCCGTGACGAGCGCGGCGATCTGGCGCGTGGAGTAGCCTGCGATGGAGAGATCGAAAATGCGTTTGACCACCGCGGCGCCGACGGGGTCGACCACAAGCGCGCGGTCCTCGACCTTGTATCCGAGCGGCGGGAGACCTTCGACGAAGGCCCCGGCGAGCCGGAGGCGTCGGCGCGTCCCGACGGTGCGCTCCTTGATCCGGCTGTGCTCTTGCTCGGCGACGGCGGCCATAATGGTTGCCGCAAAGCGACCTTCGGATGTGCTCGGATCGAATTTTTCAGCGATGGAGAAGAACCTGGCGTTGTGCTTCGTGATCTCCGCCGTGCTCGCGAGGAAGTGGAGCGTGTAGCGGCTCCACCGGTCCTGCTTGCAGCACAAAACGAGATCGCCGGGTTGCACGCTGGCCATCAGCCGGCGCTGCTCGGTTCGCTTCTCTTCCTTCTCGACGCCACCACCCTCGACCTCGACGAAGATCGTGGGCTTGGGGTAGCCGTGGTCTCGACAGAACCGCTGGAGGTCCTCGTCCTGCCCCTCGAGGCTCGTGCCGTGCTTGCCTTGCTCCTGCCCGCTGACTCGCGCATAGGCGAGGACGCGGCGGGGGATGAGCTCTGACTGTTCTCGAGGTTCTGCTTTTCGCATGCGTCGGCGCGCTCCAATCCCTCCAACAGTAACACACGGATCCGGTCGATCTCGGCGTCGGTGATGGGTCCGCGGGTGCTCATGAGCTCGCTCCGGTGGTGTGGGTGATGTTGGCGGCCCGCCGCAGCACGCCGGCGTCGTTGGCGACGCCGTGCTCTTGGTGGCCGGGTGCCGGCACGAGCGCGAGACAGTCCGCGCAGGTGATCTTCTCGACGTCGAGGCGCACGGAGGCGGTGCGGACGGGGCAGAGCGCGGGGCGGTCCGGGTGCCAGGCGTGGTGGATCACAGGGCACCTCGCAGCTCAGGGCGATCGACGTCGAGTATGGTCACGGTGCGTGACCACCTAGCAGCGCTTGAACAGGCTTGCCCTGTTCTCCTGTGCTTATCAGCACGCCCCACCCGTGGTGCTATCTGCTTATCAGTACACGCCACGAGGGCGTTTTGCTGCGCGCTGGGCGAAAGCCAGTGACCGTCCACTAAAGTCCACTGATTTGCCAGTCCATGTCCAGTGGGGGTCCAGTGGGGGTCCACTGCCCGAGCCAGTGCCTGAGCCACTCCCCCGGCCACCTGGTCGAGCCAGGTGGGTTCGCCGAGTGGCGTGGCTTTATTCTTGGCCGCCGAGCGATAGCGACCGAACGGAGCGTCCTTGACGCACCGCGACTGCGATGCTCGCGGCTCCACACCCGTGCTCATGACATCGCTCCGGCCGGTCGACGTCGCGAGGACGGCAAGAGCTCTGGATTCGCGCGGCTGCCCTGCAAGAGCCCAGCTTCGTTCAAGCGAGCGATGGCCCGCCAGAAATTGAAAGCAGCGTGCTCGACGCAGTTCGCGTTGTAGGTCCTGTAGCCCCAGCCCTGGGAGCGGAACGTGTCGATGCCCGAGTCCTCGCCGAGCATCGCGATTTCCAGCGCCACGCCGAGCAAACAGGCGTCGCTTTCCTCGCGCTCGCTCGTCCAGCGCGTCGTGACTCGCTCGGCCCAGCAGCGTCCGAGGTTATCCCAGCCGTGGCCGAAGTTCGGCAGCGAACGGCGCTCGCGCGGTGCGACGAGCAGGTGCCCCACCTCGTGAAAGAGGCGCCGCGCGGGCACCTCGCGAGCGCCGTACCACTTCGACAGCTTCGCGACGTCCTTGCGCATGTTGGTGAGGTTGACGGTGATTCCCGTCCACGTCGGCTGGGCAGAGCCGAGTGCGGCGAGGCGCATGCCGTGAAAGGCGGCGAGCTTCACCGCTGCTTGCCAGCGGAGCAGGCGCGGTGCCGATTGTTGCTCTATCGCCTTCACGTCGCACCTCCCGCAATCTGCTCTCGCGTCGCGAACGCCTCGAGCGGCTGCTTGCCCTCGAGCATCAGGGGGTGATTCGGCGTCCCCGTCTTGCCGCGCCCGAGACACCACACGTCGGCGTGCGCGCCGAGCAGCTCGAGGACGCTACGATCGCGGCCCGCGAAGGGCGCCTTGGCCCGCTCGCCGAAGCTCACGCGCGCGCCCCACGCGGCGAGGATCTTCCCGCCGCCCTCGACGATGCGCGCCGCGGTGGCCGAAATAATCGCATCGTTGGTGGGGCCGACGGGATCGACGGGGCGACGCAGTTCCGACGGGTACGCCGACCGGAACGCGAAGAGGTTGACCACCTCCAGGCCGCCGAAGCCCTCGCGCTGGGCGAACGAGATGCACCGGCGCACGGTGGGATCGTTCTTCGTCGCCGTGACCGTGCTCGGGTTGAGCATGACGACGAGCATCCGCGGGCCCTCGCCCCACCAGCGAGCCAGCCAGTAGCGATAGTCGCTGTCGTCGGTCGGTATCGCGTCGGCGTGCACGAGAGCGACGGCGCCGGTGGACAGCTTGGCGAGGTCGTCACCGTGGATGCGCCAGCCAGCGGCCTTGCCGATGCCGTCGCCAGCGGCGGTGAACGTCACACCGGGCGGGACCGGGAAGCCGATGCGAGGGCGACCCGCGGTGACCTTGAGGAGGCGGCCAGTCATCGTGTCGCCCGTTGGTGCGATGACGCGGACAGGAGCGTTAGCGGGCATTGGAGGCCTCGGGGGGGGGGCGCTTGTGGCCTTTGAATCCCAGAGCGGAAGGGGCTGCGCGGCGGCGCTGGGCTTGCTCACAAGGCACCTCCGGTGGTGGACTGCGCGGCCTTCTTGTCGTTGCCCGTCCGGCGCTTCCCGCCGTCGAAGCGCCGGTTTTGCTCGCCGGTGATGAGGCCGCGGCGCGCGACGAGCGCCTTGAGCTGTGCGTCGATCTCGACCAGCTCGACGGCGAGCTTCTTGTCGCTCATGCGGTTCGGACGGGGCTTGCTCACAAGGCACCTCCGTTCACCGAGCGCGGCGTCCACGGGGGCTCGACGACGGGCGCAGCGATGAACTCTTCGCGCCTCGCGTCGACAGCAGCGGCCCAGTTGGTGGGCGCCGAGGTGGCGATATCGGCAGGCGCTGCGGCGAGTGAGCAGAGCTTGCCAGCGGCGTCCCACGTCGCGCCGATACGCAGCTCCGCGGCGTCCAGTTCGGCCGTGGCGGCATTTTTGATGCCCGTATCGCGTACCGCGATGGCCATGGTGAACCACCGCTTCGGGCCGGTGCTCAAGCAGGCGCGGAGCGCGGCGTCGATGATTTGCGGACGGCGCACAACAACGAGTGCGCGGATATCGGCGGAAGAGGCGGCGAGCGGACCGAGTAGGTGCGCGTGGCAGATGACGACGCGGGTCGTATCGGCCATGCCCGCCGCGTTCTTCTTGCCCTCCAAATTGAGCCACGACTCCCAGCCTTTTGCTCCGCAGACGAGACATGCATTCGCCGGGTCCACGCCGGGCTGCGGCCACGGCGGCGCGCTCGTCTCGATCGTCACGCCGTCGGGGATGCCGCAGTGATCCGTGCAGCCGGCCGCGCCAGCAGCGCATGCCTCGGCGCAGGCGCCGCAAGCGGGGGCGGCGACGTCGTCCGTGAGCGCGTACATGCGATCGGTGGGCGAGTCGCAGTTGGCGCAGGTGACCACCGCAGGCGCGACGGGCGACGGGGCCACCACTACCGGCGTCTCGCCGCACTTCGGCGTCACGCCCGCTGTTTTCAGGACGCGAGCCACAAGCGGGCGCGTTTTGCTGTTGTCGAGGTAGACCAGCTCGTTGTCTTCGAGGCCATCCAGCGTCACGGCGAAGTGGAGCGCGTCGCCGATGGCCGTCGCCTCGCGCGCCAGCACGCCGGACAGCGCGATCTCCGCGTCGTTGGTCCGTGAGCGGGCGTCGTCCAGCTCCTGGAGGAGCAGCTCGCCCTGCGCGTCGACGGAGTCGAGGAACACACGCGCCTCGCGTGCCTGATCTTCGAGCGCGTCGTCATCGAGGCTCGCGGCGTGCGCCTCGATCCAGCCCCGCAGCTTCTCCTCGCTCGCCCGCGCGCGGTCTCGCTGAACGGTGATGGTCGCCGAGGCGTCATCGGCCGCGAGCAGCGCGAGCAGCTCGGCGCGCACGCGCTTCGCCGCCGCCACAGGGCACTCGTCCAGGCCGGAGTCCAGCGCCTCGCCGATGTTGTCGTAGAGGTCGCAGAACTCCTGCGATCGCTCCTCGCCGCGCGCCTCGGAGGCAGCCAGCTCCTCGAGCATCCGCGCCCCGTCGCTAGCCTCGACCTTCAGCAGCTCCGCTAGCGCCGTGTCGCACAGCCCCGGCAAAGCCTCCTCGTCGGCCTTCTCTGCGCGCGGCGCCCGCAGCATGCCGATGACGTCGGCCACGCCGCGGCGCAGCTGCGCGGCCTCGGCGGCGGCCTCACGGGCATAGGCGACCTGATATCCGCACCGCGTCCTCGCCTCCTCTCGCTGGTTGAGCGCGTCGGCCAGTTCGCGCTCGGCGGCCTGGCGCTCGGCCACCTCGGTGCGCAGCCGTTCGATGAGCGTGTTGATGAGCGCGACGAGCTGGGCAAAGACCCAGGTCTTTCCAGCGTAGGAGACGGCGGCGAGCCAGGCGGAGATCATGATTGCCCCCAGGGCGTGCGGATATTGAGGTGGAAGTTGAACATTACGAGGGCGAAGAGCCGCGCGGCACAGTGTGAAGCGTGGAACGGTGAGCAGGTGATCGACATGGCCAGTTCCTCTCCGCGCGGTGGTGATCAGGACGTGGCAATCAGGTCCCTGGCGCCACGGGCGCGGGTAGCTCGGCGCAGCGCTTGATGTCCTCCATCGCGGCCTCGTCGGTCGCGTAGAAGTCCGGCACGCGACGCCCCGTCGAGGCGCTGTAGATGAGCGCTCCGGCCACGGCGGGCCCGAGACGGGCCTCCAGCTCCAGTCCCTCTTTGCCGGCGAGAGTGATCGCCCACCCGGCCCGGCAATGAGTGGTTGAGCACGAGTGCCACGTACCCATGTCCAGAGCTCCGGGCTTGCTCACCGCTTCGAGCATCTTTCGATCGAGGTCCGCAACGACCGGAACCGAGGCGCCGCTCAGGTCGGCGTCGCGCAGGTTGGCGCCGCTCAGGTCGGCGTCGGCCACCAATGCCGCCCGCACTGCATCGCGCATCGTGGCGCCTTCGACGTTGTGGTTGAAAATAACTGCGCTGGTCCAACGGTTGCGAATTTCGATTGACATGTAAGTCTCCTGTGGAGTGGGTTTTAGTAGCCGAGCCAGTCAAGTACTTCGGCGCCGGTGTACATCTGCTTGTCGCCGACATCGGCGAAGAATTCCGCTGCGTTGACGCCGTGGGCGGCAAGTTCGCGCATCGCCTGGGCGCGGGTCACGGTGGCCAAAACGGCTTCGTCGTAGTTCATGGATGCTCCTGGTTGGGTGGATGAGGACGGTCTGGACTGGATGGGCTCAGGCTGTTTCCGATAGACACATATTAGGACAAGCTAATTATCGTGTCAATAGGAACT